>JAFSQI010000002.1 GCA_017446685.1 Butyrivibrio sp.
ATACAAACTTGCTGAATATGGTATAAAGTTTGTCCTCACAGAGGAAAGCTACACATCAAAGGCTGACTTTCTTGCAAAAGACTATATCCCTGTGTATAAAAAGAATAGCCTGGAAAGCTACTCTTTTTCTGGAAAGCGGATACAGAGGGGACTATACAGGCACTACGATGGTACAATAACAAATGCAGACATAAATGGAGCTGCAAACATCTTAAGAAAAGTATTCCCAAAGGTAAGCCAATGGGATAGGGGCATAGTGGACATGCCCTGTTCTGCAGGGTGCGTAGAGCATCCAGCAGGTTCATGCCGCCATGCGGCATAACAGAAACCTTTTCCGACGTGGAGTCGGTGAGGGTAGTTCATTCTTGAGCAGGGAAATGCAAAAGATCTGATAAATAATCCTAAAAAAGAGCGCACAAAGCAATTTTTGGCGGGACTTAATGCGGGTGAGTAGTTTCTCTAAATTAGACGATTTATTATATACTTCAGTACAAAAAAGGCACTCCGTACAGCGATGAATAACTGTTGGAGTGCTTTTTATAGGATATTTCTTTTATATTATTTTTTAGGGAACATAAATCTGTAAAATGTTATAAAGTTCGCCGTCGATGACACTTATAGCAACAAGCATATCATTTGTCAAATAGTATTCTTTAGCATTTTCTGACCAATTTGGATAGCTGTCCCAGTCTAATTCTCTACCGATAATGTATTCACTTTCGAGATTATCAAAGTCACCGTCATTAACAAACTTCTGTAAAGTTATTTCACAGTTTTCTTTGATTGTAAAGGTTACATTTTCTTCAAGAAGTTTTCTTACATGTCCTTCATTGAGCATTGGAACAACATCATATTCCTCAGCATATTCTTCTTTTTCAAGGGCATAATAGAAGTCATCATCGCTGTTTTTTACAAGGAAACCATCAAATCTTGATTTACCGACAACATCTTTCTTGAATTCCTCATCTGTTGCGTATTCAATTTCTTTATTGACATCTTCAAAAGAAACTGCTGTAAATTGTGTTCCGTCAATAGAGTATAAGTTATCGCCTTCGGTTGCCTCATCAACATATTTGGCATTTATTCTTTCATTATGATATAAATCTCCGGTAAGAGAAGTCTCGTCAAATTCTTTGACTGCCATATAGAGGTTGTTATCATTGTCGTAATATTTTGTGACGTCGAAGGTTTTTACATCACAGTTATTAAGACATGAGAGATAGGTGATCTCACTATCATCAGAAGGAGTTAACGTTGGGAAAGCGGTGTTTTCCCAACTGAATTTTGTAACTGTCTGATCGTCCTCTGATGCGAAATGGAAGGTGATATCTTCACCACTTATTTCATATGTAAAAGGAAGACCTGAAATGCCGTCAGGTGTCATAGTGGAACCTGTGGTCTCACTATCAAAAATATAGTAGCTTGAAACATCGTACTGATTATCACCCTTGTATGCAGCGTATACAGCACCTGTAAACTGTGGTGTTCCATCAGATGAAACTCCGGCTTTTGTGAAGCTAAGTATTTCTGAATCCTGATAATTCTGGAGAAGTTCATCATATAATGAAGAATCTTCCTTGATCTCAGTTACGCCATCTTTGTAGTTATGATATATGCCTTCTTCAGATGCAAGATAATCAATATTTGATTCTTCTGTAATAATAAATTTGCCGGTATCCTTGCTTACGTAGCCTTTAGCAACAGAGTTTCTCTTTGATATTATCAAACTGTTGTCATCTGTAATGGCAATTGGGTAGGCTGTACCACTACTTTGTACTGTAGTGACTTTTTCTATAGAATTGTCTTTTTCGATAAAAATAGTTGCTTCATGAGTTGCCAGGTGGCCTTCAAAATCATCAAAAATATAGCTTGTCACCAGAAGAGCATTATCGCCTTCATAAATAGGTGCGTAAGTATAGGACTGTCCGGCACAAAGAGAACTAATAAGTTCATCAAAAGAAGCCGGTGATGATTTTTCATTATCTGCCATGGGAGTATTTATTGTAACGGAACTTTCTGAACTTGAAGTGGCCGCTGTGTCTTGTGTTTGAGTTTCGCTTACGGAATTATCTGTGACAGAATTGCCACACCCTGTGATGACAGAGAAGATTAAAGTTGATGATAGCAATAGAGTAATTATTTTTGTTTTCATATTTCCCCCCTCAAATTTTACGATTTTGAAATAATATCAATTGCCCGATTCAATAAGATAATTATAAGCATAAACTGTTAATATAAATAATTAAATGTCTATAAATTTTTGAATATTATATTTTATTGCAAAAACTCAAACACTTACTTTGGAATCCGTATTATTCCTATTGCTACGGTTTATGTGGCAAAATGAAATTTTTTTTTAAAAATATTTTTATAAAATAGGTATTTTAAATCATTTAGAAATAAACGATAATATAAATAGACTGTATTTGTCTTTTATGGTAATGAATTAAATTATGAACAATTTTTTATAAAAAATGATAATAGCTTGAAAGGAGATTCAGCATGGACGGCATGAGCACACAGGAACTGTTAAAAGGACAAGATTTATCTAGCGCCAATGTAGATGATCTTTTGGCAGCGCTTCGACAGGAAGAAGGAAGACCTGTGGAATCGCCCGTAGATGAGATAATACGGCACGAACATTCCAATACGAAAGCTGAAAGTGGGCCAATCACTGACCTTCCTGATTTGGATGCTATTCTTGCGGCAAGTCATGAAGCTGAAAAAGCTGAAATGGAGCAGGCTGCTGAAACTCCTGCTGAGAATCTTGATGCTATATTAAATGCTGAAATTGATGCATTAAGTGGAAATCCAACTCCTGCCGAAGAGGCTATGGCTGAAATGGCACCGGAAGTAGATATGGCATTGACAGAAGCAGCGCCGGAAATGCCGGTAGCAGCAGAAGCAATGCCTGAAGTAGCAGCAATGCCGGAAGTTGCAGCAATGCCTGAGGCAGCGCCAGAAGCGGTAGCTGAAGAACCAATGAATATGGATGCGTTAATGAATGCGATGGTTGGAGAAACACCTGCGACAGAAGCAATGCAAGAAATACCAGCAGAAGCAATCCCTGAAGCTATGCCGGAAATGCCAGTAGCGGCAGAAGCAGCAACTGAAATACCAGCAGAAGCAATTTCCGAAGTAATGCCAGAAATACCAGTGGAAGGAATGCCTGAAGTAGCAGCAATGCCTGAGGCAGCGCCAGAAGCGGTAGCTGAAGAACCAATGAATATGGATGCGTTAATGAATGCGATGGTTGGAGAAACACCAGCGACAGAAGCAGCACCAGAAATTCCAGTGGATGCAATGCCTGAAGCTATGCCGGAAATGCCAGTAGCTGAAGCGATACCTGAAATTCCGGTAGAAGCAGCACCTGAAATACCAGTAGAAGCGATGCCTGAAGTAGCAGCAATGCCTGAGGCAGCACCCGAAGCGGTGGCAGAAGAACCGATGAATATGGATGCGTTAATGAATGCGATGGTTGGAGAAGTTCCAGCGGCAGAAGCAGCTCCGGAAATACCGGCAGAAGCAATTCCTGAAACAATGCCAGAAATGCCGGTAGCTGAAGCGGCACCTGAAATTCCGGTAGAAGCAATGCCAGAAGTTGCAGCAATGCCGGAGGCAGCGCCCGAAGCGGTAGCCGAAGAACCAATGAATATGGATGCGTTAATGAATGCGATGGTTGGAGAAGCACCTGAGACAGAAGCAACACCAGAAATTCCAGTGGATGCAATGCCAGAAATACCAGTAGCAGCAGAAGCAATGCCAGAAATGCCGGTAGCTGAAGCGGCACCTGAAATTCCGGTAGAAGCAGCACCAGAAATACCAGTAGAAGGGATGCCGGAAGTAGCAGCAATACCTGAGGCAGCGCCCGAAGCGGTGGCAGAAGAACCAATGAATATGGATGCGTTAATGAATGCGATGGTTGGAGAAACACCAGCAGAAGCAATTCCTGAAACAATGCCGGAAATGCCGGTAGCTGAAGCGACATCTGAAATTCCGGTAGAAGCAGCACCTGAAATACCAGTAGAAGCGATGCCTGAAGTAGCAGCAATACCTGAGGCAGCGGCTGAAGCGGTGGCAGAAGAACCAATGAATATGGATGCGTTAATGAACGCAATGGTAGGAGAAACACCAGCGGCAGAAGTAGCACCGGAAATGCCAGTAGATGCAATGCCTGAAATACCAGTAGAAGCAATACCTGAGGCAGCACCTGAAGCGGTAGCCGAAGAACCAATGAATATGGATGCGTTAATGAATGCGATGGTTGGAGAAACACCAACAGCAGAAGCAGCAGCTGAAATATCAGCAGAAGCAATTCCTGAAGTAATGCCAGAAATGCCAGTAGTAGAAGCAGCACCGGAAATACCGACAGAAGCAATGCCTGAAGCAATGCCGGAAATGCCGGTAGCAGAAGCAGCACCTGAAATTCCGGTAGAAGCTATGCCAGAAGTAGCAGCAATGCCGGAGGTAGCGCCAGAAGTAGCAGTAGAAGCAATACCGGAAACTGCGATGGATATGGCACTTACAGAGCCTGAGGAAATACCGGAAGAAGCACCAATGTTTGAACCGTCAATGGAAGCAGTTGCATTGGCTGAGGGAGCATCACTTGAAAATAATGAAATGAATGGTATGGAGGAGAGTATTACAAAAGTGGAAAATATGACAGAAGAGACTAATGAGGTTGTAGGGGAAACACAGCAGATGTCAGAAGAAAGTGCAAAGGAGCTTCTTTCGCAGTTTGAAGAGACACCGGAAGATCTTGCGCAGACGCCTGCAGAACTTGACATGGACAAGGCAGCAGATGCTCTTGGCGGAGCTGTTGAGGATATTGAGAACTTCCTTGAAACAGAAAGCTACGAGTATACAACAATTACAGAAGATCAAAAGACATTCCTTATTCTCAAGGCAGAAGATGGGACAGCAATGGCTATCATTTATGATAGTGACGAATTCGATTCTGTAAATTTGAATTTTGATAAGAATGGAAAGACTGTTTATAAGGAAATTATGAACACATATATTAAAGAAATCATCAGAACCGGAGGCAGTATTGGAATCAACCGCCATAGAGGAACAAAGGTTGTAACCAGATGATAGATAAAATGAAATACAAAATAATAACAGTATTAGCGTTGATAACGTTACTCCTACTTGGATGTGTAGGTCAGGAAAAAGCTATTTCCAAGGCAGAATCTCCGGCACCTATTGATTACGGCAGGATTATATATACCGGAGATTCCAGATCTGTTGATATGTTCGATGGCAGCAGAGAAGAAATCTGGGATGAGGTTCATGATGGAATCAGAGTTTTTTGCAAAGATGCTTGTCAGAGTGACTATATGATTGCTGCTGTAAACAGCGTTGGAATGGAAAACTTTGATACGCTTGTTTCCTGGATGGGATGCAATGACTATGGCGATTTTACGCCATATCAGTCCTTTTATGACAGTCTTTTGCAGCAGGGTAAAAAGCTGGTTCTTTGCACAGTCGGACCTACGGATGATACTGCGCTTGCTAATGATTTTGACAGGGTGTATTACGTAAATGAAAGGCAGGTGCAGTACAATAGTGCACTTAGTTCATGGGCTAAGCAGAACAATGTTAAGGTCATAGATTTATATTCTTATATTCAGTCAAGTAGTGATTTGTATATTGATACTGTTGATGGGATTCATTATCAGCCCCAACCGACAACAGAAATATGGAACAAGATAACAGATTCTCTTAAGTAGACGGATGCAATTCAGACAAATTGCAGAAATTTTTTACTGAAGCGTGCTTTATGATAGTGAACAGTAGGTGAGAATGGACAGGATTAAGAATAAAATTTTGGGAAAAATTAAAAAAACAAAGTTTATAACAGTTCTGCCGTTCGTAATCTGGCCGGTACTTTTTGTTACTGCTATGAGCCAGGTCTTCTATTTTTACTATGATATCTTTTACCGTGATATGGAAGATAAAGCAATAAACGTGGCTTATGAGACTTCTGCAGCGTTTGTAAGTTATCTGGATCAGATAGATATAGCTATTATGGCTTCAGCATCTGCGATTGATTATATGATTGAAAAGGATGTATCAGATGAAGAAATTATTCGTTATCTGGATAACGAAAGCGATAAATTAGGTCCGATAGCAATGGGCGGGATCAGAAGTATTTTTGGATATTTTAGAGGAAAACTTCTTGATCCCATAAGCTGGAATCCTGATGAAAATTATGATGCCTTAGCAAGACCCTGGTATACTTGCGCTCTTGAAGCAGGTGGAAAAGTTGTTGTTATAGGACCATTTGTAGATGCAAGAACAGGTGATGAGATCATTGCAGTATCTAAGCTTTTGGAGGATGGTAAAAGTGTTGTCACTTTTGGTATTTTGGTGGAAACACTTCAGGCTATGACTGCAAAAGTGGTGCAAACTGATGATTATCATAAAGTTATGCTGATGAGATCTGATGGTATGATATTAGCTCATTCAGATGAAGAAGAAATTGGAAAAAACTATGCTACTGACGATGGGATAATAAGAAATGCTATCTATACAGAAAGCAGGAATTGTGATGAAAGAGGGCTCTTTAGGATAAATATAGATCAAAAGAGCTTTTTGGGGTTCAGACAGGAAATATTACTTGATTTAAATGTTGTTACAGTTACAGATTCTGACAGAGACCTTAAACCTCTTTTTAGAAGTATATTAGTTTTTGGTGCCTTTTTGTGCTTAGGAATCATTATTATCATATACCTTAATATCAATAGCTACATCAAGGATGCCAAAGCTATAAAAAATGCAGAAAATATAGGTTCAATTGCCAACGTTTATGTGACTATGCATAGAATGGACCTTGTCAATAATACTTTTGAACAGATAACCTGCAAGGATTATAAGGTCGGAAAGTCAATCAGTCTAATTAATACAAACCTTAAAACTCTGATAAAGAGGGTAATGGATGAAGTTACTGATGAGCGCTCAAAGGAAGAGGTTCTAAAGTTTGTTGATCTGGATACTTTGGATGAAAGAATGCGCAATCATGACACACTTTCAATTGAATTTCTGAACTATGACCATCTGTGGCATCGTGGAAGATTTATAGTAGTAAACAGAGACTCAAATAAGAACGTTACCGATGTTATATGGGCTGTTGAGCTTATAGATGAGGAAAAGAGAGCACGAGACAGGCTTCAGTATATGGCTGATACTGACCTTATGACGGGCATTAATAATCGCGGAAGCGGAGAAAAGAAGATACGTGAACAGCTTCTTATGGGAACAGGAGGAATGTTCCTTCTATTTGATGTTGATAAGTTTAAATATGTAAATGACAATTTTGGTCATGATGTGGGAGATAAAGTACTTATCGGAATAGCTGATGCTATGCGCAGGAATTTTAGAACACAAGACATAATAATGCGTCTTGGCGGAGATGAATTTGCTGTATTTGCTCCCAATATATTTGATGAAGAGTCAGGTAATCTTGTAGTTGAAAGACTTATCGAATCCGTTGAAAACATGGTTATTCCGGAAATGTCCGGTTACACTGTGCATATAAGTATCGGCGCTGCTTTTTATCTGCCTACAGATACATTCTCTTTTGATGAGTTATATAAAAGAGCAGATTCCTGTACTTATGAGAGCAAAAAAGTTCCGGGAAGTAAGGTAACCTACCATAAGCGCAGAGATATGTAAATGAGTTAAAAAATTGGATAAAAAAACTATAGGTGACATTAAACTTCATAATGCTGCAGTAGTTATAATGTCTTTCTTCTGCATAGGGACCATTTTGGAGGGTGTAGTCCAGAAGTGGGAATTCTGGGTTCCACCGCTGATTTTATGTGGTCTTATGGCAATCTGGTGGTTTCATATCAATCAGTATAAAGAAACTAAATTCAGAGAAAACTTTTACCTTGTCTTTTCTATGGCAATAGCCTTTTATCATGGAATTCACTATGCAAGCTATTTTGATATAGTGGTATTTTCTGCGCTTTTAATGATGACTTCAACTCTTCTTAAAAGACGCGACTTTCTGACTTTTATAATCATAGAATTCTTTTGCATCATGTTTCTACAGACAGCATGGGCAATCTATAGTGGATGGATTATTTTAAATGTCGATGTTATTTCACGATTACTTTTGCATGCTCTTACAGAAATATGTCTTTATAAGGCATTTACTATATTTTTGCGCCATGAAATGAGTGTAGAAGATGAGCTTAAACGAAGAGAAGACGAAGAAAAAATGGAAAAGGGCGGCATAGAGGATTTCCTTGCCAATATTTCTCATGAGCTTCGAACACCGGTCAACGTAATAAATGGTATGTCGACAATTATTTTGAAAAAAAGTATGAGAGAAGATGTTTTGTCAATTGCACAGGCAGGACTTCGTCTTTCACATCAGATCGAGGATATCCAGGATTATAGCGAAATACAAAGAGGTGACGTGACGCTCGAAGAAGATAAATACATGATCACGTCCTTGATTAACGATATTGCAACAAGCTATAGGGTAATCAATCACGATGAGCAGATTGAATTTGTAATAGATCTTGACCCGGCAGTTCCGCTTCTTATGAAAGGAGATTCCGGCAAGATAACAAAGGTAATCACGCATCTTCTGGACAATGCTTTTAAATACACAAAAAGCGGAGGCGTATATCTTAAGATAAGCTCAATAAAAAAAGAATATGGCGTAAATCTCAATATCGAGATAACGGACACCGGATGTGGTATGACGGAATCAGATATTGCCAGGATTTCAGAGGGACAATATCAGATAGGGCAAAAGAGAACGAAAAGCAGCGCAGGAATTGGACTTGGGCTTTCTATAGTATATGGCTTTGTCAGATTGATGAATGGTTTTGTCATTATAGAAAGTGAAAAAAATAAAGGGACAACTGTTAAAGTAAGCATCGTGCAAGAAGTATTGGATGCATCTGCCTGTCTTAGTCTTGAAACTGATAAGGTCATAAATGTAGCTTTCCATGCTTTTCCTGAAAAATACAATATTGCAGCTGTACGACAGTTTCACAAGGCTATGGCAACTACCATGGCGCTTGGACTTAAACTTAATCTCTATGATGCACCTACAATTGATGAGCTTAAAAGACTCCTTGATCTTGGAAATGTCACCCATGTATTTATGGGAGTAGAGGAATATGAGGACAACTCTGAATTTCACGACAGACTTGCAGGTGAAGGGAGGGCTGAAGTAATAATAACTGCTCCATCATCTTTTAGACCAAATGAAGACAGCAAAGTAATAGTTATGCCAAAGCCTTTGTATGGTTATCCTGTTATAAAGATATTAAATGGTGATCTGGAATTTGATGGAAATATTCCGGAAGAGGATGACGGAAAGCCGAATCTTGACGGTGTGCGCGCACTTATTGTAGATGATGAACCAATGAACCTTGTGGTGGCAACAGGTCTTTTTAAGCAGTACAACATGATAATAGATACCGCAGGAAGTGGCAAAGAGTCAATTATCAAATATGAAGAAAATGAATATGATGTAGTCTTCATGGATCACATGATGCCGGAAATGGATGGCATCGAAGCAATGAAGAATATCAAGTCTGTAGCAGAGCAAAAAGGCAAAAAGGTATGCGTTATAGCACTTACAGCAAATGCTATGTCAGGTGCTAGAGAGATGTTTGCTAAAGAAGGTTTTGATGGATTTATCAGCAAACCAATAGTGATAAAGAAATTTGAAAGAGTTATGAATCGCGCCCTTGCGGATGGGAAAATCCGCTCAAATGGAGGTGCCAAGTGATGCCCGGGATCTTTGAGAAGTTTAAAGAGATGCTTAAAGATCCGGCAAGGAGCTTTAGGGATCGAGTATTTGTAATGCTGACAGTTATAACTGATTTTGTAGTTATGCTGGCTCTTATTGGCGACATTATTCTGGGAGAAAACATTGTTGAGATTGTTTCGATAATTATTTCGGTAATAGTTGTTCCAATAATCACATTTATTTCTGTAAAGAAGAAAAAGGTTCAATTTGCCGTAAGATTTATAGTTATAGGTCTTATGTTTGTTCTTTTGCCTATTTTATTTTTCTTTGGCGGAGGTATAGAAGGCGGTGGTGTTTTATGGATTATCTTTGCATATCTGTACACCGGCCTTGTTCTTAGTGGTAAGTGGAAAGTTGCAATGCTGTTTTTACTGACTGCTGAAACCTCTTTTTTCTATGTCCTGGGATATCATTTTCATAATTCTATAAGCCGGCATACAACAGAAATGTTTTATCTTGATTCACTTATTTCGGTACTTATAGTCGGAAACGTCTGCTGCTGTATGGTATGGTTTGTTGAGTGGCTTTTCAGGGAAGAAAATAAAAGAGCAAAAGAGGAAACCAAAAAGGTTGAGGAATTAAACAGGGCACGAAGCAGATTTTTTTCCAGCATGAGTCATGAGATCAGGACGCCCATAAATTCTATTCTCGGATTAAATGAGATTATATTAAGGCAAAGCGATGCCTCGGAAGAAATATTAAGAGATGCCAATAATATTCAGGGTGCAGGAAGATTACTGCTTGCACTGGTAAATGATATTCTTGATATGTCCAAGATCGAAGCGGGAAAAATGGATATAATCCCGGTAAATTATAATCTTGGATCAATGATTTCTGAAATTGTAAATATGATATGGCTTCGCGCTGAGCAAAAAGGCTTAGAGCTCAAAGTTGAGATTGATCCGACTATTCCGAGCGAATTGTTTGGTGATGAAGTGCGCATCAAGCAGATTTTGATAAATCTTTTAAATAATGCGGTTAAATACACTAATGAAGGCTCTGTTACGCTTCATATAGAAAAAGAGGATACTAAGGCAGATAAGATACTTCTTATGTTTTCTGTAATAGACACCGGTATGGGAATTAAGCAGGATTCGATACCGTATCTTTTTGATGCTTTTCAGCGAGTGGATGAAGAAAAAAACAACAAAATAGAAGGTACAGGTCTTGGTCTTTCTATAGTAAAGCAGCTTGTTACACTTATGGATGGAAAGATTACGGTCAACAGTGTGTATACTCAAGGTTCAACCTTTATGGTTGCGCTGTGGCAGAAGGTCACAAGTCCGGATGTAATAGGAAACGTCAATATTACAAGCACAGGCTTTAGGAAAAATGAAGCTAAGTATATGCCTGCTTTTACAGCGCCCGATGCCAGAATTCTTATTGTTGATGATGACAACATGAATCTGGAGGTTGAAAAGAAACTTCTTGCTGATACCAAAATACAAATCGAAACAGCAAGAAGCGGTATGGAAGCATTATCCAAAACTCTCAGCAAAAGATATGACATTATTTTCATGGATCATCTTATGCCGATGATGGATGGAATAGAGTGTCTGCAGAATATAAGAAAGCAGGCGGGTGGTCTTAATAATAACGTTCCTATAATAGTACTTACTGCAAATGCAGGGAGTGAAAATATAGATTTATACAGCAGAAGCGGCTTTGACGGATATCTGGTTAAGCCTGTTACGGGGCAGCAGCTTGAGGACATGCTTCTTATACACCTTCAGGGAAGCAAGATCATTAAGACAGGTGTAAATGATATTGCCAAGGCACAGATGAACACTTCAAGAGGCTATAGAAAGAAGATGCCTGTAGTCATCGCAACCAGCAGTATGTGCGATCTTCCCACCAGGACACTTAATGAGTGCCGTATTGATATAATTCCGTTTACAGTTATAGCAGATGGTAAAAGCTATTATGACCGTATAGAAGCGGGCACAGATGAAATGATTCGCTATGCCCAGAGCGGAACAGCCTTTGACTCTGCACCTCCGACAGTTGAAGAATTTGAAAAGTTCTTCGGAATGGAGATGAACAAAGCTCATAATGTAATTTATATTACGATTGCATCCGGTGTAAGCGCCGAATATTCAAATGCCTGCAAAGCAGCAAGAGCCTATGAAAATGTGCGTGTTTATGATACAGGCTTTAATTCATGTGCAACGGGAATGCTGGTTCTTTTAGCGTATAGAATGACTATTCAGGGCATGGGAGTTGACAGAATCCTTGAGGAACTTGACAGGGTAAAAGAGCATGTCAACTGCAGCTTTGTTACTAATGACGCTGAGTTCATGATGAGCAGGGGCATAATTGGAAAAGGAATATACGGTTTTATGAATGCTTTTTCATTGCGTCCTTTTATCAGCCTAAAGGACAGCAGACTTTTCGTAAGGCATTTGTTTATCGGTGAACGCATAATGGCCTACAAAAAATATATAGATTTTGTCTTTAGAAGACGAATTGATCCGGATCTTGATGTCTTATTTGTTGAGTACGATTCCCTTACCGGGCAGGAAATTGAGATTATTAGGGAAAGAATACTTAAAAGGCATGAGTTTAAGCATATCTTTTTCCAAAAGGTATCAGCAGTAATGGCACTTAACTGCGGTGCCGGGTCAATCGGACTTTCTTTTTTGACTAAGGCGGATCAGCCTTATAATCTTGGAATCATCCTTGCGCCTAAGTATGATTATGAAAAAATTGAACTAAAGGGCGAGTGGAAAAATTCAAGAGATGCAGGCGAAGATAAAAAAGAGTATTCTTCAGATGATGAAGACGAAAAAATAAATTTTGAAGTCAGGTCTGCATCTGATTTTAATAAGCACAAAGAAAAACACTGGTATGATGAAATTGAAGGCATTGATCCAAAGAAAGCGCTGATAAACAATGGCTCAGAGGATACCTTTAAAACTGTTCTTAAGATTTTTTATGATTCGTCAGGTCAGCGAATAGCTGAAATAAAAGACTTTTATGAGGGAAAAGACTGGAAGAATTACACCATAAAGGTTCACGCATTAAAGAGCTCTGCAAGAATGATAGGTGCAGATTATCTTGCAGATAAAGCAATGGCGCTCGAAGAAGCGGGAAAAGAAGAAAACATAGAGTTTATAGAAAAAGAAACGGGCAGCATTCTTGAGGAGCTTTCAAAGTTCGTGAAAGGACTTGAGGCTGTTTTTCCAAAGGAAGAGGAAAAAGAAGCAGAGAATGAGGAAATAGACAGTGTAAATATTTCAGACAGATTTATTATTGACATGGCATATGACACGATAAGAGACAGTATTTACTCTGAAAACTACAGAATGGTCGGTATGACACTTTGTGAAATTGCAGATTATGAGATGCCTGCTGAGGATAGTGAAAAATTTGAAAAAATGAGGTTATTATTTGCAAAAGAAGATTATGAAGGAATAAAAAATCTGTTAAATTAAAGGCTTTTGTTGGACAAAAACAGCTGTGGAAGTTAATATAGGTATATTAGGAAAACGATTTCCATTTTTAAAATCACGAAGTTTTTATTCTTCGGGAAACGAGGGGAATTTATGGTTTCAATCAAGGACGTAGCCAGGGAGGCAGGCGTTGCTATATCTACAGTTTCCAAGGTGCTGAATAATTATCCGAATGTAAGCGAAGCCACAAAGCAAAAGGTCAATGAAGTAGTTGAAAGACTGGGCTTTGTTCCAAATGCTGTGGCGGCAAGTCTTTCCTCCAAAAAGGTTGGAAGAGTTGCATTGCTGATACGACTTAACCTCAACACATCAGCAAGTGATGAGATAAATATGCAGTATATATCCGGAGCAGTTCACAAGGCAAAAGAGCTTCAGTTTGATGTAATAACAGTTTTTCATTCTATGATTGAGGATATGAGTGTTGATGAAGTGACAGCATATTTTGAGTCTCAGGGAATAAAGGGCATAATAATTTACGGTATGACCACAAAAGACAAGGTGCTGCACAAGCTAATCAATGGCGGAAGATTTAAAATTGTTGTAATTGATGCTCCGATGGTAAATGCCAATACGTCATCTGTAAGCATTGACCATGTGCAGGCGCAGTATGATGTGGCAAAGAAGACAATTACAGAAAATAAGTGCAAGAAGATTCTTTATATAGCCGGTGAGGAAAACGGGTATGTGACAGCCCAGAGACTTGAGGGAATAAAGAAGCTCTGCGAAGAAAAAAAGCTAAAGCTTAATGTAAAGAACGGTAAATTCTCGGAACTTAGAGCAAGAGAGCTCACCATGCGATACAGCAAAAATAATCATTGCGTCGTCTGTGCCTCTGACCTTATGGCAATCGGAGCTATGAAGGCACTTATAGAAATGGATATTTTCAGACCTGTATGCGGGTTTGATGGAATAATACTGATGGGCTATGTTGGAAAGCAGATGAATACAGTAAAGCAGGATTTTGTCAGAATATCTGAAGAGGCGCTTGAAGAGCTCGGAAGACTTATGGCAGGAGAAGAGGGCAGAAAGGTCACAATGCCCCATACTTTGGTACGTATGAAGTATGAAGATATAATTTGTTAAAAAACACTTGCGGAAAACGTTTTCCTGTGGTAAAGTGAATGTACATAAATAAGAAAACGTTTTCCATAATAGTTGAAAATCAGTAACTATTGTTTTGAAAAAGAGTTTTATAGTGTAAGAGTAGTTTTTTGCGAGAGGAGATTTATTATGTCTAAGCACACAAACATGCAACGCGATGTACTTGTTCTTAATCTTGAAGAACAGCTTGAAGAGATAGCACAGGACAAATTCAGCAAGTCTCTTAAGGAGTGTACAGATCAGGAAACTTATTATGTACTTCTTGATATGACAACACGTCTCATGGATGTAGCAGAAGTATATAACGGTGAGAAAAAAGTTTATTACATTTCAATGGAATTCCTTATTGGTAAGCTCTTGTCCAACAACCTTATCAATTTAAGAGTATATGACAGAGTAAAGGCTATTCTTGAAAAGAACGGCAAGTCACTTGCACAGATTGAAGAGTGCGAGCCTGAACCTTCACTTGGAAACGGCGGACTTGGAAGACTTGCAGCATGCTTCCTTGATTCAATTGCAACTCTTGGTTTGGCAGGCGAGGGTATCGGCCTTAACTATCATTTTGGACTATTTAAGCAGGTGTTTAAGGATCATCTTCAGTGCGCAGAAAAAAATGACTGGATTGAAGAGCAGTCCTGGCTTGAGAAGACAGATACAACCTTCGATATTTCTTTTGGCGATAAGAAGGTAGTATCAAGACTTTACAACATGGACATTGTCGGATACGACACAGGTGTTAATAAGCTTCGTCTTTTTGATATAGAGTCAATTGATGAGAGCCTTGTAAAAGAGGGAATTGATTTTGATAAGACCAAGATTGACAAGAACCTTACTCTTTTCCTTTATCCGGATGATTCAGATGAAGCAGGAAATCTGCTTAGAATTTATCAGGAGTACTTCCTTGTATCAAATGCAGCACAGCTTATTTTAAGAGAGCAGAAGGAGCGTCAGTACGATCTTCATGAGCTTCATCACCATGCTGTTATCCAGATCAATGATACACATCCTACAATGATCATTCCTGAGCTTATCAGAATTCTTGTAGAAGAGAAGGCTTTCAATATTGATGATGCTATTGAAGTAGTCAGCAAGACCTGTGCATATACTAACCATACAATTCTTGCAGAAGCACTTGAAACATGGCCTCTTGCATATCTTGAGAAGGTTGTTCCTCAGCTTGTTCCTTATATCAAGGAGCTTGATAAGAGAATCAGAGCTAAATACAAGAATCCTAAGGTTCAGATCATCGACAAGGACAAGAAGGTTCACATGGCATTTATTGATATCCACTACGGATTCTCAATAAACGGTGTAGCTGCAATCCATACAGATATTCTTAAGCAAAGCGAACTTAATGACTTCTACAAGATTTATCCTGAGAAGTTCAATAATAAGACAAACGGAATTACGTTCAGAAGATGGCTTCTTTCCTGTAACCATCCTCTTGCAGATTTCCTTTCTCAGACAATCGGAGATGGATTCAAGAAGGATGCAAATAAGCTTGAAAAACTCCTTGACCACATTGATGAGCCTGAGGTACTTGATCAGCTTGAAGCTATCAAGATGGGCAAGAAAAAAGAGCTTGCAGCATACTTGAAAGAGCATGAGAATGTTGAGGTTGATCCTGATTCAATTTTCGATATTCAGGTAAAGAGACTTCATGAGTACAAGAGACAGCAGATGAATGCTCTTTATATCATTCACAAGTATCTTGAAATCAAGGGTGGTAAAAAGCCTACAAGACCTCTTACATTTATTTTTGGCGCCAAGGCAGCACCTGCATATGTTATCGCAAAAGATATTATTCACCTTCTTCTTGTTCTTCAGGAGATTGTCAACAATGATCCTGATGTAAATAAGTACATGAAGGTTGTAATGGTTGAGAACTACAATGTAAGTTATGCTGAGAAGCTTATTCCTGCATGTGATGTATCCGAGCAGATTTCACTTGCATCCAAGGAGGCTTCCGGAACAAGTAACATGAAGTTCATGCTCAATGGTGCAATTACTCTTGGCACAGATGATGGTGCGAATGTTGAGATTCATGAGCTTGTTGGAGATGACAATATCTTTATTTTTGGTATCAGCGCAGATGAAGTTATTGAGCACTACAAGAAGGCTGATTATGTTTCAAAGGATTATTACAAGAAGAGCCCTGTTATCAAGGAAGCTGTAGACTTTATCGTAAGCAAGCAGTGCCTTAAGATTGGACACAAGGAGAATCTTGAGAGACTTCACAAGGAACTTCTTAATAAGGACTGGTTCATGACTCTTATTGACCTTGAGAGCTACATCGCCAAGAAGGATGAAATCTTTGCTGATTATGAGAAACGTGACAAGTGGAAGAAGATGATGCTTGTAAATATCGCAAAGGCTGGTTACTTCTCATCTG
>JAFSQI010000021.1 GCA_017446685.1 Butyrivibrio sp.
CTATCCATAAGGACACCTCCCGTGCTTTTTTTGTGCCAACAAATACTTTAACACAGAAGGTTGTCCTTTTCTTTTATATATTACATTGCATGCAATCTATATACTATTCTCTATCAATCCTACAAAAAATTTACCCTAGCCCATAGCTTATGGCAAAGCGCTTTGCTATTTACATTTCTTCAGTTTTTCTGCGAACCAGCGTTGCTGAAATTTCCTGAAGTTTTTCATCAGTAAGAATGTACTTCTTTTTGAAGAACAAAAGTGCGATTACCAGAACAATTGTAGGTCCAACTGTCATGATCATTCTAAGTCCTATAACAGAACTATTGTCAATTGATGCAAGAACGCCTGAATTGCGAATCTTCTCAGACAAACCTGCCATATCAAGTACATTGGCACTATCCTGCTGGATATTGAATATAGCAAGACAAAGTGAAGCTACTAATGCAGCAATACCTGAAGCAAGCTTAACAACAAAGGTCTGCATAGAGAATATTACAGACTCATCTCTTCGATAGTTCTTGATTTCACCATAATCAACTGTATTTGCAAGAAATACTGTTACAACAACGTTAAGTATTCCGGCAGCTGACATAATAAAGAATCCCGGGATAAAGAACGCAAATACGCTCGTAACTCCGCTAAGTGCCATTGCAAGAAGAACTATATATCCTAATATTTCAGCTATTACACAAATGTAGAAAATCTTAAGTGTTGAACACTTCTTTCTAAGAAGCGGGAAAAGCAGCATCATAGCAAGGATCTGCATTCCACCGGCAAAAGTATTAAAAAGTGTGTAATTTCCCTGCCAGTTACTACCTGCAAGGTCATATTTAAAGAAATAGGTAAGCAGGTTTGAAGTAATATATAAAGCAGTATTAACCAACACGATTGTAATAACAATTGTCATTGCCTGATCATTCTGAACAAGCGCCTTGAACATTTCTCCAATAGAAGCTGTCTTCATATCAACTGTAGACTTCTCCTTGATGCAGACACAAGTAATTGTAATAAACAGAATAAACACGATACCTATTATAAGTGAAAAATACTTAAAACCAAGTCTCTCAACTTCTACTGTAGAATTCATATTGATAATTACATCAGTAGGTTCTGAAACAGGAATGGCATTAAATTCATCTGTAGGAACGTAGATAGCCACAATGGCCTTGCCACAATCAGCCGAATCCATGGAAATCTCAATAGCGTTATTTCCAAGATCCTCATTCATAATAAGATTACCAATAGTGAATGAATACTCTGTATTGTCATTTTTAAGGTAAACAACACCATCTGCTACATTTTCAGCACCAATTGTTCCATCAAACACCTTTTGGGTAGCAGTAACTGAAAGTGTTACGTTGGCATCATCAAGAAAAATCATATTGCTGGTAGGATTACCATCAGCATCTCTTTCTATAACTGTAACTTCAAAGGTTGTATTGGAGTTATCATAAATTCTGTTAATATTGTCAGCACTACCGGCTGCCATCTTTGAACCAAGGGCTGCAACAGCCATAACTGTTACAATAGTAATGATGGCTGAGCCTACACCTGCGCAGGAACGTGCCAGCGCAGAGAGGCCTTCTCTTTCCTTACCGCTTTCAGTGAAAGCAGGTACCATTGACCAGTAAGGAATGTCCATCATTGTATAAGTAACACCCCACAAAATATAAGTAACTGCTGCATATGCTATAAGCCCACCTGCATCAAGTGTTGGTGGTGCAGCAAACATAAGCACTAATAGTATTGTATTGGTAATTGTACCAATCATAAGCCATGGACGGAATTTTCCCCATCTGGTCTTAGTCTTGGCAACAATTACACCCATGATAGGATCGTTAAAAGCATCAAATACACGCGCTACCAAAAGGATGATTCCCATAGCAATCGCACTTACTCCCATGATATCCTGGAAGTAATAAAGAATATATGAAGCAGACAACATGTATACCATGTCCTTGGCTACCGCGCCTATACCATAAGCAAACTTTTCTACTCCTGTTAAAGTTCTTTTTTCAGACATTTTAAATTAACCCTCCTTGAGCTTTACAGCAAGCTCCACTACTTTTTTCGCTCCGTCATATATCCCCATGTTCTTATTAAGAACAATACTTTCACACATCTCATCCAGAAGTCTTGTTTCAAGGAACAGATCAAGCATTTGGATAGTATGTGGTATATCTCTGCATTCAAGAGTACCGTCTCCTATCTCGGCAGAATGAATAGCACCCCACATCTCATGCTTGCCTACTCTCTTAATAAAGAGCTTTGGAATAGGATAAAATGCCAGTTCACTTGGCTTTGTAACAAGAACATCAGCACTTCTCATAAGAAGATTTGTAGTGTAAACCGCTTCAAAAATATCCTTATGATAAAAACCATGAATGCCGGAAATATGCTGTTTAGGATCAAGTGCCTTTTCTGCAAAAGAAACTGTATCCTGCCAGTTGTCCATATGCTCCGTTTTAAACGAATTCATTTCCGGAATCTCTGATAAAAGCTGATCCCATACATTTCTGTAATCTCCAACGTTTACATATAGTAAAGCCTGATTCTTCTTTATATACGGAATGAGATGCTTTATTATCTCAGCAAATATTTCCTTCTGTGCTCCTGCTCCACCGATTGTAAGAAGAAAACGCATCGGCTCTGCGTTTTTCTTTCTGGCAATCCTTGCAGCACAATCAGACTCGACATTGCTTACAAGCTCATAATCAATATAATGTCCTGTATAGACAAGCGCATCCTGCGGCATAGGCTTACAAACTTTTTTCTTGTTCATTCCGTTTAATATACGATAACCCATATATGCATTTTTGCACTGGATTGTATGAACGCTTCCCTCAGACAGATGAAGTGCCATTGGCCAGTTGTCCGGAATCGCATTTACAACATATTTCATTCCGGCATGTACTGCAGCCTGTGCCGGCCAGGCATGAGTCGCAATCACAGGAATATCCTTAGGAACGTTTTTATAAACAGGAGCCATAAGCTCGGCATTTTTCTGATCCTTGGAATTATAGGAAAGTGCCCTGAAACCTTCATAATTCATAGGTTCCCAGACAAGCTTATTGAAAATAGGATTCTTGGAAAGTCTTGAACCAAGAGAATATAAATCATTCTGAGCTCCTATTACTTTGGTACATGTAGTCTCAGAATAAGAATTAAGATCCATCCAATATGGTGTATAGCCAAGATGTCTGGCATATGAAGCCATAGCCATTGAAATTCTATAGTGTCCAAATCCCATACGGATATTTCCGACAATAATACCTTTATTAATATCCATGCTTCCTTCTGAAGAAGGTATAGATGAAGTAACTTCAACATTTTTTACACCGAGAATAGGTCCAATGACCTTATTATCAGTTACCCTTATTTTATAATCCGTATTAGAATCATCGCCATACTTTTTGATATAGCTTTTCTTGGACTTAAGTGCACTGTTATAATCCTTGTCACTTATCTTATTTCCAAATATTACTTTCGATTTTTCTATCATAGCCTCTTCCATCCTAACTAACTTATACAACTTAACGAATGGGAAACGTGTTATTTTATTTCAGTTTCCTTAATGAAATAATAACACTAAAGACCACGAATAAACAAGAAACGCTTTCTACAAAAAACGTTTCCTGCTTTTGTGCATTTTTACTCTAAACAAGTGAAACAATTGAAATTTCTTTTCGTACAGCAAGATCTATGAATTGATCCGCGCACTTAACTACAGGTCTTGAAAGATGAACCGGATTTATGAAAATAACATCGCCAACCTGTCCGGTATTAAGCATAACTCTACTGGCAATAAACGTATTTATTATATTGGAAAGAAAGGTCATAATCGCGTTCGTATCATATTTATCAAGACCAATATTTTCGAACTGTTCAATTACAGTAAAGGGACAAATTTTATCACGGTATCCTTTTTGGGAAGTAAGTTCGTCATAGATATTTGCAATGGCAACAATAGAAGCAACCGGATCTATCTGGTCATTTTTAAGTCCCAAAGGATACCCTGTTCCGTCTCTAAGCTCATGATGCATAAGAACACAGTTTTTAATATGAATATTTATATCCTTATCTTTTATGAGGTCATAGCCTCTTATAACGTGCTCTCTTAATACTCTCTCTTCATACTCTGACAGCGCCGTCTGCTTATTGACAAGTTCCTGCGGCAATAGCACTTTACCTATATCATGCAAAAGACCGCCTGCAGTAGCATACTGAATCATATCTTCAGGAAGCCGCATCCAGGAAGCTAAAGTATTGCATATAAGTGAAACGTTAATACTGTGCATATAAACAGTATTATTGCTATCCCTTAAGTTATGAAGCATATCAAATATACCCGCTGTACCACCGGCTTCAACAAAAAGATGATAAATCGGATCAGTGAGCTTATCGACTTCCAAAGGAATTGTATTATTTGCAATCAGTCTGAAATTTTCTTCAAGTATCTCTGCATTTTCTTCAAGATGCTGCCTGAATTTAATAAATTCCTCAGAATTGCGCAGTTTTTCATTATATGACAGTCCGGAAACAGGCTTATTTACTTTCTTAGGCACAGCCTTTTTCTGGTCTTCTACAAAAATATTATAAAGAGAATGAGCCTTGATTTTCTCAATATCATTTTCATCAAGTATAGTTCCCTTAGGCAGAACAAGTCTGTCATCAAGCGTAAAAATATTTTCTGATACTACAAGTCCAGGTTCGAGCTTATTAACAGAAACAAGTTTCATATACACCACCAAGAGTCACTGTTTACTCGATTTCATCCAAACAGTAACCACATAAACTATTTACAGAGCATCTATTAACAGTATACCATATTAAACTTGAAAATGATAATTATGTTGGAGTATCATCAGATAAGAAGTTTCAAAATTGGTTACAATTCAGTTGTCAGCCAATATATGAGTAGACATAAATGCGCACTCATATAATCCGGCTGACGACTGAATTGTAACCAAAATTCTTACCGCAGAAAGAGGATAGTCATGAATAACAGCAGTTTAATGTGGAAGTTAAAGAATGAGGAACATGTAATTCAGGATGAATGGATTGATTTTAGAAGAAACAAATATGTTCTGCCGGATGGTTCAGAAATTGGCCCTGTTTACAATTACTCGAAGCATAGTTTTTCTTTGATAGTTGCAACTGATACTGAGGGAAACTTTTTGTGTGTAAGACAGTACAGGCATGGCATAGATGAAATCACAACAGAATTTCCTGCAGGTGGTATAGAATACAAAGAAAAAAGTGATGTTCCTTACATTACTTATGACAATATAATCGCTACTGAAGATGATGCTTTTGCCGCAGCTAAGCGTGAACTTATAGAAGAAACCGGATACACTTCTGACAATTGGACTCATCTCCTGACCACACCTGCTAATGCAACTCTATCTAACAGCAGAGTTCACATTTACGCAGCAACGAATTGTAAAAAGATAACTGAACAGGAGCTCGATGATACTGAATTTCTAAATGTTATCACCATCTCCGAAAAAGAGCTTTTAGAAAGAATTTTTAATGGAGATTTCAAACAGTCTCTTCACGTTTTAGCTTATTATCTCTTTAAAGACAAAATAAACTGCAAGGCAAAAGATATTAACGCATGAAAAAACCGTGGCCGAATTTCGACCACGGTTTTTATTTATTTTCAATCAGAAATTTTCAGATTAGAACTTACCAGCCTTAGCAGCTTCCTCGATAGAAACGGCTGTTGAAACTGTCATACCAACCATAGGGTTGTTACCAGCGCCGATAAGACCCATCATCTCAACGTGAGCAGGAACTGAAGAAGAACCTGCGAACTGAGCATCTGAGTGCATACGTCCCATAGTATCTGTCATACCATAAGAAGCTGGGCCTGCAGCCATGTTATCCGGGTGAAGTGTACGTCCTGTACCACCGCCTGAAGCAACTGAGAAGTACTTCTTACCAGCCTCAGTACGCTCCTTCTTGTAAGTACCTGCAACAGGATGCTGGAATCTTGTAGGGTTAGTTGAGTTAACTGTGATAGATACGTCAACGTTCTCCTTCCACATGATAGCAACACCTTCCTGTACATCGTTAGCGCCGTAGCAGTTAACCTTTGCACGAGGTGAATTCTCATCCTTAGAATAGCACTTTCTGAATACTTCCTTAACCTCACCTGTGTAGTAGTCATACTGAGTCTCTACATAAGTAAAGCCGTTGATACGGGAAATAATCTGTGCTGCGTCTTTTCCAAGACCATTAAGAATAACTCTAAGAGGCTTCTGACGAACCTAGTTAGCCTTCTCAGCGATACCAATAGCACCCTCAGC
>JAFSQI010000022.1 GCA_017446685.1 Butyrivibrio sp.
GCTCTGCCAGGTTACACCAGTAAGATACGAATTTACGCTTACCTTTCGTTGATGAAGACTTTGAGAGGTCGTTAAAGGCGCGACGAAAATCATCCTTTGTCTCTCGGAGAATCTCTATGATATACTGACGATCCTCTTCACTGATTCTTAGAGTCTTACTCATACGACTACCTCCTTTCTGGTATTGGTAAGAACTGCCGGAGCCTGACGCAAGGCTTCCGCCACTGGCATATTGCCAGGGAAGAGCGCAAGGAGTCTGAACAGACCTCCGCGAGTCTTAAAATAGTTTGATAACTTGGCAACAGAATTGTTGCTGTTGACTGTGCTCTTCTCATTATTCTCCTGAGAGAACAGTGATCGCTGAGCGATGCGAGATTTTTTCGTTGTATTCATTTTGGACAAAAATGAAATCCGCGCATCAGTGTTGTCCAAGGTCGAATCAACGCGAAAGACCTTTGAGGGTGTTGCGCCACTACCTCACACTACTGCACGGAATGTTATACAATATAAATTGTTCATTCATTCAAAGGAGGTATATATGAAAAAAAGCCATGCTCTCGCACAGCAGATCTCAAACCTCTGCGCTGATTCTAATAAATTTTGGACGGTGCAAAGATACGAAAATCTTGTGAAACTTGCAAGAAAAAAGGGAGAAATTTTTCATTCTCCCTTAAATTTACTATTTACAGCAGTATCTGCATGGTTTTCGTCCATCATCTATTGCCTGATCAACCGATATTATATCTACATCAGAAGAACAGCTTTGAAGTCCATAGCATTCTTTATCCTTATGATAAGATTTAGCCTGCGGGCCTGTGCATATATAAACTTCTTCTGTATTGCCGGGATTGTAAAAGGTATTAATAGAATCAGAATCTCCTTCTACAAGATTATACAGTCCGTATCCGATTGGCAACCCATATGCCAATATGAGTAAGAGGTATCCTATCCATTCACTCTTTATTGTTGGCCATTTATATTTAGGCAGTTTCTTGTATCGCTCAATAGTGGTAATATATATACTGTTATCTTCCAATCTGGCAGCTTCATAAATTGCTGTGTAGTCCTGAATAAAATTACGACAGTCTTTTTCTCCCTTAACCTTCTTAGTGGTAACTCTATTATCCTTCATGAGGAGATCATGAATATCAGCTATAGTATTGAGACGCTGACATTCATCTTTGTATCCGTTCTCGTTATAAAAATAAAAACCTGTAAGATGTACACTATCATCGCTTTCTACAGCAAGTCTAAACTTGGCAGATTCTTTGGAAAATACAAAATCATAAGAAGTGTCGAATTGTATTTCGATTCCACCATTATTCTTTTCCACAGATTCATATCTAAAACCCTGTTCAAACAGAAAATCTTCAAATTCCTCCAATTCACTATATAACCTAAAATTAAATAACCTGACATGTTGTGCGCCAAATTTTAATATCAGGGATATATACATTTCATAATGCTCGCTTAACAAAGGAACCAAGCCGTAATCTTCAGGTTTTGGTGCTGTTTCCCATTTCTTCATTATTCGATTATACTTAACTATACGTTTTGCATAATCCATAGCATCCTCACCCTGCCTGAATACAGGTTTTTGAGGTTCTCTTGCATACCACAATACATTGTTGTCACATTTCCACTTGGTTAGAGCAGATTTGTATTTTTCCTTGTTAGAGCTTGTGTCCATAAGATTCCGTTGTAGTTACCGCTGCAAAGATAAGGATAATTTTCTGTACTAACAAATATTTCCATCAAAATTTCTCCCACGCGCGTACCGTAATTTATTTACGGCTCTCCCAATTCTTCGATGATTGCACGTACCTGTGCAGGGGTGAAAGAGCGCGTAGTGCCATCGTAGCCGAGAGAGCTGAGTCTTTCGGTGAGTCCTGGCTTTATCTTAATCCACTTCTTAAGCTTCTTCCAGGCAGACAGCGGTGTGATGCCGGGA
>JAFSQI010000023.1 GCA_017446685.1 Butyrivibrio sp.
ATTCAAGATCATGTCCGCATCAACGGCTAACTATGACTTTTTGAAAGAAAATCCTACTTATTCAAACCCTGCAGTCTCATTCGCTATACTAAGAGTACTAGCCAGGAAAGCCGCCGAAGATTCCGGCCTGTCTGTCATCACGATCAATGCCATCACACAGAAGTATGTCCAGCTAATGGATTCATCACTTAATTCATCAAGCCATCAAACATACATTTATGACATGCTTATGGAACTTACCGAAGCAGTACATGAACATAAACTTGCACTTGGGGATTATTCAGTACCGGTTCAGAAAGTCATGGAATATATTGAGCTTCACCTAGGTAACGAGATAACTGTTAGAAGTCTTTCGGAAATAACCAATATGTCCATCTCCCATCTTTCGAAGATTTTTAAGAGTGAAACCAGGCAGACGATAAGTGAATACATAGCAAAAAAGAGATGCGAAAAAGCTGCCTCATTCCTGAAGGACACAGATTATGCGATTCAGGATATCAGCAGCTTTGTAGGATATCAGGATAACAACTATTTTGTAAAAGTATTTAAAAAGATTTATGGAGTAACTCCATCATCCTATCGCAAGAATAAATGAGATGCTCAGGCTTTTATTTACTCAGGCAATTCCCATAGCAATATATGAAAGATAAAGAGTACATGTGCAAACGATAGGGACAGTAACTGTATCATATCCGTTTTTTGTAACAAGCTCTGTAATAGCAGCCAGAGGCGCAGCAATTATCACTGCAATCACACAGTAAACTATTGGAATATTGCCGATAATCATAAGACTTGCTATACCAAAAGCAAATGCGACTATTGACATTGCAGCCGTACCTTCCCAGCTTTTCTTATGATCTACGTGCTTAAAACGCAGAACCTTGTGCTTTCCAAATCTTTTCCCAATAAGCGCTGCCGCTGCATCTCCAAATCCCCACATTAGTATAGCTGCAACAGCGAGTTCTTTATGTCCCAGAAATCCCCAGCTTATAGTTATAATAAGTGCTATTGTACCAAACAGCTGCAAAAGGCTTGATTTCAGTTCACCTTTTCTTCGTTCGACTACCAGTTCCGTAAAACGTTTGTCTTTTTCTGCCAGGCTCAGTCCCGGATACATGAGCATTATAATAAACACTGGAACCAGTGATGCAGATATCCAGTTTTTAGCTGCATAGATCATGACAACAACCGATGAAAACGCGATAAAATGGAGAAGTTTACGAAATAACTCTTTTGGAAGCGCAAATATCTTATTTATCAAAAAGACAACACCGGCAAGAGAAAACAAATAAACCAAAAAATATTTTATTCCTATAAGCATATCAGTTATAACATTCATTTCCGTAATCCCCCTTTGTATGTAACTTTAGATTTTGATGTAATACCGTCTGTAATTCCTTCTTTACCTTAAGCCAGTTTATTATCAGTGCAATCGAAGCAATAACCACTGCTGAAAAATCCGCCACAACATAAGCGTATATAACACCATAAAATCCAAATATAGTTTCAAGAATGAACAAAAGAGGGATAAGCAGTGCCCCTTTCTGAAGCGAGGATATGACTGTTGCGCTTGCTGCCTTTCCTGTAGCCTGCAGAAAATTGGTTGCTAAATAAAACAGTCCTAAAAACGGAGAACTTAACATCAACAGTGTGATTATTGATTCAGCAACCGCAGCAACTGACGCGTCTTTAAGGAAAAGACTTATAGTCGCAGTTCTGAATGAAATGACCAGAGCAGTTGTCATAGCACCACCGACAGTACAAAGGATCAGTATTCTTTTCATAATCCCGGATAACTTACTAAGATTACCTGCTCCATAATTGTAAGAAATAAGCGGCTGCACTCCCATGCAGATTCCCATAAGTACCATGACTATGATCTGGTTTACTCTTCCTGCTGCAGCATTTGCGGCAATTGAATCCGATCCATAACCTGACAAAAGCCTGTTAGCAAAAGAATTGGCAAATCCTGAAAGCACCGTACTTACCGCATTAGGAAGCCCAAGCGCCATGACTGTGAAGATCAGCAGCGGCTTCTTTTTGGCATTTGACAGGCGCATATTTAATACAACAGCTTTTTTCTTCATATATCTCAGATAGAATGTAGTTGCAACTATGTTCCCCATAACTGTTGCAATCGCAGCACCTCCAACTCCCATTCCAAGAACAAGAATAAATATCGGATCAAGGATAATATTTACGGCGGTACCTGCCAGATTTCCAATCAAGCCATCTTTAACTGCACCTTCGGCTCTGAGAAGCTGCCCAAGCATATTGCTGATAAGTAAAAACGGGGCTCCTAAAGCAAGTATGATCATATAGGTTCTTGCATATGAATAGGTGTCAGGCGTAGTCCCAAGAAATTCCAATAGTGGTTTGCCAAATCCAACGATTATCATTGTGCTCAAAATTCCCAGAAATATCGCTCCCCACATACACACAGCAGAAATCTGCCTTGCGTGTTCCTCATTCTTAGCACCGAGATCTTTTGAAATAAGGACTGTTCCACCGGCGGAAAGAAGCATTGCAACTGCCATTATCAGATTAAAAACAGGCCCAACTATTGATACTGCTGCTACCTGCGCTGTTTCTCCCGTCTGTCCGACAAACACCATATCCGCCATGTTGTATAAGAGCATCACGAGTATTGCCAGAAGAGCCGGAATCACCATGCTCAGAATTGATTTCCACAGATTATCACTTTCAAATAATTCCTTTTGTTTTTCAGGCATAGACATTTCTCCTTCATTTATAAACAAACAAATATTACTGCAGATACAACGCTTGAAATTTAAGCAACACTTGTATATTATTTATGTGATAATTATAGAAAAAAAGCATGATGACTATCAACCATCAATATCCACGTATATGTAACTTGTTAAACACAATGGAGATAAATGTCGAATATGTCTGATAAAAACATTGATACAAAGCAAACTACCTCAGAAAAAAAAGAAGACGCAAGGATACGCTATACCAAAATGCGCATAAGATCCGCCTTCTATGAGCTGATGCAGAAAACTGAATATGACAAGATTACAGTCACTTCAATATGTAACATTGCTGAAATCAACAGAGCTACTTTTTACAAGCATTACCTTGATGTCCCCGATCTTGTAGACAAGTTGCAGAATGATGCTGTAAAAGAATTAGGCTTCAAGCTAAAGAAGGTAAAAGGAGAATCGCTTGCTTCTTCTGTCGCTGAGACCTTAAGGTATATCCGCGGCAATATCACAGAGTCCTCTCCCATTAAAGAACTGGTTTTCCCTGCAAGTTCCGGTTTCATTTCCAAAATTGCAGATCTGATCTATGAACTATTTTCAGATTCAATGATTCAATACGAAAAAGAATCCTCCGGTATAACCAAGGATATTCTTTTTTCATACATATCTGCAGGAAGTGCGGGAATAATTGAATACTGGTGTAAGTCAGGATATAAAGAAAGCGAGGAAGATATTGCACGCAGTATCTTAACCCTCGCATCATATACTCTTAAAAATATTTAACCGTTAGTACCTTTTGATCAAAAATATTCGTTCATAAAAGCCGAGCTTACCTCTATACTCATAACCGGGCTGTTGTCTATCCAGTTCACATGTGTTTCCAATATAACCGCCTTAACACCAGCCCCTTTTATTTTTGTGGAAAGCCCCTCAAGATTCATGTTTCCACTTCCCAGTTCAGTAGCCTTTTCCTTAAGGATAGGCGTCATGTATGGACCCTTTTGGGTGTTTCCCCTATCGTTTATATGCCAGTATTTAAGGCGAGAACCCAGTTTATCAATGATGGCGTATAGATCTGCTCCGCCATCAGCCATCCAGAATGTATCCAGTTCAAAATTTACATAATCTGCATCTGTGTTCTCTATTAGAATCTCGTATGCTGTTTTTCCTGAACCCACCTTCTGGAGTTCACAGTTGTGATTATGATATAAAAGAGTAATTCCTTCCTGTTTAAGTGCCTTTCCAGCAGCATTAAGCCTCTCTGCAAGTGATGTCACCTCTTCTAAACTACTATAATCAAATCTGTACATTCCAGTTATCACCACTGTATCTGTTCCATAGCTTTTAGCCAGCTCAGCGACTTTTGTGGGATCAGCCTCAATAGCTCCAAGGTTAGAATGAAGACTGCTTACTTTAAGGCCGCTCTCATATATGAGAGTATGCCAGTCCTGATAGCCACTGTTACCAATATCCATCCCACCAAACTTTGTCAGAAGCTTTACTATAAAAGAGGATTTCTCAACCATGAAATCATTAAGCTCTATATAATCATATCCGGCAGCCTTGATTCTTTTTAACGCATCCAGGGCAGCGTCATGGTTTTTTGCCACTTTTCCAAGCATTATCTGCTGTACACCTTTCTTTATGGTATCATCACTCTCATTCAACGCCTTTGTATAATAAGCTGCGATTTCTTCACTTGTGACTTCATAGGGTCCGGCTGTGAAATTCATATACATTTTCCTTCCCAGTATCGCTACAACCGCAATAAACAAAACTACAATAATCCCAAAGAATACCATGTTCTTCTCCTTTAATTTTCTCATTTTCTATATGTCCCTTCTTTTTCTAATTATGTTATAATCAACATGTGTTTATTTCAAGCGACAAATTATTTCGAAATGTTGATTTTGGAGGGAATATGACTGCTTCAGGAGAAACAAAGATATTACACACTAAAGAAAATGTAAGAAATGCACTGATACAAATGCTGATAAGCACAGACATAGACAAGATCACAATTAAAGAGCTTTGCCGGATTTCCCAGATTAACCGGACAACTTTTTATAAATATTATGGCAGTCAGTATGATGTATTGAATGAAATTGCGACCATTTACACTAATAAAACAGCTGATCTGCTTTTGAATGATCTGAATAGCGGTCGTAAAATTGAAGACAATCTCATAGCCGCACTTCAGTTTATAAAAGAAAATGCAGCTTTTTTTAACCTGTTTTTGAATAACAGCAATACAAGTCTTACATCAAGCATAATAACTACCCTGCCTTCTTTTGACAGCTTTATTATGTCATCTATGAATCAAAAGCTGTCCGACAATGAAAAAAAATATCTGGCTGCATTTGTGCTGTATGGCAGCATAAAGATAATAGCTGACTGGGTGTTGGATGGATGCGCATTAAGCTGTAAAAGTATTGGTAGCTTGATATTAACTGCTTCAGGAAAAGTAATAGGAGCCTAATTTGGGATGCGTTATTAAGTCCATATGAAGCTTCAAACCACTAGTTTTCTACCCTTTAATTGGTGCGCAAACAGGGAACTGCGCCC
>JAFSQI010000024.1 GCA_017446685.1 Butyrivibrio sp.
CTTTTGCCTGGTTATCGGTATTAAGTGTAAAAATCAAGTCGCCCACCTCCTTGATAGAGTCATTGTTATTAGCAAGAGCTCTGAATTCCTCCCAGGTAGTAGCATTAAAGAGCTTTGCCCAATAGACGAGATTATTCTGTATATCTTCTTTAGTAGCGAGATTTATGTGGTTTAATTGTAACACGTTGATACCAAAATTTTTAGTATAAGGCTGATGATTTTTTGCATTTAATAACAGAAAACGAGCATAAAATTCAGGGTACTCCGGAAATAGCTCCTGATTGGTTATGCAGAAGTGAGTAGTAGGTTTTAACTTGGAATAATCATCAGATCTGTCAAGGCTGTCATAAGCTCTGCACAGATAAAGAAGTGATCTGGCAATCCAGAATTTATCTGTGTACATCTGAAGCTCGATGTTCATGATTTTACCGGAATTAAAAAGAAGCTTTAAATCCATTATGGTTTCTTTTCCGTAAGAATTCAGGTCTATTGGATTCAGGACTTCCACGCTCTTTACCGATTCGGAATCAATCCCTTCCAAGGCACAGACTAACCCCATGAGAGCCTTTTGAGATTTTTGCATTACATAATGAAAAAGCAGGTCGCTTGTGAGAGTATAGGTTATTTCTCCTGTGGCGTTTTCATAAGTTAATGGTTCATTAATTGTTTTTTGTTTCATTCTTTCCTTTCCTGCAATAGCACTTGGAAGATGTTGCTTCATTCCGGCAGCAACTGGAATTGTGCCGGTGGGAGGATGTTGTAAACCTGAATCATACTGCCACTGCACAAAACTCCCCATTTATGACTATACAATACCGAATGAGCTGGAATTTTGTAAGCGGCAGGTTGATTTTTGGTTTATATAAAATGTATTCCCTCTTATATGCAAATCATCTAAGTATTATTGCTTTAAAATTTTCTTTATGTAACTGCTTATAAACAGCAACATGAATATAAGTGGCGGAATATCGCCGACAGAGCTTTTGTCAAAGCTCCATATATGACCCGGAATCGGGTACGGAAGATATTCTAACAAAAAAATCTTAAGATTTACCGTCGAAATTTCTTAAGAATTTCTTAAGATGGGTACTTTAAGTTACAATTTAGTTGTCAGCCAATATATGAGTGAGACGGCTGCACTAATTAGAGTGATAGAATGTCTTTACGCCAAGCCCCAAGGTGTCAGGGCTGGTTATGAAAAGATAAAAAACACAAAGCAGTGCTTTGAAAAGCTCAACCTCATATAATCTGGCTGACATTGGAACTGAACAGTAATTAACATAGAACTGCGTGAATATGTCACGAAATCATTACTTGATAAAAGCCTCCACCTATAATATAATATTTACTGAAATATTTTATTTTTTTGTAAAGTTGTAATTGCAGTAATAGGGGGTGACCATGCTTCACATCAAGACATTGGATGAGGGACTAGAGCTTTTTAAAGCACTGGGGTCTGACGTAAGAGTTGAAATCATTAAGATTTTGATTAAAGAGAGTGGAATGAATATGAATGAGCTTGCCAGCAGGCTCAAGATTACCAATGGTGCCCTTACCAGTCATATTCGTAAGCTTGAGGAATGCGGAGTTGTCACAGTATCAGCGGAAGCTTCCGGTCATGGCAATCAGAAGGTTTGCTCAGTAAATCTTGATAAGATTCTAATAGATATTCAGGATGCGCCTAAGGATGAAAATGTCTATACAGCAGATATTAAGATCGGGTTATTTACTGATTTTGAGGTATTTCCTACCTGTGGTCTTGCATCCAATAAAAAGCTCATAGGGGAAGTGGATGATACAAGATATTTTTCACATCCTGAGCGTTATGAGGCAGATATTCTCTGGTTTACAAGAGGATATGTGGAGTATGCCATACCCAATTTTATTCCTTTCAATCAGAGAATAGATGAGATATGTATTTCCGCTGAGCTTTCATCAGAGGCTCCCGGCGTTAATAATGTATGGCCTTCTGATATTTACTTTTATCTAAACGAAACACTCCTTGGAACTTGGATTTCTCCCGGGGATTTTGGCGATGTCAAGGGAATTTTCACACCAGATTGGTGGTTCCCTAACTGGAATCAGTATGGTATGCTCAAAATGCTTGTTATAAATCATAAGGGAACATATATTGACGGACTTAAGATTTCAGATGTTACTATAGATCAGTTTGCACTTACATCAAAGAGTACTATTAAGTTCAAACTTGAAGTTCCTGAGACAGCTGAGCATGTCGGTGGACTTACAATTTTTGGAAAGGGATTTGGCAATTATAATCAGGATATTATTGTAAAGATTGCCTATAGCCCGCTTGAATCATAATATGAAAAAAAATATTACAATCGGTATTCTGGCGCATGTTGATGCCGGAAAAACAACGCTTTCGGAGGCTATGCTTTACGCCTCCGGAACTATAAGAACACTTGGCCGCGTGGATCACAAGGATGCATTTCTTGACACCTATGAACTTGAGAGATCCCGCGGCATAACTATATTCTCAAAACAGGCTGTTTTTCAGTATGGTGATGTTATTTGCACTTTGCTGGATACACCTGGTCATGCGGATTTTTCTCCTGAAATGGAGAGAACTCTTCAGGTTCTTGATATGGCTGTTCTTATCATCAGTGCGGCTGATGGAGTTACCAGTCAGGTCAGACTTCTGTGGAATCTTCTGAAACACTACAAAGTCCCCACATTAATTTTTGTTAATAAGATGGATCAACCCGGAATGCAGAAGGATGTGGTCTATAAAAATATAAGAGAAAATCTTGGTACAGGCTGTATTTCTTTTGACAAAACACTGGATGATGAAAAAATGCAGGAAGAGCTGGCAGTATGTGACGAGGAACTGCTTACTCTTTTTCTTGATGGACATGTTGTTTCAGAAAGTGATGTAAAAAAACTTATCAAAAACCGCAAATCTTTCCCTGTAATATTTGGCTCGGCTCTTAAAATGGATGGGGTAAAAGAGCTTATGGATTCCATAATAAAATATGCTGATAATAATATCGAAAAAAACAGCGATGTTTTTTCTGCGAGAATTTATAAAATAAGCAGAGATCAGCAGGGAACAAGACTCACCCATATTAAGATAATGAGCGGTAATCTGAAGGTAAGAGATGTGGTTCGCGGTGAGAAGGTGGATCAGATACGTCTTTACTCAGGCGAAAAATATGAAACTATGCAGGAAGCAAGTGCCGGAATGATAGTTGCTGTTACAGGTCTTATGGAAACTAAGGCGGGTGAGGGTATAGGCGCACTTGAAGGTGATATGGTCTATGAAGTAATTCAGCCTATCCTTCGTGCAACGCTTATTCTTCCTGATGATGTTGACACTGTGAGCTTTTACGGGAAACTTAAATCTCTTGAGGAAGAAGAACCCATGCTGATGTCTGATTATCATGAGTCTACAGGCAGTATTGAAGTGCAGGTTATGGGTGAGGTTCAAAAAGAGATCTTAAAGCATCTAATTGCATCACGTTTTGGAATAGAGGTGTCTTTTGGACCTGGGCACATTGTATATAAAGAAACAATAGCAAACACTGTCGAGGGTGTTGGGCATTTTGAACCGCTAAGACATTATGCTGAAGTTCATCTTCTGATGGAGCCGGCAGAACCGGGAAGTGGGTTGTCTTTTGAGTCAAATGTTGGAAGTGATGAGCTTGCAGTAAACTGGCAGAGGCTTATTATGACGCATCTTAGGGAAAAAAAGCATGTCGGAGTCCTGACAGGTTCAGAGATTACTGATATGAAGATAACTCTCATTGCGGGAAGAGCACATGAGAAGCATACTGAGGGCGGTGATTTCAGACAGGCAACCTACCGCGCAGTCAGACAGGGACTTATGATGGCTGATTCTGTTTTGCTTGAGCCGATGTATGATTATAGAATTGAGATACCTTCAGAAAATGTTGGAAGAGTTTTAAATGATATACAAAAGATGAATGGAACAGTTTCTCTTCCTGATATGGAAAACGGAAAATCTGTGATAACCGGAAGAGTTCCGGCAGCAACTCTTGGAGACTATGCAAGAGAAATATCATCTTTTAGCCATGGAGAGGGGAGCCTTTCAACTACACTAAGCGGATATGCGCCTTGCCACAATACTGAGGAAGTACTTGCCGAGTTTGATTATTATCCGGAACTGGATCAGGATAATCCTTCTTCTTCTGTATTTTGTTCACATGGCGCCGGAACAGTGATTCCCTGGGATGAAGTCAGAAACTATATGCACATAGATACCGGCTGGACTTTGGATGATAGTGAAAAAACAGAAACGGACCTGACAAGAGATATTGATGCTGAGGCATTAAAAAAGCTTCAGGCGCGTTCACAGAAAAATAAAACTGATAATAGAAGTTATGATGAAATAGAAAGAGACATCCGTGCTTCTGAAAATGAACTCAAAGAGATATTTGAGAGAACTTATGGCGTGGTCAAGCCAAGATATGTGGAAAGCGAAGAGGATAGAAGACAAAGCAGATCTGTCAAAAGAGTAGAGGAGTCTATGGAAGCTGGCGGGCCCGTGAGTTTATCCGCCAAAAAACAGGCCGGTCTTAATAAGACTTCTATAGTAGAAAGACCTAAAGAGTATTTACTGGTGGATGGATACAATGTGATATATGCTTCCGATGAGCTAAAGAGTCTTGCGCTCAAAGATCTAAAGGCCGCAAGAGACAGTCTTGTGGATATCCTTATTAATTTTCAGGGGTATCGCCATGAGAATGTCATATTGGTTTTTGATGCCTATAAGGTTCATGGCGGAAAAGAGCACATGGAAGATCATGCAGGGCTTACTGTAATATATACCAAAGAGGCGGAAACAGCGGATCAGTACATCGAAAAGGCTGCCCATGAGATAGGAAAAAAATATCGTGTAACCGTGGCAACATCTGATGCGATAGAGCAGGTTATAGTTATGAGCAGCGGAGCAATAAGACTTTCTGCCAGAGATTTCTGGGCTGAAATTGAGCGAACAAGCGACCTTATACGTGATCACTTATAAAAAAACTAAAGCCCCCCGCGCAGGAACATGCCATACGCAAAAGGCTTTATAAGCTAATTGTTTATGATGAACTGTCCTATCAGGTTGTTGAGGCTTTCTGACTGCTGGGACAGTTCTTGTGATACTGCACTGGATTCTTCGGCAGTAGCTGAGTTGTTTTGTACTACATTGGAAATCATTTCGATTCCCTTATCTATCTCGTCCATGCTTTGAGCCTGGAGCTCTGCAAGTGAACCTGTCTGGCTTATCATCTCGGTAATTTCTTCGACACTCTTTTGCATTGCGTCAAGGGCACCGGTGGTTTCTGATACAACATTATTACCGTTATTTATTTCATCCATAGTGTCGGCAATGAGCTGGTGAGTATTCTTGGCTGCTTCACTGGACTGGTCTGCAAGCTTTCCTATCTGTTCAGCAACGACTGCAAAACCTTTTCCGGTTTCTCCTGCTCTGGCGGCTTCTATGGAGGCATTAAGTGCAAGGAGTGAAGTTTGCTTTGCAATTGCTTCAATTGTGTTTGTGACCTGTTCAATTTCTGCGCTTGCTTCTGTGATTCTTGTCATGGCATCTGTTACAAGATGCATCTTGAGAGCACTAAGCTCTGCATTTTCTCTGACTTCAGTTGCCATTGTCTTGCTTTTTTCTGCTACATCAGCAAGTTGTCTTGTCTGCTCTGTTACGGAATTTACAGAAGCAGTAAGTTCTTCAACGGCAGCAGCCTGGTCTGTAGAACCTTCGGCCAGATCATTGGCCCCCTGTGACATATTTGCAGCGCCTTGCGATACCTGTTCGGATGAGTTTTTTACATCCTTAAGCGTACTGCTGAGATTGTTGGAAATACTGGATAAAGCATTTTTAATTGATACATAATCTCCAATATAAAGAGATTCATTTTGTGATCCACTGGAGAAATCGCCGCCGGACATACGTTCAAGAGTGTCATTTATGTCTTTTACAATTTTCTCTATTACAGTTGTTGAGTACTCTATGTTCTCAGCAAGCTTTCCAAGTTCATCTTCAGAATCTGTTTCAATCTTAAGTTCAAGCTTTCCTTTTGCCATATCATCAGCAGCGGTAGAAATTGCATTTATCGGACCAAGAATATTGTCTGTAAGAGCAAATCTGGCTTTGCGTGAGTAAAGAATCGCGTAAATTACAATGGCAAGTGAAATGATTGTCATGATGATCATACTAATTAGTGCAAAAGAATATGCCCTTCCGGCTTGTGCTTTGGCTGATATACCAACTTCTTTAAAGTCCTGAACAACTACCTTTATTGCTTCATTAACAGTGCTTTTATAATAGCTGTAGATTTCTTCGGTGGATGCACCTGAATTAAACATCTCAACTAATTTGTCATCCGCAGTATCGATGTTTTTTATATGCTGATAGATATTTGTAAGGTCGCCGGAATAAACTTTACTTAGTGAGTCAAGTCCGTCATTTAGTTCCTGTATTTTCTCTCCGGCCGAAGAAATCTGATCATTTCGTTCAGCGGCATCTGTAGCCGCTATTGCCCAAAGATAATATTTGGCAAGAGCCTGAATGGTGATTCTTACTTCTCCCTGCTGGCTGTTTTGCTCATAGTAGACTGAATAGATATTTTTCAGATTAAATACTGCCACGAGATCTATAATTATTATCACGGCAAAAATAATGATCAAATTGATATGGAGGCGGTTAAAAACTCGTTTGAATTTCTCTGATACGGACAATTTTTTAAAATCGTTTTGGGAAAAATAATCTTTTTTATCAAGTGAAGATGCCATAACGTCCTCCTATTGATTGCCGGGATGACAGAAAATAACCGTTTTTGAAGTGTTACAAATGTTTTATCGACAATATATATTTATTATTTTAGTTAAATAATTGAAAAAGTGTCAAAAAATCGATAAAGTTTCTGTAAAATTAAGAGAAATAAGAAAAACTTATGAATAATATAAAAAATATTGATTTTACTTATATGGATTATATTGGTAATATGATATTGCTTTTAAAAACAATAATTGAATGTAAAATTCAGAGAGGGGTTTTATAATGGTTAAAGCAGTAGTAGGCGCAAACTGGGGCGATGAAGGAAAAGGCAAGATCACAGATACACTTTCAGATCAGGCTGACGTAGTAATTCGTTTTCAGGGTGGTGCTAACGCAGGACACACTATAGTAAATGATTATGGCAAATTTGCACTTCACACAATGCCTTCAGGTGTTTTTCACCAGAACATCATGAATATCATTGGTAACGGAGTTGCTTTCGATATTACCAAGTTTATGAAAGAACTTGACGAGATTACATCCAAGGGAGTACCTGCTCCTCAGATCATGATTTCAGACAGAGTTCAGGTTATGATGCCTTATCATGTCCTTTTCGATTCACTTGAGGAGGCAAGACTTGCTGGTAAGAGCTTTGGTTCAACAAAATCAGGAATTGCTCCTTTTTATTCTGATAAATATTCCAAGATTGGCTGGCAGATCAATGAGTTTTTCCAGGATGATGATGTTATAAAAGAAAAAATAGCAAGAATCGCTCAGATTAAGGATGTTCTTTTAACAAATCTATATCATGCGGAGCCTATTGATCAGGAGGCACTTTTTGATCAGATTGTTGAGTGGAGAGAACAGGTTAGACCTTATATCGGAAATGTGGCTCTTTATCTTGACAAGGCAATTAAAGAGGGCAAGACAATTCTTCTTGAAGGTCAGCTTGGAACTATGAAGGATCCTGATCATGGTATTTATCCTATGGTTACATCATCTTCACCTCTTGCAGCATATGGTGCAATTGGAGCAGGAATTCCTCCTTATGAGATCAAGCAGATTGTAACTGTTTCTAAGGCTTACTCATCAGCAGTTGGTGCAGGCGCATTTGTTTCAGAACTTTTTGGTGACGAGGCAGAAGAGCTTAGAAGAAGAGGCGGCGACGGCGGTGAATATGGCGCAACAACCGGAAGACCCAGAAGAGTTGGCTGGTATGACTGCGTTGCAAGTAAGTATGGCTGCAGACTTCAGGGAACTACTGACGTTGCTTTCACTGTACTTGATGTACTTGGATACCTTGACGAGATACCGGTATGCGTTGGATATGATATTGACGGCGAAGTTACAACAGAATTTCCTGTGACACATCTTCTTGAGAAGGCTAAGCCTGTTTACAAAAAGTTACCCGGCTGGAAGTGTGAAATCAGAGGAATCAAGAAATATGAGGATCTTCCTGAAAACTGCCGTAATTATATTGAATTTATCGAAGAGCAGATTGGTTACCCGATTACAATGGTAAGTAATGGACCTGCCCGTACAGATATCATTTACAGAACAAGCAAACTCAGTAGATGAGATTTATGAATGCGCGAATTAGTTACTGGAGCGAGCTTTATGCGAGTGAACAGTAACCAATGACAGCATCTGCATATAGTATAGATGAAAAATTAAAATAAACAAAGCTACTTTCATGTTATAATATTGCTTATAGGTTTTTGTTTTTCCTCAGAAAGACAGAAACCTATGCAATTTTATTATAATATTGCCAAAAATATACATGGGGAGTGGCTTTGTTATGTCTTTTAAAGTTTTTGCGGATGGGTGCGCGAACCTTCCGGGGAGTATTATTAAGGATATTGATATTTTACCTTGTGATTATGTTGTTAACGGAAAGGTTGTAACATATACAGGTGATATAGAGAGCTTTGATGGTCATTCTTATTATGAAGGACTAAAAAATGGTGATAAAGTTCAGACAAGTTTATTAAATACACATTTGTTTCTGACTCATTTTACTCCGGTTTTGGAGTCTGGGGAAGATATTGTGTATATTTCTATGAGTTCTGGTATAAGCGGAACTTATAATGCTGCTGTGGCTGCGGCGCAGGAGCTTATGGAGGAATATAAGGACCGCTTTATTCATATAGTTGATTCTCACGGCTGCGGCTTTGGTAACGGCATTCTTGCCCTGAAAGCTGCTGAGCTGTCAAGACAGGGAGTGGATGTAAAGAAAGCAGCAAAGATTCTTGATGATGCAGTTCCTCATGCCTGTCAGTATTTCACAGTTGATGATCTTAATTTTCTTAAAAATACAGGGCGTATTTCTGCGGTTACAGCAAGTATAGGAACTGTACTTAATATCAAGCCTATACTTTTTGGCGACAGCACAGGGCACATTATATCCTGTACAAAGGCAAGGGGCCGTAAAAATGCGATTTCGGCAATTGCAGCAAAATATAAAGAAAAGCACATGGATTCTATGGGAAAAGATGTATTTATATCACATGGAGACTGCCTTAAGGATGCAATGCAGCTTTCAGATATGGTAAAAGAAATCAATCCTGATGCAAATGTTACAGTTTGCCAGCATGAACCCTTTTCCGGCGCACACGTAGGTCCCGGAATGCTTGGACTGTTTTTCTGGGGCGTAGAGAGGTAACTTGTTACAAATTCATTTGGCAGTTTGTTACTGTTTAGACAGAAATGCGCTGTTTATCATTTTTTAATAATTTTCCGAAAAAGTTATACCGTAAATGATGATATTATATTTTATATAGATATTTTTGCCACAAGTCTGCCTTGTTCGTATAAAGAAATAGCAAAATGAAATGTTAAAAATGAAACTTACCGGAGGATAAAAGCGATGGAAGATAGAAAGATATTAAACGAACAGGAACTTGAGCAGGTTGCCGGAGGAGCGCGTTCTTCTAAAGATTCTTTTACAACTAGAAGAAATGAGTTTGAAAGTGCCTGGACATCCTTAAGGATGGAGAGTAAAGGTTACACAGGAAATAAGAAAGCAGAGCTTTTTGAGGAATGGGAGATGGCAGGCTACTCCCCGGATGCAGTTGCTTTTTTATCAAAATTAAAGTAACCGGAAGCTGGTGATTTTGTCAGCATCTTAACAGTACTGACTTGGAGGCAATGAATATGGATAATTATGAGATATTGGGTGATGGAACACTTGAAAATGTAAACGGCGGAACAGGGGCAAAGGCGAGATCAAGATCCGGTTCAGATAATGCTACTGTCAGCGCACATTGCCCGACCTGCAAGAAAATAACTACGTTTACACCTATATCCGGTGCAAGAGGCAAATGCCATGAATGTGGGAATGTCACGGAGATTTAATTTTACATTGGCTGTCTTATAAATCCTGACACTTGCATGAAAAACAGTGCAAGTGTCTTGTTATGGCAAAAAAAGATTTTATTGATACTGTTTGTGTCTGAATACAAAAGGTTTTTTGTAAAAAGTAGGAAAGAAAATGGAAAAAATCGAGGTCGAGGCAAAGATTGACAACCTGAATGATGTTACGGCATTTGTGGATGGAATGTTGGAAGATAAGAATTGTTCCATGAAGGCTCAGATGCAGATTGATGTAGCAGTAGAGGAAATATTTGTAAACATAGCAAGCTACGCATATGGTGACAAAACAGGCATGGCAGAGATATGTTTTGATTTTGATGAGTCTACAAGAACTGCAGTTCTGACCTTTATTGATCAGGGTGTTAAATACGATCCTTTGGCCAAAGAAGACCCTGATATTACGCTTTCTGCGTCAGAGAGACAGATTGGCGGTCTGGGAATATTCATGGTAAAAAAGAGCATGGATGAGATGCTCTATGAATATAAAGATGGATGCAACATTTTGACACTAAAAAAAGTAATCTGAGGTATGTATTTATCAAAAGCCCGGATTTATTTTGATAAAGAGACTATTTATTTTTTACAAAGCAGGAGGAAAAACACATGTTGAACATTAACAAAACACTTACAGGAAAAGATTTGCTGGTTGCACTTGAGGGGAGACTTGATACAATGACAGCACCTGATTTGGAAAATCAGTTGTCAGAGGCACTTGCGGGGATAGAGCACCTTGTTTTTGATCTTAAAAAGCTTGAATATATTTCCAGTGCAGGACTTAGAGTTCTTTTATCAGCTCAGAAGACTATGAACAAGCAGGGGGATATGGTTGTGAGAAATGCTTCTGAAGAAGTAAAAGAGATTTTTGAGGTTACAGGTTTCTCAGATATTCTTACAATTGAGTAATACATAGAAATCCGGGAATTGTGAGGGGAAAGTTCAAATGGTAAAAACTAATCAAATTTTAATAAGCAATAAAAGCTTTGTTCTTTATGATACGCTTGATAAAATCGATAGCTATCTTGAGGAACTGGAGCTTGGAAAAAAAGATGAGCTTCATGTAAGACTTCTTATTGAGGAAACACTTGGAATGCTCGGAGCACTTACTGGGGAGTATCATGCTCTTTTGTGGGCTGAAAAGGAAGATAAGGAATGCAGCGTTAAATTGATTGCCAAGACCGAGATGGATGTTGACAAGAAAAGAGAATTACTTGCAGTTTCCAAAACCGGTGAAAATGCACTCGCCAAAGGCTTTATGGGGAAAATTGGCGATATTATTGAAAATGGCATATTAAACTACGAGAATCTTATGAAGCTGCAGCAGGTGTATGGTGGCGGTTATGTGGATTATGCCGCAATTGGCGGAACTCCTACAGAAACAGTGTTTACCTGGTCGCTTGATCAGTACAAAGACGCACTTTCCAATGAAATGGAAGAAAATGAAGCAGCTACACATGCCTGGGATGAACTTGAAAAATCCATTGTTGCTTCTTTGGCAAAAGATGTAATTGTGGGAGTTAAAAAAGATCAGGTCGAACTTACAATGGTAACTGAGCTGTCAGGTAAATAGTTGAAGGTGAGAGCCGGATATATGGATAACAGTTTATTTAGAAAAAAAAGCATAGAAAGAATCTCATCGCCCGAAGATCTAAGCGATTATCTCAGAGTTACATCAGTGAGCGCATTTCTGGTGCTGCTTGCTTCGGCACTGGTTCTTATAGGACTGATTGTATGGAGCTATTTTATTTCTATTAACAGTTATGTATATGGAGAAGGTGTCGTAGCAGACGGAGTTATGACAGCAACTTTTTCAGATGATGAGACATCGGGATTTGTTCAAAGTGATATGTCTATTATTGTAGGTGATGTTTCATTGCCGATTGACACCATAGGCAGAGATGAGGCCGGAAGAGTCATAACTGTTTCCCGCACAGATATACCGGCAGGCAATTATGAAGTTAAAGTCTGTTATAAACAGACTCAGATTATTGATATGTTGCTAAATTGACATAATATTTTTAATAACTTGATTATGGAGTAAATTCATGAAAAAAGTAAATGTGCCGGTAGTGATGCAGCTTGAAGCATTGGAGTGCGGAGCTGCCTGTCTTACAATGATACTAGCATATTACGGAAAATGGATGCCGCTTGAACAAGTAAGAAGTGATTGCGGAGTATCCAGAGATGGATCAAATGCCAAAAATATATTAAAGGCAGCAAGAAGTTATGGGCTTGATGCCAAAGGGTACCGCTTTGAACCTGAAACACTGGTTTCGAGCGGTCTTTTTCCATGTATTATTCATTGGGAATTTAATCACTTTGTTGTTCTGAACGGTTTTAAGAAGGGCTATGCCTATATCAATGATCCTGCAAGGGGCACTGTTAAGATGACCATGGAGGAGTTTGATAAGGGATTTACCGGTATATGCCTCATGTTTTCTCCGACTGATAATTTTGTTAAGTCCGGAAAAAGAAAAAGTACTCTTGAGTTTGCCAAAGAAAGGCTAAAAGGTACAGGACCTATCGTAACCTTTGTCATTTTTTCTACTATTCTCGGATATCTTTTTAATACGCTTTCTCCGGGATTTCAGCGCTTTTTTACAGACAGGCTTTTGACCAGAGAAAACAGTGAGCTTTTTATGCCGTTTATTCTTATTTTGTCGGCTGTGGGAGCTCTTCATATTCTGGTCACAGGAATTGTAGATATTTATACCTACAAGATAGATGGAAAGATGAGCGTTCTTGGAAACAGTACCTACATTTGGAAAGTGCTTCATCTTCCTATGGAGTTTTTTAGTCAAAGATTATCAGGGGATATCTTAGAGCGAAAAAATGCCAATGCCACTGTATCCAAAACCTTGGTAGAGGTTTTTTCACCGGTTCTTTTAAACGCTTTTATGATGATATTTTATCTTGTATTCATGATAAGATATAGTCTTCCCCTTACTGTAATAGGTCTTTCCTGTCTTCTCATAAATGCGATTCTTGGGCGTTTTATTTCACAAAAAAGAATTAATATAACCAGACTTAGTCTTAGAGACAGGGCAAAACTTGCTTCTACCACGCTTTCCGGAGTAAGAATGATCGAAACTATTAAAAGTAGTGGGGCAGAGGTTGGTTTTTTTAAGAAATGGGCAGGTTACCAGGCAGCAGTCAACAAGGAAAAAATTGAATATTCTCATATTAATATCTGGATAGCTTCAATTCCCGAACTTATAAATCAGATAGCAAACTATCTTGTGCTTGTTATTGGTATTGCGCTGGTAATGAATGGAAAATTTACAATCGGCATGATACTTGGCTTCCAAATGTATATGGAATTTTTTATAAATCCGGCAATGGGCATTATTTCTGCAGGTCAATCCGTTCAGGAAATGCGTTCAAATATGGAGCGACTTGATGACGTAATGAAGTACGAGGACGACCAGCTTTTCAGGGTAAAAGATACTGAGATAGAAGAGTACAGCAAACTGCGTGGTCAAATAGAAATAAAAAATGTGACCTTTGGTTATTCTAAACTTGCAGATCCTATCATAAAAGATTTTTCTCTTAGCATAAAACCCGGAAGCAAGATTGCGATAGTCGGAGCATCCGGATGCGGAAAAAGTACATTATCAAAGCTTTTGTCCGGATTATATATGCCCTGGAGCGGAGAAATATTATTTGATGGAAAATCGTTAAAAGATATAGACAGAAATGTCTTCACAGGATCTGTTGCTGTAGTAGATCAGGATATTACTTTATTTGAGGATTCAATCGAACAGAATGTAAAACTTTGGGACAACTCAATTGAAGATTTTGAAGTTATTATGGCAGCAAGGGATGCCCAGATCCATGATGAGATAATGGAGAGAAATGAAGGCTATAAAGCGCGCATTGAGGAAGATGGAAATAACTTTTCCGGAGGGCAGAAGCAGCGCCTTGAGATAGCGAGGGTGTTGGCGCAGGATCCTTCGATAATTATTTTGGATGAAGCAACTAGCGCTTTGGATTCTGTTACAGAGTACCAGGTTGTGGAAGCAATCAAGAAAAGAGGAATTACCTGTATTGTAATAGCGCACAGGCTCTCTACCATAAGAGACTGCGATGACATTATAGTACTTGACAGGGGAGAAATTGTTGAGCACGGAACTCATGATGAACTGATGCAAAACGGAAGCTATTATAAAGAACTTGTTAGTAATGAATAGGTTTTTGTTTTTCCTCAGAAAAACAGAAACCGTACTGGACTAGCTTTCATCTTTAGATGAAAGCGTATCTGGCGAAGCCAGATTCTTGCGGGAAATTTCCGCTTTTGCCCGCAAGAAGTCATA
>JAFSQI010000025.1 GCA_017446685.1 Butyrivibrio sp.
CTTTTGCCTGGTTATCGGTATTAAGTGTAAAAATCAAGTCGCCCACCTCCTTGATAGAGTCATTGTTATTAGCAAGAGCTCTGAATTCCTCCCAGGTAGTAGCATTAAAGAGCTTTGCCCAATAGACGAGATTATTCTGTACATCTTCTTTAGTAGCGAGATCTATGTGGTTTAATTGTAACACGTTAATACCAAAATTTTTAGTATAAGGTTGATGATTTTTTGCATTTAATAACAGGAAACGAGCATAAAATTCAGGGTACTCCGGAAATAGCTCCTGATTGGTTATGCAGAAGTGAGTAGTAGGTTTTAACTTGGAATAATCATCAGACCTGTCAAGGCTGTCATAAGCTCTGCACAGGTAAAGAAGCGATCTGGCAATCCAGAACTTATCCGTGTACATCTGAAGCTCGATGTTCATAATTTTACCGGAATTAAAAAGAAGCTTTAAATCCATTATGGTTTCTTTTCCGTAAGAATTCAGGTCTATAGGATTCAGGACTTCCACGCTTTTTACCGATTCGGAATCAATTCCTTCCAAGGCACAGACTAACCCCATGAGAGCCTTTTGAGATTTTTGCATTACATAATGAAAAAGCAGGTCGCTGGTGAGAGTATAGGCTATTTCTCCTGTGGCATTTTCATAAGTTAATTGTTCAGTGTTTGTTTTTTGATTCATCTTTTCCTTTCCTGCAATAGCACTTGGAAGATGTTGTTTTATTCCGGCAGCAACTGGAATAGTGCCGTTGGAAGGATGTTGTAAACCTGAATCATACTGCCACTGCACAAAACTTCCCCATTTATGACTATACAATACCGAATGAGCTGGAATTTTGTAATCGGCAGGTTGATTTATTTTTATGTAATATCCTTCTCATTTATATGCAAATCATCTAAGTATTATTGCTCTAAAATTTTTTTATGTAACTGCTTATAAACAGCAACATGAATATAATTGGCGGAATATCGCCGACAGAGCTTTGGTTAAAGCTCCATATATGACCCGGAATCGGGTACGGAAGATATTCTATCAAAAAAATCTTAAGATTTACCGTCGAAATTTCTTAAGAATTTCTTAAGATGGGTATTTTAAGTTACAATTTAGTTGTCAGCCAATATATGAGCGGACATAATCTGGATGATAACTGAATTGTAACTATTTTAAAGAAAAGATCTGTAGTGAACTAGATTTGCGTGTATTAGTAGTGCGAAGATTAAGTTAATTATAAAAAAACGTTGGTATAAAAAAATATGTATGCTAAAATGATAATGAATTATGTGAAAAAACGTGTCCACTTTACTGAGATGCCACTTAAAAGAATCAAAAGCGGTGTCCGAAAAGTGAGATTTCAGAAAGGGCATGTGTCCATTTTTATGGGTACATTTTAAATTTTAATTTTATGTTGACCATGAATCAAAACATAAATATACTTGCACAGCACAGCACAGCACAGCACAGGCTATAGCTGTGTATTCGCGTGCCTTATAGGGAATTTTGCGTCTTGTGACCGTAAGGCGCTTGAAATAGAATACAACATTCGTGATGGATAACCGTCGGATTCTGATGGGGTTACTATACCCTGTCAGGTTCGGCGGTTTTTTTCATATAAAAATTATTTTCTAGGAGGGAATTTGTAATGAAACAAAAAAGAAAATTAGGAAGGAAGCTGCTGAGTTTTATCCTCACGCTGGCGATGGTTATGGGGCTGATGCCGGGGATGAGTCTGACGGTGTATGCGGACGATTTGAGCGAGACGTTAACCACTACGGCTCAGTGGGCCCCTGCAGAAATTACCGGTGACCACTTTACGGTTAATGGTCAGTATGGATACCCGGCTGGGGGGCTTGCGATTGGGTCAACCAATAATTATACTGTCACCATCACTGCACTCTATGGTGAGACCATCAAGAAGGTAGAAATGACCATAGGAGCCATGGGTGTCGGAGGTGATTGGGACAATGTAAGCATTCTCGCCACATCAGGAGTAGTAAACCAAGGTACATATGCTGCAAACGAAACAGTTACCCTCAATAATGCAAGCGCTTCAACAATCACACTTAGTGCTTCTGATAGTGGTCACTCTCTATATATTAAAACCTGTAAGATTTATTATGAAGGTGGTAATGTTAGTCCCAGCAAGGAGACCACACCGAGCACCACTTTTACAGCAACGGGCTCAGATACCGGTACGCTTTCCAATGTAACAGACGGGATGAAGTATAGCCTGGACGGAACGAACTGGACGGATATCACCAGTAACACTGATACCAATCTTACCGGGATTTCTGCCGGTGCTATTCAAGTAGTCAAGAAGGGCAACGGAACGACCACTGCTGACAGCGATCCGCAGACGATTACGGTGACCAAGGCGGAAAAGCCATCTACTGCGGACAAGGCAGACTGCACAACGGCTGACAACAATGACGGCAAGATCACTGGTGTGACGACTGCCATGGAATACAAGAAGTCGGATGCGACAAGCTGGACGTCCGGAACAGGCAGCGACATCACGAACCTCGTTCCCGGAACATATTATGTGCGCGTAAAGGCAGCCAATACGACCCTTGCGTCAGACAATCAGGAGCTGACGATCAAGGGATTTATTTCGTACACGGTGACCTTTAAGGTAGTGAACGGAAAATGGAATGAGGGCGAAGACGCTGCTGCGACAGCAGATAAGACCGTGACCCTTACCGGACATGATGGCGATACCTTGAAACTGACCGCAGACCAGATTCCGGCAGTTGGCAGCAAGCCGAACGACACCTACAAGGCCGGAAGCTGGGATACGACGCCGAGCGCGGAAATTGCGATTACAGGAGCGACAACCTACACGTATACTTACGTAGCAAAAGAAGCATCCGTTGTAACCAAAGCACCTGAAGCGAAGACACTGACCTTTAACGGACAGGCGCAGGAACTTGTGACAGCAGGAACGGCCACAGGTGGTGAGATGCGGTATGCTCTCGGCTCAAAGGATGCCGCTGCAAAACCTTATACCACATCCATCCCTACAGCCACCGACGCCGGAACCTATTATGTATGGTATAAAGTAGTAGGAGATGATAATCACTCAGATTCGGAGGCAGCTTGTGTTGAAGTTAATATTATTGAGCAGACAGGAATTAGTTACGATGTATCATTCAAAGTAGTAAACGGTTCATGGAATGATGGAACAACTGATAGTAAGACAGTAACATTAACCGGTCACGAGGGAGATGAATTGAAGCTTCCTGAAGAAAAGATTCCGGCAGTTGGAGAAAAACCAAATGAAGGCTATGCGGAAGGAAGCTGGGATGCTGTTCCAAGCGCAGGAATAGTAGTAACAGAAAATAAAACCTACACCTATACATATGCTGAAGCAAAGTCAGAACCAACACCAGCCCCAGAGCCAACACCGGAACCAGAACCGACACCGGGACCAGAGCCAACGCCGGACCCAGAGCCAACACCGGAACCAGAACCAACACCAGCTCCAGAGCCAACACCGGAACCAACTCCAACTCCGGAAAGTGGTTCAGTAGAAGTTGCAACATCAGGAGATGCAGGAATTGAAACGCCTGCAATAAGCAGTGAAGAAGCTAAGAGTATTCTTGAAGGAACAGGCGTAAACATATCTTCAACAGATGATGTTAAGGTTATTGTAGAATCAAATACAAAATCAGAAGCAGATGTTCAGCAAGATGCAGACAGGTTAAAGGAAGAACTTAAGGATTCGGATGTAACAATTGGAGCATTTATTGATATTTCAGTTGCTTATACTATAAATGGCGGTGAAAGGAACTATATCAGTAAGACAGGATCAAGTATTATTCTTAAAGTTCCGGTACCTTCTTCACTTGTTGCTTCCGGAAGACTTTATATTGTTTATCGTATACATGGTGGAACGGTATCAATAGTAGGAACAAGTACAACACCTGTTGTACCTGTATCATCAGACCTGTTCTCAACATATGCTATTGGTTATACAACAGCTTCAGAAGAAAAAAATAGTGAGTCTGAGATTAAACCATGTGTGCATACTTATCAGTGGTCTGAGGACATCCATCCTACAGCAGACACAGATGGCGAGACCTATTACAAATGCACAAAGTGCGGGCATGTACTTTATAAGCAGACAATATCAGCTTACTCATATTTCAATACTGAGTGCTGCAATCGTATAAGAAATGCAGCAGCTAACTCCAAGGTAGTAATAACTACAGACAAATGGATAAGCGTTCACAGATCAGTAATTGAGGAACTGAATAAGAGAAAGGATGTAACTCTGGAAGTTATGTTCCTTGAAGAAGGATATAAAGGAAACCGTATGTCTTTCGTTATCCCGGCAGGCTCAGATGTAATGCCTATAATCGGAGAAGACAATTTTGTCGGCTTTATATACCTTTGATCAAACTTTGGAATAAAGACAAGCTACTAAAAACAGGATAGGCAAAATATTTATTATAAATAAAGGGTGTTTGCAAATAGTTGGCAAACACCCTTTAATACGTTAATTAAGAATTATAATGCTCCGAGCTGCATTGTGTAGTATTTCTCGTATAGCCCGCCCTTTTTGATAAGTTCCTTGTGATTGCCGCGTTCACGGATTCCGTTTTCATCAAGTACAATAATTTCGTCGGCTCCCAGTATTGTTGAAAGACGGTGGGCTATTGTTATGGTGGTTCGACCATTTGCGAGTTTATCAAGGCTTTCCTGGATATAACGTTCACTTTCGTTATCAAGAGCACTTGTTGCTTCATCAAGTATAAGAACCGGTGGATTTTTAAGGAAAACTCTGGCAATTGCAATTCGCTGCTTCTGACCGCCGGATAGTCTTGCTCCGCGTTCACCTACCCAGGTGTTAAAGCCGTCCGGAAGACTTTCAATAAAATCAATCAAATCTGCATCTTCCGCAGCCTTTCGTATTTCTTCCATTGTTGCATCCGGTTTTCCGTAGGCAATATTTTCCCTGACGGTTCCGTTGAAAAGATATACGTCCTGCTGGACTATTCCGATAAAGGAGCGAAGTGATTTCTGCGTAACATCTCTAATATCAATTCCATCAATTCTGACATTTCCGGAGGTAACATCATAAAATCGGGGAAGAAGAGAGCAGAGTGTAGTTTTTCCTCCACCTGAAGGGCCTACGATAGCCACTGATTTGCCTGCATCAACGTGAAGGTTTATGTGGCTGAGCACTGATTCATCATTTTCATATGAAAAAGAAACATCCTCATAATCAATGACGCCGCGTACATTCTCAAGTTCTTTGGCATCCGGCTTATCAACTATGGCAGGCTTTGTATCTATGACCTCAATAAAACGTTCAAATCCAGCCAGACCTTTTTGAAGCTGTTCCGTAAACTCTACAAGAACATTGACAGGTCCTATGAAAATATTGATATAAAGAGCATAGATTGCAAGCTCTTCTCCGGAAAGCTGTCCTTTTGCAATGAAAAAGCCGCCTGCAACCAGGACTGTTATGAACATGAGCCCTTCAAAGAAATTATTACCGGAATTGAATATTGCCATACGCTTGTAGTTGGCTTTTTTGGAGTCTAAGAAGGCGATGTTGCTTCTGTCAAATTTGTCCTGTTCAATTTTTTCTCCGGTAAAAGATTTAACAACCCGGATTCCGCCAAGTGTATCCTGAAGGGATGAGTTTATTCCGGCTATTTTCTTTCTGTTATCTTTGAAGGTAGACCTCATTTTTCTATTCTGACTTATGGCGAAAAAAGCCATCAGGCAAACTACAGCTACAAGGCACAAGGTCATGGGAACATTGATACGCATAAGCAGAATCAGTGAACCGACGATTTTTATTACAGAAATGAAGATATTTTCCGGGCCGTGGTGTGCAAGCTCAGATATGTCAAACAAGTCTGAGACCAACTTGCTCATCATTTCTCCGGTATTATGGGTGTCATAGTAGGAAAAAGAGAATTCTTCAAATTTGTCAAATAGCTCTTTTCGCATGCCGGATTCCATTCGTGCACCCATTATATGTCCCTGATAGGTCACATACCATCTGCAGAAAGTTCTGACTGAGTACATTAAAAGTAAAAGAAGCGCAATTATTCCAAGTCTTCCCATTATTATTTCAGGAGCTTCGAGAAATAAGGTGGTTCTAAGGATTCTTAAAAACTGTGGAAATGCCAGATCAATTATGGATAGAATTGTTGCGCATAAAAGATCAAGAAAAAATATTCCAAGATAGGGTTTATAGTATGGGATGAATCTTTTTATAAGTTCCATGTAGTACCTCGCGTAATAGTTAGGAATTGTTTCGAATCCTTTCTCTTAAAGGGACAAGTCTATTGCCGTGTATATTCTACACTATGAATTCGATTTTGCCAAATTTAATTTAATTGCAAAATTGCTTTGTTACTGGTCAGAAACGGAACAGTAACTAAAGACAAGCTACTAAAAACAGTATAGGTGAAATATTTATTATAAATAAAGGGTGTTTGCAAATTTGGCAAACACCCTTTACTGAACGGTAAAATATTGCGTGCTTAAATATCAAAACGCTTCTGGCAGAATTTGATTACAATCGGGAACAGTGCAATATAGTAGAATGTGTATATTACTGAGAAGAAAAGCTTTCCCCAATGAGAACCAAACCACTGGATAAACACAGGATTTATATATTTTTTCATAAGTACCATAAGTATCAGACCGATTGCTGTAATGATTATTGCTTTTACATTTATTTTAAATGCTTTGAATTTAATCCAGGTTTTTTCAACAAATCTTGCAATTACAAAACCCATGGCTTTTCCGATATCGCCATATCCGTCATTCATCATTTTCTGCGGGTCGACCAGGAGTTTCCCTTCAGCAGTATAGTCCATAGGATAGGGCTTAAGTGTGATATATACAAGAGCCAGACAACAGAAAACAAATACTCCGATAAGAAACAGATTTTCTTTTTCCGGATGAGTGTCAAAATATGCAAAAAGTTTTGCCGTAACAAATAAAGATAAGGCTGTTAAAAGTAAAGCTACACACACATCCTGCGGTGTATGGACTCCCAGATAGTTTCTGGAAAATGCAGTAAGTATGATAAAAAGAATGAAAAGTATCGAAATCCATTTTGTCTTTTTATCTTTCCAGGTGTTTACTGCCATACCGCCTGCAAGTGGTCCTGCGGTAGTAGTATGTCCGCTCGGAAAAGAATATCCTGTCGCAGTTGTGATGGCATCGCCTGCCGGAAGTATACGGGGATCTCTTATCCATGGTCTGTATACACAGGCAGTAAGCTTTATAACAGGAGTCAGAATCATACAAAAATAGTATGAAACGAAAGTGTACAGTCCTTTCTTTTTATCAACGTTCCAATAGTAGAACACTGCAAAAAGTATCAGATAGGTTGTAGCAAACATTGAGATAAATTCCATGGCAGGAGTCAATGCATCGTTAATGCTGTTTCTAAAATCCTGTAAAAACAATAAATATTGAATATCCAATTTTTTACCTCCCTTTTTTCAATGATATAAATGAAAAAAATGTAATGCGCCTTTACTTTTACTGCCTTCTTATAAATAATTTTATAATAATAAAAAGCACTCCTATATTAAAAAATAACGAAAAACTGTGAAAAAAAGATAAATTATGTTACTATTCAGTCAGCAGCCAATATATGAGTGGACATAAATGCTTGTTTTCGGCTACGTCGTAATTCATATGGATTCAAATACAAGAACAAGCTTCATTTCAGCGTTGTTCAAAGCATTCAGCTTGTTCTTGTATTTTCATCCTATGAATTATCTCCTCGTCCAAGAACTGCACATTTATGTCCACTCATATAATCAGGCTGACAACTGAATTGTAACGCGCCGGATGGAAAAAAGAGAATTAAGGTGCAATTTTATGTTGCATATTTGTTTCTTCGCTGATATATTTAAGGTGCACTGTATCCGGACATGGTCGGAACGGTAGCTCATAAATAAAGGAGAATTTAATATGGAAAACACATCATCACTGAGCCGCAAGACTACAGAGTCAGTCGGACTTGGTAAAAAAACGCAGTACATGGTGGAGACTGCCCTAATGGTAGCAATCGTGCTAATCATGGGAAACACTGTTCTTGGAACGATACCTACTCCATTTCTTAAGGTATCTATCGTAACCGTTCCGGTTGCCCTGGCAGCAATGCTTATAGGTCCAGCCGCAGGAATTGTCTGTGGTATAGTATTTGGACTTAACAGTTTTGCAGGTGCATTTACAGGTGCCAGCGGAATGCTTTCTACTCTTTTTACAATCAGTCCGATTGGAGTTTTTTTCACAGCAATAGTAGCAAGATTTTTGGATGCAACTCTCGTAAGCTTTGTTTATAAGGCACTTCACAGAGGAAAACTTAAGACTGTATCTTATTACATTACAGGTGCGCTTATGCCGCTGTTTAACACTGTATTTTTTATGGGCTTTCTTTGCCTTTTCTTTTACCATACTGAATATGTTCAGAACCTTGTAAATACCTACAATGCGTCTAATCCATTTGCATTTGTTATAGCTATGGTTGGAGTTCAGGCGACTGTTGAGGCGGTTATCGGCTGCATTCTTGCCGGAACTCTTGGAATGATTCTTACAAAGGTACTTCACAGAGCATAAAAATGTCTAAAATATTGACAGTGGATATAGGAAATTCCAACATTGTGGCAGGAGTCTGGGAAGAAGGCATGCTGCTTGAAAAATGTCGGTTTCCTACCCGAAAAAACTACACAGAAATTGATATAGAAAATGCCTTTATACAAGGCTTTAAAGGTGCAGATGTCAGGGACTGCAGGGGAGCTGTGTTATCCTCTGTAGTCCCTGAGATTACGAATGAAACACTTTTGGCACTTCAAAGTGTTACAGGTAAAAATGCTCTTCTCATTTCCTCAGATATCGATACGGGTATAGATGTATCAATGTACGGTACACAGGGAGAGGATGGACCAAATCCCGGAAAAACCTCTCTTGGAACAGACAGAATAATAGACCTTGCAGCGGCATCGGCTATTTTTCATTCCGCTGTAATGGTATGTGATCTTGGAACCTGCACAACGATAACGGTTATGGATGATAGAGCAAGAGTTGTGGGGGGAATGATATGTCCGGGAATTCAGCTTTCGCTTGATGCTGAAGCTGAAAGAGCGTCACAACTTCCTAAGCTTGATGCCTATGAGCTTTTAGGGTCTTTAGCTAATGGCGGTGCAGAAGCAAATTCTCCGGGCTTACTTGGAACCGACACTACCGGAAATATGTTAAGCGGAGCTGTAGTCGGAACCGCGATAATGATAGACGGACTTGCAAAGAGAATTGCAGCGTCAGATTTTTATACTGAAGATTACACCGGCATGAAAAAAACAGACCGGTCACATCTTCAAAATCTAAAGCTTGTAATTACAGGTGGCCTTGGCAGACTTGTCATGCCCTGGATTTCCTTTAAAGCCGATTATGAACCGGATCTTTTACTAAGAGGGCTGTATGAAGTGTATTTGCGCAATTTGAGTGATAACAGGAGCAATCCGCTTTATCACATTTGATGCATAAGCCATATTTTCTTGGAGGCAAAATGTTAAAAGGAAAAAATATTCTTTTAGGTGTTACAGGAGGAATTGCTGCCTACAAAGCAGCAGACCTTGCTTCAAAACTTATTAAGCAGCATGCTAATGTAGATGTTATCGAAACTGAAAATGCAACGCAATTCGTTACACCATTAACGTTTGAAGCACTCACCCATAATAAATGTGTCACAGATACTTTTGACAGGGATCATTATTGGGAAGTTGAGCACATTGCACTTGCCGATAAAGCTGATGTTCTTGTAATTGCTCCGGCTACAGCCAATGTTATTGCAAAGCTTGCCTGCGGAATAGCGGATGACATGCTTACAACCACAGCACTTGCCTGTACCTGCCCAAAGATAATTGCTCCGGCAATGAACACCAATATGTACGAAAATCCTGTGACTCAGAGAAATATCGAAACCCTGAGAAGACTTGGATTTATAATTGTTACTCCGGGGGATGGTTATCTTGCCTGTGGAACAGTTGGAAAAGGCAGGATGGAAGAGCCTGCAAATATTCTTGATATTATCATTCATGAAATTTCTTATCCAAAGGATATGAGTGGAATGAAGGTACTTGTGACAGCAGGTCCTACAAGGGAGGCAATTGATCCTGTCAGATTTATTTCCAATCATTCTACCGGGAAAATGGGTGTTGCACTTGCAAAGGCAGCAGCAAACCGCGGAGCAGATGTTACACTTGTTTCCGGTCCAATCGATATTTTTGTACCTTCTTATATTAATGTTATAAATATTTCTTCAGCGGAGGATATGTTTAAAGAAGTTACAGATAGGGCATCAGAGCAGAACATCATCATCAAAGCTGCTGCAGTAGCGGATTATACTCCTGTAGAGACAGCTAATGATAAGATTAAGAAAAAAGAAGATGAAGATTTCAGTGTGATTTCTTTAAAGAGAACAAAAGATATTTTAAAATGGCTCGGAGAACATAAAAAAGAAGACCAGATACTTTGTGGATTTTCAATGGAAACCAAAAATCTGATTGAAAATTCCAGAAAAAAACTGGTCAAAAAGAATCTTGACATGATATGTGCCAATAATCTTAAAGTTGCAGGCGCCGGTTTTGGAACAGATACCAATGTCATCACCGTTATAACAAAAGACAGCGAAGAAGAACTTGAGCTGATGTCCAAAGACAGTGCTGCGCATGAAATTTTAACCCGCCTATTAAAACAGAGCACAGGAAATAATCAGAACAATTAAATCATAGGTTTTTGTTTTTCCTCAGAAAAACAAAAACCGTACTGGACTAGCTTTCATCTTTAGATGAAAGCGTATCTGGCGAAGCCAGATTCTTGCGGGCGATTTCCGCTTTTATCCGCAAGAAGTCATTTTTTCACGAAATGCGCAGAGTATGCGCATTTCGTGCTTTATACAAGATATGATTTTGTTCATATTAAAAGATCATCCGATAGCTTTCTTTACAGCCTCAAGAACACGGTCTGCCTGGAAAGGCTTAACGATGAAATCCTTAGCTCCAGCCTGAATAGATTCAATAACCATAGCCTGCTGTCCCATAGCTGAACACATAATGCAGACTGCGTTCGGATCTGCAGCTTTAATTCCCTTCAGTGCTCCGATACCATCAAGCTCAGGCATTGTGATATCCAAAGTAACAAGGTCGGGCTTCAACTCATTATATTTTTCGATTGCGACTTTACCGTTCTCAGCCTCGCCAGCAATCTCATATCCGTTCTTTGAAAGGATATCCTTAAGCATCATGCGCATGAAAGCGGCGTCATCAGTAATGAGTATTCTTTTTCCCATATTGAACCTCCAATAAGAATTTTTAGTTGCTAAAAAAATAAATGCAATTTCATTTTTTTAAAATTAGTTGTTCAGTACATAATTTATTGTACCACGGATTTTGAAATATAAGCGTTAAATCGTTATGCTAAAAATTAAAATTTGATAAAGTGAATGGGAAATTGTTTTAAATTCCCATGCTTACTTGAATACAGGTAGTGTGTAATCATAGCCAAAATCATCATAATTAACAATTTGCCACTGTGTTATAGTGTAAGTTGAGGCACTTTTTTCTGAAATGTCCGAGTTGTTTGCACTATTTAAAATAATCGTAATATCAAGAGATTGATTATCGGTAATTGGTATGCTTTTTTTGATTTCTTCGGAACTGTTTCCTTCGCGGTAACCCGAATTGACTGCCGCAATAAAAGCATTTCCTTTGTGGCATGCCGCATAGTAGGCTGTCTGCCTGTCGGCCAGATTATTCGTGAGATTATAATCAGCTTTTGAATTTACAAGCGTCAGTGTTGCAAAAGAGATAAGACTGAGCACTGTGAATATGAGCAGTATGGACGCGCTGCCTACGCTGGCACTTCGATGCCTTCTTTTTTTCATATAAGGACCCTCTTATTATTCACCGATGTAAAAATCTACGCTGTTTTTATAAATTATATTTGTGCTTTGAACCGGAATCTCAGTAAAAACATTATTTGTTCCCTTGAGATTTATTATGGCTATAATCCCCTGTAATGCGTTCCCTGTAAGAGGAACTGAGTAATCACTTATATCAGAATAAATATTTTCCGCAGTATCTTTTTTTATCACAATTATCGCTTCATAGCAAGCAGAAAAATTTGAGCCGGAGATTTCCTGCCATTCATCATCAAGTAAAATTACCACAGATCCTTCATAACCACTTTCTGAAAGAGTAGTAACAGAGTTGGGGTAGAGCTTGCTTATTTCATGAATATCTCCGCCGCATCCAAAGAAGCTCTCAGCAAGACTCTGTGACCACATAAGTCCGCACCCAAGCTCTTTGTCTTTTTCCGACAAAGTATGAGCGCCGGCAAATAGCCTTAGACATACCGCGCTTGCTATGGCAAAAAACATGATAGCTATTATAAGTTCCATTAAAAACAGGCTGCTTTTTGAAGAGTTGTGGTCATTCATTACCTGGCATTACTCCTTATTGCGATAAAAACCGAGTCCTCAGAACCATCATCAGCTTCTATTGTGATGGATAGGAGATGGTTGCTTATTTTTTCTGCGTCAAAAGAATTTATTTTAAGTATTTTTTGACCGGACTGGGGGAAAAAGTTATTTACATCAGCCCTTGCAAAAAATTCCATGAGGTAGCCGTCATAGTCGTAAATGTAGGTGTTGTACTGCTCGTCTCCGGCTTCCTCGCGCAGAACAAGGACATTTTCGCCAAATCGCTTTTCTACATCGATACTTCCGTTTATGTCAGACTGCCTTACTTTTTCTGTCACATAGGAAAATGAAATTCTTTGAGAATAGTTTTCTGAAGTCTGCTCAACATTTTTTTTGTAAATACTTGCTCCAATTGCGATTACTGTGAGAGAAGACAACAGAAACATCAGTAAAAGACATATGACAAAAACGGCATCAATTATGTGATGTTTACTGGATTCTTGATTCATAGGATTTTAATTCCTTATTTGTTGATAATATATTAAGAAGTCATGCGTTTCACTTATTTATGAGTATAACAGTTACATCCGGATACAGATTTGCGGCAATTGGCATGTAATCTACAAAAAAAGTGTTCTCATCATAAACAAGACCGTAGTGCTGCTTGAGATAATCAAGGCTGGGCGGATAACGGCCTTCGATTGCATAACACTGCACAATATCTCTTGATATCGCACTTTCAAGAGCATCCTGCTGTTTCCGGATGGAGCTTCTTCCGGTGGCATCAACCGCCAGAAAGAAAATAATTATAAGTGCAAAGAATATTGCAAGTGATATTAAATTGAACATTTTATCAGAAATCCTAAAAACCCTGATTTCGTCATTTTCAAATCGGTTACTCATATTTTTTTATCCTATAGTTGTCATGATTCCCATAAGAGGAAGTATGACAGACAGAAGAATCATTCCGACGATGATTGACAGAACAATTACAAGTGTGGGCTCAATTATTGCAATTAAGGCATAAATCTTTCTGTCGGTTTCATATTCGAAGCGGTCGGCAATCTGTTTCATTGCAGAATCCATCGAACCTGATTTAAAGCCTACAGAAATCATCTGCGTGTAAAAAGAGGAGAAAATTTGAGATTTTTCCAATGCCTCAGGGAAACTGTCTCCGTCAATCAGAAGATTCCTGCATTTCTCGATTTTTGCCTTCATTGCATCGGTTTCAACAAGCTTGTTTACAAGCGAAAGACTTTCGTAGGTATCCATTCCGCTTGATAGAGTAAGCACCATTCCACTTGCGAAGCGGGCACTGTCAAGATCCTGAACAAGCTTTTTGGTAAGAGCTACTTTTGCGAGCTGCTTTTTGAAAATTTTTTTACCGGTTTCTGTTTCGGAAAAAAATATAAAGGCAAGTGCAAGCAGTACAAGAAGAAAAACCATGACAATGGAGTATTTGTTAAGAAGATTTCCAAAGTCCAAAAGAGACTGCGCAAATCCGCTCATGCTTGTACCCAGTTGCGCAAATACCTGTTCAAAAATAGGAAGAACCTTGATTATCAGAACGAGTACGACTATAAGCATCATGAACAGCATAATGAGAGGGTAACTTACTGCGCCTTTGACGCTGGAGCTGATGTTTTCTTCTCTTTCATAATAATCTGCAAGGGAATCCATGACAGTATCAAGTGTGCCGGATTCTTCACCTATTGTGACCATGTGTATCAGGTAGTCGGGAAAAGCTCCGCTCATACTTAGCGCAACGTGGAAATATTCGCCGCTGTGAAGCACCTGACTTACTTTTTCCAGGAGCTTTTTTGCCGAATTATCCTGGGTGTCCTGCATCAAAATATCAATCCCTTCAGAGGGGGAGATTCCTGCCTTTATAAGAAGCGCCATCTGCCTGCAAAAACTTGATGTTTCGTAGTTTGTTAGCTTCTTTACAGAACCTTGTTTTTTCATATTGCCTCCGATTAGTACACGTATTTTACAGAGTAGTTACTTCCATCTCCGATAAAGTCTTTAAGTGATTCATCCTTTGTGTTTGATGCAAAAGTCGGATCCATTAAAGACCATTCTTTTCCATCAAATTCAATCATACCGTTTACCCAGCCGATATCGGTTATGTAGGTACTTATCCAGGCGTGGTAGGCGGTTCCTGCATATCCAATCTCCATTCTGGTAGGTATGCGCTGACTTCTTAGCATGCTGCACATAAGTGCAGAATAATCAAGACATATTCCGGTTTTTGTTGAAAGAACCTCATCCACATCGGGAATATAACCGCTTTGGACGGTTTCTGCTTCCTCATAGTCATAGGAAATGTTTTTTATCATGAAATTATAAATTTCAGAAACAACTTCCAGATCGTTATTGCAGGGATAGGCAAGTTCTTCACCTTTGCTGACTGCCTTGTTGTCTTTTGAAAACGTCACATATTGATTCGGATAAAGAAAAGGAGTGAATTCATTTGTGATGTTTACTTCAACCGGCTGCGTGAAGACATTAGTATACTTTGTCCCTTCAATATTCTCAAAAACATTGATCATATATTCACCGTTGCCGCATTGAAGCGGAAAAACCTCGTCAAGCTGCTGTGTGGTTGAAAGGTTATATGTATATGTAATGCTGCTTGGACCTGTGATCTGAAGCTTGACTTTGGGTGAAGAGCCGGTATATCTCACAATGACATATCCTTCAGAAATGTTTGAAGCATCGAGATGAGCATATTCATTTTCATAGACAGTGGAGCCGCTTGCTGTTGGCACAAGACAAACAGGAGTATTATCACGACTTCCTTTTTCCCTGACAGCGGTATCCTCAGAGCTTTCAGCTGCAGCTTCAGAGGATGAATCCAAATTGTCCAGGGGCTTAGAAGCAGGAACAGTATCTTTTCCGCAGCCTGCAAGTATGGTCGTGATAGTACCCATTATCAGGTAAAAAAATATTCTGTTTATTATAGATTTTTTGCCTGCTTTTTTTACCATAATTAATTATTTTAAGAAAGAATCTGTGGGATTTCGCGTATTCTCTGATACCCAAGAGAAATGAGCTCAGAGATTTTTTCTTTGTGCTCATTTTCGTTAAGCGCCTTTGCGTAAGCGACTTCTATAGGATTATCCTGATTTGTTTCGTTGTAATTGTTCAGTTTCTTTGTCAAATCCATGAGAAACATTTCTGCTTTTGTATTGTCACAGTTTTCCATGAGGACGACAAATTCATTTCCTCCGTTTCTTCCGGCATATCCATAGTCTGTAGCGGTTTCTTCAAGAATATTTGCAAATGCAGAAATAAGATGATTTCCGTTGTCGTGACCGTTATCGGCATTAATAGTAACAAGATTGTTTAATCTAAGTAAAAGAAAGCCTGTCTTTTCAAGTGTTGAAGGATCGCTGAAGCTATCGAGAAGAAGATCACAGCTGTAGCGGTTTGGAAGACCTGTCAGCTTATCAATATATGCAAGTTTACTAAGACGCTGACCTATTGAAACGGTTTTCTTTAAAATGTAAATATCTAAAAAAATGGAAATGATAAATATCACAAGACATACTGCCATGAAAAGAAACAGAACAGGAGTGGCTTCACCTGTATATTCATGATACATAGTCTTATACTTGTGAAAAAGAACAGCCATTATGCATGTTAGAACAGCAAGAATGCATAAGGAAATGATTTTGTAAATGAACACCGAACTATATATGCTCTGTCTTTTCGTTTTATTGTAGAACTCAGTTTTCATTTACATTCCTCCATCTAAACAGTAAAAATATATATACTATTATTTTACTATATTTCGAATATTCAAAAATGAAAAATTTATAAAACAACTATAACTTATGAGCAATAGGAACTCTTTTTTCAAAGGTATAATACTCAGTAAAACCGGCCTCTAAAGCCAGAGCTCTGGTCTTATCAAAGCATGCCGAGAGGTTTTCTGCCCTGTGAGCATCAGAACCGAAAGTTAAAATTTTTCCTCCAAGTTCTCTAAATCTTTTTAGGACCTTTGGGTGAGGGTTAGGAAAAGGCATATCTGAGTAAAGAGCCTTAGAATTTAAGTCAAGGCCTTTATCATTTTTTACAAGATATTCAAGTATGGCATCTATTTGTTCTTTAAAACGCTCATAAGAATAGGTTGTATCACCTTTTGGGGCATATCTTGCCAGGTAATCAAGATGACCAAGAACATTATAATCATTAAAAAGCTTTAAGTTTTCAAGTGTTGTTTCAAAATATCTTTTAAAAATGTTTTGTACTGTGTCTGAATCCCAAAACCCGTCATAAAAAGGGTCTTTTCTGTCAACAAGATGAATGGATGCGATGACAAAGTCAAAGTCATTTTCTTTTACGAAATTTGAATTTTTTTCTGCAATGTGTGCTTGCATGCCGATTTCAACACCAAATTTAAGTTTGATCCTGTCTTTATATTCTTCCTTATATCTGTCAAATTCTTTTCGATAGGCATTTACATCAAGATTAAAGGCGTCTTTTGGAAGATCTTCATATTTAGGGTAGTCAAGGTCAAGATGATCGGTGAAGCATATTTCTGAAAGACCTTTATTTATTGCACTTTCTATGACATCCTTCATGGGAGCAGTGCTGTCAGTGGAGTGGTGTGTATGAAGATGGTAATCCGCAGATATTTTCTGATTCATTTGTTTCTCCTGATAGTATTGATTCTTTTATTTTCGGGCTATTGTATACTGTTATACATTAATGATATGTATATTTTCAACAAAAATAGAATGAAGTTTATTACATTTTAATAATTCTGACTTGATTTATGTACAAAAGTCGATTAGAATTAAAATTGCTGATAAAAAATTGTCAATTAAGATAATATGTAACAGCAAATCAATATAAATTCATTTTAGGAGGAACTTAAAATGGCAGTTAAAGTAGCAATCAATGGTTTTGGCCGTATCGGTCGTCTTGCATTCAGACAGATGTTTGAGCATGAGGGAACAGAGATCGTAGCAATCAACGATCTTACAGCTCCTAAGATGCTTGCTCACCTTCTTAAGTATGATTCATCACAGGGCAAGTACAAGTACGCTGATAAGGTATCTTACGGCGAGGATTCCATTACTGTAAACGGTAAGGAAATCAAGATTTACAAGGAAGCTGATGCAAATAACCTTCCTTGGGGTGAGATC
>JAFSQI010000026.1 GCA_017446685.1 Butyrivibrio sp.
GAATGACAAGGTAGGCATGGGCTGTGCCGAACCAAACGCTTGTGGACATCGTTGGGAAAACTACTCTCTACGGAGAGCGTGACAATAACCGTGGTGGTTGAAGCAAGAATCCCATCAAGCTTTAGCTTGTGGGAGTGTCAAAGCTTCGCACATGTTTTTCACGGATTTATATGATTAAAAGGTCATACTCATATCATTTATATGGCTACTATTCATATGTACGAAACTATAAAAATCATAAAAATGTTTCATTCATGCTTCCTGTCCGGTAGCCCTTTAGGTCAAGGGCAGTGTAGCTAAAGCCGAATTCTCTGAACTTTTGATAGAGGTCATTTCTAAAGTCTTCATCCAAAAACTTTGGGAAATCCTCAGGGAGCAGTTCTATGCGAGCAATGTAAGAGGAACTCTTGTTTTCGCTTGCGTGAATACGAACACGCAGCTGCTTAAACCCAAGGCTTAAAAGATAATTTTCAGCTTTTTCTATCATTGAAAGCTTTTGTCTTGTTATTTTTTCGCCATAAGGAATGCGACTTGCAAGGCATGCAAATGACGGCTTTTTCCATGTAGGAAGATCAAAATGCTTTGAGAGTGCGCGTATATCAGCCTTCGTAAGTCCTGCTTCTCTCAATGGACTTTTTATATCGAGCTCCTTAAGTGCTTGTAGCCCTGGCCTGTAATCTCCAAGATCATCAACATTAGAGCCTTCGATAATCTCATTCATTCCTTCATCCATGGCAATATTCTTTAGTTTTGTAAACAGGTGTGTCTTACAATAGTAGCATCTGTTTTTGGGATTTTCAGAAAAATGCTCTATTTTATTTTCATCAATCTCTGCCAGAATGTGCTTGACACCAAGCCTTTGGCAGAACTCTTTTGCTTCGTCAAGCTCCCTTGCGGGGAAGAAAAAAGAAGTGGCAGTTACAGCTACAACTCCTTCTCCCAGCGTATCCTTTGCAGCGTAGAGCAAAAAAGCTGAATCAACTCCACTTGAAAATGCCACAGCAACGCTTTTGTATCCTGAGATTATATCCTTTAACTTGTTATATTTTTCCATTAATTCTGTACTGAGTTTTTCCATGTCATCTCCTTTAAAAGATGTGTTTGATAATTAAAAAATAGCAAAAAAAATCATTGCGTGCAATATATTTTTGTTCAAAAAAGTTAAAAATAATCAATAAAAATAACTTGTGTTCTTTGGGTTTGAATAATAGAATAGATAAGATTTAAGTAAATATAAATTTGGAGGAGCATCATGGCACAGAGAACAGATATTCACAAAGTACTGATAATCGGCTCGGGACCAATTGTTATCGGTCAGGCCTGCGAATTTGACTATTCCGGTACACAGGCATGTAAGGCACTTAGGAGCCTGGGATATGAGGTGGTTTTGGTCAATTCTAACCCCGCAACTATTATGACAGACCCTGAGATGGCAGACAAAACTTACATTGAGCCACTTAATGTAGAGCGAGTTTCTGCAATTATTGAAAAAGAAAGACCGGATGCTCTTTTACCTAATCTTGGAGGACAGTCAGGACTTAACCTTTGCTCCGAGCTGTATAAGGCAGGAGTTTTGGACAAATTTGGTGTTCAGGTTATCGGCGTTCAGGTTGATGCTATAGAGCGTGGTGAGGACAGAACCGAGTTTAAAAAGACTATGGATATGCTTGGAATAGAAATGGCTCGTTCCAAGGCTTGTTACAGCATTGAAGAAGCTCTTGCTGAGGCAGATGAGCTTGGATATCCTGTGGTGCTTCGTCCTGCATATACTATGGGTGGCGCCGGTGGCGGTCTTGTTTACAACAAGGAGGAGCTTCAGACTGTATGTGCAAGAGGCCTTCAGGCTTCCATTATTCATCAGGTTCTTGTTGAGGAGTCAATACTTGGCTGGGAAGAACTTGAACTTGAAGTTGTCCGCGACAAAGACAACAATATGATTACTGTCTGCTTTATCGAAAATGTAGATCCCGTTGGAGTACATACGGGTGATTCTTTCTGTACTGCGCCTATGCTCACTATTGATGATGAGCTTCAAAAGGAACTCCAGAGACAGGCATACAAGATTGTAGAGCACATCGGAGTTATCGGCGGTACTAATGTCCAGTTCGCTCATGATCCTAAGAGCGGTCGTATTATCGTTATTGAAATTAATCCCAGAACCTCACGTTCATCAGCACTTGCCAGCAAGGCTACAGGTTTCCCCATTGCCCTTGTTTCAGCAAAGCTTGCAACAGGCCTGACACTTTCAGATCTTCCTGATTCCAAGTACGGAACTTTAGATAAATATGTTCCGAGCGGAGACTATGTAGTAGTTAAATTTGCGCGCTGGGCATTTGAGAAGTTCCATGGCGTAGATGACAAGCTTGGTACACAGATGCGTGCTGTAGGCGAAGTAATGAGTATTGGTAAGAACTTCAAAGAAGCTTTCCAGAAAGCCATCAGATCTTTGGAAAAAGACCGCTATGGACTTGGAATGATAAGCAAATTTGAGGCAATGACCAAAGAAGAACTTTTAAGAAATCTCAAAAATGCTTCATCAGAGCGTTACTTCCTTATCTATGAGGCTATGAAAAAGGGTGTTTCTGTAGATGAAATTTTCGATATTACCAAGGTTAAACACTATTTCCTTAATGAGATAAAAGAGCTTGTTAATGAAGAACAGACTCTTATAAATGATTTCAGAGGATGCGTTCCTGCTAAAGATTCACTTATAAAGGCAAAGAAAGACGGTTTCTCTGATAAGTATCTTTCAAAGATGCTGGATGTCTCCGAGGATGATATTAGAAAGGCCCGCGAAAATGCCGGACTTTTAGAAGTGTGGGATGGAGTGCACGTATATGGTACAGAAGGAAGTTCCTATTATTATTCAACCTATCAGCCTTCCGGGAGCCTTGAAAATCCTCTTTTAACAACTGATTCTTCTGAGAATAAAAAGATAATGATCCTTGGTGGCGGTCCAAACAGAATCGGACAGGGTATCGAATTTGACTATTGCTGTGTTCATGCGGCTATGGCACTTAAGAAGCTTGGTTTTGAGACAATTATCGTAAACTGCAATCCTGAGACTGTTTCGACAGACTATGACACTTCTGACAAGCTTTATTTTGAGCCACTTACTCTTGAAGATGTTCTTCAGATCTACAGAAAAGAAAAGCCTCTCGGTGTGATTGCGCAGTTTGGTGGTCAGACACCACTTAATCTTGCTGCAAAGCTCAAAGAAGAAGGTGTTAATATTCTTGGAACAACTCCTGAAGTTATTGATCTGGCAGAGGATAGAGATCAGTTCAGAATGATGATGGAAAAGCTTGGAATTCCGATGGCTGAGTCCGGAATGGCTTCTGATGTTGAAACGGCAAAGGAGATTGCAAAGAGAATAGGTTATCCTGTAATGGTTCGTCCTTCCTTTGTACTTGGCGGAAGAGGAATGGAAATTGTCAGAGATGAAGAGAGCATGGAAGGCTATATGAAGGCGGCTGTTGGTGTAACACCTGACAGACCAATACTTATTGACAGATTCCTTCACAATGCACTTGAATGTGAGGCAGATGCCATAAGCGACGGAACACAGGCTTTTGTTCCGGCAGTTATGGAGCATATTGAACTTGCCGGCATTCATTCCGGAGATTCAGCCTGCATAGTTCCATCCAAACATATTTCCAAAAAGCACCTTGAGACAATTGAGGAGTACACAAGAAAGATTGCTGTGGAGATGAATGTGGTCGGACTTATGAATATGCAGTATGCCATTGAGGATGATACTGTTTATGTTCTTGAAGCAAATCCCAGAGCATCACGTACAGTACCGCTTGTATCAAAGGTTTGCGGTATCAGGATGGTTCCTCTTGCAACGCAGATAATTACATCTAAGCTCACAGGAAAAGAGTCACCTGTACCTGAACTAATTGCAAATAAGAAAACGCAGGAGCCTTCCTACTATGGCGTAAAAGAGGCTGTGTTCCCGTTCAATATGTTCCCTGAAGTTGACCCTGTACTTGGACCTGAGATGCGTTCCACAGGAGAAGTTTTAGGACTTGCTAAGACTCCCGGAGAGGCGTTCTTCAAGGCTGAAGAAGGTGCCGGAATGACTCTTCCGTTAAAGGGCGCTGTACTTATCTCTTTAAATGAGGAGGACAAGCCGGAAGCTGCAAAGCTTGCAGAAAGCTTTAAAAACGATGGTTTCAAGATCTATGCTACAGGAAAGACCTATGAAACAATTGTGGAGGCTGGAATCGAAGCTACAAGGATTATGAAGAATTATGAGGGCGGAAGACCTAACGTAGAAGATGTTATCAAAAACGGTGAGGTTCAGCTTGTCATCAATTCTCCTATAGGAAAAAACAGTGACCATGACGATGGATACCTGAGAAGAGCTGCAATTAAAGCCCGCATGCCATATATAACAACTGTTGCGGCAGCAAAGGCAGCAGCAGAAGGCATTCATGAAGTCCTTGAAAAAGGCTGTGGCAACATAAAATCACTCCAGGAATATCATCAGACTCTTTGAATGTAACCTTTGATTTTGTTACAATTCAGTCGTCAGCCTGATTATATGAGTGGACATAAATGTGCAATTCTCGGACGAGGAGATAATTCATAGGATGAAAATACAAGAGCAAGCTGAATGCTTTGAACAACGTTGAAATGAAGCTTGTTCTTGTATTTGAATCTATATGAATTACGACGCAGACGAAAATAAGCATTTATGTCAACTCATATATTGGCTAACAACTGAATTGTAACGATTTTAATTTTTTTTACATGATATTTCGCTAAACCCTTTTTAGTTGTAAAATATATACAGATATGCTAAAGGGGGAAAATATGAGCGAAGAATTTCAGGAAAAATTATTGAAACTTGAGAAAAAACAGCTTTTTTACCATAGGATCTCTGCTGTATGTTTTGCAGGATTTCTTTTGCTTTCGGTTGTTACAGTTTGTATTCTTGTTCCAAAGATAACTACTACTCTTGAGAATATTAATTCTGTAACCCAAAAAGTGGAAACTTCACTTGGAAACATTGATGATATGGCGACAGGAATAACAGATGCCACAGCTAATCTCAATAAACTTGTAAATGATAATGCAACAGAGCTCACTGATGCTGTTGAAAAGTTATCACAGATTGATTATGAAGGGCTTAACCAGGCAATTCAGGATCTTGAAGATACTGTGGGACCGTTTGCGTCATTTATGAATCGCTTCAAATAAACAGCAGGGAGGAAAAGATTGTGGGAAAAAATACTACTGAAGAAAAAATCAAGAAAATAGCTAAGGATGTGACTGATGCAGCTACGCCAATAATTAAAGAGGTTAAAGAAGTTGCTCAGCCTTATATCGAAAAGGCGCAGCCGTATATTGAAGACATCAAATCCAAGGCAGATCCTGTGGCACAGGATGTACTTAGTAAGGCACAGCCTGTCTATGAGGATATCAAGGCAAAGGCAGAGCCGGTGTACGAAGACATCAAGCATAAAGCTGAACCGGTATTAAATATTGTAAAAGAGAAAACTGCACCAGCCACAGAGGCAGCAGGCAAAGCTGCAAAGGATGTAAGAGAGAACATTTCAAAGCAGGCTGCCAGATATAAATGCAAGGAAGAAGTATATATCCAGTACAATCAGCATGAAGTAAGAACAACAGATATTATTGACAGGGCAAAATCTGATTATGTTTCAAAGGGTAATAAAATTACCGATATCAAGGAAATTCAGGTTTATGTAAAGCCAACAGACAATGCTGTTTATTATGTTGTAAATCATTCTCAAACCGGAAAGATAGAGTTTTAATCATGCAGATCAAGAAAAATACATTTTTTAACCTGATGCATTATGAATATGGCGAGGCTTTCTTTGGAAGCTTTAAGGGGATGAGATATCGCCTTGCGAGAGAGCCGCTTGAAAATGTCAAATTTGTTCCTGTTGATAAAAGAGGTCCTGCAACGCTCATGGCAACTGTGTGGCCTGAACCAAAGTCCTACGGAAATACCGATAAAAGTCTTATGACTTCAGAAAACTTTGAGATATCCGAGGAAGGGTTTGAGAAGGCTGTAGAGTGGATAAACATGCAGTATGAAACCAGGATAAAAGAGTGGAATGAAGCTCTCGACAGAGGGATATTTTAAATGATATCCAATTGCCATGTTTTTTCAAAAAATTTTCACAATTAAAAAAAGGTTTTTTGATCCTCATGCCGAATAATAACGGTATGGGGATTTTTTTCCATATATATTGTCCATACGAGGGTATGCATATGAAAATCAGAGAACAGCTAGAGGAACGTGAAACACAGATTTTAAGTAAATATGCAACACTTAGCATGAATTCAAAGGGAAGAGTAAGAGATGAGAAGCCCTGCGATATCAGGCCGTACTTTCAAAGAGACAGAGACAGGATATTATACTCCAAGTCATTTAGACGTCTTAAGGATAAGACGCAGGTTTTTTTATCACCTGACGGAGACCATTACAGAACCAGAATGACTCATACTCTTGAAGTATCCCAAAATGCCAGGACTATAGCAAAGGCATTGCGACTCAATGAGGATTTGGTCGAGGCGATTGCGCTTGGTCATGACCTTGGACACACACCTTTTGGACATGCGGGAGAAAGGGCGCTTAACGCAGTCTGTCCATATGGCTTTAAACACAATGAACAGAGCCTTCGAATAGTTGAGAAGCTGGAAAATTATGGGCAGGGGCTCAATCTGACCTGGGAGGTCAGGGACGGAATACTTAATCATGAAATGGAACTTAAACCCGGAACTTTGGAGGGAAAGGTTGTAAGACTTTCTGATAAAATAGCCTACATGCATCATGATATGGATGATGCCATAAGAGGAGGCATTTTGGTGGAAAGTGATGTTCCCGAAAAACTTGCCATGGTTATAGGTCATTCCAACAGAGAGTGGATTGATACATTTATTCACAATATTATCCTTAATAGTATGGACAAAGACGATATTACCATGTCAGAGGAAGTGTATGAAGCTTTTCACAAACTGAGAAAGTTCATGTTTGAAAGAGTATACACGAATCCCATTGCCAAGGGAGAAGAGAGCAAGGTAGAGGATATGATAAAGATACTTTATCACTACTATGTAGAGCATTTTGAAAAACTGCCAGAATATCTTAAAAAGATGGCGGATGAGGGTGAACCCAGGGAAAGGCTTATATGTGATTATGTAAGCTCCATGACTGACAGATATGCAGTTGCGGCGTTCCAGGAGGTCTATATCCCCAGATCCTGGGCAGTTATGTAACCAATAAATATAGAAGGAGAACTATTAGCTTTGCGTTATTCGGATGAAATAATCGAAGAAGTCCGCTCGCGCAATGACATTGTTGATGTGATAGGTCAGTATGTGCACATTCAAAAAAAAGGTGCCAACTACTTTGGACTTTGTCCATTTCATAATGAAAAATCCGGTTCGTTTTCTGTTTCAGGGCAAAAACAGATGTTTTATTGCTTTGGATGTGGTGCCGGAGGCAATGTCATAACTTTTTTGATGAAATATGATAATCTGTCTTTTCAGGAGGCTGTAAAGCAGCTGGCGGACAGAGCCGGGATAAAACTTCCGGATGAGGACAATTCTCCTGCTGCAAAAGCTATGCGGGATAAGAGGCAGATACTTCTGGATATCAACAAGGAGGCTGCAAAGTACTATTATTACCTGCTTAGAAGTCCTGTTGGGCAAAAGGGAATGGAGTACTTTAAAAAAAGAGAGCTTACAGATGAGACCATGAAGCATTTTGGCCTTGGATATGCAAATATTACAAGCGATGACCTTGTAAAACATCTAAGGAGCCTTGGCTATCAGGATTCACAGATTATTGAAGCGGGACTGGCTTCTTTTGATGATAAGTTCGGTACTCATGACAAGTTCTGGAACAGAGTCATGTTTCCTATACAGGATGCTTCGCAGAAGGTAATAGGATTTGGCGGAAGAGTCATGGGAGATGGTAAGCCCAAGTACCTCAATTCGCCGGAAACACCTATTTTTGATAAGAGCCGCAATCTTTTCGGTCTAAATTACGCCAAGAATTCCAGGGCTGGTTACATGATAATCTGCGAAGGATATATGGATGTAATAGCTATGCATCAGGCAGGATTTACAATGGCGGTGGCGTCTTTGGGAACTGCTTTTACAACGGGACAGGCATTGATCCTTAAGCGCTATACAGATGAAGTTATTTTATCCTACGACAGTGATGAGGCGGGAACAAAGGCAGCCCTTAGAGGAATCGGTATTTTAAAAGAGGCAGGTCTAAAGGGCAGAGTATTGGATTTACGACCACACAAGGATCCTGACGAGTTCATTAAAAATGAAGGAAAAGAAGCTTTTGAAGAGAGAATAAGAAATGCAGAAAACACATTCTTTTTCGAAGTAAGGATCATGCAGTCCAGGTACAATATGGCTGATCCTGAGTCAAAGACAGAATTTCACAGAGAACTCGCACAAAAGCTTTGTGAATTTCAGGAGGCACTTGAAAGGGAAAATTACATAGAGGCTGTTGCAGCCAGATATAATATTGCAATTGATGATCTAAGGCGTCTTGTGGCGACTTATGCAGCTAAGGTTGGCAGAGCAAAACCTGCACAAAGACCTAAGTCAGGGATACAAAACAAGAAATTGCCGGAGGACGGAGCTAAAAAGAATCAAAGACTCCTTCTTACCTGGCTTACAGATGAGCCTGAACTGTTTATCAAGGTCAAAAAGTGGGTTTCACCGGAAGATTTTTCCGATGATCTGTACAGGAAAGTTGCGGCAGAGCTTTTTGCCGGGATGGAAAACGGTAATTTTTCTCCGGCGGCGATACTGGATCATTTTACAGATGAGCAAGAGCATAGCCATGTTGCTGAAATGTTCAATACCAACCTCATCGATATAGAAACAAAAGAACAAAGAAAGAAAGCTTTTAGAGACATTATCATAGGGGTAAGGCAGGCCGGATATGACAGACAGAAAAAAGAACTAAAACCTGATGATCCGGATTATCTTACAAAGACAATTCAAGGGAAAAAAGAGCTCGAAAGGCTGGCTCATTCCGATATTTCGCCGGATGACTGACCAGCATATAAATAAAAATAGAAAGGGTGTAGCGCCATAATAATGTGCGGCTACAAAAAAGGAATATACTAAAATGGCTAAGAAAGAAATATCAGCTAAAGAGACAGGAGTAAAGAAGACTGCAGGTAAGAGGATTATTGTAAAGCTTGCAGACGGAACAGAAGATACTAAGCTTAAGAAGGTTTCAGTAAAAGATGAAGCAGAAGAGCCTAAAAAGGCTAAGACTGCAACCAAGACTGGAAAGAAATCTGCAAAGAGCGAAAAAGCTGAAAACGCAGCTGGTTCTGAAACTGATGAGGCAACCAAGGAACTCTATGCTCAGAAGGTAAAAGAAATCCTTGCACTTGCAAAGAAAAAGAAGAATGTTCTTGAATATGCTGAAATCAGCGACTTCTTTGCTGAACTTAATCTCAACGAAGAGCAGTTTGACAATATTCTCGAAGTGCTTGAAAATTCCGGAATTGATGTTCTTAGAGTATCTGAGGGCGATGACGATATCGATATGGATATCCCTGAAGAAGATGATATGCTCCTTGGCGATGAAGAAGACATCGATATGGAAAATATCGATCTTTCAGTGCCGGACGGAATCAGTATTGAAGATCCTGTAAGAATGTACCTCAAGGAAATCGGTAAGGTTCCGCTTCTTAACGCAGATCAGGAAATTGAACTTGCAAAGGCAATGGAAGCAGGAGCAGATGCTGAGAAGAAGCTTGAAGAAGATAAAAAGGAAAACAAGCTTACACCGGAAGAAAAGAAGGAGCTTGACGCAATTATTTATGAAGGAAATGAGGCAAAGAAGCGCCTTGCAGAAGCAAACCTTCGTCTTGTTGTCAGCATAGCAAAAAGATATGTTGGAAGAGGAATGCTTTTCCTTGACCTTATTCAGGAAGGTAACCTTGGTCTTATCAAGGCTGTAGAAAAGTTCGATTTCAGAAAGGGATTCAAGTTCTCTACTTATGCTACCTGGTGGATCAGACAGGCTATCACAAGAGCAATTGCCGACCAGGCAAGAACAATCCGTATCCCTGTTCACATGGTTGAGACAATCAACAAGCTCATTCGTGTGAGCCGTCAGCTTTTACAGGAACTTGGACGTGAGCCTCTTCCTGAGGAAGTTGCTAAGGAAATGAACATGCCTGTAGAGCGTGTAAGAGAAATCCTCAAGATTTCACAGGAGCCTGTATCTCTTGAGACACCTATCGGTGAAGAGGAAGACAGCCATCTTGGAGATTTCATTCAGGACGATAATGTTCCTGTACCTGCAGATGCTGCAGCATTTACACTGCTCAAGGAACAGCTTGTTGAAGTCCTCGGAACACTTACAGAGCGTGAGCAGAAGGTTCTTCGTCTTCGTTTCGGTCTTGATGACGGAAGAGCAAGAACTCTTGAAGAAGTTGGTAAAGAGTTTAACGTAACCCGTGAGAGAATTCGTCAGATTGAAGCTAAGGCACTAAGAAAGCTCCGTCACCCAAGCCGTAGCCGCAAGCTCAAGGATTATCTTGACTGATGGCTATGGATTTAAATATGAACAGCATAGAGGGAAGGCTCTCAAAGAGACTTCTATGCGTCGCAAATATGTTAAAAGATGATGACGATGTGGAGCTGCATGCGTGTGATGTCGGCTGTGATCACGGATATGTTTCGATTTATCTGGTTCAAAAAGATATCGCAAAGTCTGCAATTGCTATGGATGTAAGGCAGGGACCTTTATCCGGAGCCAAGGAAAATATAAAAGCCTTTGGTCTTGATGACAGAATAAAAACAAGGCTGTCTGACGGACTAAAGGAGCTTTCTGCAGGCGAAGCTAACGCACTTATAATTGCAGGTATGGGTGGAAAGCTCATGATAAGGCTTTTGGAGAATAATCCGCCAGGTGATCTTGGCATAGAAAAGGCGGTCCTGCAGCCACAGTCAGAGCTTATGGAATTCAGACAATTTATCAGAAGTCAAGGCTATACCATTGTGGATGAAGAAGTGATTCTTGATGAGGGAAAATATTATTTTCCAATCAAGGTTAGATTTTCGTCTGCAGGCTGCAATAAACTTGATGAAGCTATTGAGCTTTTGATACAAAAAACAAAGTGTGACCCCAAAACTGCTCTTAACATTTGTGATCGCTTTGGCGAAATAAATATAATAAAGAAAACAGACATTCTTAAAGCGTACTGTGAACATGGTGCGCAGGTCAGTGCTTCTATCCTTAAGGCACTTGATGAAAAGGAACATGAGGCGCGCTATAGGGAAGTTGAAAGTGCACTATTGGAAAATAAGGTTTTGCTCAACTATTATATGTAAAAAATATTTCTTTTAAGGGGATATTCTATGGCAGCTATTACAATTAATGGATGTACTAAAGTTTACGCAAAAGGAACAAGCTTTGAAGAAATAGCAAAAGAGTACCAGCATGAGTATGACCACAGGATTGCTGCAGTTCTTTTTAACGGGAAGATAAGGGAACTTATGAAAACCGTAAAAAAGGACGGCGAGCTATCGTTTATTACATTTACCGATAATATCGGCTATAAGACCATGCGCAGGACAGCTATCATGATGCTTATAAAGGCTGTCAGAGATGTGGGTGGCGACAAAAATTTAAAGACAAGAATAGAATTCACCATAGGAACAGGATATTACTGCACTATCAAGGGCGATGTGGACGTTGATGATGATTTTGCCAAAAAAGTTTCCGCTAGATTCCAGGAACTGATTGACCAAAAACTTCCTATTACCAAGAAGGTTTATCCTCTTGATGATGCAATTGAGATATTCAGAAAGCAGGGCATGGATGACAAGGTTGCCCTTCTTAAATACCGCAGAAGTTCTGAGATAAATATATATAAGCTTGAAGATTTGTATGATTATTTCTACGGATATATGCTCCCCAATACTTCATATATTGAGGACTTTAAGATTGATTGCTATCATGGCGGATTATTGTTTACACTTCCTACCAGGCAGGAAACAGGTAAAGTTGTAGTTTCTGAGCCTAGAGAGAAGCTCTTTAGCACAATGATGCTCTCAAGCGATTGGGGTAACATGATGGGAATTGATAACGTTGGTGATCTCAACAACATGATCTGCGAGGGAAGGATCAATGAGATGATTCTTGTCCAGGAGGCTCTTCAGGAGAGTCGTATCGCAGACATAGCCCGCAAAATATTTAAGAGAATCGACGTAAAATTTGTTATGATTGCAGGGCCCAGTTCTTCGGGGAAAACAAGTTTTGCCAACAGACTTTCCATACAGCTTCGAACCTATGGACTTGTGCCGCATCCAATAAGTCTTGATAATTATTTTGTTAACAGGGAAAATACTCCTCTTAACGATGACGGAAGCTATAACTTTGAGTGTCTCGAAGCACTTGATGTAGAGCAGTTCAACAAGGATATGACAAGGCTTTTAAATGGTGAGAGAGTTGAGATGCCGGAGTTTAACTTTATTACCGGTAAAAGAGAGATGAACGGCGATTTCCTTCAGCTTGGAAAAAATGATGTTTTAGTAATAGAAGGAATTCATGGACTTAATGAAAAGATGAGTTATGCTCTTCCTGCCGAGTCCAAATTCAAAATTTATATAAGCTGCCTTACAACCCTTAGTATCGATAATCACAACAGAATTGCCACTACAGACGGAAGACTTTTAAGGAGAATTGTAAGAGATGCCAGAACAAGAGGAGCATCGGCAAAGAAAACAATCAGCATGTGGGGCTCTGTAAGAGCGGGAGAAGAGGCAAATATCTTCCCATTTCAGGAGGAGGCTGATGAGATGTTCAACTCAGCGCAGATTTATGAACTTGCAGTAATAAAGCCTTTTGCTGAACCGCTACTTTTCTCTATTGGCAAAGATGAACCGGAATATTATGAGGCAAAACGACTCTTGAAATTCCTTGATTATTTTGTAAGTGTGGATTCCTCCATGCTTCCGAGAAATTCAATCTGCAGAGAATTTGTCGGCGGTAGCTGCTTTAAGGTTTAAAAAACTTATTGCATAAAGCTGCAATAAGGTGTATAAAGATATAGGTTTATAATTGAACAGACGGGAGCTTGTATTACAGGCTGAGAGGAAGGTGAGACCTTCGACCGAAAACCTGATTTGGATAATGCCAACGTAGGGATGCCTGAAATATAGGAGAATTATGCGGAAGCTGTCCATGTTGGGTAGCTTCCTTTTTTGTAGTACAGTTCCCCGGCACATGTACGCCTGTTCAAAAAAGAAAGGGGAAAAAGAGTATGAAAAAAAGTAACTGGGTATTAAGGATGGTAACACTATCAATGTTTGTGGCGCTGGGCGTTGTGATTTCGCCGATTTTAAGAATTGAGGGTATGTGTCCAATGGCGCATCTTATCAACATTACCTGCGCGGTGTTTATGGGACCGGCTTATGCATTTTTATGCGCAGTTCTGATAGGCGTGATAAGAATGATGGTGATGGGAATTCCTCCTCTTGCTCTTACTGGTGCAGTGTTTGGAGCAGCTCTTTCCGGAATTTTTTATAAGCTTTCCGGCAAAAAAATCATCATGGCAGTCCTTGGAGAAATCATAGGCACAGGTATAATAGGAGCAATTGTTTCATATCCTGTAATGACCTATCTTTGGGGAAAAGAGGGTATCACTTTATTTTTCTATGTTCCTTCATTTATCATGGGAACTCTTATTGGAGGCAGCATTGCCTTTTTACTTTTGAAAAAGCTGGAATCTGCCGGCGTTCTTGTTAAAATCCAGGATAGTCTCAAAATTCAAAATGAAAAAAATAAAAATTCTGAAGGTAAATCTGTGGCATGAAAAGAGAAACGCTGATAAAGCTTAGAGAAGAAGCGCCTTTGATCCACTGTATTACCAATCCTATTTCAATGATGCAGTGTGCAAATGCAATATTGGGAATAGGTGCAAAGCCCATAATGGCTGAGCATCCTATGGAAGTAAAAGAGATAACAGATACGGCAGGAGCACTTCTTTTAAACTTTGGTAATATTTCTGATACAAGAATGGAAGCCATGAGGATTTCATTAAGGACAGCCCTTGAAAAAGACATTCCGGTAGTAATTGATGCTGTGGGAGTTTCCTGTTCACAACTAAGAAGAGATTTTTTGCTGGAGCTTTTGAAAATAAGGGAAAATATATTGGGAGAAAATGCTGATAGCAGGATGCTGTTGATCAAGGGAAACTATTCAGAAATTTTTTCTATAGCTGATGAAAAATATCACGGGAAAGGCGTAGATGCAGATGCTTCTTTGGATAAAGAAATCGTTATAAATTCTGCAGTTAAAATCTCTGAAAAGTATGAAGTCATGGTACTGGCAAGCGGAGCTATAGATATTGTCACAGACAAAAACAGAACCTTTCAAGTAAAAAACGGACATAAAAAGCTTGGAATGATAACAGGGACAGGTTGTATGCTTGGAGCTATATGCGCAGGATTTCTTTCTGTCAGTCGTGACCTGGAAACTGTAGCAGATGCCTGTACCTTCCTTGGAATATGCGGAGAAAACGCAGCAGAAAAAACAAAAGGCTCAGGTAGCTTTCTTGTGGGTCTTTTAGATGAAATATCTTTATTTAATTAAATAGTGCAAAGGTTGAAAAAATGAATGATATCAGGGAAAAATTAAGACTGTATCTTGTTACGGACAGTACAGGACTGTCTGAGGAGCAGTTTTTAAACAAGGTAGAAGGAGCACTGAAAGGTGGTGTGACCTTTTTGCAGATCAGAGAAAAGGAGAAAAGCACCAGAGAATATATTGAACTTGCTGATAAGGTTCACAGGATTTCTCTAAAGTATCAGGTTCCGCTTATGGTAGATGACAGAGTAGATGTGGCTTTGGCTATAGATGCTGAAGGTGTCCATCTGGGACAGAGCGATATGCAGATTGATATTGCTAGGAAAATTCTGGGGAAGGAAAAAATAATAGGTGCAACTACCAAAACTGTCGCGCAGGCAAAAAAAGCCTATGAACAGGGGGCGGATTATCTTGGAGTTGGAGCAATTTATCCGACAACAACCAAGGTAAAGACAGCTATCACATCTGTAGATACCTTGAGGGATATATGTAATGAAGTGCCAATTCCGGTAAATGCAATCGGAGGTCTTAATAAAGACAACATTGATATTCTTCGGGGTGTTCCGATTGCAGGTATATGTGTGGTATCCGCAATCATGAAGGCAAGTGACAGCTTTATGGCGGCTAAAGAGCTGGGGATTAAAATGTTAAATCAAACAATGTGAGGCATCACCATGGAAAAAAAGACAGTACTTACAATTGCAGGTAGCGATTCTTCAGGCGGAGCAGGCATCCAGGCTGATATCAAGACCATTGAAGCCCATGGAGTTTATGCGATGAGCGCAATAACTGCTCTTACCGCGCAGAATACCATGGGGATAGATGCTGTATTTAAGATTCCTGCTGATTTTATCAAAAGCCAGATAGATACTGTATTTGAGGATATAAGACCGGATGCTGTGAAAATAGGAATGCTTCCTGATATAGAAGCGATGAAAGTAGTTGCAGACAGTCTAAAAAAATACGATTTTAAGAAAGCTGTTTTAGACCCGGTGTTAAAATCCACATCCGGAACAATTTTATCTGAAAAAGAAGGACTGAATTATTTAAAAGAGGAACTATTTCCTCTATGCCTGTTGATAACTCCCAATATTCCGGAGGCAGAGATAATTACAGGTAAAAAAATATCCACAGAATCAGAACTCATAGAGGCTGTAAATCAGATTTCTGAAAACTATCATTGCAACGTGTTATTAAAGGGAGGACACAGCTCTTTTGACAAGGAAGGATATTGCACGGATTATCTTTATGCCAAAGAGAGCAAAGAAGGCATACAGAAAATAGTTGAAAAAAGGTTTGAAAGCAGTAATCTTCACGGAACTGGCTGCACACTTTCAAGCGCGATAGCGGCAAATATTTCATTGGGATATGATGTCAATGAAGCAGTGGGCAGGGCAAAAAAATATATTACAAAATGTATTGCAATAGGATTAGACCTTGGAAAAGGTAATGGACCTCTTGAACATTTTGTATAGGGTAGGCATACATTTTTGTTTAGCTCATATAATCTGTTACTATTCAGTTGGCAGAAGATATATGAGCAAACATAAATGCTTGTTTTCGTCTGCGTCGTAATTCATATAGATTTAAATTAGAGAACAAGCTTCCTTTCAGCGTTGTTCAAAACAGTCAGCTTGTTCTCTAATTTTCATCTTATGAATTATCTCCTCGTCCGAGAACTGCACATTTATGTTTATCTCATATAATCTAGCTGCCAACTGAACAGAAAGTAATGAATGATTGACTTTTTATATAGCGAGTTTTTAATAAAAAAGTAGGAGAAGAGAGGTATGGAAAAGTATACAACACAGATGGATGCTGCGAGGAAGGGCATCATTACAAGGGAAATGGAGATTGTTGCGAAAGATGAGTACAGATCTGTGGAGGAAATCAGAGAACTAGTATCTAAAGGCCAGGTTGCGATATGTGCCAATAAAAATCACAAGTGCCTAAAACCAAAGGGAGTTGGTTCAATGCTGAAAACCAAGATAAATGTCAATCTTGGTGTGTCAAGAGACTGCAAAGATTATGATATCGAAATGCAAAAGGTGATGGCAGCAGTAAATATGGGGGCCGATGCAATCATGGATCTTTCATCGCATGGTAATACACAGCCGTTTAGAAAAAAGCTGGTGGAAGAATGTCCTGTTATGCTCGGAACAGTTCCTGTGTATGACAGCGTTATTCATTATCAGAGAGACTTATCAGAGCTTACTGCAAAGGATTTTATTGATGTCATCAGATTGCATGCGCAGGATGGAGTTGACTTTGTCACACTGCACTGCGGCATTACAAGAAAGACTATAGACCAGATAAAAAAGCACAAGAGAAAGATGAATATTGTATCGAGAGGAGGCTCTCTTGTTTTTGCCTGGATGAGCATGACAGGTGAAGAAAATCCTTTTTATGAATATTTTGACGAAATTCTTGAGATATGCAGGGAATATGATGTCACGATTTCTTTGGGAGATGCCTGCAGACCGGGGTGCCTTGCGGATGCAAGTGATGTCTGTCAGATTGAAGAGCTTGTAAGGCTGGGCGAGCTTACCAAGAGAGCCTGGGAAAAAGATGTGCAGGTAATGGTTGAGGGTCCCGGTCACATGCCTATGGATCAGATTGAAGCAAATATGAAAATGCAGCAGACAATATGTATGGGTGCGCCTTTCTATGTACTTGGTCCTTTAGTTACTGATATAGCTCCCGGATATGATCATATAACATCTGCTATTGGTGGTGCCATTGCGGGGGCAGCAGGAGCAGCATTTTTATGCTATGTTACACCGGCAGAGCACCTTGCTCTTCCAAATGTTTGCGATGTCAAGCAGGGAATTATTGCTTCAAAAATCGCTGCACACGCTGCTGATATTTCAAAGAAAATCCCTCATGCAATGGATATGGACAATGCAATGGCTGACGCACGAAAAGCATTTGATTGGGATAAACAGTGGGAATGTGCAATTGATCCTGAAATTGCCAAAGCAATAAGAGCAGACAGAGCTCCCGAGTATGATGACACCTGCTCCATGTGCGGCAAATTCTGTGCTGTTCGCAGCATGAATAAAGCGCTTGCAGGGGAGCATATAGATATATTATAGTAAGCGTCAAAAGAATTTGCCGCCCACTATATAAATGTCATTTTTTGTTTATAATCTTTATGAAAAGATAATAATATTTAGTTTTAATTTATCCGTTATTGCAAAAACAACAACTGAATATGATTTTTTGTATGATTAGCTGTACGGTATCATTTATCTAACAAAATGATACCGTCTTTTTTTTACATTTGATCCCAAAAACAAGCAAATTCTATGATGGAGGAATAAGCTATGGTGAGAAAATGGAACAGATTTATAGCACTTTTCTTAACAATAGCCCTTTTTATGACTACTTGTAATGGTGATATTGCAAGTATAAGAGCTTTTGCGGTTGATGGAGAAAGTGCCACAGAATTAAGTTCAGGGCCTGAGGAACAGGCACCTGCAGAGGAGGTACAGGCACCTGCAGAGGAAGTACAAAATGTAGAGGAGCCTGTTCAGGAGCAGCCTGTTGAAGAACAGCAGGAGGAAGCTGCAGCAGATACACCTGTTGAAGAGCCTCCGGCAGAAACTCCTGCGGATAATGCTTCGGCAGCAGTGGCTTTGGAAAATCCATTAGGCGCTGTGGAAGAAGCAGCATCGACAGATGCTACACCGGCTCCTGCACAGGAAAATTTAGTACCTGTAGAAAAAGCATCTGTTGAAGAAGTGTTGCCAACAGAGAAGGCGTCAAATGCAGGTTCTGAAGAAGAACTTCAGCAGGTTATTGATGAAGCTGATGAGGCAGCGGCTTTACTTAGCTCAGGAGAAACTGATGAGGCAGCATCTTTACTTAGCTCAGGAGAAGCAGAAAAAGAGATTTTGGAAGATAAGAATTCACTTAATCTTCGCTCTGCATTAAAGGCTGCTTCAACTGATGTGACTGTATATTACAGCGCTTTGGAAGGCGGAAGTGTTGATAGTGAGAGCGAGACAGTTGCAGAAGGAGAAGAGGCTGTCGGAGCTACAGCAACAGCAAATGAAGGATATAAATTTATTTGTTGGAAAGACAGTGATGGAAATCCGGTTTCAACTGAAGCAAAATTTGTTCCGTCAGGGGATTACCTTGTAAATGACGCTTCATACTCCGCATATTTTGAAGCTGTAGTTGAAGAAACGGTTATTCATGAATACACTGTTATTTTTGAACTTGATGGCGGTGGAGAAGTATACAGAAAGGCAATTTATACAGATGAAGATAATGTGCTTAGTATACCTGAGCGTCCTTTCAGGGCAGGCTTTTATTTCCTTGGATGGAAATATAACGGAGAATACGTATCTGATGGAATGATAGTTGACAAGGATATGACTATCACAGCGCAGTTTCAGGAGATCGAGCTTTATGAGCTTTCAGTTGAGTATTTCTATATTAACCCCAAAACAGGAAGTGAAGTAGTGTTTGACTCTGCTTCCAAGAGCATAGCAAAGAACGGTTTCCCGACAACCTTTAATTCTCCTTCAAATGTATCGGTTACATCAGACGTTGATGAAGCACACCCTGTTTATTATCCATCTGCAGATAGTGTGACTTTTACAACGGATGATATAGACTATAATATAGAACCGGTTTATGAAGACGGTGTTGCAAAACTTATACTTCCCAAGAAGAGAGTAGAGTATATTGCATATAATGTTTTTTACTATCAATATTATATGTTAAAAGATCTGACAGGCGATGGCTATACAGAAGTCGAGTCAGCAAGAGACAAGATAGAAGGCAACCTTGGACTTATGATAACTCCTTCAGTCAAGAATATTGAAGGAGGTATCTTTGAAAGGACAGAGTCCGCTCTTCTTGAAAATGAAGATCAGATTTACTACGTTTATTACACAAGAGCAAATTATACACTTCATTATAATTCTAACGGCGGAAGCTATATAGATGCTGTTGCAGATTCTTACGGAAGCGTTCTTACAGTATCTACCAAACAGCCAACCAAGCAGGGTTACTCTTTTGAGGGCTGGTACTACGATGAAGCTTTCACACAGATTGTAGGAAGTACAATTGAACTTAAAAAAGATACAACTATCTATGCAAAGTGGAAAGCTGTACCGGTTAATTATACAGTAAAGTACCTGGTGGAAAATCCTAATGATGATGGCTATTCATTTGTGAAAAGCGTTGTTAAGCAGGCTGTTGCTGGAACAGAAGTTTCTGTAAAAGCTACTGACACTGTACCTGATGGAGTATTGGACTCTCCTATTGACTACGAATTTAAGGAATCCACAACAGAAGTAGTCAAGGCTGATGGAACAACTGTTATAGAGGTTAAATATAACAGAAAAGTTTATACAATCCAGTGGGACGGAGAGTTATATTACACTTCTGACGAATTAGAATCCAGAAATAATGGAAGTGCATCTGTAACAGCCAAATATGGCGCAGATATTTCTCAGGCTTGGATTACTAATTTTGTTACACCATATCCTAATTATTCCTGGAATTTCGTATTAAAAAATAACAGTAAATTTGTAAATATTGTAACGATGCCTTCTTATGCTAAACAGGACTCTCCTAAAAAGGACGAGGGACATAAAATATATGCATATGAATTTTCTACAACCAAAAAACAGCATCTGAGTTATTGGCTGGAAAATTATGAAGGCAGTGATACTAAGACAAGAAATGGCAGAACCTATGGACTATTAAAAACACAGACGGTTAGATTTAATACCCTTTATGAAAATTCAGAGTTTTATCTGATAGATGGCTATACAAGAGGTGGTTATACTGCGACATATACTTCGTGGGGATCTACTCACAACTATGAGCTTGGAAAGGGTACACCTAACGCGGATTTATATGTAGATTTCTACTATAATGCCAATGCATATCCTCTTACATTCTACAACTTTGATGGAACCCTTATCAGTACACAGAATGTAACACATGGAGCAGATATTTCATCTTACCTTACAGCAAATGTTCCAGAGGCTCCTGTGGACGGAGCAGAATGGCTTGGCTGGTACACAGACCCTGATCATGCTGCAGCTTATGCAGGTAACAAGAAGATGGATCTTGGTCTTGCCCTTTATGCAAACTTTAAGCTTCCTTCATTTACAATTACTTTTGTAGATGGCGAAACTGAGATTCAGACAGATACATATGAATACCAAAAGCAGGCACAGTCAATTTCACTGGATGACAAGCCCGGCTTTACATTCGGAGGATGGTATACAGAAGCTGATCTTGTTCATGCTTATGATTTTGCAAAGCCTATGACAGAAAATATAACTGTATATGCAAAGTGGATTCCGAAACAGCTTAGTTATACAGTTAAATACGTAAGTGCAGAGACAGGCGAAGAAATCGCAGATCAAAAGATTGCGACAAGTCCTGTTTTCAAAAAGGGCACAGTTGTCACAGAAAAAGCAATATCCATTACAGGAATGATTGCAGATGAAGTATCCAAGTCCCTTGTTCTCGATTACGAAGGAAATGTAATAACATTTACATATTCAAAGAGAGAGGGAACACTTAAATATACAGTTAAATATGTTCTCAAGGATAATCACGATATACAGGTACATGCACCCAAGGTTGATGTAACAGTTCCAAGCAGTGTCATCAGTGTAACTGTAACAGCAGCGGCTGTTGATAAAAATTTTATGCGTGCAAATTATCCGAATATGGAAGTTGAAGATTATTATCCTGAGCAGGATGTAATATCCTATACACTTTCTACGGGAACAAATGAGATAGTATTTGAATACAACTCCTACGCAAGCGGCAGAGTCATTGTTCACTATGTAGATATGGCAGGTAATCCTATCGTGGGAATAGATGATGTCGTTGCAACAGGAAAGGCTGGAAATACCTATCAGATTTCAACAGAAGTAACCGGATATACTTACAAGAAGCTGACAGATGGCAAAAAGGAAATTAACTCTACTGTTGTTTCTTTCAAGGACGGCACTGTTGAAAGGTACGTATATCTTCAGAAAAATCTTACAATCAGAGCAAAGAATAAAAATAAGGAATACGACGGAACTCCACTTGTAAGCTCAGGAATAGGTGATGCAGATGTAGAAGGAATTCTTGCAGGACATGCTCTTTCATCTATTTCCTATAGCGGAAGTCAGACAGAGGGCGGAAGCAGTGCAACAACACCTTTTAATGCAGTTATCTCCGGAGCTGTAGATGATTACTACAATATCATTTATGTACCGGGAACACTTACAGTAAGTAGGAAAAATATAACTGTTACAATCGTTGGTGACATAGTATCAACTGTTTATGATGGCCAAGAGCATACAGCCAATTACAGAGTTACTCCTTCAGATCCTTCATTCCTTGAAAGCTATCTGCAGTTTAACGGAGCAGAAGAGAGTGTTTCTTTAACACATGTAGGAAAGAAAGATTTGATACTCAAGGATATGTTCTCAGTTAAGCCGGAGTATGCCGGAAGCTTTAACGTATCAATTACTGCATCAAACGGATACGTGGAAGTTACTCCTGCAACCATAACAGTGTGGACAGAAACTCTTGAAAAGGTTTATGATGGAACTCCTTTAAAGAGTGACGATAACGATACGGCAGCCTACAGTATTACAGGACTTGTAAACGGAGAGACACTTGTATTTGACGGATTTAGAAGTGCGCGTACAGACGTTGGCTGGGAATGGAACGAAATAGTAGACTTTGACTGGAGTAAGGGTACAGCTAATCAGTCAGATTACAAGTTTAACTGGCAGAACGGTAAACTTATAATCACCCAGGCAACTGCAACTGTTACCGTCAAAGGTAAAAAGGAAACTGTAAACTACGACGGCGAAGAGCACACAGTATCCGGATACACCATGGAAGCCGACAATACTGCTTATGATGTGGACAGCTTTGTTACAGCACCAAAGCAGGCAGATGTTAAAGCTACAGGTACAAAAGTCGGCAACTATCCGATGAACATTGAAGGCTTTACCTTTAAAAATACAAGCGATAACTTCGATGTGACCTTCGAGTATGAAGATGGTGAACTTGAAATTATCGGAAGTAAGGAAGTAAAGGTAAATATCAGAGGTAAAAAAGTATCGGAAGAATATGATGGAAATGCCCATACAGCACAAGGCTATACTGTAGAAATCATAACTCCTGAGGGCGTAGCAGCTTATACAGAAAATAATTTCACTTTTAACGGAACAGATAGTGTTACTATGACAGATGCAGGAAGCTACCCTATGGGACTTAAGGCTTCTGACTTTACTAACACAAATACCAACTACAATGTAAAATTTGAAGTTGTAGAAGATGGTCAGCTTGATATTACAAAGAAGGATATTACAGTAACTATAACCGGAAATAAGGCTACTAAACCTTACAACAAGGTTGAGCAGAGCGTTTCAGGATATAGCGTAAGTATTTCGGATTCTCTTTATAAGGAAGCTGATTTCACAGGTCCGGCACAGACTGTTAAAGCATTCGGAACAGATGCAAGCGATACTCCATACATGATGGGACTTAAGGCATCTGACTTTACCAATAACAACGCAAACTTTAATGTTACCTTTAATGTAACAGATGGACAGATTCTTATTACCAGACGTCAGGTTACAGTAACAGTCAAGGGTGACCAGCAGACTTATGTATACAACGGAGAAAACCAGAAAGCAGAAGGCTACACAGTTTCAATTTCGGATTCTCTTTATACGAAAAGTGACTTTACAGCACCTGCACAGACTGATGCTGTAGCAGCACTTAAAGATGTCGGTGAACAGAAAATGAATCTTACACCTGACATGTTTACGAACCTTGATACAACAAACTATGATGTTACATTTGCAGTAGAGGATGGATGGGTAAAGATTACTCCCGTAACTGATGAGTACGAGATTAAGGTAAAAGGTAATAAGGATAGTGTAAAGTATGATGGAACTGAGCACAGCGTAAGTGGATATGTAACATTAGCGCCTGTTCCTAATAGTATCACTTTAACACTAAAAGCTGGTAAGGCAGTTGCAAAGGGAACTGATGTTGGAAATTATCCGATGGAACTTTCATCAGATGACTTTACAGCTACATCTATCAACTATAGTAATATCAAGATCACTATAGAAGAAGATGGTAACCTTGAAATTACCCCTTCCAAGAGACCTGATAATACCCTTCCAAAAGTTGAAGGATATGAAGATTTCTATAATGGAGCATCTCATGGGATTACAATTACCGGTGGTCTTCCGGGAGATAATTACAAGTACAGCTATATAGTAGCAGGTACGGAATATGAAGATCAGACTATAGCTCCAACAGCAACTCATGTAAATGAGAGCGTTTCAATGATCATAGTAACAGTAACTAATCATAACTATGAAGATGAACCGCTTGATGCAGTTGAAATTAAAATAAATCCAAAAAAGATAACGGTTACAACAGGCTCAGCAAAAAAGGAATATGACGGAACAGCACTTACAGAAAATACAGCAGGTGCAACAGGATTTATAACCGGAGAATCAGCTAAAGTTTCAGCTACAGGTACTATCACAGAAGTTGGTGATGCTCCAAATACATACAGTATAAAATGGGATAAAGCAGAAGAAACAGACTATACAGTAGCTGAAGACCTTGGAACATTAACGATTACCGCAGCTACAACCCAAATTGTATTTAGAGCAGCGTCTGATTCAAAAGTATATGATGGAAAAGCACTTACAAATGCAGAAGTTTCTGTATCAGGTCTTCCTGAAGGATTTACAGCAGTAGCAGAAGCAGAAGGATCTCAGACAGATGTTGGTGAAGGCGTAAATAGTGTAAAAGACAATTATATTATTAAGAACAGAGACGGAGAAGACAGGACAGCTAACTTCACAAACATTAAAAAGGTAGATGGTAAGCTTACCGTTACAGTTAAGACAGTCACAATTACAACAGGCTCAGCAAGTAAAGCATATGACGGAACACCGCTTACAAAGGATGAAGCTGGAATAACAGGTCTTGCAGATGGAGAAAGTGTAACCCTCAAAGCTACAGGTACAATAACGAATGTGGGAAGCAAATCAAATACCTACAGCATAGTATGGGATAAGGCAAAAGAGACAAACTACACTGTAAAAGAAAACCTCGGAACACTGACAATAGTTGAGTCAGATGCAGAAATAATCATTACAGCAGCGTCAGATTCCAAGATTTATGATGGAACGAAACTCTTTAACGGCGGTGTAGAAGTAAAAGGATTACCTGAAGGACATACTGCTGTGACTACTGTTTCGGGTGAGCAGACAGACGCAGGATCAAGTGCCAATAAAGTAATAAGCTATGA
>JAFSQI010000027.1 GCA_017446685.1 Butyrivibrio sp.
CTTGTTAGTAATGAATAGGTTTTTGTTTTTCCTCAGAAAAACAGAAACCGTACTGGACTAGCTTTCATCTTTAGATGAAAGCGTATCTGGCGAAGCCAGATTCTTGCGGGAAATTTCCGCTTTTGCCCGCAAGAAGTCATAGGTTTTTGTTTTAAGACACAAATACACATTTTTGTGAGTAAAAAATGTGCATAACTTCGGCTATTTGTGGAAAAAATGTTCGTATTTTTACGCTTTAGGGGATAAGATGGGTTGGTTTGATGAACAGATAAAAAACAGAATTCAAAAAGATCAGCAGGAGTTTGAAGAATCTGTCTTTAGAATGGTGTCTTCAATAGTAGGCAAGAGCGCTGCAAAGACTATAGATGATGAGCGTGTGGTTGCAAAAGAGGCTGTAGAAGAAATTATCAAGTACTACGGCTTTAAGCCCGATGCGGACAGATTTAATGAACTTGATATCAATACGGATCTTCAGAGTATATTATCACCCTATGGGATAATGTATAGAGAAGTCAGTCTCGACGAAGAGTGGTACAAGGAAGCATACGGCCCTATGATGGGAAAGTTAAAAGAAGGAGAACTTGCACTTGCTCTTTTACCGGGAAAAGGCGGCTATACATATTATGACTATTCTATTGGTAAAAAAATAAAGATAAATAAGTTAAATGCAGAGCTCATATCTCCGGATGCGATATGCTTTTACAGGCCGCTTCCGAATAAAAAACTTGGGCTTAAAGATCTTTTGATTTATTTGAATGGATGCATCGATATTTCAGATATCCTGGTTTACTTTATGCTTGTCCTTCTGACAACATTGGTGGAGATGATATTGCCTTCTCTTGTTGGAGTAATGTCGGACTTTATACTAAAGAGCGGGCAAATACTTCTTTTGCTGGCTACTGCTATATTTGTTTTTGTGTGTATTATTTCAAAACATCTTGTGGAATTATGCTCTGAGGTTGTAATTGAGAGGATTGAGCTAAAAACAGGAATAAGTGTTGAAGCTGCTGTTATGAACAGGGTTTTGAATCTTCCTGCCGGATTTTTCAAGAAATATACAGCTGGAGAACTTTCTTCAAGAATAAATTCTGTCAGTGAATTATGTGATCTTCTTCTTAAGAATGTTTTTTCTTTGCCTGTAACATCACTGTTTTCGCTTCTTCTTTTGACAAAGATCAGTGATTTTGCTCCAGGACTTGTCAAGCCTGCTTTTGGAATAATGTTTGTAAGCATGTTTTTTTCAATTATTTCGATATTCATACAGGCCAATTTAAACTCTAAGATCAGAGAATATTCTGCGAAAGAAGATGGTATTGGATATGCGCTTATAAATGGTATTCAGAAAATAAGACTTGCAGGCGCGGAAAAAAGAGCATTTGCCAAATGGGCAGTTGCATATACCGAAAGCGCAGATTTACTATATAATCCCCCGCTTATCATAAAACTAAACACTACCATAAATATGACTATCGGGATTGTTGGAAATATTATTTTGTATCTTATGGCTGTGAGCTCTGGAATCAGCGGCTCGGAATATCTTTCATTTACCGTTGCCTACGGACTTTTGGAGAGTGCATTTTCTTCAGTATCTTCTGTAGCGCTCACTACAGCAAACATAAGACCTATACTGAAAATGGCTGAACCTATACTTGAAGCTGAACCGGAGAACACTGCCGGGAAGGTTGTGCTTAATAAGATTTCCGGCAGCATAGAAGTAAGTAATGTACACTTCAGGTACAGCCCTGATATGCCTAAGGTTCTTGATGGTATAAGCTTTAAGGTAAAAGCCGGAGAGTATGTTGCGATTGTGGGTAAGACAGGCTGCGGAAAGAGCACACTTATAAGACTTCTTCTTGGTTATGAGAAGCCCCAGAAGGGCGCAATTTATTTTGACAGAAAAGATATCGACAGAGTGGACATGACTTCACTTAGAAGAAAAGTCGGCGTGGTAACCCAAAACGGAAGTCTTTTCCAGGGGGATATTTATTCAAATATTGTAATAACTGATCCTACGCTTAATCTTGAAAGAGCGTGGGAGGCTGCGGAAATTGCAGACATCGCTGATGATATACGTAAAATGCCAATGGGTATGAGTACAGTTATTTCAGAAGGACAGGGCGGAATATCCGGAGGGCAGAAGCAGAGACTTATGATTGCAAGAGCTGTTGCCCCCAAACCCAAGGTACTTATTATGGATGAGGCCACAAGCGCACTTGACAATATTACCCAGAAAAAGGTTTCTGATGCGCTTGATAAATTAAAATGTACAAGGATAGTGATTGCCCATAGACTCTCTACCATCAAAAACTGTGACAGGATTCTTGTGATAGATGAAGGAAAAATAGTTGAGGATGGTAAATATGATGATCTTATTGCTTCAGGAGGTTTTTTTGCCAAACTTGTTGAAAGGCAGCAGGTATAAAAATATTTACATTGTTAAAAGGGCGCAAGTTGGTGTATAGTAGTTACGTGACTATGAAGACTGTTTTAAGCCCGAGGAGTGTTATGCTATCTAAGGAAGAAATATATGAAAAATACAAGGACAAAGTCTTTGCATACATAAGAAACCATGTTAATTCAATTGAAGATGCTGAAGACCTTTGTTCCGATGTATTTGTGAAAATATACAGTAAGCTTGATACCTATGATGAATCCAAGGCAAGTATATCTACCTGGATTTATGCTACAACCAGTAATACTGTCATAGATTTTTACAGAACCAATCATATACATTCAGAAATCCCTGAAGATCTTGCTGAGGAAAAGAGCCTTATAGAGGATGAGATGCTGAGTAATGAATCTCTTGAAGAGCTTGCAAAGGCGCTTAGAGAGCTTCCGCAGGAACAGATGGATATCATCGTGCTCAGATATTATAAGGGACTTACGCTTCAGGAGGTCGCAGAAAAAATGAAGCTTTCCTATGGTGTTACAAAGCTCAGACACAGAGAAGCGCTTGGGAGACTTCAAAAGATACTGGGATGATGAAAAATGAATAATGAAAAGACACCTATTTACAAAAGAGTTCTTGCTATTGCAGGACTGATCCTTATTTTGGGGCTGGTACTGGCCTTTTTGCTTGTGGCAGTTTTTGGAGGAACCGAATCTAAGGACACATTTATGGGACTGGCAGGACTTATTGTTGCTGTGCCTATAATGCTGTGGCTTCTTTTATGGGGAGTCAGTGCTGTTACGGGAAGACACAATGTTGCTTCCTTCGATGCAGGAACAAGCAACAAAAATCACGATAAGTTCGGCAATGTGGTTCCTGATGGAGAGATTGATACTGTAGTATTTGATATCGGAAATGTTTTAACTGATTTTGCCTGGAAAGATTTTTTGATGAAAAAAGTCAATGACGAGGCATTGGTTGAGAGAATCGCTAAAGCGACCGTTTACAGTGATGACTGGGTTGAATATGATAAAGGTAATCTGTCAAACGATGAAATTTTACAGCGCTTTGCAGAGAATGATCCTGAGATTTCAGATGTAATTAAAGAGGCATTTCAGAATATTGATGGCATCATTACAAAGAGAGAGAAGACTATCCCTTGGATAAAGTCTCTTCAGGCAGCAGGCTACAAGGTTTTATACCTTTCTAATTTTTCCAAACAGGCTCTTGTGGGATGCCCTGAAGGAATGGCATTTTTGGAGGAGACCGACGGAGGAATCCTAAGCTATAGAGAGCATGTGGTAAAACCTGATCCTGCGATTTATCATCTTCTTGAAAACAGATATGGTCTTACACCTTCAAAGACAGTATTTATTGACGATACTCCTGTCAACATTGACGCAGCGATTTCACTTGGCTGGAAGGGTATAGTTTACAAGGATTATGAACAGGTCAAAAGTGAGCTTAATGCCATGGGAGTAAAATATTAATTTCGGACACCTTCTCCTATAAGTGAGAGAAGCCTGTCGGCTGCTATTGAAAGAGGCCTTGAATTATCAGATATTACGCAAATCTGGCGTTTTGGAATCATTTGTTTAAAGCGAAGTTCAAAAAGAACACCGCTTTCAAGGTACTCTTCGGCAAAGCTTTTTACAACGCATCCTACACCGAGGTTTCTAAGGGCAAACTGAACTATCATATCACTGGTTGAAAGCTCAAATTCGGGATGAATATGTGTGTTATGATCTTTAAGCAGATTATCTATATAGTTTCTTGTACTTGAATTTCCCTCTAATAATATTAGAGGGATTTTTTCAAGATCGGTAAAATCCAGCATTTTGTTTTTGTATTGAATAAAACGCCTTCCTGCAACGAAGGTGTCTTCTATATTTGCAACGGGAAAATAATTATATTCCGGCTTTTTCTCAAAAGGGTTGGATATTACACCGAAATCTATGCGGTCCTCGGATAAATACTGCAAGGTTTCAGGCGTTGGACCGTTGGTAACGGTTACTTTGATGCCGGGATATAGTTCATGGAATCTTTCCAGGTAGGGGAGCAGAAAAAATCTTAAAGTCATATCACTTGCTCCGATTCGTACTTCCCCCGCATCAAGATGCTGAAGCTGGCGAAGTCTGTGTTCACCAAGCTCAATCTGTTCGTAGCCTCTTTCTACATATCTGTATAAAAGTTCACCTTCACTGGTGAATTTCATTCCTCTGGATGTGCGCTGAAAAAGTGTGCAGCCAAGACTCTTCTCAAGCTGATGTATGGATTGGGTGACAGCAGGCTGCGAGATAGAAAGCTCTTTTGCAGCTCCTGTTATACTTTCATTTTTTCCCACATGATAAAAAACTTTATAATATTCAAAATTATCAACCATAATGTTTAATGTTTCCCGGAAATAAAAATGTAGAGTAAATTTTTAACAGAACAGTAATCACCCCAATGTTACAATTCAGTCGTCAGCCTGATTATATGAGTGGACATAAATGTGCAATTCTCGGACGAGGAGATAATTCATAAGATTCAAATACAAGAACAAGCTGAATGCTTTGAACAACGTTGAAATGAAGCTTGTTCTTGTATTTGAATCTATATGAATTACGACGCATGTGCAGATCACTTAGCGAGGTTTTTTCGAGCTTAGTGAAATGTCATACAGCGTAGAC
>JAFSQI010000028.1 GCA_017446685.1 Butyrivibrio sp.
CAAAATGAATTCTATTGAAATTAAAGACCTTACCAAACAGTATGGTAAATTCTTCGCAGTTGATAACTTGAGTTTTGAAATAAGGCAGGGTGATTTCGTAGGATTTCTCGGTGTTAACGGAGCGGGGAAATCAACTACAGTCAATATACTCTCCACAATACTTACTCCTGATGGTGGGGAAGCATACCTTTGCGGCTACAAACTTGGCAAAGAAGATATGATGATCCGTAAATCCATAGGAGTTGTATATCAGTCAAATGTTTTGGATGACTTGTTTACGGTAAAAGAAAACATTGTGACACGTTCAAAGATGCTGGGGCTTAATGACAATACTATAAACAGGCGTCTGTCAGACCTCTCAGATATTCTGAAACTCTCAGACATTATGAATAAGCGCTACAGAGTCCTTTCAGGTGGGCAGAAAAGACGATGCGAAATAGCATTTGCTCTTATGCATTCCCCTAAGATACTCTTCCTTGATGAACCTACAACCGGACTTGATCCTTCTACCAGAGCGGACGTTTGGGATGCAGTTGAAAAACTTAGAGCAAATACCGATATGACAGTATTTTTAACCACACACTACATGGAGGAAGCCCAGTCGGCAGACAAGATCATCATTATAAGCAGCGGGAAAAAGCTTGCAGAAGGCACTCCTTTCGAATTAAAAGAAAAGTTTGCAAAAGATAGCCTGAAGCTCTATTTTAGCGAAAAGAACAGAGATAAGGTCCTTGATATCGTGGGAAAAGAGGGACTTATTACCACTTCTTACGGTGGCTGTATCGAAGCTCAGAATCCCTTTGCAGCTGCTGAAACGGCAGGAATGCTTAAGGGTATTGTTGATGGATTCGAAATAGTTCAGGGAAAGATGGATGACGTATTTTTGAATGTTACAAATAAATATGGGAGGGCAGTTTAATGAGAAGCTTTTTGGCAATAAATAAAAGAAATATCAGTTTATATTTCAGGGACTATTCAGCGGTGTTTTTTTCACTGCTTTCAATGATAATCATAATTGTACTTATGGTATTTTTCCTTGGGGATATCAACAATAGCAGTCTTATTGATGCTATAAGGCTTGTACCTGGAAGGGGCGGGGATAAAGATATTGAAACAATCAAGCATTTTAGTTTTCTTTGGACATGTGCAGGAATCCTGACGATAAATGCATCAACTGTAACCCATGCATTTTACTCAAATATGATCAAAGACAGGACTGGAAATTGCCTGAATTCCCTTCTTGTCATGCCGGTCAAAAGACCAGTATTTGTATTGGGATATATATCAGGCGCATGGGTAAGCGGCGTTATAATGAGCATTGTAACCTTTGCAATTACAGAGATCATCGGTGTAATGAAGGGAATGGATGTGCTTCCTGCAATGACACATGTGGAGCTGCTGCTTTTGATAATGCTTAATACCTTTGTATATTCTGCTATCATGTTTTTCCTGGCATCTGTTATAAAGAGCCAGAGCGCATGGAGCGGCATAGGAATAATCCTCGGCACTCTCTCAGGTTTTCTGGGCGGAATCTATTTCCCTTTGGGCTCCATGAGTAGTCAGATGCAGAGCGTTGTCAAGGTTTTCCCATTTATTTACGGCACTTCATTATTTAGAAAAGTGATGATGATGCCTCTTGAAAATACTCTTTTTAGCGGGACTCCGGAGATTATCAGAAGCGAAGTAGACCGCACAATGGGAATGGATATATTTATTTATGATAACCAATTGTCCCAGGGTGGAAAAATAGGTATACTTATAGCTGTTGGGATAGTCTTTATCGTTGTTTCCACTATTTTTATCACATTAAGTAAAAAGAAAGACAGATAATGAAAATAACAATTGCGACGCCGCTTGCCGGTGAAGAAGATGAAATCATAATAAAAATGGCAGAACTTGATGACGATGTTCTGAAGATGATCCGTCGTCTTAAGGACGGGGTGAGCAAGGATACCATGGCAGTTTATGCAGATGAAAGTATTCTTATGGTTCCTATCAGGGATATTCTGTATTTTGATGCCACTGATAATCATGTTTTTGCATACACCAAAGATAACTGCTATGAGACCAGAAAGAAGCTCTTTGAGATAGAAGAGCTTCTTGCTAACTCTTCTTTTTTGAGGATATCAAAAAATGCTATCGTGAACATAAAATCCATTGATCATATAAGCCCTGAGTTTAATGGGCGGTTGATAGCAAGCCTGAAAAATGGTGAGGACATCATAATATCAAGAGGGTATGTTCCTGAGCTTAAGAGAAAACTTGGTATCGGAAAATAGAACGGAGGAGAAGAGCATTATGAAAGCTTTTTTTTCAGAATTTTTAAAATGGTTTTTAATAATAAATACAGGAGTTATGGTAGTGGTTTGGGTCAGTATCTTCAGATACGATACCATTTGGACAGGGATAATTCCGCAGATTTTTGCAGCGAGCTTTGCTACAGCTCTTGTGACTGCAGGATATTTTTCTTACAATCCACGTAAGCCTATCATCAAAGCTGTCAGGTTACTACTTACTGTTGCACATTACCTGATTTTATGTGTCATTATCATGACACTTGGAACA
>JAFSQI010000029.1 GCA_017446685.1 Butyrivibrio sp.
CATAATCTGTCTGTACTTTTGCTCTGAGGTTTTCTGTTATCTCGCTCACTGTTTCGTACAAAGGAGTGAGAGCAAGATTTCCTACAACTCCCTTTAAAGCATGTGCATCTTCAAACGCGCCATCAAGATCGCCCTCTTCCAAAGCCTTTCCCAAAGCTTCAAAACGGTCATCTGAAAGTCCAAGTTCTATCATTTCCAGATAAAAGTCCTCCATGCCCATACATCTTTCCAAACCTTCATCAACATTCGCTCCCAATTCTCTTAATTTCTCAATATTCATATTTCTGCATCCTCGATAAAAAGAATATTTATTATTTGACAGATCAAGATAATTATACACAATTCAGACGACAAAATGCGTTATTTTAGTTAAAATATATACTTTTTATAGATAGTTTTTATTTTGTTCTAATAGAATTTTCATATGGAGGTCGAGGATATTTATGGCAAAATAAAGTGCCAATTCATCACGAATTGGCACTTTCTACACATCTTTTTATGGCTTCAAGAATGGCAGTCTTGGTATAGGGTTTAGTAACATATTCATCAGCTCCGTGCTGGGCTGCTTCCCTGACTTTTTCGCTCTCGGAATTTGCGGATAGCATTATAACTTTTGCCAAAGGGTCCTGACTTTTGATAAGCCTTAGCAAATCTATGCCGTTAAGCTGAGGCATGGAAATGTCCAAAATGGTTATTAATGGTGATAAATCAAGGAATTTGTCATATCCTTCTTTGCCATTTTCTGCTTCACCGACAACTTCGTAGCCTTCCATTTCGAGCATGTTTCTCAATAAATTCCGGTTAACAGGCGAGTCATCCACAATAAGTATTCTTGCCATTTGATCCCTCCAGCCGCTAAGGCCTCAACAGAATTAGAATTCTCTATTTATTATACCAGAAAAAGCGCCTCAAGCCCAAATAAATACTGAGTTTCCGGCACTTTTATAAAAAAAAATCCACGGCAGATGCTGTGGACTTTGTCTACAGTCTGAGGACCACGGAAACCGTGGTCCTTTCTGTTTTTATTCATTCGAAAATGAATTGCTGTCGGCATAACCAAATTTATTGGTTATTTCCAGAAAATAAAGATTATTTCTTCTTTCCGTTTACAGCATCCTTAAGAGCCTTACCAGCCTTGAACTTAGGAACTACAGCAGCAGGAATCTTTATAGCGTCGCCTGTCTGAGGATTTTTACCTGTTCTAGCTGCTCTCTTAGCAGTCTCAAATGTACCAAACCCAACAAGCTGTACCTTACCCTTTTTCTTAAGTTCCTTAGAAACAGCATCTGTGAGAGCCTTAACAGCCTTCTCAGAATCTTTTTTTGAAAGACCGGTCTCTTTTGCAATTGCATCAATGAGTTCTGTCTTATTCATGGTTTAAAACCTCCCGCAATATAAATTTTTAACTACCAAAAAAGATTTTACACCCATTTTATGCACCATACAAGTATAAACAAACGTAAAAATAGGAAAAACAACGTGATATTCAGTATTTAAAAATATAAATCATATAATTTAAAAATATTAATCACATAGTAGAAACGGTGGATTTGTAAAGCTTTTTAAAAAACAGCGTGGACAATACAAGTGAAACCATTTCTGCAATAGGAAAAGCAAACCAAACATTTGAAAGAACTCCAGTCTGCGCAAGCAAGTAGGCTGCAGGAATCAAAACAACAAGCTGTCTTCCAACTGAAATAATAAGAGAATAAATACTCTTGGAAAATGCCTGGAAGATTGATCCCATAGCAATACAACATCCTGCTAATGGAAAAGATAATGAAATGATTCTAAGGGCAGGAGAACCAATTTTAATCATTTCATCTGAAGCATTAAAGAAACTAAGTAAAGTACCGGGTATGGTGATAAAGCAGATAGTTCCGGCAACCATAATTGTAACGGCAAGAATCAGAGCGAACTGCAATGCTTCTTTAATTCTATCCTTTCTACGAGCGCCATAGTTGTAAGCAAGTACAGGAATCAAACCATTATTGAGTCCGAATACAGGCATAAAGAAAAAGCTTTGTAATTTGAAATAAACTCCAAATACAGCAGTAGCAGTAGAAGAAAAAGTACCCAAAATAAGGTTCATTAAATAAGTCATAATAGAGCCAATAGACATCATTAAAATAGATGGAATACCAACATAATAAATACTTTTAACAATATATGCATCGGGGTGAAGAACTCGTTTGATATCAAGTTTAATGTCAGTATTATATTTTAAATTACAAAATAATCCGATAAAAGAAGCAATTACCTGACCAAATATTGTTGCATAGGCAGCACCTGCAACCCCAAGCTCAGGAAAAGGTCCTATACCGAAGATTAGAAGAGGATCAAAAATAATATTGATAACAGCACCGGAAACCTGAGAAATCATGCTAAAAAAGGTTTTTCCGGTAGATTGTAAAAGTCGCTCAAATGTAATCTGAAAAAATACACCAAAAGAGAGGCAACAGATAATTGTAAGATAGCTGGAGCCAAGTGAAGTGATTTCAGAATTTGAAGTCTGAGTAGCTATAAAGCTCCCTGCAAAAAAAATACCAATAATCAGAAAAATTAAATAATTGAAAAAAGTAAGAAGAAGACCGGTATTTGCAGCACCATCAGAGGTTTCAAATTTCTTTTCACCAAGAGAACGCGATAATAGGGCATTAATACCTACACCAGTACCGGAACCAAGCGCTATCATCAAATTCTGCATTGGAAATGCCAGAGTAACTGCAGTAAGAGCATTTTCACTTATTCTTGCAACAAATATGCTGTCAACTACATTATAAAGAGCCTGAACAAGCATTGAAATCATCATTGGAAGTGACATTGTGATAATCAGTTGTTTTATAGGCATGACGCCCATTTTGTTTTCAGTATTCATAAAAATCCCTTTCATTGGTGAAAAATAGAGTCGAAAAAAAAGTATATCATGAAATATATATATTATCCAGTATCAACTATTCAAGTGGCTCAACACAAATAATCATATATTTGGAGTAAGTGTGTTGCTCCTCTTTTCCGTACAAATTAATAAGGCTTATTACATATAAATCAGAACAGGCTTTTAGTCTGTTCTTTTTTATAAATGAAACAATTTTTTTGTAAAACTTATCAATATCAGTAGCTGAGCTGTCAACATAGCAGCAGATAGCAGTAATACCTGGGAGTTGGAAGGTGTCGACATTATCAGCAGGAAGAAGAGAGAGACTTACAATGCTGTTATAGACATAGTGTCTTTTTAGAAGATCATCATAGCTGATTGTTATACCTGTTGGAAAGGCAGAAAGACTTGCCTGCTCGCGGGATTTCGAAAGATGTATGGAAAGATCTTTGGCGATATCAGCAGTGTGATGGGCATGATCTTTATCTTTTATCATAGTCTGGGTGACACTTATAACCGGTATCTGATCGATGAAAGGAACGCCCATTTTGTGCAGCTCAAATTTTCCCAAAAACCACATTCCCAGATGAAGAGCACTGATTTTCTTGTTGATAAGATATAGCTCTTGCTGCATTTCAAGAATTTTTGAATTGGCGAGTTTTTCTATGCTTTCCCTGGATGAATTATGAATAAGATCACTGATTTCTTTAATAGAGCAGCCAGCCTGTCTCATTGTGCTGATAAAGAAAAATGAACTTATCTGAGAGGCGGAATAGTAATGATAGCCATTATTAGGATCAATTCTTGGCGCAATAATGTTTTGCTCATAATAAAAACGAAGAGTATCCCTAGTGGTGCCACATAGTTTTGCAAACTGACTGACGGTGAGGGTATATTCTTTTTCCTGATTTCTAAAATCTTCTGACATTGTTTTCAAAACCTCTGAAATAGAATGAATTTATATATTGACATGGGGGTAAGCCCCAAGTTTATTGTAACAAAGAAAAGTAATTTGACAAGCCAAAAAAAGTATATAAAACAAAGGAGAAAAAGAAAATGAAGGACATTAAAGGAACAATTGTAAGAATAATTGCAGAATATCTTGATAAGGAAGAGTCTGAAATTTCATCAGCCAGTACATTTACAGAAATAGGACTTGATTCTTTGGATATTATGGAGCTTGTAATGCAGATGCAGGAAGAGCTTGATTGCAAGATTGAACTTTCTCAGGAAATTACAACAATAGATAAGCTTGTAGAGCATATTCAGCAGAGCAACAGCTAATATCCTTGCTTTAAGCATAAAACGGTGGAGGAGATAAGATGAGTAATAACGTAATATGCGAAATGCTGGGAATACGTTATCCGGTCTTTCAGGGAGGAATGGCCTGGATTGCAGATGCTGAACTGGCAGCTGCTGTCTCTAATGCAGGAGGACTTGGACTTATTGCTGCGATGAATTCAAATGGCGAGCAATTAAGAGAACAGATAAAAAAGGCAAAAGAACTTACAGATAAACCGTTTGGAGTAAATCTTATGCTTATGAGCCCCTACATTGAAGAAGCAGTACAGGTTGTATGTGAGGAAAAAATAGCAATAGTTACAACAGGAGCCGGCAATCCGGCACGATTCATGGAACAGCTCAAGCAGGCAAATGTCAAGGTAATATGCGTGGTTGCAAGTGTTGCACTTGCCATTATGGTTGAAAGAATGGGAGCAAGCGCTGTAATCGCGGAAGGATGTGAATCAGGGGGGCATGTAGGCGATACAACAACTATGGCACTGGTGCCTCAGGTCGTTGATGCTGTAAAAATTCCTGTAATTGCTGCAGGTGGTATAGCTGACGGAAGAGGAATGGCTGCTGCTTATATGCTTGGTGCAAAGGCAGTGCAGATGGGAACAAGATTCCTTACAGCCAAAGAATGCAATGTACATGAGAACTACAAAAAGAAGGTTTTGGCAGCTAAAGACCGTGACACTATTGTTACCGGAAAAAGTCTTGGTCATCCCGTAAGAGCTCTTAAAAACCGTATGACAAGGGAATTTCAGGAAAAAGAAGCTTCACCTTTAACAACTCCTGAAGAACTTGAAAAAATGGGGGCAGGAGCTTTAAGAAAAGCGGCAATTGAGGGAGATGTGAAATACGGTTCATGTATGTGTGGGCAGATTGCCGGTCTTGTTAATAGTGAAAACACATGCAAAGAAATAATTGAAGGAATCTGTAGAGATGCTGAAAAAATCATGACTTCTTGCGGGTAAAGGAGAAACTTGCCCGCAAGAATCTGGCTTCGCCAGATACGCTTTTATCTATAGATAAAAGCTAGTCCAGTACGGTTTTAAAGAAAACTGATTTTTTAGAAATTATTGAGGAGAGAGGAATGGGAAAAATCGCTTTTTTGTTTGATGGACAAGGGAGTCAGTATCCCGGAATGGGAAAAGAGCTTTTTGAGTCTGTTGATAATATACATAATTTCTACGGAGTGGCAGAGGCTATAAGACCGGGGACACTTGGACAGATGTTTGCCGGAACGGAAGATGAATTAAAGCAGACTGATAATGCTCAGCCCTGCCTCTTTCTTGCAGATCTTGCAGGGGCAATGGCACTTGAAAAAAATGGAATAAAACCTGATGCGGTTGCAGGTTTTTCTCTTGGAGAGACTGTGGCGTTAACAGTTGCAGGTGTTCTTGAAAAAGAACAGGCGTTTAAGCTTGTATGCAAGCGCGGAGAGCTGATGCAGAATGCTGCAAAAAAGCATGCCGGAAAAATGCTTGCAGTTCTAAAAACGAACCCTGAAGAATTAAAAAAATATTGCGATGAAACTGAAGTTTACCCGGTTAATTACAACTGTCCCGGACAGATAGTAGTTTCCGGTGAAGAAGAGAATATAAACAAGCTAAAAGATCTTTTGACAGAAAAGAAAATCAGATTTATGGAGCTTGCAGTAGGTGGGCCTTTTCATACGCCATATATGAAAGAGGCATCAGCAGAACTAAAAAAGGAGCTACAATTAAATAAGCTATATAACATAAATAAAACATATATACCGTTATATTCAAATAAAACCGCAAAACCCTATTCTGAAGACGTAGAAGAGATGATTGATGTCTTTTCTGAGCAGATTTCAAACAGCGTCAGATGGGAAGAAACCCTGCTTAACATGGCAAAAGACGGAGTGGATACATTTATAGAATGCGGCCCCGGTAAGACTTTAGCAGGATTTGTAAAACGAACTGTCGAAGGCGCGAAAATTTACAATGTAAGTGATAACAAATCATTACAGAAAGCTATTGAGGAACTGAAAAAAGATGCTTAACGGAAAAAATGCTGTGATCACGGGGGGAACAAGGGGAATCGGCAAGGCTATTGCACTGGAATTTGCCGAAAATGGAGCAAATCTTGCGATAATTGCGACAAAAGACAACGAAAATGCAAAAAATACAATTAAAGAACTTGAGAGCATTGGAGTTAAAGCAGAGTTATTTGTATGTAATATAAGAAATTCGCAGGATGTTGAAAAAACAAGCGAAGAAATTTTAAAAGAATTCGGGAAAATCGATATTCTTGTTAATAATACAGGGGTAACAAAAGATAATCTTTTACCAAACCTTAGCGTTAGTGACATAGATGATGTCATAGACATAAATCTTAAGGGCTGTATGTTGATGACAAGGGCTTTTGTGAGAAACTTCGTCAGAAACAGGAGTGGAAATATTATAAATATAAGTTCAGTTGTGGGGCTTATGGGGAATAAGGGACAAACAAATTATGCAGCATCCAAGGCAGGAGTTGTAGGCTTTACCAAGGCAGTTGCAAAAGAATACGGAAGAAAAAATATTAGATGTAATGCCATTGCACCGGGGTATATTGCTACAGAGATGACGGATGCACTTACTAACGAGCAAAAAGAGGAAATACAAAAGCAAATTCCTCTTTGCAAATTAGGAAGTGCTGAGGATGTAGCAAAGCTTGCAGCTTTTTTGGCTGATGATGCATCAAGATATATAACCGGCGAGGTAATCAAGGTTGATGGAGGAATGTATGTGTAGGGTAGTTGTAACCGGAATGGGAGTTATTTCTCCCGTTGGAAATGATGTTGAAACATTTTGGGGAAATCTGAAAGATGGAGTATGCGGAGTAGATAAAATAAACCGTTTTGATGCATCAAATCTGAAAGTAAGTCTGGATGCTGAAGTCAAAGATTTTGAACCCAAAAAATATTATGATACCGTTCAGGAAATCAGAAAATCAGATCTTTATATGCAATACGCAATGGCGGCTTCAAAGCAGGCTGTTGAACAGAGCAAAATTCTTGAATCAGACATTGATAAAGAGCGACTTGGAGTTTATATCGGTTCTGGAATAGGCGGAATTAATTCCACAATAAAAGAGACAAAAAAGCTTATTGATAAAGGACCGGAAATGGTTTCACCTTTTTTTGTTCCAATGATGATAAGTAATATGGCTGCCGGAGCAGTTTCGATAAAGTTCGGAGCCAAAGGGCCAACGCTTCCTGTTGTAACAGCTTGTGCGACATCAACTCATACTTTGGGAGAAGCGTACAGAGCGATTAAACATGGATATGCAGACGCAATAATAGCCGGTGGAAGCGAGGCATCTATAAATGAGCTTGCAATGGCTGGTTTTATCAATTGCCAGGCGCTAAATTTATCAGAAAATCCAGAAGAGGGAAGCCTTCCTTTTGATAAAAGAAGAGGAGGCTTTGTTATGGGAGAAGGCGCAGGAATACTTATTCTTGAAGAATATGAGCATGCAAAAAAACGTGGCGCAACAATATATGCAGAAGTTGTAGGCTACGGTAATACAGCGGATGCGTACCATATTACTGCGCCCGATCCGGAGGGAAGCGGAGCAATAAGAGCAATTAAAGCTGCTGTCAAAGAAGCGGGAATAAATCAGGATGATGAGATTTATATTAATGCTCACGGGACAGGCACACATCTCAACGACGCTATGGAGACAAAGGCAATAAAGGCTGTTTTTGGTGAAAAAGCATATGATTTGCATGTAAGTTCAACAAAGTCGATGACAGGCCATATGATGGGGGCTACAGGAGCAGTTGAAGCTATTGCATCGGTGCTGGCGCTTAAGGATGGAACAATTCCGCCAACAATCAATTACAAAGTACCTGATGAAGAATGTGATCTTAATTACACAGCAAATAAATCAGTAAAAGCAGATATTAAATATGCGCTTAGTACTTCACTTGGATTTGGCGGACACAATGCCTGCATAGCATTTAAGCGTGTTTGAGAAGTTGCTAAAGAGTAGCCGAAATTAGTCTTTATTATGTCAGGATTTTTACGCCTGACATAATAGGAAGGAAGAAGATGAATTCTTTAGAGGAGTATGGAAATCTTTTTCAGAAGCTTGGTCTTACTGAACTGGTTGTTGAGGAAAATGATTTCAAATTAAAGTTAAAAAAAGAAATTCCCGTAACTTACCTTAGTTCTAACACAGTCGCCCCCACAGTAAGTACACAGAATGTGGTGCAGGATAACAATATACAGAGTTCTACTGACTTTCAGAAGCAAGCAGAAGAAAAAACTGAGGGTAAAGAAATCAAAGCACCTCTTCTTGGAATCTTTTATGGAAAAATCGCAGACAAGGAGTCTTTGAAAGAAGGAGATGCTGTAAAAGAAGGAGATATTCTTTGCACAATCGAAGCAATGAAGATGATGAATGAAGTAAGATCTCCGATTGATGGAATTGTAAAAAAAGTCCTGGCTTCAGAAGGTGATCTTGTGGAATATAATCAGGTTCTTTTTGTAATTGGTTGAGATAAAAAAGAAGTTAAAGTGACTAAAAAGGGAAGACAAAGTAGCTAAAAAGGGAATGGATGGTGTACAAAAAGGGAACCTAAGGTAGTGAAAAAGGGAACAGAAGGTGTACAAAAGGGGAATTAAGAGAAGATAAATAGGGATCCACCCTAAAATGACTCAAAAGTGTACAAAAAGGGAATAAAAAATAACGAAAAAAGGGTGAAAGGTGCAGTAAAAGGGAATTAAGGGTTACTAAAAAGGGAACGTATAGTGCATGAAAAGGGAATGCGAAGTGTACAAAAAGGGAACTTAAGGTGACGAAAAAGGGAATGAAAAATGAATCGTGAAGAGATAAAAAATATACTGCCACACAGAGAGCCAATGCTGCTTGTGGATGAGGTTTATTTAAATGAAGATGGCAGTGCAACAGGATTTTACACTGTAAGAGGAGATGAATTTTTCTTGCAGGGACATTTTCCGGGAAATCCTATTGTTCCCGGAGTAATTCAGTGCGAAATGATGGCGCAGTCAGCGTGCATAATGTTTCAGGATAAAATGAAACAGGAAGGCTGTATTCCGGTATATACGGGGCTGGACAAGGTAAAATTCAGAAATATGGTAAAACCGGGAGACAAAGTTCAAATTGATACGAAACTGCAAAGAGCCATGCACCCGATGTACATGCTTCATGGAGAGTTAAGTGTTGACGGAAAGAGGTGTATGAGTGGCGATTTTTCCTTTGTGATCACATCAGAAAGCGAGAAAAAATAAATGTTTTCAAAGATACTTATTGCAAACAGAGGTGAAGTTGCAGTCCGTGTAATCAGGGCGTGCAAGGAGATGGGAATAAAAACAGTTGCTATTTATTCAGAGGCGGACAGGGCAGCTCTTCATGTGGAAATGGCAGATGAGAGTTATTGCATAGGAGGCCCTCTTGTCAAGGACAGCTATCTTAATATGGATGTGATAGTGACACTTGCCAAACGAGTAGGAGCAGAGGCTATCCATCCGGGATACGGGATGCTTTCTGAAAACTGTGAATTTGCAAAACTATGTGAGGAAAATGAAATAGTTCTCATTAGTCCCGGGGCTGAAGTAATGAGTAAAATGGGGCAAAAGGAAGTTGCAAGAAAAATAGCTGTTTCTGCCGGTGTTCCAGTTACTCCGGGAAGCCCTATCCTTGAAAGCGTAGAAGATGTAAAAAGATGGGCTGAAAAAATAGGATATCCGGTGATACTGAAAGCGAGAGCCGGAGGCGGAGGAAAGGGAATTCGAATTGTCAGAGAAGAAAAGCAACTTTTAAGCTCTTTTGATCAGGTAAAAAAAGAAGCTGCGAGCTCTTTTGCTGATGATGGGATATTTATGGAAAAATATCTTGAAAACGTAAAACACGTTGAAGTGCAGATAATTGCAGATTCATTTGGAAAAGTGCTGGTTCTTGGTGATAGAGACTGTTCAGTTCAGCGAAAGAATCAGAAGCTTATTGAAGAATGTCCCGCTCCGGTATTACCGGACGAAATGCGCAAAAAAATGCATCTGGCAGCAACTGAACTTGCAAAAGCAGTGGGATACGTAACTGTTGGAACAGTAGAATTTCTGGCACATAAGGACGAATTTTTTTTCATGGAAATGAATACAAGACTGCAGGTTGAACATTCCGTTACGGAGATGGTATGCGGAATAGATATTGTCGAGTGGCAGATAAGAACAGCGGCAGGAGTTGCACTTCCTTTTAAGCAGGAAGAAATTGCACATTCAAGGCATGCCATTGAATGCAGGATATGTGCAGAAAATGCAAGGAATTTTGCGCCTTCTACAGGGAAAGTTGAGCTATTACACATTCCAGGAGGCGTTGACGTAAGATTTGACTCAGCACTTTACCAGAGCTATGAAGTAACTCCGTTCTATGATTCGATGCTTGGGAAACTCATTGTTTGTTCTGATACAAGAGATGGGGCAATCAGAAAAATGAAAAGTGCATTGTCGGAGTTTGTGCTTGTCGGAGTTGATAACAACAGAGATATGCATATGAAGTTTATGGATAATATGAAGTTTGTGCTTGGAAATTATGATACAGGCATTTGTCGGAAGGTTTTGTAAATTATGAAATTAAGCGATTTATTTATAAAAGCGAATAATGAGCTTGAAAAAGACGGATTGAGACCACGAAGCAGAAAGATAACCTGTAAAAAATGTCAAAATCTGGTATCGGTGTCAAAAATCAGGAAAAATAACTTTATTTGTCCGGAGTGCGGATATTATTTTTCGGTCAGGGCAAGAAGAAGAATCTTGATGCTCACTGATAAAAGGAGCTTTGTCGAAATTGATGCCGAAATGGAGTCCAGAAATATTCTTGATTTTCCGGGATATGAAGAAAAAATATCTGCCGCTATTGAAAAAAGCAGGGAAAAAGAGGGAGTTATCTGCGGGACAGCAACCATTGATGGGAGAAAAATTTGTATTTTTTCGATGGACTCTAATTTTATGATGGGGTCAATGGGTGCAGTTGTAGGGGAGAAAATAACCAGACTTTTTGAGTATGCGACACACAACAGTCTTCCTGTACTTGGAGTAACTGTTTCGGGCGGAGCAAGGATGCAGGAGGGCATGATATCGCTTATGCAGATGTCCAAAGTATCTGCAGCGGTAAAAAGACATAGTAACAAAGGAAACCTGTATATAGTTCTTTTGACAAATCCCACTACAGGAGGCGTGGACGCAAGTTTTGCCATGCTTGGGGATATTACGCTGGCAGAGCCTGGGGCAAGAGTTGGTTTTGCAGGACCCAGAGTAATAGAAAAAACTCTTAATCAGAAATTGCCTGAAGACTTTCAGAGAGCAGAAAAAGTCCTCGAATGTGGATTTATTGACTCAATTGTACCAAGAGACGAGCAAAAAGATTTTATTAGCAAAATTCTGGAGCTTCATACTTTTGGAAATGCAGGAAGAGAGGTTTTCAATGGATGATTATGAGATAGTTCTTGGTGCCAGAGGTGAAAACAGGCTCACAGCTTTAAATTTTATAGATCTTGTTGTTACCGATTTCATTGAGCTTCACGGAGACAGACTTTACGGCGATGACAAGGCTATAGTTGGCGGTATCGGAAAGGTTGGAAATATGCCTGTTACCGTCATAGGTGTAGAAAAAGGGAAGAGTCTGGAGCAGAGAATAGAGCACAATTTTGGAAGCGCGCAACCGGAAGGCTACAGAAAGGCGCTGCGACTTATGAAGCAGGCTGAAAAGTTTCACAGACCGATTTTGATCTTTGTCGATACTGCCGGAGCTTTTTGCGGAATTGATGCTGAAGAGCACGGGCAGGGCAGAGCAATTGCGGATAATCTTTTTGAAATGTCAGATCTTAAAACACCAATTTTATCCATTGTAATTGGAGAAGGCGGAAGTGGTGGAGCACTTGCTCTTAGTCACAGCGACAGGATTTGGATGATGGAAGATGCGTATTTTAGCGTGGTTTCTCCGGAAAGTTGTGCCAATATTTTATGGAAGACAACAGACAGAGCTTATGAAGCTGCAAATGCACTCTCGCTTACTGCGCCCAAATTGTATCAGCTTGGGATAATAGACAGAATCTGCAGGCAGGATAGTGTGGTAAATCTTCCCGAAGAGATTTTTGCAGAACTTGAAGAACTAAGAAAAAAGCCAGTGTCAATGCTTGTGGAAGAAAGATATATGAAATTCAGGAAAATAGGGTATTGAGTGGAAAATGTCAAATATATATGAAGATTTTTATCATGAAATAAAAGATGAGAGTGGCAAAATTACAGAAATAAAATTCGAGTATGAAGATAATTTTAATTTTGCTTATGATGTAATGGATAGATATGCCAGAGAGTGTCCGGGTGCTGTTGCACTTGTTCATAAGAGCGCTGAAGGAGAAAAAAATGTCTACACATTCTCGGATATTAAGCGCCTTTCGGACAAAACAGCTGTTATGTTAATGAATCTCGGCATCAAGAAAAGTGATTCTGTTATGCTCATTTTAAAGCGCCGCTTTGAATTTTGGATAAGTATTCTGGCGCTTCATAAGATCGGAGCAGTTGCTATTCCCACCTCGCACATGGTTTCAGCAGAAGATATAAGGGAAAGGGCTGAGCTTGCCGGGGCTAAAGCTGTAATCTGCGTAAACAATGACGGAATATGCGAAAAAGTTGAGAATGCGATTAAAGGACTCAAAATGCTTCAGATTGTAGTCGGAAGGGAATATAAAGCTTTTCCTTCTTTTGACAGGCTTATGGAGGCTTCTGAGAGTTTTTTTGACAGGGTTCAGACCAAAGTAAGTGACGATATGTTATATTATTTCACTTCCGGCACCAATGGAGCACCTAAAGCTGTGATCCATGATTATTCCTATCCGCTTGCTCATATATTTACAGCCAAAAACTGGCATGGAGCAAGAAAAGGCGGACTTCATCTTACCGTTGCAGATTCAGGATGGGCCAAGTCAGCCTGGGGAAAGTTATATGGGCAGTGGTTTGTAGGTTCAGCAATCATGGTATATGACTACGAACAATTTTATGCAGGAGATATGCTAAAGCTTGTCGAGGACGAGAAAATCACCTCATTCTGTGCCCCGCCAACTATCTATAAATATTTTATTCTTGAAGATTTTTCCAAATATGATCTAAGTTCACTTGAAAATGTAACAACAGCCGGTGAGCCGATGCCTGCAAAAGTGTCAGAGAAGTTCCAAGAGATGACAGGCCTATCCATTCGTGAAGGCTTTGGACAGACAGAAACTGCACTTCAGATCTGTACAAGCATAGGAAAAGAGCAGATTATGGGTTCAATTGGGTACAGCTCACCTCTTTATAATATGAAGATTGTTGATGATAACTTAGATGAAGTAGCTGACGGTGAGATTGGAGAGCTTGTGATTGTTCCAAAAGATGGAAAAAAACCAATTGGCATATTCAAAGGATATCTTGGGGATGAGGAGCAGTACAGGGAAGTATGGAGTGGTGGAATTTATCACACAAAGGACCGTGCGTGGAAAGATAAAAACGGCGCCTTCTTTTTTGTAGGAAGAAATGATGATGTCATAAAATCGAGCGGATACCGTATCGGACCTTCTGAGGTTGAGGATATACTGATGAGACACCCTGCGGTTTTTGAGTGTGCAGTGACCGGATACCCAAGCAAAAACCGCGGTGCTATTGTAAAGGCAAGCATAATTTTGAAGGAAAATTATAAACCTGACAATAAGCTTGTCACAGAGCTTCAGGAGTTTGTAAAAAAGAGAGCTGCGATATATAAATATCCTAGAAAGATAGTTTTTGTGGATAGTCTTCCAAGGACAGCCACCGGAAAAATAAGCAGAGCAGTCATCAGAAATAATGATTATAAAGAATTTGGTATTACAAAATAAATTTATTGATATTTTATATTGTTTTTATTTGTATTTCGATGATGATTGTAGTCATAATATAAGTGATAGGCATGTATTTTTTAAATGAGGGAGAACTAACATGAAAAAAAAGATACTTTTAGCCGATGACACTGCATTTATGAGAGAGATGCTTAAGTCTGCCCTTGATCCTGAGAAATATCAGATTATTGGTGAAGCAACTGACGGAGCCCAGGCTGTTGAGTATTATAAAGAGAAAAAGCCTGATCTTTTGATTTTGGATATAAATATGCCCAAAATGAACGGAATCGATGCTCTTACAGAAGTAATAGCTTACGATCCGGAGGCGAAAGTTATTATGTGCTCTGATCAGAAATATGAGAATATGATAGTAATGGCAATAAAACGAGGAGCGAAGGACTTTGTAATCAAGCCTTTTTCTGCTTCAGATGTAATACTTGCCGTAAAAAAAGTATTTAATGAAGAAGATTAAGTGCTAATAATATTTTTACAAAAAATGATTATAACCGGAAAGCTTGTGCGCAGGCTTTCCGGTTGTTTGTTTCTTGACGCTTTTGGAGAAAAGGGGCATACTCATTAGGCAATCCGAAAGGAAATTTTTTAGAAGATGTCTTTTGTAAAAGACATAAAAAGCAAATGATGATACAATACCTAAATGGAAACTTCATAAGGAAAAGATGAGGTGACCTGTATATATGTTAGAGGATGTCAGAGTGTATCTGACAAGCATTAAGGAGATAATTATGGGGAAAATTTGGAACATTGAAGAATTTAAGAGGACTGCAAGAGCTGCAGCAGCAGAGGGTATTGTTTTACTGGAAAACAATGATAATGCTCTTCCGCTTAATAAGGGTACGAAAGTGGCAGTTTTTGGCAGAAGCCAGATGAACTATTATAAGAGCGGTACCGGTTCAGGCGGAATGGTTAATGTTGACTATGTGGTAGGAATATATGAAGCCATTGAAGCATGCAAGGAACTTACAGTTAACAAGGAAGTCAGAAAGGCTTACGAGGAATTTGTAAAGGAAAATCCTTTCGATACAGGTGCCGGATGGGCATCAGAGCCATGGTTTCAGAAGGAAATGCCTCTTACGGATGAACTGGTAAAAAAGGCTGCGAAGGACTCGGATGCAGCTATTTTCATTATCGGAAGAACAGCCGGTGAGGATCAGGACAATAAGAACGAGCAGGGCAGTTATCTTTTGACAGATGAAGAAAAGGATTCTCTTAAGAAGGTGTGTGAGTTCTTTAAGCGCACTATAGTTCTTTTAAATGTCGGCAATATAATCGATATGAAATGGGTAAAAGAGATTGGACCTTCAGCCGTTTTGTACGTTTGGCAGGGAGGGCAGGAAGGCGGAAACGCAGTTCTTGATGTAATTACTGGCGTTGTCAATCCGTCAGGAAAGCTGACAGATACTATAGCTGCAAATATTGAAGATTATTCTTCAACAGATAACTTTGGCTCTGAAGAGCAGAATATCCAGTCGGAGGATATCTATATTGGATATCGCTATTTTGAGACCTTCGACAAAGATAGCGTTTTATATCCTTTCGGATTTGGACTTTCATATACAGATTTTACTATAGAAAGCAGTTCTTTTGCCTATGATTCAGAAACCGGAGTAAGGCTTGAAGCGAAGGTCACAAATACTGGTTCAGTACCGGGAAAAGAGGCTGTTCAGGTATATGTACAGGCGCCTCAGGGAATTTTGGGTAAACCTGACAGAGTTCTTTGCGCCTTTGGAAAAACTGACCTACTGGAACCGGGAAAAAGTCAGGTAATTAAATTTACAATCCCGAAATACTGGATTTCATCCTACGATGACGGCGGAGTTACCGGATATAAGTCCGCATATGTGTGTGAAGAAGGAGAGTATGTATTCTTTGTTGGAAGTGATGTCAGAAGCGCTTCTGAGGCAGGAAAATTTACTCTTAATGAAACTGAACTGATTGAACAGTGCGAGGAAGCATATGCACCTGTTCAGGAGTTTGACAGACTTGTTCCCGGATACAATAACGGAAGTTATATAAAAGTTTACGAGGATGTGCCTACAAGGACGCTTGATCCAAATAAGAAGAGACAAAAGAATCTTCCGAAGGTAAAGAAATACACCGGCGATAAGGGATTTAAGTTAAAGGATGTTGAGGATAAAAAGATTTCTTTGGAGGACTTTATTGCTCAGCTATCTGATAAAGATCTGATTACAATGACAAGAGGCGAGGGAATGTGCTCACCAAAGGTTACTGCCGGTATAGCTGGAGCATTTGGTGGCGTGACAGACAGTCTTAAGGAATTTGGAATTCCTGTAGGCGGATGCGCTGACGGACCAAGCGGAATTCGTATGGACTGCGGAACACATGCATTTTCTCTTCCAAACGGAACCTGCCTTGCCTGCACCTTTAATGAAGAGATAAATGAGCAGCTCTTTAAATGGGAGGCCCTTGATCTTAGAAGATACAGAATTGATGCACTTTTAGGACCGGGAATGAACATTCACAGAAGCCCACTTAACGGAAGAAACTTTGAGTATTTTTCTGAGGATCCTTTCCTTACAGGTAAGCTTGTAGCAGCGCAGCTTAAAGGTCTTCATAAATATGATGTTACAGGTGTTATTAAACACTTTGCCGGAAATACTCAGGAATTCAATAGAAATACTGTTAATAATGTGATGTCTGAAAGGGCACTCAGGGAGATTTACTTAAAGGCATTTGAGATTGCTGTTAGAGAAGGCAATGCAAGGGCAATAATGAGTACTTATGGCCCTGTAAATGGCATCTGGACTGCCAGCAGCTATGACCTTTTAACTACAATCCTTAGAGGAGAGTGGGGATTTGAAGGTATAGTAATGACAGACTGGTGGGCTATGGGCAATGACGAAGCAGGCGCACCGGGAGATTATGCTAATGTTGCAGCTCAGGTAAGGGCTCAGAATGATCTTAACATGGTCAACAGTAGCTCGGAGAACAACTCTAATGAAGATAACCTTGAAAATGCGCTCAAGGAGGGAACTCTTACCAGAGCTGAGCTTGCAAGGAATGCAGCTAATATCCTTACATTCCTTCTTAAAACACCGGTTTACAGACATATGCTTGGTGAGGAATCAGAACTTGATAAAGAGCTAAAGGATGCTGTATCAGCTGAGGATGCCAAGCTTCAGGATATGATCAAGGTCAAGATGAATAATGATGTCACTGAGCTTGATGTAAAGAAAATTGTGGTTGAAAAAGGTGAAAATACAACATTTGTGCTTTCAGCTCCGGGAAAGTGCGAGATGGAGCTTGAAGTTGTGGTACGAGCTGATAATCAGCCGGATGTTGCACAGCTTTCGATGTCTGTTTTCCAGGACAAGGCACTTTTAAAAACTGTTACATTAACCGGAATGGACAAGGAGTGGCAGACACTGAAAATAGATCTTTTCCCGTCATTTATCGGAAATTTCTATTTGAAGTTTTATTTTGCCCAGGGAGGACTTGAATTTAAGTCTGCTAAAGTAATAGTAACAGAACACATACAATAATCCATAAAAAAATATACTTCTCACTAAAAACCGTTTAAAATTATTAGTGAGAGGTATAAAAGGAATAGTATATGTCTAAACAGAATAGTTCTTTTAATGAATTTTTCAAAAAACTTCACACGGAAAAATATAAATGGTATGATTTTTTTCTTTTTCCTCCTATAATAGCAATTGTTCTTTTAATTGCCGGTCAGATATGTGGCGAGTTGATCATTGAACTAGTAATTCAGCCCTTAGTCAATGAAAGCAATAATGATTTTTTAAGCGTCTTTTCATTTTATTTCATTTTCTTATTTGTATGGATTGTATCGCTTTTATATTTTTATCTGGTAAAAAGAAACAGACCGATTTTTAATGCTATTACGCCGGTATGTAAGGGAAATACTATAAAGTACCTGTTGCTTGGATTTATTGTGGGATTTATCCAAAATACAATTTGCGTAGTAGTAGCTCTTATGCATAAAGATATTTATATTGAATTTGCTTCAATAAATGTAATTCAGACTGTGGCATTGTTTATAGTGGTTTTTATACAGTCAGGAGCAGAGGAACTGTTATGTAGAGGCTTTATATATCAAAGGCTTAGAAAAGCTTATAGAAATCCGGCTATTGCAGTTATTGGAAATTCAGTTTTATTTTCTATTGTTCATGTGTTTAATCCAGGAATAAAACCGCTTGCACTGCTTAATATATGTCTTGTTGGTATTTGTTATTCGCTGTTTGTGTACTATTTTGACAGCATCTGGATGGCTATGGCGGCGCATACAGCCTGGAATTTTACTCAAAACATAATCTTTGGACTTCCTAATAGTGGAAATGTTCTTCCGTTTTCAATATTTAAACTGGATGCGTCAACTGCCACAGATAGTTTTGCGTATGATGTGGAATTTGGTGTGGAGGCGACTTTAGTAGCAGCAATTGTGATTATTTTTTCCTCAATTTTAGTATATTTGTGGGGGAAAAAGAATAATAAAATACCAACTGATATTTGGAACTGAAGATATAGTGTTACTGTTCAGACAGAAATGCGCACTAAGCTGCGCATTTCGTGAGAACCTGATGCAGAATTAAAAGTAAATGTATAATTGTATACAAAAACACTTGACAGCCGAAAAATTATGCTTTAGAATTCATACTCATAAAGACAAAGGCGTCTTAGAAAGTGATACTTTCTAAGGCGCTTTTTTGTTTCTGTTTGACGTCAAAAGAACATTGAATAAAAAATTTTAAGCGGTGCAATGGGGCATCATGCTACGTATCAGCGTAGCGTGCCATTGCGCCGCTTTTTGTTGCAGAGGAGAAAGTATATGAGTGAAGAAATCTTAAGTGCTATAGACAGTAGCGTATTTGGTGTTTGGTTTCTGATTGGCGCAGCTTTGGTGTTCTGGATGCAGGCAGGTTTTGCAATGTGTGAGGCAGGCTTTACCAGGGCCAAGAATACAGGAAATATCATAATGAAAAATCTTATGGATTTCTGTATTGGTACAGTTGTTTTCATTCTGATTGGTTTTGGTCTGTTTCTTGGCGAAGATATGATGGGAATCATCGGAAAGCCGGGATTTGACATTTTTACAGATTATGCCAATTTTGACTGGTCAAATTTTGTTTTTAACCTTGTGTTCTGTGCTACAACAGCAACTATTGTTTCAGGTTCTATGGCAGAGAGAACCAGGTTTTTATCCTATTGCGTGTACTCGGCAGTTATTTCAGCAATTATTTATCCTGTAGAAGCTCATTGGACCTGGGGCGGTGGCTGGCTTTCACAGATAGGCTTTCATGATTTTGCAGGTTCTAACTGCATTCACATGGTAGGTGGTATTTCAGCTCTTATTGGTGCAGCATTCCTTGGAGCAAGAATCGGTAAGTTTGAAAGAGACAAGGATGGAAAGGTTACAAAAGTAAACGCATTTCCCGGACATAACCTTGTGGCAGCTTCTCTTGGTGTATTCATTCTGTGGCTTGGCTGGTACGGATTTAACGGAGCAGCTTGTACTTCAGTTGAACAGCTTGGCTCAGTATTTGTAACTACAACAATTGCACCTGCACTTGCAACAGTGACATGTATGATTTTCACATGGATCAAATATGGAAAACCTGATGTTTCAATGTGCCTAAACGCTTCACTTGCAGGGCTTGTTGCTATTACAGCCCCATGTGATGTAACAGATGCCTTCGGAGCAATTGTTATCGGTATTGTAGCAGGACTTCTTGTATGTTTTGGTGTATGGCTTTTGGATTACAAGCTTCATATTGACGATCCTGTAGGGGCAGTTGCAGTTCATTGTCTTAACGGTATCTGGGGAACACTTGCAGTAGGTCTTTTTGCTACAAATTCAGCTCCCGGTTATTCAATTGCAGATGCAGCAGGAAATGAGATGACAGGACTTTTCTATGGAGGAGGACTTAAACTTCTTGGAATCCAGCTTGTAGGAATGGGGGCAACAGCTGCCTGGACAGCACTTGCTATTACAATTACATTCCTTGGAATAAAGGCAATCTTTGGACTTAGAGTTTCAGAAGAAGAGGAAATTCTTGGACTTGACTCAACAGAACATGGTCTTGCATCAGCTTATTCAGGCTTTGCTATCATGGATGTTTCCAACACACTTAACATGTCAGTAAATGAAAATACCGACCTTGGAGTAAGCGATTACGAAGAGGCTTCTGAAATACAAAAGAGGGCTTCAGTGCCTGTTGTATCGGCTCCTGTACATACAGAGTCAGGTATTCATAAAGTTGTTATTATCGCAAAGTTGTCCCGCTACGACAAGCTTAGAAGAGCTATGAACGAGCTTGGAGTAACCGGAATGACAGTTACTCAAGTCATGGGTTGTGGCGTCCAGAAAGGTTCCGGCGAGATGTATCGTGGAGTTGAGATGGATGCCACTCTCCTTCCTAAAATTAAGCTGGAAGTTGTTGTCAGCAAGATTCCGGTTGAAGATGTTATAGAAGCAGCAAAGAGAACTCTTTATACAGGCCACATCGGAGATGGAAAGATTTTCGTATACAGTCTTGATAACGTGGTTAAGATCAGAACCGGTGAAGAAGGCGCTGCAGCACTTGCTGACGTTGAATAGATCAATAAATAATTAGTAGGAGGAAGAAAACAGTATGTGCGCAATACTAACATACGCAAGAGAATCGGTGAGAGAGGAGTTTTTTAAGAAAATTCTGGAAAAAACTCATTCCCGAGGTCCGGATATGTCTGCGGTACAGAAGGTTGAAGGAGGATGGATGGGGTTTAACCGCCTTTCCATCATGGGGCTAAATGAGACAGGAATGCAGCCCTTCAATCTTGGAAAGAACAGCGTGGTATGTAACGGAGAAATGTATGGTTTCAAGAATTTAAAGAGCTATCTTACGGGTCTTGGCTATACTTTCAAAAGTGAAAGCGATTGCGAAATACTGCTTCCTCTTTATGAAGTTCTTGGCACTAAGATGTTTGCACTTTTAGATGCGGAATTCGCCTGCGTGATCTATGACGGAGAAAAACACAAGTTTATCGCAGCCAGAGATCCGATAGGCATAAGACCTTTGTACTATGGTTATGACTCTGAGGGCTATATAGTTTTTGCCTCAGAGCCAAAAAACCTGGTAGATGTATGTAGCGAAATAAAGCCTTTTCCTCCTGGACACTACTACGAGGATGGCGAGTTTATCTGCTACAGAAATATGTCACAGGTAAAAGAAATATCTTTTGACAATTTAGAAACGATAACAACCAAGATACATGACAAGCTTATAAACGGAATAAAAAAGCGGCTTGATGCAGATGCACCTGTGGGATTTCTTTTATCAGGAGGTTTGGATTCGTCTCTGGTATGCGGTGTTGCAGCAAGTATTTCGGATAAGCCACTTGAAACCTTTGCAATCGGCATGGATATAGATGCCATTGACCTAAAGTACGCCAGAGAAGTAGCGGATTTCATTCACAGCAATCATCATGAGGTCATAATTACCAGAGAAGATGTTTTGGAAGCTCTGGATCCTGTTATCCACGCTCTTGGAACTTATGATATTACGACAATAAGAGCTTCCATAGGCATGTATCTTTTATGTAAATGGATTCATGAGAATACTGATATAAAGGTTGTTCTTACCGGAGAAATATCTGATGAGCTGTTTGGTTATAAGTACACTGATTTTGCTCCAAATGCGGAAGCTTTTCAGGAGGAGGCAGCTAAAAGAATCAGAGAAATCCATATGTACGATGTTTTAAGAGCAGACAGGTGTATAAGTGTAAATTCTTTAGAGGCAAGAGTACCGTTTGGTGACCTTGATTTTGTTGATTATGTAATGAGCATAGATCCTGCGAAAAAACTAAATACCTATGGAATTGGTAAATTTCTTTTGCGCCATGCCTTTGAGAAAGATGAATTTATACCAAAATCGATTTTAATGAGAGAAAAAGCTGCATTCTCAGATGCTGTCGGGCACTCTTTGAGAGATGATTTGATGGAATATGCGCAGAGTAGGTATACAGATGATGAGTTTGGTAAAAGAAGGTGGAACTACGAACATGCTACCCCATTTACCAAGGAATCTCTTTTATATAGAGAAATATTTGAAAAATATTATCCGGGACAATCAGATATGGTCATAGATTTCTGGATGCCAAATAAAAGCTGGAAAGGGTGCGACGTTAACGACCCGTCAGCAAGAGTTTTATCAAACTATGGTGCAAGCGGAAAATAAAGCTTAAATTACCCGCTTAGGACAAATTTCAGGAGGAAAAAGGAATGATTGAAGCAAGTAAACTTACAGAAGAATTTGGGAGTCTTGTATTTAACGATAAGGTGATGAAAGAGCGCCTTCCAAAGGACATATATAAAGCAGTTCATAAGACGATTGAAAAGGGCACACATCTTGAACTTGATGTGGCTAACTGCGTAGCAGCTACGATGAAGGAGTGGGCTGTAGAAAACGGTGCAACCCACTTTACTCACTGGTTTCAGCCTATGACAGGACTTACAGCTGAAAAGCACGACAGCTTCATTTCTCCAACGGAAAATGGTGGAATCATCATGGAATTTTCAGGAAAAGAGCTGGTTAAAGGTGAGCCTGATGCGTCAAGCTTTCCGTCAGGAGGTCTGCGTGCAACCTTTGAAGCAAGAGGCTATACAGCCTGGGATCCTTCTTCACCGGCTTTTATTAAAGATGGATCTCTTTATATTCCTACAGCGTTTTGTTCATATGGCGGAGAAGCTTTGGATAAAAAGACACCTCTTTTAAGGTCTATGGAAGCTCTTTCTGCAGAAGCCGTAAAAATGCTGCATTTACTTGGCTATGAGGACGTAAACCGCGTAAATACCACAATCGGTTCAGAGCAGGAGTATTTCCTGATTGATAAAGATTATTACAAGAAGAGAAAAGATCTTCTTTTTACAGGAAGAACTTTGATAGGCGCACCAGCCACAAAAGGTCAGGAGATGGAGGATCATTACTTTGGAGTTATTAAGCCAAAGGTTTCTGCCTATATGCATGACCTCGATGAAGAGCTTTGGAAGCTTGGAATTCCGGCTAAAACCAAGCATAACGAGGTTGCTCCTTCACAGCATGAGCTGGCACCGGTATTTGAGACAGCAAATGTAGCCGTGGATCACAACCAGCTCACAATGGAAGTGATGAAGAAGGTAGCTGATAAACACAATTTTGCATGTCTGTTGCATGAAAAGCCCTTTGAGGGAATTAATGGTTCCGGAAAACATAACAACTGGTCAATTTGCACTGACACAGGCTTAAATCTCCTTGATCCCGGTAAAAAACCAGGTGAAAACATTCCATTTCTTGTTTTCCTCATGGCTGTAATTGCTGCTGTTGATGATTATGCACCAATTTTAAGACTTTCTGTAGCATCTGCCGGAAATGATCACAGACTTGGAGGTAATGAGGCACCGCCAGCTATTATCTCAATATTTGTAGGTGACGAGCTTGCAGAGGTATTAAAAGGCGTTGAAGAAGGCTCTGCTTATCAGGGTTCCGGCAAGGTTCAGATGGCTATGGGGGCTACAGTTCTTCCTCATTTTACCAAGGATAATACCGATAGAAACAGAACTTCACCATTTGCATTTACAGGAAATAAATTTGAGTTCCGTATGCCCGGATCTGCTGTTTCTGTAGCAAATGCAAATATTGTTCTTAATACAGCAGTTGCAAGAGAAGTTGCAAAGTTGTATGAGAAGCTTTCAACATTTGGTGCTGATGAGCTCAAAGACAAAATTATGGACGTTTTAAGAGAGACACTTCTTGAGCATAAGAGAGTTCTTTTCAACGGTAACGGATATACAGATGAGTGGGTACAGGAGGCTGAAAGAAGGGGACTTCCTAACCTTAAGTCATTGCCTGATGCTATGCCTTACTGGATTTCAGATGCCTCGATCGATCTTTTTACCGGTCATGGAATATTTACCAAGGAAGAACTTCAGTCAAGATATGAGATTCTTCTTGAGAATTATTCTAAATCAGTTCATATTGAGTCACTTACTATGCAGGAAATGGTAAGGAAAGACTTAACAGAAGGAATTGTTGCATATCAGAAGGATTTAAGCAAAGAAGCAGTTCAGAAAAAGAGTCTTCTTGGCGAGAACAGTGGTGCTTTGGAGTGCGGAATATTAAAAGAACTTGATAGCGCTTCCGCAAATATGTGCTCAGCACTTTTAAAGCTTTATGAAGATACAAAAACAGCAGAAAGCAAGACTGATGCGCTTGATACAGCAAAGTTTTATCAGGAAACTGTCCTTGCTGATATGGAGGAGCTTAGAAGGTATGCCGATCAGGCAGAAGCACTGATTCCGGAGAAATATCTCAGCTATCCGACATACGGACAGATGCTGTTCTCGCTTAGATAATTTACAGCAGCAAATGGCATAAATGCTGTGTCGATTATTAAAAAAGGAAGGAAGCCCGAAATGGAAGAATGGATGAAGGAGCACGATGCCTGTGGCATTGGTGCAGTAATAAATATAGATGGTAAACCGGACAATAAAGTACTTGACGATGCTCTTTCCATAGTTGAAAAGCTTGAGCATCGTGCCGGCAAGGATGCCACAGGAAAAGTAGGTGACGGTGTAGGAATTCTGCTTCAGATTTCTCATAAGTTTTTTTCAAAAGAAGCTCAAAAACTTGGTATTACTTTAAGAAATGCCGGAGATTATGGCATAGGAATGTTCTTTTTTCCTACAGATTCCATGAAAAGGATGTTTGCCAAAAGACTCCTTGAAGTAATAGCAGAAAAAGAGAACCTGAAAGTTCTTGGTTGGAGAGATGTTACTACACATCCCGATATTCTCGGTGAAGTGGCGCGAGAGTGTATGCCGCATATTTCACAGTGTTTTATTGAAAGACCTGATGATGTGCCTGCGGGAGCGGAATTTGACAGGCGACTTTACTGCCTTAGAAGAGAATATGAAAAATCTTCAGAGAATACCTATATTTGTTCGCTTTCATCCAGAACCATTGTTTATAAGGGCATGTTTCTTGTTGGGCAGCTTCGTAATTTCTATGAAGATCTGCTCTCACCTTCCTATGAGACGGCTATTGCTATGGTTCACAGCCGATTTTCGACCAATACAACACCTTCATGGCAAAGAGCTCATCCATATAGAATGATAGCCCACAACGGCGAAATAAACACAATTCGAGGTAACAGCGACAGAATGCTTGCCCGTGAAGAGACAATGTCTTCAGATATGTTCGGAGATGAGCTTTCAAAGGTGTATCCTGTCATAGCTTCATCAGGCTCAGATTCAGCAATGCTTGATAATACTCTTGAATTTTTGTATATGAACGGAATGGATCTGCCTCTTGCAATGATGCTTACAATACCTGAGCCCTGGAAGCACAATGACTTTATGGCTCAGGACAGAAAAGATTTTTATCACTACTATGCAACCATGATGGAACCCTGGGATGGTCCTGCGGCAGTTCTTTTTACTGATGGTGAGGTTTTCGGTGCAACTCTGGACAGAAACGGGCTAAGACCATCCAGATATTACGTAACCAAGGATGGACGCCTTATCCTGGCTTCAGAGGTAGGGGTACTTGATATTCCGGAGGAGATTATAGAGAAGAAATCACGTCTTTCACCAGGGCATATGCTTTTGGTTGATACGAAAGAGGGAAGAATAATCTCTGATGAGGAGATTAAGGAGAGGTATTCCAAGGCAAAGCCTTACGGCGAGTGGCTTGACAGATATCTTTTGCACCTTTCAAATCTTAAGATTCCAAATAAAAAGATTCCTACACATACTCAGGAAATGAGGGATAAGCTCTACAAGGTATTCGGTTACACCTATGAGGATGTTAAAAATCAGATAATGCCTATGGCAATGACCGGGGTGGAGCCCACTGTGTCAATGGGTACTGATGTGCCGCTTGCAATGTTATCTGACCATCATCAGATGCTTTTTTGCTACTTTAAGCAGCTTTTTGCACAGGTTACCAATCCGCCTATTGATTCGCTGAGAGAAAAGGTTGTTACTGATACAACTGTATATATTGGGTCAGACGGAAATCTTTTGACATTAAAATCAGATAACTGCAGAGTGCTGGAGGTTAACAATCCTATCCTTACAGGAGTTGACCTTATGAAGATAGAAAATCTGGATGAGCCCGGATTTAAGGTAAAAAAGATTTCTCTTTTGTACTATAAGAATACTCCTGTAGAGAGGGCACTTGAGCAGCTTGATGTGTCTGTTGACAGGGCTGTTGCGGACGGCGTAAATATCATTATTCTCTCTGACAGAGGAGTTGATGAAAACCACATGCCGATTCCGTCCTTGCTCGCGGTTTCTTCAGTTGAACAGCATCTTGTCAGGACCAAGCAGCGCACTGCGGTTTCACTTATCCTTGAGAGCGGAGAGCCAAGGGATGTTCATCAGATTGCAACACTTCTTGGTTTTGGCGCAAGAGCAATTCATCCATACCTTGCCCAGGAGTGCATTGCAGAGCTTATTGATATAGGAATTCTTGACAAAGATTATCATACAGCAATTGCTGATTACAATAATGCACTGCTTGGCGGTGTTGTTAAGATTGCTGCAAAAATGGGAATTTCAACTTTGCAGTCTTATCAGTCTGCAAAGATTTTTGAGGCAGTCGGCTTGTCAGCAGAAGTGATAGATAAATATTTTACCGGAATAATCAGCAGAGTCGGCGGTATCGGGATAAATGAGATTGGAGAGGATGTGGAATACAGGCATAATAAGGCGTTTGATCCGCTTGGCCTTTCCACTGATACAACGCTGGATTCCACAGGCTTTCATAATCTAAGGAGCGGTGATGACAAAGAGGATCATATGTACAATCCCAAGACAATTGTTACACTCCAGAGAGCTGTAAGAGAAGGGGATTACGAGAAGTTCAAGGAATACACCAAAATGGTGGATGATGAGAACAGGCCGCATACACTCAGAGCTCTTTTGTCGTTTGTTCCTGCCAAAGAGAAGATTCCGCTTGAAGAAGTGGAAAGTGAAGAGAATATAGTGAAACGATTCCAGACAGGAGCAATGAGTTACGGTTCTTTGTCAAAAGAGGCGCATGAAACCCTTGCTACAGCGATGAACAGGCTTGGAGGCAAGTCAAACACCGGAGAAGGCGGAGAGGATACAGACCGCTTTGGAACAGAGAGAAACAGCGCGGTTAAGCAGGTGGCATCAGGTAGATTTGGTGTTACAAGTCAGTATCTTTTAAGTGCAAAAGAGATACAGATAAAAATGGCTCAGGGCGCAAAGCCGGGTGAAGGTGGCCATCTTCCGGGGAAAAAGGTATACCCTTGGGTTGCCAGTACAAGATTTTCAACTCCGGGTGTTGCACTGATTTCTCCGCCTCCTCACCATGATATTTATTCAATCGAGGACCTGGCACAGCTTATTTATGACCTAAAAAATGCCAATGACAAGGCAAGAATATCAGTTAAGCTTGTTTCAGAGGCGGGCGTTGGAACAATAGCCTCCGGTGTAGCAAAAGCCGGCGCTTCTGTAATCCTTGTTTCAGGCTATGATGGAGGAACAGGCGCAGCACCGTCATCTTCAGTACATCACGCCGGACTCCCATGGGAGCTTGGCGTAAGTGAAGCCCATCAGGCGCTTTTGGACAGCGGACTTAGAAGCCGGGTAGTTCTGGAGACAGATGGAAAACTAATGACCGGAAGAGATGTGGCTATAGCAGCACTTCTTGGTGCGGAGGAGTTTGGGTTTGCCACAGCGCCACTTGTATGTATGGGCTGCATGATGATGAGAGTCTGTTCCAAGGACACCTGCCCTGTGGGAATAGCTACTCAGAACGAGGAGCTTCGCAAGAGATTTAAAGGAAAACCTGAGCATGTCATGAATTTCATGCTTTTTGTTGCAAGACAGCTACGTGAGATCATGAGCGAGCTTGGATTTCGGACTGTTGAAGAGATGGTAGGAAGAACAGACTGCCTTAAGATGAGAAGCTATGACAAATCGGAAAAGAGTATCTCTCACCGCAAAAATGCTGCTGATTTAAGCAGAATATTGGCAGGAGGTTATGTTTCAGGCCAAAAGAATCACTTTGATCCTAAGGATTTATATGACTTTGGACTTGAAAAGACACTGGACTTTACTTTGCTTATACCGGAGTATGAAGCAAATAAAAAGCAGATCAATAATAAACAGATAAAAATATGCGCTGAAGTTTCAAGTACTGACAGAAGCTTTGGAACACTTCTTGGAAGCAGAGTTACCGCTGATTTTAAAGATACATTAAAAGAAGATTCTGTTCTTGTCACAGTAAAAGGAGGTGGAGGCCAGTCCTTTGGCGCATTCCTTCCTAAAGGTGTGACACTTAAATTGTACGGTGATGCTAATGATGGTTTCGGAAAGGGATTGTCAGGCGGAAAAGTAGTTGTAAGACCTTCAGATAAAGCAACCTACAAAGCTCATGAAAATATAATCATCGGCAATGTGGCACTATATGGAGCTACTTCTGGAAAGGCGTATATCTGCGGCGTGGCCGGAGAAAGATTCTGTGTCAGAAATTCCGGAGCAGTCGCTGTTGCAGAGGGCTGTGGAGATCATGGACTTGAATATATGACCGGAGGAAGAGCCGTAATCCTTGGAATGACCGGAAAAAATTTTGCTGCAGGTATGAGCGGCGGAATAGCTTATGTTCTTGATAGAGAGCATACTCTTTATCTTAGAATGAACAAGGATATGGCGTCTTTATATGAAGTTACAGATAAGTACGATATGGCTGAGCTAAAGAGTATCCTGGAGGATTATGTAAAAGAGACTGATTCGGAATTCGCTAAGGAAATCCTTGATAACTTTGAAAGCTTTATTCCTGATTTTAAAAAGATTGTTCCAAGTGACTATCAGAAAATGCTAACCGCAATAGGAAGATACGAGGAACAGGGAATCAGTCATGAGCACGCAGTGCTTGAAGCATTCAAAGAAATAGCCGGATAAGTTACAGTTTAGGCTAAATGCGCACGTATCTGTGCGATTCGTTAGAAAAAGTTCAAGGAGAATAGAAATGGGAAAAGAAACAGGTTTTCTTGAATATACCAGGAAAAATAATAAGGACGTGCCGGTAGAAAAGAGAATTTTGACATTTGAAGAGTTTCATACCCCTCTTGATAACGAGGAGAGAAAGCAGCAGGCATCAAGGTGCATGAACTGTGGTGTGCCTTTTTGCCAGTCCGCAATGAATCTGGGCGGAATGGTGACAGGATGCCCTTTACATAATCTTATTCCTGAGTGGAATGATGAAATATACAAGGGACATGACGGACATGCTTTTGCAAGACTTCATAAAACAAGCAATTTCCCGGAATTTACCGGAAGAGTTTGCCCGGCACTTTGCGAAAAAGCGTGTATGTGCGGTCAGAACGGAGATTCTGTAACTGTTCATGACAATGAACTATATCTGGTTGAGACTGCTTTTTCAAACGGCTACATTAAACCGGTAAAGCCTTCAATAAGGAGCGGTAAAAAAATTGCTGTAATAGGTGCAGGTCCTTCGGGACTGGCTACAGCAGATGATTTAAACCACAGAGGGCACCTTGTAGAAGTGTTTGAGAGAGAGGATGAGATTGGCGGCCTATTGATGTATGGTATTCCAAATATGAAGCTTGATAAAAGCATTATTAAGCGCAGAAGAAAGCTAATGGAAGATGAGGGAGTTGTTTTTCATACAAGTGCTGATATTGGTAAGTCAGAAAATGATGTAAAGAAGCTTATGGAGGACTTTGACGCAGTGGTTCTGTGCTGCGGAGCTAAAAAGCCAAGACCTTTGGCAGCTGCAGAACCCGGAAAGGTCCAGGGAGTCTATTATGCAGTTGATTTCCTCACAAAGACCACAAAAGCACTTATGAACGCTGAAGACAGAACTGTTGATGCCCTTAGGAAGAAAGGCGGCTTTATTGATGCAAATGGCAAAAATGTAGTGATTGTGGGCGGCGGAGATACCGGAAATGACTGCATTGGAACAGTAATAAGAATGGGTGCCAAATCTGTGACTGCCATTGAAATGATGCCAAAACCACCGGTAGAAAGGACACCTTCAAATCCTTGGCCGGAGTGGCCAAAAGTTTTAAAAACTGATTACGGCCATGAAGAAGCTATCAGTGTATATGGACAGGACCCCCGAATCTATGAAACTACTATTAAAGGCATAACCACCGATAAAAAAGGTCATATCAAGCAGGTAGAAACTGTCAAAGTAACGTTTAAGGACGGCAAGCTTACTGAGGTAGCAGGAACAGAGAAGACTCTTAAATGCGACATCCTCCTTATAGCCGCTGGCTTTATCGGCTGCGAAGATTATGCAGCAGATGCTTTTTCTTTAAAAAGAACTAACAGAGGTGTTATTGCAACCGGAGAAGGAAGCTATCATATCGATGGTACTAAGCTTTTTTCAGCAGGAGATATGCATAGAGGACAGTCTCTTGTAGTCTGGGCAATTGCAGAGGGAAAAGCTTGTGCCAAAGAAGTTGATGAATATCTGATGGGATATACGAATATGTAAATCTAAAAAAATGACACCGTTTCAAAATTTAGATAATTTTTTGAAATAAGATGCCCTCCTATAATTTAAGCATAAACACAAACGTGCTTTTATTATAGGAGAAGGTGGGGTATGATAACGATAAGCATTTCATGAAGATTTTTAAAGCTATGTGCGGAGTATCTCCAAGGGAGTACAGAAAGAATATGACTTCGTGAATCAAAATTCAGAGAAACTATAAGCATAATATCCAAGCGAGAAGTCTTTGAGGGAGAATGTATTCTTGAAGAACTTGAAAAAACTGTATCAATGTTTAGGGATTATTACAAATATGAAGAAATACAGGGAATGGAAAGAAAAACGAAAGAAACAATTCCTGAAATGGCTTTCAGAGAATCAATCGCAAATGCACTAATGCATAGAACATGGGACATCAATGCCCGGATAAGAGTAATGATGTTTGATGATAGAGTAGAAGTATATTCCCCCGGTGGTCTTCCTACCGGTTTGTCAAAGGAAGAATATCTTAAGGGAAATGTTTCAGTACTAAGGAATCCAATTGTTGGCAATATACTATATAGGCTCCATGTAGTAGAAATATTAGGAACAGGTGTTAGAAGAATTTTGGAAGCATATGGTTCAAGCATAAGAAAACCGGTTTTTGAAGTATTTGAAAATTCTATTAAGGTTACATTACCGACAGTAGCAAGCTTAGAAATGACCAAAGATGAAAATGTTGTGGCACAATTGCTTGCATCATCTGGTTATAGGTTATATTATCATAATTGGTAAAAGAAAATTCAACACACCATCAAAAAAAGAAATTAAGTGATTTGAAACCAGAGTAATATCAATATAATGTTGCTCAGGGGTTAGCACCTGAAAAAATGATTTTTAGGAGGGAAGGATGGCAGACATTACAACAATTATCAAACAGGTAAGTGAGAACAAGGAACTGATGGCACAGATTGCCAAGGTTGATCCGAATCAGGCAAAGGAACTGCTTAAAAAAGCCAATATTGATGTTGATGAAGCCGACATCAGAAAGGTTCAGGCTGCTGTTTCAGATGGAAAGCTTGATTTAAATGATTTTAAGGATATTGCTGGGGGATTATTTAAAAAATAATGAGAAAAGCCCTTTGGTGCTGAAAAGTCCCAAAGGGCTTTCCGATTAATAGGGAGAGAGAAAAGTATGTTGTGGCTAAATAAGGTAAGAGATAATGCAAAGGATATTGTTAGAGAGCATCCCGCCTCTATTGTTTCTGTGCTTTTTTTTGTTGTTTGTTCTGCACTTCTTGAGGATATTATCGGATATTCAGATAAATCATACAGACGCAGTGTTTTTGAGTTTATTCAGGTTTTGTCACTTGGTATGACCTTTGGCTTTTTGCTTTGTGAATCTAATTACAGTTACCGCAGGCATATGGGAAAGCTTCGTAGTATTCGGGAAATAAAGAAGTCTTTTGTATACATAATTGCAGTAATTGTTTCGTTTGCGTTTAGCTGCATAAATGGATATAAGAGTGTATTTCTTAAGCAGGATAATACATATTTTTATGATATATTTAATCGTTTTTTCTGGGTGTATTTAGCGGCAGGTGCTATAGGTTCGCTATATTACATGTATAAAAGAACTGACGAAACGTTTGAGAAATATTGTGTAAAAGCTTTTCTGGGATGTCTTAAAGGCATTTTGGTATATGGGGTTATTAGTGTTGGAACGCTGTGTATTCTGGCGGTATTTAATACACTGATTATGAACTTCGATTATTTTTTAGCTGTGGAAATGATAATAGCAGGAGTAATCGGATACCCGGCGATGCTGGTAGGGCTGACTAAAATGGGTGACAAAATAACTCATTTTTCACGAATTATGGTTGGTTATGTATTCACAGGAATACTGGCTGTTGCCACAACTATCGTATATGCCTATATTGTAAAGATTATTTTTACCCGTACTTTTCCGTCAAATGAGGCATATTCCATTATGACCTCACTTTTTGCAGTGGGAATTGTTGTCTGGACCATGGCACATGGATGCACAGAGGGTAGAATGCAGACAATAGTGAGCTTTTTGCCTATGCTTTATTCACCGTTTATTATTGTTCAGTGCATGTGTCTTTTCCTTAGAATAGGGCAGTACGGTATCACGGCAAAGAGATATTTTGGAATAGTGTTTGTTATTTTTGAAATTACTTATCTTATTTACTACTTTATTAGAATGAAGCGTCATGAAAGCATTGGAGGATTTCTTTTTCCGTTTGTTTTGATGATTGTTATTGTCTGCCAGCTTGTACCGGGAATAAATGTTTATGCTGCAATAACTCAATCTCAAAAAGGTAAGGTCACAAGCTATATCAGAGAGATTTCCAAAGGAAGTGAGCCCTCCGGCAAGGACAAAAACAATGCTGCTTCGGCTTATGTACAGATTTATATCGATGGAAATGTCGAGGGGAAAATTTTCATAAACAGACTTAAAGAAGACTATCCTGAGCTTGATATTGATGAGCTTTTGGGCTATGTATCAGACCGCGTTTATGACTATGATGAAATTACTGCAGAAAAGTCAATTTATGCCTATGACAATCTGGAAGAATTGGATATTTCAGGATATGACCATATGGCTGTAATCAGCATATACAGGTCTGCTGATGAAGGAAACATTGATGTTACAAAATTTGAGCTTGAAGCCGGGGAAGGAGATAACTATCACAATTTTGGCACGGTAGATTTTTCAAATCTGGTAAAAGAGCTTGAGAGTACTTATGATGAAGGAGGTTCCCCGGAAGCTTTCACAAAAATAATCAGAAAATATTTTGCAATATCG
>JAFSQI010000030.1 GCA_017446685.1 Butyrivibrio sp.
ATAAATGCTGAGAACTTCTTCTGCTTTCTGCCCTTCTTATCTTCTACAACATCTGTATACGCAATAATGATATAGATGTCTGCTTCCTTACCGTTTGTGATGAAGCACTTTGAACCATTAAGGATCCACTCTTTTCCATCTTCTGTAAGAACAGCCTTAGTCTGAACGCCCTGAGCATCTGTACCGGCCATAGGCTCTGTAAGACCAAATGCACCGAGCTTCTCGCCCTTTGCAAGAGGTACAAGGTACTTCTGCTTCTGCTCTTCTGTACCATATGTAAGAATAGGATCGCAGCAAAGTGAAGTATGAGCTGATACGATAACTGCTGTTGTACCGCATACCTTCGCAAGCTCCTCTACGCACATTACATATGTAAGAGGGTCACAACCCTGTCCACCATACTCCTTAGGAATCGGAATACCCATGAAACCATATTTCTGCATCTTGGAAACAGTCTCTCTTGGGAATACCTCTGTCTCGTCAACGTCTATAGCATGTGGCTTTACTTCTTTTTCTGCAAAATCTTTGAAAAGAGATCTAGCCATTTCATGTTGCTGATCAAGCTGAAAATCCATTATTATTTCCTCCGTAAATTTTATCTATTTTATTATTTTGTTTAATACTTATTAAGCGCGATCTGTAGGAACTTTGTTTCCATCAGCATAGTTATAGAAACCGATTCCTGTCTTAACACCAAGCTTCTTACCACGAACCATCTTACGAAGAAGAGGGCAAGCACGATACTTGGAGTCGCCTGTCTCAGAATAAAGAACATCCATAATAGCAAGAACAATATCAAGACCAATGTAATCACCGAGTTCAAGAGGTCCCATAGGATGGTTACATCCAAGCTTCATAGCTGTATCGATACCCTGGATATCTGAAACGCCTTCTGAATATACGAAAATACCTTCGTTGATCATAGGAACAAGGATTCTGTTTACTACGAAACCGGCAGCTTCGTTAACCTGTACAGGAGTCTTTCCAAGATCCTCAGAAATCTTCTTGATCTTCTCAACCATGTCATCAGGAGTGTTAGCACCCTGAATAACTTCTACAAGCTTCATAACAGGAGCAGGATTGAAGAAATGCATACCGATGATAGGCTTAGCAAGTCCTGATCCGATCTCTGTGATTGAAAGAGATGATGTATTTGATGCAAAAATGCAGTCAGGATTCTTAACAATGTTGTCCTGGAGCTCTTTGAAAAGGTTCTTCTTGATGTCCATAACTTCAAGAGCAGCCTCTACTACAAGATCAGCATCAGCACAGATGTCATTAAGACCTGTCTGAATCTTGCCAAGGATCTTATCAGCATCTTCCTGTGTCTTCTTTCCCTTAGCAACCTGCTTGTCAAGTCCCTTCTTTATCTTAGCAAATCCGCCTTCTGCGAACTCAATCTTGATATCGCAGAGATAAACCTTCTCTACTGACTCAGCCTGTGCAAAAGTCTGAGCAATTCCTGATCCCATTGTACCTGCGCCAATAACAGCTACCTTCATTTTATTATCCTCCTAAAATTTATTATTATTTGTCAAAAAAGAAATTTAAGCGTTTTTAAAATCTACAACCTTAACCTTTGCAGGGTCATCTTTCTTTCTAAGGAAATTAGCCATTCCCTCTTTCTGATCCTCTGTCTCGAAACAAGAACCAAAAAGCTTCTCTTCAACAACGATTGCTTCATCAATGTTAACCTGAAGACCGTCATTGATTGCCTTTTTGCAAGCACGAACAGCTATCGGAGCGTTTGCTGCGATCTGAGATGCCATCTTTTCAGCTGCTGCAAGGAGCTCTTCCTGTGGATATACTGCATTAACAAGACCGATTCTAAGAGCCTCGTCAGCCTTAATATTACGTGCTGTATAAATAAGCTGCTTAGCCATTCCTGCACCGATCAAACGTGCAAGTCTCTGTGTTCCGCCAAATCCTGGTGTGATGCCAAGACCAACCTCAGGCTGACCAAACATAGCATTCTCTGAACAGATACGAATATCACAGCTCATTGAAATCTCGCAGCCACCACCAAGTGCAAAACCATTAACAGCTGCAATTACAGGTACAGGGAACTCTTCTATCTTGCGGAAGATATCATTTCCCTTTTTACCAAAAGCTTCTCCCTCAGCCTTTGTAAGTGTAGACATTTCTCCGATATCAGCACCTGCAACAAATGACTTCTCGCCGGCACCTGTAAGAACAACAGCTCTTACAGAATTAGTATCAATGCTGTCAAATGCAGCCTCAAGGTCATCGAGTACCTGTGAGTTAAGTGCATTCAAAGCCTCTGGGCGATTGATTGTAACAACTGCAATCTTGTCTTTTACTTCACAATTAACAAAACCCATTTTAAAAAACCTCCTAAATCTTTTTCTCATAAAATGCTCAGTTTAGTGCACATTTCTGCCTGAACAATATTTTCTTTTATTCACCAAATTGAATTAGTCTGCTCAGTACAAGCAAAGCAGACCAATTCAGTTTAAAACCATATATTATTCATACTTTTCTACGATAGTAGCGCAGCCCATTCCACCGCCGATGCAAAGAGTAGCAAGACCCTTCTTGGCATCAGGTCTCTTAGCCATCTCATGAAGAAGTGTAACAAGAATACGGCAGCCTGATGCTCCAACAGGATGTCCAAGCGCGATAGCTCCACCATTTACGTTTACCTTGCTCATATCAAAGCCAAGATCTCTTGCAACTGCAACTGACTGAGCTGCAAATGCTTCGTTTGCTTCGATAAGATCAATGTTGTCAAGAGAAAGGCCTGTCTTATTAAGGACCTTCTTTGTAGCAGCTACAGGACCGATACCCATAACCTCAGGCTCAACACCTGCAAGTGCTCCGCCTACCCATGTAGCCATAGGCTTAATTCCGAGTTCCTTAGCCTTTTCTTCACTCATAACTACAACTGCTGCAGCACCGTCATTGATACCGGAAGCGTTACCTGCTGTTACAAGTCCGCCTTCCTTACCTGAGCAGCACTTAAGCTTTGCAAGAGTCTCAACAGTTGTACCTGCACGAGGACCCTCATCTGTCTTGAACTCTACAATTTCCTTCTTAACCTTTACAGGAACAGGAACGATTTCGTCATTGAATCTGCCTGAAGCCATAGCCTTTTCACACTTCTGCTGTGAATTAGCTGAGAACTCATCAAGCTCCTGTCTTGTAAGGCCCCATCTGTCGCAGATATTTTCTGCTGTGATCATCATATGATAATGATTGAATGCATCTGTAAGTGCATCGTTAACCATAGTATCTACTACTGTACCATTGTTCATACGATATCCAAAACGTGCATTTGGAAGTGCATAAGGAGCCATTGACATGTTCTCCATACCACCTGCAACTACTATATCAGCTTCACCGGCCTTAATAAGGTCAGCAGCCATATTGACACAGTTAAGACCTGATCCACATACTACGTTAATTGTAACTGCGGGAGTCTCGATTGGAAGACCAGCTTTGATAGATGCCTGTCTTGCAACGTTCTGTCCAAGACCAGCCTGAATAACACATCCCATGAGTACTTCATCTACCATTTCAGGCTTAACACCTGCGCGATTAAGTGCTTCCTTGATTACGATAGAGCCAAGCTCTGCTGCAGGAGTATTGCTGAGAGCTCCACCCATCTTACCAATAGCTGTTCTACAAGCGCCTGCTATAACTACCTTCTGTGCCATAAATATTTTCCTCCATTGATGATTGTTGTTGTTGAACATTGATAAATTTTTATCAGAACAGAAATATTGTAGCACATCACATAGTCAAATGCAACAAAAACAAACGATTGAACGATGCAATTTTATTAAAAATCTATAAAATTGATATTTCTTTAACATGATATTGATAAAATAATAACATTATGAATTATTTTTGCCATATGAAAAAGGGGCTGTGAAATAATCAGTCCATGAAAAAAAGGGGCTGTGAATAAAATCACAGCCCTATAATAATCAATTATTTAGTTTTCAGGTTCGATAATGCCGTAGGTATTTCCCTTTCTCTTATAGACAACATTAACCTCATCAGTCTCAGCATTTACGAATACAAAGAAATTGTGTCCCAAAAGTTCCATCTGAACACACGCATCCTCAGCATACATAGGCTTAGGATCAAATTTTTTCATACGTTCAATACGGATTTCTTCATCATCCATATAGTCTGATTCAATGTATTCTTTCTTAAAATTGCTGGCTTCAGCCTGCTGTTTATCAACAAGCTTACTCTTATACTTCTTAAGCTGTCTCTCAATAACTTCTTCAACCAGATCAATTGATACATACATATCATTACTGACCTGCTCTGCACGGATAATTTTTCCTTTGACGGGAATGGTAACCTCGATCTTATGTCTCTCTTTGTCCACATTAAGTGTAACATTTACGTTTGTGTCAGGTGTAAAATACTTTTCCAGCTTGCCTATCTTTTCCTCTACTGCTGAATGAAGACCAGGTGTTACATTAATGTTTTTTCCTACGATTGTAAATTTCATGCAATCATCCCCTTTACTCACGCCGGGTAAATTCAGATAAAGTAATCTACTTTAGCGTTTATTTGCGACAATTTAGTTTTTACGCTTTTTTGTCTATGCATTATTATAACATTGAATATATGCCATATGCAATTTATAAAAATATTTGAAAAATAATCTTTTTATAAAATTATTACCAACCACTTGAAATGGTTACTCCTAAAAATGCTCATTTCTGTTTTAACCATAAAACCAACTTGGCCTATTTGTATAAAATGCACAAAAAAATTTCTGTATTTTTCATTGTATAAAATCCACTTTTATTTAATTGTAAATGTGGACACTGTGGATAACTTCGTGTATAAGTGACAAAATAGGCATTTTCTGAAAGTTTATTGTGGATAACTTTTTAAAAAAGTATAAAATTTTTATATTAATTTTATATTGACTTTTATTTTTATGTGCAAAACATTAAAAAGTGAAATAAATTAAACAAAACTGAAATTTAAAAACAGAAAAAAACCATTTATTGACATATTTTTTATGTAAACTTGCACAAAAAAAGCCACAGATTACTAGTTTATCAGTAATCTGTGACGATTTTATTCTTTTAAATTTTTTAATTAGAAAATTCTTCTTACTGCAAGTACAGTACGATAATCTGCATTTGAGACCTTTATACCGGTCTTTGCTGTTGAAGCATGTACAATCTGACCATTACCAATGTAGATAGCAACATGACCTGAATAGCAGATAATATCACCTGCCTGAGCATTGGAAAGTCCGTCAACTGCAGCTCCAACTGATCTGTCAGCACCTGAACTGTGAGGTAAACTTACACCAAAATTAGAATATACACTCATTACAAATCCGGAACAATCAGCTCCGTTTGTAAGACTGGTTCCACCATATACATAAGGATTGCCAACAAACTGAAGGGCAAACTGTGCAACAGCTGAACCGATTGAGCTTGTTGCTGTAGTATATGAGCTTGCTGAATTGTAGCTTGAGCCTGAAGATGACTTGCCAGAGCTTGATGTACTTGCCTTAGCAGCCTTCGTAGCAGCTTCTCTTTCAGCAGCCTCTTTTGCAAGACGTGCTTCCTCTTCTGCCTTGGACTCAGCAGTAACAAATTCTGTGGAAAGTGTTACATAATCAGTTGATACGTAACCATCGCCTTCCTCGATACTAACCTTAACCCATCCATCGAGTTCTTCCTCAACAACGAGTTCATCCTCGATAGGAACAAGGCCTATAACCTCGGCATCCAGTCCTGCGCCGTTTCTAACCTTAAGAGTTGTTGTTGTAACAGTTGCGATTCTGGTTCCAACCTCTTTGGCAAGCTCTACGGCATCTTCTCCTGTAACACAGAACTCTGCCTTGACATAACCTTCTACTGAACCGGACTTGATCTTATACCATCCGTTTTCTTCCTCTATGTAAGTTCCTACTGACTTATCATAGAGCTTACCAACAATCTCGCCATCCTCACTGGGAAGGCTTCTTACGTTGACATAATTAGTAACCTTAGCGATTACAAGTGACTTGAAAAGTTCTTCTTCAGATTGCTCTTCAGATTCTTCTGTCTGTTCTTCTCCAGATGCTGCCTGTGTAGCATTGTCTGCTGATTTCTGGATGATTGCACCTGTTGCTGCCTGAATATCTGATAAAATATTATCTGTTACAGTTGATGCAAGCGGTGTTACATCTGTTATTGTATCTGATAAATCTAATTCATCTGCTGAAGATGTATTACTAGATCCTGTGCTTTCTGTTCCCGAGTTTGATTTTTCAAGTTCTACAGACTGCTGCAAATTTGAAAGGGACACCTGGCTGTTACCAAGCGCATAGGTAATACCTGCCTGAGGCATTACGCTTGTAACTTTATTAGATGATGCAGCAAAGGCGTCGACATTGAAGCCCCCAAAAGTCATTGCAGTTGCTAATGTTAAAACAGCTAACTGCTTAGTAGCTTTTTTCAAAATGAACCTCCTAAATTGTTACGAAATTTGTTACATCTTTTAAAAATATAAACTACTTATTAACTTTTGTCAAGACTAAAATAATTTAAGAAGTGACGAAAAACCGATATTTCCGCCACTTCTTCGATACCAAATGCACTTTATTTAGTTTCCGTATACATATATTATTTCTCTTTTCCAACCAGGAAGTCCTGCACGGAAGTTACAGCATTTGCGCCATCTGCAACGGCTGTAACGATCTGGCGAAGTCTCTTCTTTCTTGAATCGCCTGCAACAAAAATACCAGGTGCAGAAGTTGCTCCATCTTCATTTGCAATTACGTAACCTTTTTCATCGCAATCTACCAAATCTGCAAATAAATCTGTTGAAGGATGTATTCCAATTGCAACAAAAATTCCATCAACATTCACATCCTGTATTTCTTTTGACTTAACATTTTCAACCTTGAGATGAGTAACCTTATCTTCACCTTTTATCTCTTTTACAACGCTATCCCAAATAACTTCAACGTTCTCAAGTCCAAAAAGCTCATCTTGTAAAATCTTTGTTGCTCTGAGCTCGTCCCTTCTGTGGATAAGATATACCTTGCTACAGAATCTGGATAAGAAAATAGCATCCTCTACAGCAACATCTCCACCACCGTTTACGGCCGTAACCTTACCTCTGTAGAAAGCGCCATCACATGTAGCACAATAGGATACACCCTTTCCTATATACTCTTCTTCCCCGGGTACACCAAGCTTTGAATGATGAGCACCTGTTGCAAGAATAACTGTATGAGTCTCATATTCTCCCTCATCTGTAACCACCTTATATACCGGAGCCTTTGTGTCAGATCCTTCAGAAACACACTCTATGCCGGTAACAGTTGCACTTACAAACTCTGCTCCCTGTTTATCTGCATGTTCTCTGAATTTCATTCCAAGATCAAAACCATTCACTCCCGGAATTCCAAGGTAATTGTCTACCTCGTATGTATCAATTATCTGACCTCCGCTCACAGGATTTTTTTCTATTACAATTACATTTAATCCGGCTCTCTTTGCGTATACAGCAGCTGAAAGTCCTGCAGGGCCTGAACCAACAATTATAAGATCGTACATATTAATAGCCTCCTTCTTAAAACTATTTATTAAACAACAGTATTCATAATACCATTTAGATTGTGTACAATTTAATTATATGTTATCACATTTTTTTATATTGTAAATACCCAAATTATAAAAACAGAATAAAACTATTTTACTGTATTAAATCCATCCACCATCAATTGTTATTATTTGTCCTGTCATATAATCCGGTGCATCTGCCACATTTAATATAAGCTTAGCAACTTCATCAGTTGTTCCAAGTCTGTCCATTGGTATTTCACTTTGCAGCTGCTCCATATCATCCTCTGTCAGATGCAATCTGTTCATGTCAGTATCAATTACTCCACAGGCAACGGCGTTTACCTGTATCCCGCTTGGCGCAAGTTCTTTTGCAAGTGCTTTGGTAAAAGAATTAACTCCGCCTTTTGATGCAGAATACGCCACTTCACATGACGCACCAACATTTCCCCATACAGAAGAAACATTTATAATCTTTCCCGAATGTTTTTTTAGCATAAGAGGAATTGCGCATTTTGAAGTGTAAAAAAGTGCATTAAGATTTGTGCCTATTATTCTATCCCAATCCTCCTTTTCCATATCTGTCAAAAGACCTATAAATGCTACACCTGCGTTATTTACAACTATGTCAATATCAGTTATTTCAGAAAACAAATTTTTAACCGCTTCATAGTCAGATGCATCACACTGAAAGCATCTGCATTTTATACCATATTCATTCTCAAGCTCTTTTCCAACCCCTATAAGACTGTCAATATTTTTATTACAGGTTAAAAAAAGATCATCTTTATCTATAGCAAATGCTTGCGCTATGCTTTTTCCTATTCCTCTCGATGCACCTGTAACCAACACTTTCCTATTCATGTAAAAGCCTCCTGCCAAAAACTGTCTATGTTTTTTTGAACGCAAATAGGAAAATGCGCTCAAGAATCCGATTATTGAAATTCTATATTAATTCTTTCTCATTATAATGCAAAAAAAGCCCCAAAAGCCACAGCCTTTGGGGTGAAAATACAAAAATCAGCATCTTCTTAGTGCACTAAGAACGCTTTCTTCCATAAATGGTTTTGTTATAAACTCAATTGCACCAAATTTCACAGCTTCCATCATCTTTTCCTTTTGACCTGCAGCAGTTATCATAACTACTTTGGCATTAGGATTATTTTTCCTGATAAGTTTGAGCGATTCTATTCCGTCAACTCCGGGCATCGTAATGTCCATCGTAACTATATCCGGAACTAATTTCACGTACTGATCAAATCCCTCTTGGCCATTTATTGCCTCTCCGACAACATTATAACCGGCTCTTTCCAGTATATCCCTTAAAAATCTGCGCGAAGTTCTTGAATCATCTACAATAAGTACACTCTTCATAATATGCCTCCAACCTACTTAGTTGACTTCCATAGAATTGTCTAACGAAATAATATATTTAACCTCACCACCGCTAACAAAAACGGGCATTACCACCACTTCATCAGCCTTAACCTCGCTGTAGCCAACAAAAAATTCCGGCGGTTCAAGTTCAATCTTTACACCGTTTTTACTCATCTCCGAAGCATATAAACCGTTCATACAGTTAATAAGTTCACACACGGCGTCAAGTGCATCTTCCCTGGTTTCTATAAATTCTTCCTTGGTATATGCAATAGCCATTTTCTGAACGTCTTCATATTTTCCCGATATCGCAGTTTTCGCGCTCTCATCACCCTTATATCCCTGATAAGCCAGCACTTCTCCTCTTACAGAACTTGTTTTGTACGCTTTTCCAACATATATATGATTATCCACAAGCCTGTACAGATTTTTGATTCCCATGGTAAAGACACGTTTACATCTCTCATCCTCTGTACCAAGAAAAATAGGAATGATCCTATCTACGTCCCCTTCCTTTAAATCATTCATATCAGTTTCTGTAAGACCATAAATCTGCTGATATTCTGACTCGGCTGAATCAATCTGTTCATAAGTAAGATATCCTTCATCTATAAGGGATTGAGCAAAAGCAAGATATGAATTCTTTTGAAGTTCCAAAAGCCTTCCCAGTTGTGCCTCAGTAAGATATCCTTTTTCAATTGCTATATCACCAAATTTTCTGTCCATAGAAGCCTGCAAGGCATTTACCTGCTCAGCCTGGGCAATTGTCATTAGTTTCTCTGAAACGGCAATTACGCCAAGTTTGGCTCTATTCGCATCCTGATCACGATATGCCTGCTGTAGTTGTGCTTTATTAAGCATCCCCTTCTCAAGCATATAGTTTCCAAGTAATCTATCAAGCATAATAGCTACCTCGGTAATTTTCATTACAAAACGGATATTAGTCTACATTATATATTTTAGACTAATATCCGTTTATAAACAAGCTAATTATCAATTGTAACTATTACTATTACTGTTCAGATTCCTTATTTTCATTCATTCTTGCCATTGCCTGATTAAGAGCCTTCTGAACAACAGCCTCTTCAGAATCATTTACAGAAGATGCAGCTGTTTTAGCAGCCCCTTTCATCCTATCAGCCTGCTGTCCGGCAACTTCCAGCATAAACATTCTCTCTTTTGGCAAAATAACTCTCTGTCCATCCGGGTTTATTATAATTCCAGCCTTATCATTGACGAATTTAAGAATGTCCTGATATTTAAATACAGCAGCATTCCACTCTGTTCCTCTTAACTTCTTGCCAAATTCAATAGCATCTGTAAATGCAGGAATAAACTGCTTTTCATCTTTTGTATTCATTACAAGAAACTTAAACTTTGTTTCCTTGCTAAACTTCATTTTACCGTCTTCAAGAACCTCTACCGGGCCTTCATGCTGCATAGGAACAATAAAGCTTCCAGATCTGATAAGAGATAACATTCTCATCTCTTTAGCTCTTACCACTTCATCTCTCTTTTCATATTTAACAGGCCACTTGAGTTCTTCCAGGAAATCCAGCATGGCAAAATTAAGAGATGGATTGACCGGATTCTTGCCATCGTCCTGATTGTTCCAATCACCGGGGGCTGCTACAATCTCATTTCTCTTAAATCTTGATCTGTAAGCGCCATTATCCACCATGATGTTCTCTATACCAATATAGTACAGATAGTCAAAAAATCCTCTTTTAACTGCTGCCGTATCATCAGGGTTCTCAACCTTGACCTCTCTTGCAGCAAGTCTCCTAAACTGCTTGGAAAAGAGCTCTACAGCCTTCTCAGCAATTTCTTTTTCAAAATATACATTTGCAAATCCATGGTCAATAAATGGATAACCTGTCGTTGCATCGTAAAGTACAAAAAGAGTCTGTGCATCCCTTACTCTTCCTAAAAGCTCATTGTAAATCTTTCTGTGATTCTGTTCAAATCCCGGAAGAGGTGCAGCCTTATGAAATACCTCAAGAGCTGTCAAAAGAAATAAAAGCTCCTGATTGGAAAGAAACTTAAGTGATTCAGCAGGCATCTCTGAATCATATATCATCTCACCTATTTCATTTTTGCGCTCGTCTGAAACAGTTGTAATCATATCAACATTTTCAGTTCCATTTACATTAACAGGATTAAGCCTTGGAAAATCCGGCCATTTCATTTCAGCGTGGGCGTCCATGGCTGCCTGCATCTCTTTTTCACGCTTCTGGGCAAGGCTCTGTTCTTTTTGCGCCTCCGCATCCTCTGAAGCTTTTTTCCCTCCAAACAAATCAAAAATACCCATATAACCTCCAATAAATCAAATATATTCGTAAAAAACTTTAGAAACCGCAGCAAGATACTCCGGATCTTTGCTGCCGGCAGATTCATAAGGTGAATGCATTGCAAGCTGAGCAAGTCCTATATCAACTGTGTTAACTGCAACCTGCGTAGTAGAAATGTTACCAAGTGTAGATCCACCTGCCATATCCGATCTGTTTGTAAAGGTCTGATATGGTACTCCTGCCTTCTCACACATAAGTTTGAAAGCTCCTGCAGATACAGCATCAGTAGTATATTTCTGATTTGCATTATACTTAATGACTATTCCCTTATTCATAACAGGTCTGTTGACAGGATCAGCCTTATCAAGATAATTAGGATGAATAGCATGAGCATTATCCGCTGAAATCATAAAGCTCTGCGCTACTGCAGTATAATACTGCTGCTGTGTTCTTCCCAGACTATCATTTATTCTTGTAAGTGTATCCTTTAAGAAAGTGGATGCCGCTCCCTGCTTGGTTCCGCTTCCGACCTCTTCATTATCAAATACGCAGTGTACAGCTACATTATCTGATGGCTGTGCTGCCAAAAATCCCTCAAATGTAGTATAAACACACTCCTGATCATCAAGTCTTGAACTTGCGATATACTCCTCTTTTGCGCCCCATAAGGTTGGCTTTACTCTGTTATATAAAAAGAGATCATGGCTCAGAATATCCTCTTTTTTTACTCCTGCAGCTTCTGCAACTATATCAAAAAAGCTGTCTTTGGAATCATTGTCTCCAAAAATCGGAAGCATATCATTCTGAGCATTATAGCTGTATCCCTGATTGGCATCGCGATTCATATGGATGGCAAGAGCCGGAAGCATCAAAAGATTTCTGTCAACATTTACAAGTTTTGACTCTACTGCGCCATCTTTACCTCTTACAACCAATCTTCCGGCAACGGATAATGGTCTGTCAAACCATTCTGCACATAACATCCCACCGTATTTTTCAACATTTAACTTAATATATGCTCCACCTGCCTCCATCTCGGGATTTTCTTTTATCTTAAAAGAAGGCGAATCACTGTGGCTGGCAATCATATAAAAGCCTTTGAAATCTTTTTTGGGAATTTTAAATGAAATAATTGAAGAATCATTTCTTGTAACAAAATAGTTACCGGGCTTTAATTTCCACTCAAAGCACTCAAAAAGTTCGGTAAATCCCTCATCTTGCAATCTCTTTTTTAAATTTTCAATAACATGAAAGCAGGTAGGATTCTCATCAATAAACTTAAGCATCTTACCTGTTACATAAGAAAAATCATTCTTTGATTTTGACATGACATACCTCTTTGTATCTATATTAAAACTTTCATTTTATTTCGAAGTAGTACGCTGACACGTTAATAATTTATTACGTAATGCACTGCATATATGCGCATTCTTAGTCTGAAACGCAGCCATGCTCATACTATCATTCATTGACATATAAATCAAGGAAAAAAATGTTGGTAAAGCCCCTTAAGTATGTTAAAATGTAAGCACTTACAAAATAGAATGGAGGTTCCAAATGACACGAGAAGAGACCTTTAAAATGCTTAGCGAATATGTAGATTATCTGCTTGATAAATCCGATGCCGAGCATCCTATGTGGAACATCGAAATGGTTCTTGGTGGCAAGCCAAACAAGTGGAATTATATAGACGGCTGCATGATTACCGCTGTCCTTTCATTATACGAGATGACAGGCGATAAGAAGTACCTTGATTTTGCAGATAAATTTGTGGGCTGGTTTGTTCAGGACGACGGTTCTATCAAAACATACAGTACTGATGAGTACAATCTTGACAATATCAATCCATCCAAAAATCTGTTCAAGCTCTATGACCTTACCGGAAAAGAAAAGTACAGAAAAGCCATGGACACAGTCAGAGCGCAGCTTGATACCATGCCCCGTACAAAGGCAGGCAATTTCTGGCACAAGAATATCTATCCATATCAGGTCTGGCTTGACGGAATGTATATGGCACAGCCTTTCTACATGGAATATGAACGTCGCTATAATAAAATGCAGGGCTGCCTTGATTCCTTTAAGCAGTTCAAAAATGTAGAAGCGCTTATGAAGGATGAAAAGACAGGACTTTACTATCACGGATATGATGAAAGCCGCGAAATGTACTGGGCTGATAAAGAAACCGGATGCAGCCCTAACTTCTGGCTCAGAGCTCTTGGATGGTTCACTGTAGCCTTGGTTGATACAGCAGAGGCAATGGATGAGTCAATGTACTATGAATACAGATATCTTCAGACAATGCTTGAGAACCTTGCCAATTCTCTTATTCCTTTCCAGGATGAAAGCGGAATGTTCTATCAGGTCGTAGACAAAAAGGATGATGAAAGAAACTACCTTGAGACCTCAGGGACTGCACTTATCGCCTATGGTCTTTTAAAGGGTGTTCGTCTCGGATATCTTCCAAAGCGCTTTAGGGAAATTGCCATTAAGGCATTTGACGGTATTACAGAAAAGTATCTTTCAAGAAATGAAGACGGTTCTCCAAAGCTTGGTGGAATCTGTCTTGTGGCAGGTCTTGGTGGTGCGCAGCATCGCGATGGTTCTTTGGAATATTACTTCTCAGAGCCTGTTGTAGAAAATGAAGCAAAGGGTGTAGCTCCGCTTATTCTTGCTTACACAGAGCTTCTCAGAATAGAAAATTTATAAAATCTAAAATATGTAACTGAATGAAAAAACAGATCGCTGCAACATTTGAGCTATCAGCGGTCTGTTTTTCGTTAAAATTTAGTTGTCAGCCATTTATTAATGAACATAAATGCTTGTTTTCGTCTACGTCGTAATTCATATAGATTCAATTATTAAGCACATATTCAATCTCTAATTTGTTATCTGCAAAATCAATTTTTGCATAGCTTCCACATATGATTGGTATCATTGGAGGATGGTGTCCTATATCAAGATCCATAAGAACAGGAACACCATATTCACCAAGGATATCCGTCACAGCATTATACTGGTTAAGTCCCATTATATCCTGACCAAACGCAGCTCCGGGTCTGCCGATAAGAAAACCTTTAAGATTATCAAACCAGCCTGCTTCTTTTAGGTTCCAAAGACTTCTCCTTATACTAAAAACATTAAGGTCACAAGCTTCTATAAACCAAATAATACCGTCATTCTTGTATTTTTCATTAAACTCTTTTACCTTGTCAAACTTTGTTCCAACCAGATTGGCCAGGCAGTCGAGACATCCACCAACAATCCGCCCTTCAAATGATATATGGCTTTCACTTTGTTCCTCACTTCCAACAAATGCTTTCATGACATTTGCTTCAGTAAGATAATACGGTGCAGTTTCAGGCAAATCCTCCGGACTGTCCATCTCCCACTTATCATAGCTTGAAAACTTTAGTTTTTTTCCGGTAATCAACTTCCATGCATCATCAATAGACAAGTGCCATGGCTCCATACCAAAATCTCCGGCACAAGGTGCATAAATAGCTGCAGTGTCCGAAAGTATAGCTGATGTAAACACAAAATTGGTGTTATCGGAATAACCCATATACCATTTTGGAGTAGCTTCTTTAACAGCTTCAAAATCAATATATGGAACGACCTCACACATCAGCTCTCCGCCGCCACATGACATCACCGCATCCACGCTGTCATCCAGATAAAATGAATTAAGCTCCTCACCGCACTTCTTTGGTGTGTTGCTGATTCCTATTCCCTCTGAAAGATATGCATTAGGTCCAATCTTGCATTTGTAGCCCATTTCATCAAATTTCTTTAAAGCACTGTCAAATCTCGAAATATATGGTTCTGTAGCACATCCGAAGGATGGTGCAACAAATCCGATTGTACCTTTTTCTTTTAAAAAATCAGGATATCGCATATTTCCTCCGAAAAAAAATCAATTATAAAATCTTATCTTTAATCCCTGAACTTCTTCACATGCCTCCAGGCAGAGCCTTTTAAGTGCCTCAAAATACCTGCCAAGCCTGTATACGGCAAATCCGGAATTGTAAAAAATAATATTCCATTCACTTCCGTATTCCGACAGCACATCATAAAATGCATCAAGATTCCTGCCGTAATATTCAGGGAGCGGAAGCTCTTTTACCAAAGCTTCCTGAAGCTCTTCCTTGCTGTGTACTTCCATAAGATCAATATAAAAAACCTTTTCCATATTTTGTCAGTCCTCCCCATATAATAGTTCAAAGGACTCATAATGGTCTTCAGTATAATAAATATACCCGTCATTGGAGTAAATGATTCGCTTGGCACCTCTTTTGCTTTTTCCAAGAGTATCTATGTCGCATTCATGATACTCTCTTCCCTCTTCCTCAGGTAAATTACCTTCATAATTTCCAAAATAATCTCCACCTATGCACTTCCCCGGAGCTATATTCTCAAGTCCTCCGCCCTGCCATCCCAGTGCCTTTGCCTCTTTTTTGGTAATATAATTGGAGGGCAGCTTATCATAGATATGTATATAAAGTGCAACTTCATCTTTGGAATCATAGACCCCATCTTCGGAAACAACATATTTTTCCGCAAAATCAGCAGCCTCTGCCTCAGCTTCTTCATAGTCCTCATCACTAAAATATATGCTTTCGGATGAGGATGACGCTTCATCAGAATGAGAAACCTCATAGTCTGCGGTATCTATACTTAAATTTCTGTCTTCTTCGTCGGCATCAATAACAGAATCAGAAGCAACAAGGCTTTTTGATAAATCCGCCGTATTTTCTATAGCACCGTAATCACCGCTGCTTTCATTTACAGTTTTATCGCATGCTGTAAGGATTCCTGCAAAAAGAATAACAGCAAGCAAAAAAGAATATGCCGCATTTATTTTTTTCATCTGATAATCCCTGTCGCCTTTTCAACTATTAAATCAGCTTCATGATTTATGTTTTTGGCCATGTTTTCATCTATATCTTTTACAAAGCTGTTTTTACCGGAAAGCTCAATCTCTTCGCCGTCAGCGGATATAGTGCCGTATTCTCCGTAAAAAGTGTCCGGATGCTTTTTATCAACTGCTCCCCATCCAGAAAAACGCTCTGTAGCAATAGTGTCATCCATAATACAATTAAGAAAAACTGCCTTAGCCTCATCTCTCCATGGTCTGCCAAGGAAAACAGAATTTTTATCACAGCCTTCTTCACCCTTTACGGTGCAGTTTCTAAAAATCATACCTGTGTCACTTTTAAGGCCACATCCAGCAGCTATATATCCGTTAATAAAACGGTCATCAGTTTCTTTCTCAGTCACTGCTTTTCTGTTATTACAGATAATCGTGCAGTTATCAAATACCGCATCAGCACCGCCAAAAATGAAATCTACATCACCTGTGATAATGCAGTTTTTGTAATACTGGCTTGTAAGCTTTCTCTCTGTCATGACCCTTGGACCCATGAAGCCGTTTTTCTGCCTTTCACTTACAGGAAGCGGTGACATGAAAAGAGTGTCCTGATGGCCGAAAAGTTCAACATTTTCAAAATAGCACTTCTTAGCATCTGCATATACTGCAAGTGCCTGTCCTGCCAGACTTCCGTCTCCGGAATTATTGCGGATTGACAGATTCTTTACTGTGACTTTTTCTCCTGCAAAAAAAGCTGTATAGCTTCTAAAAGTTCCTCTTTTGCTGCCGTCCTCACAGATATCATTTGCACAGTCACTGTATTCAATAACAGTTTTCCCAATTCCTTCTCCAACGAAAGTAATATCCTTTTTGTCGGAAAAGATCTTTTCATGATATATGCCGCTCTCAATGTAGATTACTGCCTTTTCCTCATATGGAACAGCCAATATCGCCTCCGAAACAGATGTAAAATCCACAGGAGCAATCTCTCCTTCTGCTTCGCTGTTATAATTTCTTTTTCCTACCCTTATCTCTAACATTCAGCGCCTCACAAATAACCTACTTTTTATAAATACTTCACTTCTTCAATCACACTGTTTTCAACATTAGAAAGCTCCGGCTCCCTATCAGCGCAGCCTTTTATGTCAATATTTTTAAGTACAAGCTCTTTGACATTTTTGGCAAATACGCTTCTTCCGCTCATCTCATCAAAATTATCCATCATGACAGGTCTCTCGGGAACTCTCTTACTTTCAGGCAAAAACTCTGCCTTGATATTTTCAAAAGTAAGTTTTCCGATAGGTCTTTCGGGAAGTCCAAAAGCACAAAGCATGCACGCACTAACGCCCTTACATTCGATATTTTTTCCTGTGATAGAGCCGATTACAGGTGTCATCTCATCCACCGGCGCTGGTGCCTGATTCTGCACATAGTCACTATGTCCGTCCGGATCACAGAAATAGAACATATTTACAGTAAATGGCATATGAACACCATCCATTTTTATGTTTTCAAAAAGTATGTCATCAAGCACAGACCTCTCTCCGCGCCCTCTTCTTGTCTTTATTCTAAGTCCTCTGTCAGTACCGTCAAAAATACACTGACTTACTCTGATGCCCTTAACACCGCCGGCAGCTTCACTTCCAACTGTCACACTGCCATGTCCTCTCTCAAATTTACAGTTCCTGATAATAATATTTTCTGTGACTTTATGGTGCATAAGACTCATGTAATACTTTCCGCTCTTGATTGCCATGCAGTCATCACCTACAGATATTGTAATTCCAAGAACAAGGACATTCTTGCAGCTCTCAGGATCAAGACCATCTGTATTAGGTGAATCAGAAGGATTGTGTATATATAAATTTAAAAATGAAAGATTCTCGCTGTAATATGGATGAATTGTCCAACATGGAGAATTTTTTACTGTAACGCTCTGCATACGTACTCTGTTGCATCTTGCAAAGAAAACAGTATTGGGTCTCCAGGCTCCTCTTTTAACCTTAGGATTAACCCACCAGTCACCATTTTGCGCATTTCCGTCAAGAGTTCCCTCTCCTATGATATCAACATCCTCACAGTCAATTGCTGTTATAAGAGATGCAAAGCTGTCCAAAGGATTTCCCTCCCAGCTTGCAATATTGTACTCATCTTTTTCATCTGTAGTACGAATCATACCGGGCAGTACAGGATAGTGACTTCTGTCGGTATCTCCTAGAAGAACTGCATCCTTATCAAGCCACAATGTCATATGACTCTTTAAAAAGACAGGTGTTGTATAATATGTTCCCTTTGGAAGATATACTGTTCCGTCTTTGGGACATGCACAGATTGCAGCCTGAATAGCAGCAGTATCAGAAGTCTTTCCATCCTTCTTTGCACCAAAAGCTGTGACATCTAAAAGCACTGATTCATGCCTTGTTGTAAATTCTTTTTCACAGATATTACCCTCTGTCCCTACTCCTATCACGTACTTAGTATCCGGCAAAAGACCTGAAACTGAGACTACATTTTTGTCATCTTCCAATACTTTTTTACCATTTATATATACAGAATAATTCTGAGACTGTCTGAAAATCTCCTCAGAATCAAGTTCAATAGTTACGCTTCTGTTAAAAACTTCAACTACAGTAAAATTCATATGCACCTCCAAAAATCAACAAAAAAACCAGTAACCACATAATAGCACATCGTCATCAAAGAAAACTGTGAAATACTGAACAGAATACCTTTTAAGCCACCCATTGAATCTTCTTGCCAAAAGATGCGCTTCCATGCCTTAACCAATACACCATTCATCAATAACTTCAGTTGCTTCCTCAAGCTGCTCATAAACTGTTATTTTTGGTTCTCCATCTCCGTCCTGAATGCCGTAATTTCCAAAATATGAATGAATACCACCCTCAATTATGTACTCTGTAGCTTCCTTTGGCCAAAAGCTCTTACTCTCTTCATAGGCATCCATTTTCAGGACCTTATCTTCTGAACCATAAATAGATAAAAGTCTCAGGTCAGTATCAGAAAAATCAACTGTAGTATAGGACGCACATAAAATTATTCCCTTATACTCATCTTCATCAAGATGTTCTCCAAGATACTGGCATGCTGCCACACCTCCAAGAGAATGCCCTGCAAGATACCAGTCAAGATTTTCATACTGCTGCACCCTGTCAGGATATCTTTCTTTTATTAAATCCACAGCATTCACTCGTAAAAATGCTATATTTTCCGGCATCCTTGGCAAAAGACACAGATAACCTTTTTCAGCAAGTTCATACATTAGTCCGCTATATGCATTAAACTCCACCTTGCCACCGGGATAAAAAACTATAACTGCTTTTACTCCTTCCTCAAGTGGAACAAATACAGACATATCGTCGTCATAATAATATCCTACATCATCCGCTTCATCTGCGATATCACTTATAGTCTCGGTATCAGCCTTATAATAATTATTTGAATATATTTTAAAGGCAATTGCGCCTACAATTATCATCAACACAATTGCCCCAAAAATACTAAATACAACTTTTTTTGCTTTATTCTGCTTTTTCATCTACATTACCCAAATCCTGTTCTATTATTTTTATAAGTTCCATCGCACTGGTAAAATCTTTTTTTTCATTACAGTTCACACAGACAACATGCCCCTGCCAAGTGGCATTCTGTCTGAAAGAAACCTGTACAATATAAGTTCCAAGCTTTCCTTTTTTATTCTGAATATTTCTCGTTCCATTTGTTTTCTGCACTTTGTCTATAGACATCTCATCATTTTTCTGACGATTGTGCCGTTTTTTACCACGCCCTATTAAGGATCTCTGCTCCAACCCTTTCTGCGGAAATCCCCACTCATCCATAAGTTCATCCATCATCACAAGAAGCTTGACACCGCTTTCAAAACATACGGGTTCATCTGAGTATTGATGCCATATTTTCCCCTGATAGTCAACATTTTCAACACTATCAATACATATGTTTATAAGATTTCTTGCAAAAAGCATCTGTTTAGCAGCACCCATTTTTTTTATCCTTTTTTAAGTTATTCTATGCATAAGTCCATCGACGACTGATGACAACAAAGTAGCTTCAAATTATAGCAAGCATATAGTCTAATATAAAACAACTACACTAGGAATTATAACATAAAAAAGATCTCCACATCTAAAGACATAGAGATCTTTTAAGCTATATCCAAACCATAATATTCATGCACTACCCACTTCTTCATTATCGCCTATGCTTCTGCTTTCAAGAGATTCATCAATCAGCTTGATAAGTTCAAGCGTACTTCTGAAGTGCTTAGTTATATTCTCATCTGCCCACACAACATTTCCCCGCCAGGTCGCGTTAGAACAATCATCAACTTTCACAATGAATGTTCCCCTTTTCTTGACATCATATGGATTTTTACTCTTATAATCATCCATCATAGCCATAAATTTCTCTGCCTCGTTTTCTCTAGTCTAAAATAATTGTGTTTATGATGTACTGAATATTTGTTCTTCATACACATATTCTAAAATATGAGCAATCATAACATCTATCATATATCATGATTTTTTTTGAATAAAAAAATAAATTAATAATTTACTGTCAAATATACATGTTTTCTTCCAGTTCTTCTCTTGGCAAAAAAGGAGCCAAATCTTCAAGCGGAGGGCTTGATAAAGTACCATCAGGGTTACGTCTTGTAGAGCTTTTTGGCTCCCACACCTGCACAGTATCAGTGAACACTTCACAAATAATCGGTTCCGTAGCTATAAGTACTTCATCAATTTTTTCAACAAGCTCGCTTCCTTTTCTTATTGGAATATATTTATAGCCAAAAGCATAAGAAATCTTTTCAAAGGATGGAAAAGCAAGATCACCGCTCTCAGGTCCAATTCCAACTTTAGAATACTCTGGAAAAATATTATTCTGTGTCAGTCTTATTGAATGATATCCCGCATTATTTATAATAAAAATCTTTATAGGAAGCCTGTTTGTTATAACCGTCTGAAGTTCCTGAAGATTCATCATGATACTTCCATCACCTTCAAGACAGATAGTTTCCTTTTTTCCGGAAGCAATGCAAAGCCCTATTGCAGCAGGAAGACCATATCCCATGCTGGCAACTGCGTTGTTTATTATAAATCTCGTGTTATCCTTTATTACCCAGCTCTGATGCCCGGCCACACAGCAGGCTCCATTGCTGACTGCAGTTAGAGAGCCATCCGGAAGTCTTCCTGATAACGCATCCAAAAAACCATAAACATTAACAAGGTTTTCTCCTGTATTTTTTTGTTTCTGTGATACTACAGGATATTTTTCTTTCCACTTAACACATTGAACACGCCAATCAGCAGAAGGACTCACATATTGATTCACATCATCAGATACTTTACCTTCCAAAATATTATTCATTTTATCGCAAAAATCGCGTGCATCTGCCACTATAGGCACATCTACATGAATAGTATGCTTGGACATCTCTGCTTCATCGATGTCAACCATGATAACTTTAGCTTTTCTTGCCCAACTGTCCCAAGTATAACCGACCTGTCGTATAGAAAGTCTTGAACCAATTACAATGCATAGGTCAGAATTCTGTATAGCAAAATTCCCGGCTCTGTCCCCCATGTTCCCGCCTCTTCCACAGTACAACGGATCAGAGGTTTCCATAAGATCAATGCTGTTCCAATATGTACATACCGGAACACCAAGTTTTCTGACCATTTTCTTAAAGCTTTCGTATGCTCCTGCTATCCGAACTCCTCCACCTGCGTAGATTACCGGACGTTTTGCTTTTCTAATCTCATCAAGAACCTTAGACACGGTCTCTGCAGTAACCTTATGAATTGTACCGCTTACATTCTGTGCTTCTTCTAAGTCTTCATAGCCTCTTAAGCTGTTTTCATCAACATCGGCATTTTGAAAATTAACAGGAACATCAATCCATACTGGTCCAGGCCTTCCTTCTTTCATTAACTTCCAGGCTTTTTCAAGAATATATCTAATATCATTGGGATTTTCCAGCATAACCGCATACTTACACATATGCTCTGTCATCCTTGTGATATCATATTCCTGATCTCCCAAAGAACGAAGGGAGCCTTCGACACCGGAAATATCTTTTTTATTCTTTTCCCAATATCTCACAGTAGTGTCATATCTTACCTGTCCGCTTACAACAAACATCGGCAATGAATCAAGCCATCCACCCAGAACTCCGGTAATGGCATTTGTTCCTCCGGGACCCGAAGTAACACATAATGCAGCCACTTTATTTTCATATCTGGAGTAACTCTCTGCAGCAATCGCCGCTCCCTGTTCGTGATGAAAATGAGTACACTTAATACTCTTTGCATGACCGAATGAATTATCCAAATACATAGCGCCACCGCCTACTACCATGAAGCAGTCGGTGACGCCTTTTTTTTGCAAAAAATCTACTATATAATCTGAAACTTTCATTTATCTTACCACTTTATCCAAGGTGCTCTACCCGTATCTATAAGTTCCGAGAGTTCGTCTCTTTCTCTTGCAGTATCCATGCATTTCCAAAAGCCATCATATTTATATGCCGCCATCTGACCATCTTTTACAAGATTATGCATGGGCTCTTTTTCAAAAAAGGTTGCATCACCTTCAATGTAATCAAAGACTCCTGGTTCAAGAACCATGTAGCCTCCGTTGATACGTGCTCCGTCAATACTTGCTTTTTCTCTGAAGTCTCTGACTATTGAAGAATCTTCCTTATCGATATCAAAGACACCAAAACGCTGTCCGGCAAGAATCGCTGTAACAGTAGCAATCTTTCCATGTGACCTGTGGAACTTAAGCAACTCATTCATGTCAATATCACATACACCATCACCATAGGTCATGAAAAATGTCTCATTTCCTACATGTTCTCTTATTCTCTTTATACGTCCACCTGTCATGGTACTATATCCGGTATCGACAACAGTTACCTTCCAGGGTTCCGCCTTCTGAGAATGGAAGGTAGTCTTTCCACTATCAGAAAAATCAAAGGTTACATCACAGTTATGAAGGTAATAGTTTGCAAAATATTCCTTTATAACTTCCTGCTTGTAACCTGCACATATAATAAATTCATTAAATCCATGATAAGAATACTCTTTCATGATGTGCCATAGAATTGGTTTTCCACCAATTTCTATCATAGGCTTTGGTCGAAGATGACTTTCTTCACTGATACGTGTACCAAAACCACCGGCTAAAATTACAACTTTCATTTGAATCCTTTCAAATCATAAAACCAAACATTACTATCTATAATCCAACCAAATCAGTGATCAACAGCTTCACTTAATCTGTTTCGAATATCTTCTACAGACATCCACTCTGTATTATTTCCTGAACTGTAGTAGAATCCTTCCGGTACTTTCTTTCCGCCCGGAGCAGGTACTATCTCATGCGCAAAAGAGACCTGTGGATATACAATAAAATGCTTCTCATATTCATAAGTATTAGGAGCATCTTCTCTGGTAACCATAACTTCATCAAGTTTCTCACCAGGTCTGATGCCAACCTCTACAGTCTTAACGTCAGGATACATTGCTTCAGCAAGGTCCTTGATGTTAAAAGATGGAATCTTGCTGATAAAAGTCTCTCCGCCCTTTGCCTCAGAAAGTGCCTTGAGCACAAGCTCAACACCTTCAGGAAGACTTATCCAGAAACGTGTCATTCTGTAATCTGTTATCGGAAGCTCTTTTTCTCCCTTTTCAACAAGAGTTTTGAAAAGCGGAATAATAGAACCTCTTGAACCAGCAACATTTCCGTAACGAACAATTGAGAAATTGATATCCTTAGTTCCTGCATAAGCATTAGCAGCAATAAAAAGCTTATCAGATACCATTTTTGTTGCGCCGTAAAGGTTTACAGGGTCAACTGCCTTATCTGTAGAAAGAGCTACTACACGCTTAACACCTGTCTTAAGCGCTGCATTTATTACATTCTGTGCACCGTTAATATTCGTCTTTATAGCTTCATCAGGATTGTATTCACATGCAGGAACCTGCTTAAGTGCAGCAGCATGTATAATATAATCAACATTCTCGCAGGCTCTTTCAAGTCTTGCCTGATCCCTTACATCGCCAATAAAGAAACGCATCTGGCTGGCATGCTCTTTGTAAACCTTCTCATTGGACATTGTAAACTGCTTGAATTCATCTCTTGAATAAATGATGATCTTCTTTGGGTTATAATGTGTAAGTACATATTCTGTAAAGCAGTGTCCAAAAGAACCGGTACCACCTGTTACAAGAATTGTTTTGTTATCTATAATAGAACTATTCATTTTGTCACCTCATTAAATCACTTAAATCATTATCAAAATATACACGGGATATCTATGACTTCTTGCGGGCTAAAGCGGAAACCTATTACTTTTTATACCAACTCGCTACTTTTTTAACTGCAGCTATCACTGAGTCAACGTCTTCATCTGTAAGAAGAGGATAAAGAGGAATACTCATAATTCCACTATACAACTTCTCTGCATTAGGACACAATCCCTTCGCATAGCCACGTTCACGATAAAACGGAAAATAATATACCGGCACATAATGAACCTGACACTGAATATTTTCAGCTGCCATAGCATCAAAAAATTCTCTTCTTGTACATGACAATTTTTCAAAATCCAGCTGAATAATATAAAGATGCCTTGTAGTCTCAGATTCCGGTATCTCTTCCTGGATAATTATCCCCTCAACATCTTTGAAAGCTTCGTTGTACTTGTTTACTATTTCACGTCTTCTCTCTGAAAACTTAGTCAGTTTATTAAGCTGACTCATTAAAAGAGCTGACTGAATATCAGTAAGTCTGTAATTATATCCGAGAGTCTGCATCTCGTAATACCATGGCCCCTCAGGTTTTTCAACAAATTCAGCCTCCTCATGCACTATACCATGCTGTGAAGCAAGCCTTAACTTTTTATATAACTCAGGGTCATTAGTGGTGACAGCGCCGCCCTCTCCGGAAGTAACAGTCTTGACCGGATGGAAGCTAAAGCAAGTCATATCCTCTATGGAGCCTTCAGGCTTACCTTTATATTTGGTTCCTATTGCATGAGCCGCATCTATAATAAGAGTAAGTCCGTGTCTGTCGCAGATTTCTCTTATTCTGTCGTGCTCAACTGCCTGTCCTGTATAATCAACAGCTATAACTGCTTTGGTTTTTTCAGTAATATGAGCCTCAATACTGTCAGGATCTATATTGTAAGTTTTAGGATTTATATCTGCAAAGACCGGCGTCGCACCTACGTAAACCGCACAATTTGCACTCGCCGCAAAGGTAATCGGAGTTGTGATAACTTCATCGCCCTCTTTTAATCCTGCTGCAATACATGCAACGTGAAGTGCAGCTGTTCCATTACTGACTGCAACTGCATACTTTGCTCCAGTCACTTCACATAATCTTTTTTCCAGTGCAGTAACATTTGGACCACAGGTAAGATAATCACCCTTTAACACCTCAGTAACTGCCTTGATATCATCATCGTCAATCCACTGGTGTCCGTAAAAGAGCTTCTTATCTCTTACAGGCTTACCCCCATGGATTGCCAGTTTTTCTTTTTCCATCGTATTTGCCTTTCCGATAAATATAAAAACCTATAATACAACGCATTATTATAACATGGAATTACAGAATTGAAACAGTAATCTGTTAACAAATTAAAAAATAACGTATAATAGAATATAAGACTATGACTTGTGTTTTTATTATAAGTCAGCTTAGGAGGAATAATGGGCAATTTACTTTTGATATATTCTGCTGTTATCTTTATAATTGCAGTCATTTTATTCACATATTCGGAATTAAAAAAGAGTTTTGATGAAGAAATAGAAATATACAGATGGATTAAAATTTTTTCTATTGTATTGCTTGTCATTGCAGTTATGTGCTTTGTTGTAAGCAGATCCGTCGCAATTGATTAAACTGACTCCTACTCGATTCTGTATGCAGACATTCAATTCTTCGTGCTCCATGTCCTTAGGGCCGGCAAATGAATTTGTATAAAGGCATACATGCCGGTCCCTCGCAACATATAATCGCCCTGGAATATATGATTCCAAGGCGATAGCTGAATTCGAATATTAAATTGTTAAATAATCACTTCCAATTTTTTAGCCCTGCATATGCATATCCTGATAAATCAATGCCACAATCCAGACTACTTAGTGTCTGAAGGCTCGGCTTAAATTCGCCTACTCGAATTGCATGCAGCTCCGGAAGCTTCTTAGACTTTTCAGGGGAATTACCACTCTTTTTGTTTAACATATGGCCACCTCCTCTGCCGCTACATGGGCCAGTCCAACCATTATAAAATATTGAAGGGAGATTCAATATCTTTTTCTTAACTATATTATAAATGACAGATAATTCTTTGAGAAGTTAGAAAATTCAACTTTTTACAAGTTTTTGAAATAAACATTCACACTTTTTTTAAAAAAGAGTTATAATATATCCTAAATTACCATATTACATATTTTTCTAAGAGGGAGGGATATAACATGGCAACAGGAAAGGTTAATGCCAAGATTGAGCTTCAGTTTGGTGATAAAGCAATCGGTGAAGATCAGCTCGTCGCTAAAGCAAAAGAATCTTATGGCAAAAAAGATATAAAGAACCTTGATATCTATGTTAAGCCTGAAGAGGGCAAAGCATATTACGTTGTTAACAACGATGTTACAGGAAACTTTGATCTTTAATTCAAACCACTTACTGACAGGCTCAGTAAGTGGATTTTTTTTGTGCAAAATCCGCAGCAATCTGCATTTTCCATAGGTTATATGTTTGTATTTTAATAAATTTATGAATTTTTTCAAAAAAACTCTTGCATATTTTGTTAGCCGGTGCTAATATGATTTTGTTAGCAAATGCTAACAATAGTAAAAACGTCAATGCCAAGGCGTTATTTACACGTGACATACAATAGTCATAAGAAATCTCCTACCTTAAACAGGTGCATCTTGCCAATGCACCTGTTTTTTCTTTATAATAAAATTTGAGTGTTTACACTTCGGAGGATAATATGGCAAACAATAAGTTTATTTTAATAGACGGCAGCTCGATGCTTGTAACCAACTACTACGGCAATCTGCCAAAGGCACTTCTTTTTGAAAAGGATCCTGAAAAAAAAGAAAAACTTTTTTCCCAGATACTTCACAATGACAAGGGCGAATATACCAATGCTATGTATGGCATGATGCGAACCATTCTGAAAATAATCGCTGAGCAAAAGCCAACTCACATGATGTTCGCTTTTGATATGACAAGGGATACCTTCAGGCGTGAAAAATACGCTGACTACAAAGGAAATCGCACAGATACTCCTTTGCCCCTCAAAGAGCAGTTTGAAAATATGGAAAAAATGCTTGAGGAAATAGGCTTTCAGGTCATGTACGATATGAAATATGAAGCCGACGATATAGTAGGAAGTGTGGTTTCAAAATTTGAAAAAGAGATCCCTTCATATATTATTACAAAGGATCACGACTATCTGCAGCTCGTAACAGACTACTCCAGAGTTTGGCTCATCCAGACCAAGCAGGAGACAGCTGACGAGCTTCAGAATAAATACGGCTCAGAATATGGCTGGAATTCCAAACTGGTAAGTATCCCGGACAAAGCATTTGAAGTCACACCACCTCTTTGCCTAAAAGAGTATGGTGTAAGGCCAGAGCAAATCCCGGATCTTAAGGGTATTCAGGGAGACTCCAGCGACAATATTCCCGGAGTTAAAGGTGTAAGCAGTGCTGCTATTCCACTTCTTGCGCACTACGGCACGCTTGAGGAAATATATAAGGCAATTGACGCATGCTCTACCGACAAAGAATTAAAGGCTCTTTCTACAACCTGGAAAGAGGAGCTTGGCATTTCCAGAAGCCCTATGAAGGCACTTATAGAATACCGCGACCTTGCCTTTTTATCCAAGGACCTTGCACAGATCAGAAAAGACTATCCATTTACCCAGTCTTTAGACGACTTTAAAATTAATATCAATAAGGAAAAAGCCGCTGAACTGTTTAAGCACTACGGCTTTAAAACTTTGACAGACAAGCTTTTTATCTGATATCAGGTTTTTGAAAAGAGATTATAAATGCGAAATTACTACAGAACCATTTTAATAAATATACACAGAATAATTTTTTACATACTAAAAGCCAGATTCTGGATAAGGCACAAAAATCGCCATTCGGAAAGCGATAGGTACGCTCTGGCCAACGAAATGATCTACTACATGAACAAGTCATCCGGATATAACACTATAGCCTTTGGACAAGAGAATCTTCCCAAAGAAGGCGGATATATGCTATATCCAAATCATCAAGGTAAGTATGATGTACTTGGAATCTTCTGTACTCACAAGGAACCTTTATCATTTGTAATGGATGAAAAACGCTCTCACATTATTTTAGTAAATGAGTTTCTTGAACTTGTTGACGGAAAAAGACTTGTATTAAATGATCCAAGACAAACTATTACTGTTTTCAAGCAAATTGCCGAAGAGTTAAAAACGGGAAGGAAATACATTCTTTTCCCTGAGGGCGGTTATAAAGAAAACAATCATAATGTAGTCGAAAGCTTCAAACCCGGAAGCTTTAAACTCGCTCAGATGTCAAAAGCGCCTATAGTTCCGGTTGCACTAATAGATTCCTACAAGGTATACAACAGCGATATCTGTGGTCCTGTAACAACCTATGTCTACTACCTTAAGCCTTTGTACTATGAAGATTACAAAGCCTTAAAGACAAGAGAGATTGCATCAATAGTTGAAAATATGATCAAAGAAAAAATAAAAGAACATCTCGCTACTTACTGAGTATGCGTGATGCTCTTTTTTCAAGACTTCACATGCAGGTCATGACGGCTTTTAGAATAAACATACCTTTTTCATAGGAAAAGCTTGCTGCACCGCCGTACTTTTTGGCTATCTCACTTATCTGAGAAGTGCCGATTCCGCTTCGCACCGGCTTTTTACTTACAGGAAGTCCATTCTCGTTAAATTCAGGCTTTGCTTCACAGGAATTTTTGGAAAGAATCTTTAACCTGCGGTCATCATACGTTATTTCAAACTGAATAAACCTTTTCTCTTTTGGAAGCTTTTCCTGCGCCTCCAATGCATTTTCAAGGGCATTGGCTACAAGTGATGTAAGCTCTACCTCCTGTATCGGAAAACGCTCCGGAACTACAGCCTTTGCTCTAAGTTTAAATCCGGCCTTTTGACACTTTGAGGCATATATTGTAAGAATCTCATTGACAATCCTGTTCTCACAAAATGACACGGCAGTCACTTTTTCAAGCATTGAATCAAATTCTGTCAAATACTCTAAAGCTTTTGTATACTCTTCATCTTTAATAAAGCCTGCGAGAACACGATTAAAATGTCTTATGTCATGCTTATATTTTCTTATAGTAATTTCATTGCTCTCATAAATAGTCAGTTCTTCCTGAAGCCTTTTGGTTCGCTCTTTCTGATAAAAAGCTATCTTCTCATCAGATTCTTTTTTTGCTATCTGATATGCCGTGAGCTCATACTCCATAACAGCAGCCACCATCATTACCACAATATAGATTATCGGAAACCATTCAACCATGTTCTTACCATAAGGCTGAAGATAGTTTATAAGCGAGGTATCAAACAGTAAAACTGATAAAAGATGTCCACTAAGAGCACTAACTGTGCCATACACAACTCCGGCCAGATAATTTGTGATAAATGGCATAACAAGAACAAAAAGCCAGAATGCATCCATACCAATAGTCCAATCAACCTCTGTTATGAGATGAAAAAACAGTATCGTACTGGTTCCGTATGCTCCAAGTACAGTCAAATAAGTATGCCTCTTAAAAATCCTTATAAGAAATATCAACACTAAAAAGAAAAGCGCCAAGCTTATATTGGTAACTTTTCCGTGGTAATAATTTGTTTCAGGAAAAAAAGTAGCTACAATACTGTACAAAATGAATCCCGTCAACAGAATTATGCTGGTTTTGCACTTTTGCGCTCTAACCGATTCACTGTTTTCAAATTCCACTAGTTGTTTTAAATTATAATGAAACTTTGTATTTATTTCGAATAAAGAAAATTTTATGTGCATCAGTCAAATACATCTTCCCCAAATCTGACCTTCGCCTGAGCTTTTATCGCTTCAACACATTTTTCAAAGCCAAGCTTGCCACTGTTAAGGCAAAGATCGTAATTAGTTGCATTTGTCCAGATCTGCCCTGTGTGATATCTGTAATACTCAGCGCGGTATCTGTCTTCCCTAGCGCAGAAATGCTCCAGTCTTTTTCCTGTAAGAGGCTGAACTTTTCCCGCTTCCTGCATCAAAAAATCATGCGGAGCATGGACAAAAACACTCAAAACATTGTCATAATCCTTCAAAATAAAATCAGCACATCTTCCAACGATAACACATGGCTCAGTCTCAGCAAGATTTTTTATTGCCTTTGCCTGAAAACTGAAAAGATTATCAGGAGAGGTGAAATTACTGCTGTCAGGACCTATGATCGTGCCATCATATACATTAGTCTTTTTTCTGTTAAAAAAACCTTTCTTTCGGGACTTTTCATCCGTCTCAAGAAAAAGACCTTCATTTATACCGCTCAGCTCAGAAGCCAGCTTAATAAGCTCCTTATCGTAGTAATGGATTCCAAGCTCCTTAGATAACATTTCTCCGACAGTTCTTCCGCCACTGCCATACTGTCTTGCAATTGTAATCACTATTTTTTTCATTTTATTCACCCAGATATGCTTTCCTAATTGATTCGTCGTTCAAAAGACTGCTCGCTGCCCCTTCTTTTATGATCGATCCTGTCTCAAGTACATAGGCGCGATTTGCTATCGTAAGAGCTTTTTTAGCATTCTGTTCTACCAAAAGAACAGTAACACCATCCTTGTTGACATCCTGTATGATTTGAAAAATCTCATTTACAAAAATTGGTGATAGTCCCATTGAAGGTTCATCCATAAGAATGATGTCAGGATGAGACATAAGCGCTCTTCCCATGGCAAGCATCTGCTGCTCACCTCCGCTGAGTGTCCCCGCCATCTGGCTTTTTCTTTCTTCAAGCCTTGGAAATCTCTTATATATCATCTTAAGAGTATCCTCTATCTCAACTTTATCAGTTCTTGTATATGCACCAAGCTTTAGATTCTGAAGTACACTCATCTCGGCAAAAACTCGCCTTCCCTCCGGAACCTGAGCCATTCCGAGGGAAACAATTTTGTGACTTGCAGTTTTTGTCAGTTCTTTCCCCTTATACAGTATCTCGCCGCCATCTGCCTTTATAAGTCCTGAAAGCGAATGAAGCGTTGTGGTTTTGCCCGCTCCGTTTGCGCCTATAAGCGCTACAACCTCACCTTTATCAACATGAAAAGATATTCCTTTAAGAGCCTGTATTACTCCATAATAGACACTTAAATTTTTTACATCCAAAAGTGTTTCCATCTATTTACTCTCCCAAATATGCCTTTATAACTTCAGGGTCCGAAAGAACCGTTTTTGTCTCCCCCTGACACAACACTCTTCCGAAATTAAGCACTGTAAGCTTTTCGCATATACCTGACACCAGCTTCATGTCATGTTCAATAAGAAGTATCGTCATACCAAACTCTTTTCGTACAAGAGCTATCGTATCCATGAGCTCACCTGTCTCATTCGGATTCATTCCGGCTGCAGGCTCATCCAAAAGAAGAAGTTTTGGATTTGTTGCCATAGCTCTCGCAATTTCCAGCTTACGCTGTTTTCCGTATGGAAGATTTGCTGCAAGAGTATCTCTTTCTTTGTCCAGATCAAATACAGAAAGAAGCTTCATTGCTTCTTCATCCATTTCTTTTTCTACCTTCTTGTAGTTTCCGATATGAAGAATGCCTTCAATCATGCTGTACTTAAAGCGCTCGGATAGTCCGACCTTTACATTATCAATAACGGACATATCCTTAAAAAGCCTGATATTTTGGAAGGTTCGTGCTATTCCCTCATGATTTATTTCAGTGGTTGATTTCCTTGTTATATCTTTTCCATCAAGCCTGATGATTCCTTCATTAGGCTTGTATACTCCTGTAAGCAGGTTAAATACTGTGGTTTTTCCTGCACCGTTTGGCCCGATAAGACCATATAACTCGCCTTTTTCTATAGTAATATTAAAATCATCAACAGCTCTTAAGCCGCCGAAGGATATACATAAATTGTTGACTTCAAGAAGTGCCACGTCATTTACCTCGCTATCTTTTTCCTGCTTCCAAATCCTATTTTGGCAGCTAATTTTTCTCTCTTCTCTATTACCCTTGGTGACCAGTTGACTATCATCATAACAATCAGCACAATTGAATATATGAGCATACGATATGTGCTAAAGCCTCTTAACAGCTCCGGTAAAAGATATAAAACACATGCCGCAATCACACTTCCACGGATATTTCCAATTCCACCAAGTACTACGTACACCAGTATCATGATTGACGCGTTATATCCAAAATATTGTGAAGAAGCAGTAAGTGTTGTGATATTGTGTGAAAAAAGAACTCCAGCTGCCCCTGCAATCGCTGCCGAGAGCACAAATGCCATCATCTTATATCTTGTGACATTAATTCCCGTAGCTTCTGCTGCAATATAATTGTCACGAACAGCCATGATAGCTCTTCCATCCCTTGAATTTATCAGATTCTGAACCACAAAAAGAGATAACAAAAGAACTATTATTCCTATAGTAAAATTTGAATTGTGAGGTGTTCCTGTGATTCCCATTGCTCCGTTTATAATCAGATTTCCGTCAGGCTCCATATTTAACTCCATGGAATTTTTCATTGAAAAATGAACACCATTTCCATCTACTCCAATATAAAAAGCATTTATAACATTCTTTATGATCTCACCAAATGCCAATGTAACTATGGCAAGGTAGTCACCCTTTAATCTCAAAACCGGAATTCCGATCAAAAATCCAAAAAGAGCTGCAAACGCTATTCCTATCACAAATGCAAGAAAAAATCTGATTGGCCATGCAAGAACATTTTCAGTGAGTTTTGAAAAGAAAGCGCTGCTAAACGCACCGATGCACATAAAACCACAGTGTCCGATACTGAGTTCTCCAAGAATGCCGACGCATAGGTTAAGAGCAACTGCAATTACTGCATAATACGTCATAGGCACTAAAAGCCCTGTCATATGACTTGAAAGATTTCCTGTAGCTGAAAGAATTTGAAATATTAAATATGCGACCATTACAATCGCGTAGGTTATGTAATTATCCTTACTCTTTTTATTAAGCTTCATGTTCAAGTTCCCCTCTTATCAAACCTTTTCCTGAATAACTTTACCCAAAATTCCGGTTGGTTTAACCAAAAGCACAATTACCAGAATTCCAAATACTATAGCATCAGATAGCTGTGAAGAAATATAGGTCTTACTCAATATTTCAATAATTCCAAGCATCAATCCACCTATCATCGCTCCGGGAATTGAACCTATGCCTCCGAGAACCGCCGCAACAAACGCCTTGATTCCGGGCATTGCCCCTGTATAAGGAGAAAGTGAAGGATAAGCCGAGCAAAGAAGTGCTCCGGCTATGGCTGCAAGAGCTGAACCAATTGCAAATGTCAGCATGATTGTTCTGTTGACATTTATTCCCATAAGCGCCGCCGCTCCCTTATCTTCAGAAGCAGCCAGCATAGCCTGTCCCTGCTTTGTTTTCTTTATAAAGAGCTGAAGTACAACAAGTACTACAACACTTACCAGGATTGTAACTATAGTTACGCCCTGAATTCTCAATTGTCCGTCAGCAAGAGTAAATCCTTCCCACTTTATCACAGATGAAAAAGACTTAATGTCTGCACCAAATATCAAAAGAGCCACATTTTCCAAAAAGTAGCTTACTCCAATAGCTGTTATGAGTACAGCCAGAGGAGATGCAGCACCTCTAAGAGGCCTGTAGGCAACAAATTCAGTTGTAATTCCAAGGAGTGTGCAAAGAACGATTGCTGCTATAATACCGATTGCAGAATTGCCGGAAAGAGCACCTGTGACAGAAAAAATAATATAGCAGCCCACCATGATAAAGTCTCCGTGAGCAAAATTAAGCATCTTAGCAATGCCGTATACCATTGTGTATCCAAGTGCTATTATCGCATAGATACTCCCCAAACTAAGTCCGCTGATGAGATATGTCAAAAAACTCATTCTCTGCCTCCCAAATACAAATACTTTTTTATATTACTAATTTTACCAAATATTAAAACATTCTTGAACTTCTTTATGTGGGTAAAAATCAAAAAACAAGCGTAAAGCCAAAAGCTTCCTCGCTTGTTTTTTGATCATTGTTATGTCTTATAACAGTTATTACTGAGCTGAAACATAAGCACCATTCTGGATAACTACTGCTTTAGGCTCCTTGTTAGGTTCGCCGCTTGCTTCCCATGTCATCTTTGAAGAAGTAAGTCCTGTTGCCTCAATCTCAGTCATTGCTGTCTTCATAGACTCGCAGAGGTCTGAAACGCTCATGTCAGGTGTAAGATTTTTGGCTTCAATTGCCTGCTTAATAATATAAACCGCATCATAAGCATCTGCAGCAAACTGATTTGGAACTTCACCGTACTTAGCCTGATACTGTGATACAAAGTTAACTGTGAGGTCATCAGTAGCATCTGCTGCGAAAGGTGTAAGAAGCATTACGCCCTCAGCAAGTGCAGTATCAAAATTATCAACAGTAAGGATTCCGTCCATACCATCTACACCAAAGAATACAGGTGAATATCCCATAGTATTTGCCTGTGTAAGAATCAAAGAAGCATCCTTATAGTAGATTGGAAGAAATACAAGATCTGCTCCTGCATCTTTTGCCTTCTGAAGCTGAACTGAGAAATCTGTGTTATTATCCTGGGTAAAAGCCTCTGCTGATACTATCTCATAATTTTTTCCGGCTGATTCCTCTGTAAACTTCTGATAAATACCATTTGAGTAAACATCAGAGCTATCATAAATAATACCAACCTTGGTTGCGAGGTTGTGATCTGAAATATACTGAGCTGAAGCAATACCCTGGTTAGGATCTGAGAAGCATACTCTGAACACATTGTCATATTTTACACAATCAACAGCTGATCCGGATGGAGTAAGCTGGAACATATTGTCGTTCTTGGTATATTCAGAAACTGCAATCGAACATGCACTTGTAGTTGAGCCTACAAGAAACTGCATTCCCCAGTCCTTTAAAGTATTATATGCATTTACTGATTTCTCAGCATTTAGCTCATCATCCTCTTTGCTGTACTCAACCTGATATCCGTTGATACCACCGTTTGCATTGATCTCTGAAACTGCAAGCTCGGCTGCATTACAAACTGCATTACCATAAGCTGCAGCGCCACCTGTAAGCGGTCCAATTGCTCCAATCTTGAAAGTAAGTGTGTCTGCCGCAGCCTGTTCTCCTTCAGCCTGCTCAGTTGTTGCTGTCTGTGAATTATCTGCTGAGCTTCCACATCCTGCAAGCATAGAAGCTGTCATTACACCTGCTACAAGAGCACTGATTACTTTTCTGTACTTCTTCATAAATTATCCCTCCTCATCCTATTGTATATTTGTATACAATCCTATATATTTTAGAGTAATTTATTATTTTGCAATTGTCAATTAAAAAGAACAGTGGTTATTATTCTTTCATGAAACACACTGTTCTAATTACTTTTATCTGATTGAATTAATTCGCCTGAACTCATCAAACTGCGGATCTTCAACAAATCCTTTAATGAGATTCAGCGGTGTAAGGCCTATTGCCTCATGATGAATCTGCTGCCTGATCACCATCTTCTCGTATGTCGAAAGCGCATTATATTCAGGATGGCTTTTGGCATATTTTTCATTAAGCTGATCAAACAAATTATACTCCGGATCTCCCCAGGCAAATACTTCGGCTGTCTTCAAATTAGGTTTGAACGGAGAATATTGCAACTGACTGTTACCCATTACAGGTGCTCCTTTCTCTATAAATCAAAAATGAAGTTTTTTATTAGTCCGAAGGTCAGAAATAACCCCCTCTATAATATATTAACATACTTTTTAACGTTTTTTTATAAAATATAATACAAATTTAACACTTTGTTTTATCTTTCCACTTGAAAGCTTTGATTCAAAAATGTAATATAAGCGTATTCAAGGTAGGAATTAAAGATATAACGGCAAAAAAGAACGGCTTTCGCTATCTGGCAACGCGAAAAGCCGTTCTTTTTATTTTTATTATTGTTCAGATACACGCCCCAACAACTGAGCCTCATGTATCTTGGCATTTACATCTGCAAGAAACTGATGATTCTGTGGATCACTTATAAAATCCAGAAAATCGAGAGCCTCTTTTTTTGTAAGTTTCTGAATCTCAACAAGATATGAAAGAATCTCATCTCTTGTCTTTCCCTCTTCAATAAACCTGTCAACTACATCAAAGAGAACCATAAATCTGCGCATTCTGACCTTGGTGGTAACGTGATGAACCTCTATCAGAATAGCAATCAGAATAAAAAACATAATCGCTGAAACCGACATAAACACGATTCCAAAAAACAGTTTATTGTCATTAAAATTTAAAAGTGAAGCGAATAATGAAGAAATTGCTGCTACGGAAAATGATATAATCAGAATTCGTAACCTGGCCCTGTTCCTTGCTGCATCACTAAGTTCCATAAGACGAACCGCGATGCCAAAAACAAAATAGAACACTACAGCAAATACGATCCCCAGATAAGATAATTGAAGCATAATGTTCTTTCCCCCTTTAATTAATTCTACCAATCATAAATGATTAATGCAATAAAGCCGCATAGGGGGTAATTCTTAATTTTTTCTTAAATGTTACTGTTCACTCGCTTGCAGCTCCCTCCAGTAACTGATTCGCGCATTCATTCCAATTCGACTTCGTCGAAGGAATGCGCTCACTCCTGAATCACTTTCTCACGAAATGCGCAGCACAGTGCGCATTTCTGTCTGAACAG
>JAFSQI010000031.1 GCA_017446685.1 Butyrivibrio sp.
CTGTTCAGACAGAAATGCGCACTAAGCTGCGCATTTCGTGAGAATTTGATGCAGGAGTGAGCGCATTCCTTCGACGAAGTCGATCTGGAATGAATGCGCGAATTAGTTACTGGAGCGAGCTTTATGCGAGTGAACAGTAACTTGTAAACAGGTAATAGCCCAAAGGGGGTTAATTATATTATTATTGGAGGTAAAAAAGTATGAAGAAAAAGGTATTATCTATGTTCCTTGCATCTGCAATGGCACTTTCAGTAGTGGCTTGCGGATCATCTGAAAGTGGTTCTGACACAGGATCAGCTACAACTGATACAGGTTCAAAAACTGAGACAACCACAGAAACAACAACAACTACTACAGAAAGCGCAGATGCTACAGGGGCTGAGAGCACATCTGAGCTTGTTGATGGTAAGTTTGCTGACACAAGAAAAATTACTGTTGAGATTTATGACAGAGGAAATGATGGCGGTTCAGATCCTGAAAACAACATGTATACAGAGTACATCAAGAAGGGAATGCTTGAGGAGCACAACGTTGAGGTTACTTTCAAGAAGGTTCCAAGATGGACTGAGGTTGATGACATCAACAACCTTCTTGCTGCAGGAGAGGCTCCTGATATCTGTGTAACATACAGCTATCCTACAGTTCTTACATACGCTCAGATGGGTGGTGTAATTGATCTTGCTGATTATGTTGATACATACAAGGCTGACCTTCCTAATCTTTGGAACTGGCTTGGAGAGCAGAACATTTACTGGGACAAAGATCCTAAGACAGGTTCTATCTGGGCAATCGAAGGAAGACGTGCCGAGCAGCAGAGAATTGTAACTTTTGTTCGTCAGGACTGGCTTGATAAGCTTGAACTCAAGGCTCCTACATCAACTCAGGAATTTGAGGATATGCTTATCGCATTCAGAGACAATGCGGATACACTTCTTGGCAGTGATGCTTCCAAGATGGTTCCTTTCTCAACAAGCTATGATATCGGATGGAGAGCATCAAACATCATCACATCTTTCATGGATCCTGCAATCACAGATAAAGAGTATTACATCAACGGTTTTGATGACAGAATGGTTACACAGACTTCAACAAAAGAGGCAGTAAGACTTCTTAACAAGTGGTACAACGAAGACCTTATGTGGAAGGATTTCGCTCTTTATGGAAGCGGCGATACAACAGAGGATGATATGATCAAAGCAGGCTATGTTGGCGCAATCCAGCACAACTGGGATTATGTTTTCAGAAACGGCGAAGATAGCATTAACGCAAACTTAAAGAGAAATGTCGGTGAAGATGCAAAGTTTGTTCCAGTTGATTGTTTTGAGAATTCTGACGGCAAGTATGCTAAGTGGCTTTACAGTTCAGCAGGCGACAGAAAGATTTTCTTCCCTACAACAAACAAAGAGCCTCTTGCATCACTTCTTTATGTTGATTTCATCAGCAAGCCTGAGACAATCAAATACCTTCAGGCAGGTGATGAAGGTGTTACACATGAAGTTCTTGAAAGTGGCGCTATCCAGATAATTGCTGCTACAGGCGATGCAATCCAGAACTCAGGTAAAAATATTGACTACACAATTACATGTAACGGAACAAACTTTGGTGACCAGAAGCTTGCTGACCTTTCAATCGCTTATGGATATGCAGAGGCAGATCCTGAGCTTGTAAGCGCAGCAGATAAGATTTCCAAGACTGACGGACTTGAGCCTAAGAATGTTAATGTTGGCGTTATCGATGCTGAAGCCGGTGTTGGTGATACTCTTTCTTCAAAGAGAGATCAGATTTATGACAACGCAGTAGTTGCAGCAGAGGCTGATTTTGATTCTACATGGGATAGCTACATGTCAGATTATCTCTCAGCCGGTGGACAGGCTATCATGGATGAGAGAGCAGAGAAGTGGGCAGAGTTCTTTGGCGATGCAGATATGCTTCCTTGATTGTAAATAGAATAAATTATTAGTAAAAAAGAGGTGTGGGTAACTGCACCTCTTTTGATTTGTAATATTCAGTCGCAAATATCAGTGAGAGCACGGCAAAATCTGGTAAGAAAAAAATATGTCTCCCCTTTAAAATTTTATTGTAACTAAACAGAGTGGATAGCACTAAAAATTTTAGGGGAGTTATTTTGATGAACAGAGAAGAAGCAAGAAAGCGTGCACATGAGCTTGTAAGCAAGATGACAGTTGAAGAGAAAGCTTCACAGCTTCGCTATGACGCACCTGCTATTGATAGACTTGGAATTCCTGCTTATAACTGGTGGAATGAGGCACTTCACGGTGTTGCCAGAGCCGGCACAGCTACAATGTTCCCGCAGGCAATCGGTCTTGCAGCTGCTTTTGACGAAGAGCTTATGGGCGAGATCGGCAAAGTGGTTGCTACAGAGGGACGTGCCAAGTACAATGAGCAGTCCAAGAGAGAGGACAGAGACATCTATAAGGGACTTACATTCTGGTCCCCGAACGTTAATATTTTCCGTGACCCTCGTTGGGGCAGAGGTCATGAGACCTATGGAGAGGATCCGTTCCTTACAGGTACGCTTGCGGTTCCTTTTATAAAGGGATTACAGGGCGATGGCGAATATTTGAAGGCAGCAGCTTGCGCCAAGCACTTTGCTGTTCATTCAGGTCCTGAGGGAGACAGACACTTTTTTGACGCAAAGGCTTCCAAGAAGGATCTTGAGGAGACATATCTTCCTGCATTTGAGATGTGCGTAAAGGATGCCGGAGTAGAGGCAGTAATGGGCGCTTATAACAGAACCAACGGAGAGCCGTGTTGTGCAAATAAACCTCTCATGGTAGATAAGTTAAGAGGTGAGTGGGGATTTGAAGGTCACTTTGTTTCAGATTGTTGGGCAGTAAAAGATTTCCATGAGAACCACAAAGTTACATCAAGTCCTGAGGAGTCTGCTAAGCTTGCTCTTGAGATGGGATGTGACCTTAACTGTGGATGTACATACCAGAAGATCATGAATGCATATAGGGCTGGAATTCTTTCAGAGGATCTTATCACAACCTCCTGCGAGAGGCTGTTTACAACAAGATTTCTTTTGGGAATGTTTGATAAGACAGAATATGACGAAATTCCATATACAGTAGTTGAGTGTAAAGAGCATCTTGATGTTGCACACAGAGCAGCAAGAGAGTCAATCGTACTTCTTAAGAACGACGGACTTCTTCCTCTTAATAAAGAAAAAATTAAGACCATCGGTGTTATCGGACCGAATGCTGATTCAAGACTTTCACTTGTTGGTAACTATCACGGAACATCTTCAAGATATATTACTGTACTTGAGGCAATTCAGGATAAGGTTGGCGATGATGTCAGAGTTCTTTATTCTGAGGGTTCAGATATTTTCAAGAATAATATCAGTAATCTTGCAAATCCTAATCTTCCGGACCGACTTTCTGAGGCGCAGACAGTTGCGGATTACTCAGATGTTGTAGTGGTTGTTGTAGGACTTGATGAGAACCTTGAAGGAGAAGAGGGCGATGCAGGTAACCAGTTTGCATCAGGAGACAAGATTTCCCTTGAACTTCCTCTTTGCCAGAAACAGCTTCTTTACAGCGTACTTGAGAGAGGAAAGCCTACAATTGTCATCAATATGGCAGGTAGCGCAATAAATCTTTCTAAGGCTCAGGAAGATGCAAATGCAGTTATTCAGGCATGGTATCCCGGAGCAAGAGGCGGCAGGGATGTTGCTGATATTCTCTTTGGCGATGTATCTCCGTCAGGAAAACTTCCTGTTACCTTCTATGCAAGTACAGATGATCTTCCTGATTTCAGAGATTATTCAATGAAGAACAGAACTTACAGATTCTTTACCGGAACACCTCTTTATCCGTTTGGATATGGACTTACATACGGTGACTGCTATGTTAAGTCTGATTACAACTTCAATGTGAAGTATGATGAGGATATTAAGGTTAACGGAGCTGAGCTCACTGTGGCAGTTGCTAATGATGGCAAGGTTGATACAGATGAAGTTGTACAGGTCTACATCAAGGATCTTGATTCTGAGTTTGCTACAGTTAATCCAAGCCTTTGTGGATTTAAGAGAGTACATGTACCGGCAGGTGGAGAAGTTAAGGTTACAATCGAGATTCCTAAGAGAGCATTCACTTCAGTTAATGAAGAAGGAAAAAGAGCTGTCTTTGCTAAAAACTTCAAGCTCTACGTTGGAACTCAGCAACCTGATGCACGTTCAGAAGAGCTTACAGGTCATAAATGTGTAGAAATATGCTTTAGTGCGGGTAAAAAATAATAATTATTGTTAAAGTATATAAAGTGGCATAAGGAATGAATCTAAAAACCACAAAAGTTGTATTTATATTTATTTAATATATGTACAAGTTGAAAAAGTTGAATAATTTTAAATGTATATTTTCTACGATTTTTCAGCTTGTATTTTTAAGGGCTTTGGCTGATAATATTTTACGGTACAAATTGTACTTGATGTATAAGTTGTATTGAAATAGAATTGGCAGATCTATTGAATAGAAAGTTTTAATGCGCTTTATGCGTAGAAAGGGGATTTTTTATATGATTAACATTCCAGAAGTAAAAATTGGTATCGTTGCAGTAAGCCGTGACTGCTTTCCTGCATCACTTGCAGTAAACAGAAGAAAAGCTTTGGTTGAGGCTTACAAGAAGAATTTTGATGAGAAGGACATTTATGAGTGCCCTGTCTGCATCATCGAGAGCGAGACTCAGACACTTGAGGCTCTTGAGGATGTTAAGAAGGCAGGATGTAATGCACTTTGCGTATATCTTGGAAACTTTGGACCTGAAATTTCAGAGACACTTCTTGCTCAGAAATTTGAAGGACCTGTAATGTTCTGCGCTGCTGCTGAGGAGTCACAGAGTGACCTTATTGATGGCAGAGGAGATGCATATTGCGGAATGCTCAATGCAAGCTATAACCTTCACCTTCGTGGAGTAAAGGCATATATTCCTGAGTATCCTGTAGGAACAGCAGACGAATGTGCAAAGATGATCAACGAGTTCGTACCTGTTGCAAGAGCTCTTGACGGACTTGCCAACCTCAAGGTTATCTCTTTTGGCCCTCGTCCTATGAACTTCCTTGCATGTAATGCACCTATCCAGCAGATCTACAATCTTGGCGCAGAAATCGAAGAGAACTCAGAGCTTGATCTTTTCGAGAGCTTCAACAAGCATGCTGGAGATCCTAGAATTGCAGAAGTTAAGGCTGACATGGAAAAAGACCTTGGCGCAGGCAACAAGAAGCCTGAAATCCTTGAGAAGCTTGCTCAGTATGAGCTTACACTTCTTGACTGGATCGAAGAGCACAGAGGCGGCAAGAAGTATGTATGTATCGCAGGAAAGTGCTGGCCTGCATTCCAGACACAGTTCGGATTTGTTCCTTGCTATGTAAACTCAAGACTTACAGGCCGTGGAATCCCTGTATCATGCGAAGTAGACATCTACGGAGCAATCAGTGAGTTCATTGGAACATGCATCTCTAATGACGCTGTAACACTTCTTGACATCAACAACTCTGTACCTGCTGATATGTATGAGCAGAGCATCAAGGGCAAGTTTGATTACAAGCACACAGATACATTCATGGGCTTCCACTGCGGAAATACATGCACAAGCAAGCTTTCAAGCTGCGAGATGAAGTTCCAGAGAATTATGGCTAGAAACCTTCCTGAAGAAGTTACACAGGGAACTCTTGAAGGAGATATCGTTCCTGGAGATATCACATTCTACAGACTGCAGAGCACATCTGATAACCACCTTCGTGCTTATGTTGCTCAGGGTGAAGTTCTTCCTGTTGCTACACAGTCATTCGGTGGAATTGGTGTATTCGCTATTCCTGAGATGGGAAGATTCTACAGACACGTACTTATCCAGGGCAACTTCCCTCACCACGGCGCAGTTGCATTTGGTCACTTCGGAAAGGCTCTTTACGAAGTATTCAAGTATGTAGGAGCTGAGACAATTGGCTACAATCAGCCTGCTTCTCTTCCATATCCTACAGAGAATCCATTTGCTTAATATATTGTAATGAAGAAATGGGATGTAACCTACGGGTTGCATCCTTTTTTTATAAATAAAGTAAACAGAATAGAATTATTACTCCACATAGTGTTAGAATGTATACAAATGTACAATGCATTTTTGGGAATAAAATGATTCAGAATGCTTTTTTGGAGGAGTTACGTATGAAAATTGTTGTGGCAGATAAAGATAGTGTCGGTTCAGATATGGACTATTCGATATATGATGAACTGGGAGAAGTTACTTATTATGATGATAAAATAACTGAAGAGAATGCAAAGGAGCGTTTGGCGGGGGCTGAGGTACTCATGATAAATAAGAGTGCCATAACGGATAAGATACTTGATGATGCTCCTGATCTTAAGCTGATATGCGAATTTGCAACAGGCTATGATAATGCCAATATTCCAGCCTGTGACAGACATGGAGTTAAGGTTGCAAACGTAGTTAATTATTCCACAGCTTCCGTTGCTCAGCATACTTTTGCGCTTCTTTTTTATCTTATGGAGAGCATGAGACATTATGATGAGTTTGTAAAAAGTGGAGCCTATGCCAATCAGAATCACTTTTGCTGCCTGGACATACCGTTTCACGAACTTGATGGAATGACTTATGGAATAGTAGGAATGGGAAATATTGGAAGGAAAGTTGCTAAGATAGCAACAGCTTTTGGGGCAAAAGTGATTTTTTACTCTGCATCAGGTAACAGCACCTGTACAGAATACGAAAGAGTTGAATTTGATGAATTGTTAAAACGAAGTGATGTTATTTCAATTCATTGCCCATTAAGTGACAGAACAAGAAATCTATTTAATAAAGAAGCTTTTTCAAAAATGAAGAAGAGTGCTATTCTTATTAATGTGGCGAGAGGGGCAGTTGTCAGTGAGCAGGATCTGGCTGATGCGCTTAATGAAAATATTATTGCGGCGGCAGGACTTGATGTATTAAACCCGGAGCCTATGGCAAAGGATTCACCTCTTTTAGCTATCAAGGACAGTACTAAGCTTATGATTACGCCGCATCTTGCCTGGGCAAGTACTGAGGCTCGTCAGCGCTGCCTTGAGGAAGTCAAGAAGAATGTCCTGGCTTATCAGGAAGGAAAAGTAAGAAATATTGTAAACATGTGAAATGTATTTTGTTAATAAACAGTTGTCAGCAAATATACGAGCGAACATAAATGCTTGTTTTAATATATTTATCATGGAGAAAGAAATGGAATATTATAAAATAAGGAAATATATATTTAGGGGAGCTACTAAAGCTTTATTACTTGCCGGTGTTATCAGTACTCTGAGCGGAATAAAAATAGTTGCCGGTGCTACCGAGACTGTTGAAGAAAATCAAAATGTTTCATCTGAAGTCAACAGTGTAGAAACAGAAGCTGAAACTGTAACTGAAACTGTAGCCCAAAATGAACAAGAAACGGAGGAGACTGTAAAACTTCCGGAAAATAATCAGGTTATCTCAAGTGGTGTTACTCAGGTTTCTACTTTATATGGCCACTACTACGCATGGAACATTCCCGGAATTGCAGTAATTGAGTCTGAGTCTTCATTAAGATCAGAAGCAGAATTTCTTCCTATAGAAGATTTTTATGTTACAACCTGGGATATAAATGAAAGCACAGCACCACTTGCAATAGAGAGCTTTAAAGCGGTTGCTGATTATGAGCAGGCGGTGTTGGGGCCTGCATTTCAGATGAATATCAACAAAATTGTTTCCGGAAGATTTTATTCAATGTGGCAGTATTCTCTGACAGCACTTACAACAGTCGCAATTCCTGCTGATTTTCTGGTAGCAGATACGGATTATGCTGTTATATATGTAAAGGCTGGTGGTGAGTATGAGGTACTTCCTGACCTTGATAGCGATAATACCACAGTAACTTTTGAGGCTCATGCCGGAGATGGGGCTTATGCACTTGTGAGATACAATTGATTTTTTTGTTTGTGAAAAATCAATGTAAAAAGTGTGACGTATTACGAACTTGTTGATGAATGAATGTGAATATTTGGTGAACTAATCATCGTAAAAATAATAGCAAATGGGCGCAAAGCCAGATAAAACCTGATGTAATTAATTTGCATCAGGTTTTTTGCTTGCTTGAAAAAAAGTATGTTGTTGACCTGGTGGTTACCACCGGGTTTATAAAAGACAAGCATGCGTTAAGAAAAGAAAAATGGAAAATAAAATGGAGAGGAAAACAAGGATGTTAAAAAAAGATAACAAGAACAAAAAGTCTTTTGTTAAAGGCAGTGTTAAAGCGAAACTTATAATACTTATGATAGCTATAGCTCTTATTCCACTTAATTTGGCAATCGGAATCAGCTATTTAAGTTCAACTAATAAAGCTAAAGAGGATGCTCAGAACAATATGCGCTGGGAAGCTAAGTATCTGGAATCAGAAGTGAACAAAATGCTTTTAAAGAGTCAGTCTTCTCTTGTAAGCTTTGCATCTTCACATGATCTTATTGCTTTCCTTAAAGGAGAGGACATTAATCTTGATCAGGTAAAGAGTCAGATGATTGCAGTTAACGAAGCATTCGGTGATGACACTACAATGGTTCTTAGTAATACTAAAGGTGATATGGTTCTTAGAAGTGATGATAGTGCACTTACTAATATTGCTCAGAGAGATTATTTCCAGGCAGCTTTGGCAGGAAATATCTATGTGTCAAATATATTTGTAAGTTCATCAACAAATTCAAGAAATCTTTGCATTGCTGTTCCTGTAAAAGATGGTGATAAAACAATCGGTGTTCTTCATAAGGCTTTTGATCCTAACGAGTTTCACATCTTGCTTAATGAAAATGCTGAGGAAGCATTTTTGGTAGACGCTGAGGGTACACTTGTAGCTCACTCACAATATGAGATATCAGTTGATGATGAACCGCTTAATTTTTCAACATCTCCATATATGACTGATAATCTTGATTCAGATACATATGTCAGTGTGTTTAAGGGAGAACCTTCATATCTTAGTTATAATAAAGATCCATTTTCAGGATATACAGTTTGTGTAGTTAGAAGTGTAAACACAGTAATTAATGAGGCACGTATCAGTGCAATGACAATTGTGCTTGTCGGAGTAATTATGGTTGTTGCTGTTTTAGTAATTGCAGTAATAGTTGCAAACAGCTTTGTTAAGCCAATTCTTGAGGTTAATGGATTACTGTCATCTCTTGCAGGTGGTGAGTTCAAAAAGATAAATCTGTTTTTGAACAGAGATGATGAAATCGGTCAGATGATAAACAACTCCAATGCTGTAGTAGAAAAGTTAAAGAGCATTGTTAATCATATAAAAGAATCATCAAATACAGTTAATAATTCATCAGAGGAACTCTCTGTAATGGCTAATCAGATTGCCGCAACAACTGAAAATGTTGCAGAGGCTGTTCAGGAAATCGCTACAGGTGCTTCTGAGCAGGCAAAAGAAGTTCAGGATTCAGTAGAAAATGCAGGATACATAACTGAAGCAATCGAAGGCGTTCAGAACTCAACAAATGACCTTAATGACCTTGCTCAGAGAATGAAAGAAGCATCAGAATCTTCAAGCCAGTCACTTACAAACTTCCATGATGCAAGTGCAGTTATGGCAAACAAGATTGAAGATATTTCAGCAAAGATATCAGCAACTCAGAACGCAGTTGCTGTAATAAACGAGAGAGTTGAGGGTATTTCAGGAATTGCAGCTCAGACAAATCTTTTGTCATTAAATGCTTCTATAGAAGCTGCAAGAGCAGGAGATGCCGGAAACGGATTTGCAGTTGTTGCTGAGGAAATCAGAAAGCTTGCAGATGATTCTGAGTCACTTGCAAAAGAAATTCATGAAGTAATGGAAAATCTTTTGTCTGAGTCACAGTCAGCAGTTGATGCTGCCAATGAAATCATCAAGGATAACAAGGCTCAGCAGCTTGCACTTGCAACTACTATCGACAGTGTAAAAGGAATGATTGTAGATATTGAAAAGACTGTAGAGAGTGTTGAGAAGATTTCAGGCGAAACAGATACATGCGTTTCTTCTAATGCAAATGTTTCTCATGCAATGTCATCTCTTTCAGCAATTTCTGAGGAAAATGCTGCAGCTACAGAAACAACAGGTGCATCTGTAGAAGAGTTATCAGCTACAGTAACAACACTTGCTGATTCTGCAAACAGCTTAAAGGATATTGCAGATAAGCTCAATGAAGAAATGAAATTCTTCAAATAATTGAATACAAAGAGGTATCAGTCAAGCTGAGCAAAAATCAGGAAATATTGATGATACCTCTTTTCATCATCAAAAAATCTGGAAACTAACACTGCATAAATAGTATCGAAGTTTTTGGAGTATTTTTTAGTTATTGTAGCTTTAAAATCAGTGACTATTGATTCATTGACGGGTTTACGGCCAATTATATCGACCATTTGGCTCACAACTGTAGAATTTTTTAATATTGTTCCTTTCTCAATTTTTAAAAACTCTGCATACTCTTTTTCTGTCAAAAGTCCATAGCAGTCCAGATCGTGATTTTTTTCATCAATGGTAAGTACTGTTGCAAAAAAGTGTGAATTTTCAAATGCTTTTTGCATGGATGAAAAATACTCGTTTTTAGGATCTGTGGTATATGGAATGAGGAAAAAATCATCAATAGTATTTTCTGACAATTCAAAAAGGTGATCCTTGGCTTTACGAAGATAAGTCAGATCTTTGAAAACCTTTTTTTGCAGAAGCTGATAGTGAATTATCTGATTGGAAAAATATTCAGTATGGTTTTCCAAAGTCTCAATGATTTTTGGATAATTCATGTTAAACATGGTGTTTTTTGCATCAGCTAAAGAAAAACCAAGTGAACGATATTTTAGTATATCTATCATTGTACAAATGTCCCAGTAAGTATATTCTCTGTAGCCATTATCAGGGTTTATGTTGGGATTTAACAGACCAAGCCTTTCATAGTGGCGGAGGGTTTCTCTGCCTACATTAAATATTTGACAGATTTGTTTGGTGGAATATTTGGATTCTATCATGGATTCTCCCTAATAAAAAATACGTTTTTACAATAAATAATAAATAGTGAGGTTGGATATGGAAACAAGTCAAATCGCAGTTTTAAACAAAAATGAAAACAAAGCGCTTATTGCAGGAGTTAAAAACGGAAAAATTGCAATTCCTCTTTCAAGCATTGTTACCATCGAAAATGTAGCGGCTTCTGAGATAAATACCGTGAATTTTGATGATGTGATCTACCTTAGAGGTGAGATTATTCCCCTTGTGTATATGGATAAGATGTTCAAACTCGACAATCCTGAAGAGACAAAGGACAGAATTACTGTAATTATCTGTTCATATAAAGATACATACGTAGGTCTTGTTGTTGATGAGCTTTTTGAGCAGGAAACTATTGAGCAGAAGTCTTTGGGCATTCTAAGTGATAACAGGTTCTTCGATGGCGCGGCTATCCTTGATGATGCTATCGCTCTTATTGTAAATGTCGAGTCACTTATAGCATAAGGAGTAAAAAATGGTAGAGCAGGATACAAAGTACACAATTTTTAAAAATAATAACGAGTTTTATGGAATTGATGTAAACAGTGTAAACAATATTATTCAGTTCCCTACAATAACCAATGTCCCGGGTGCTCCCAATCACTACAGGGGAATAATCAACCTTAGAGGTGAAATTGTACCTGTAATGAGTTTAAAGAGTAAGCTCGGTAGCGGAGTTGAAACATTGACTCAGGATTCCCGCATAATTATCCTTAATGTTGAAGAGGATAAGCTGCTTGGAATTACAGTTGATGAGGTGAAGGAGGTACTTCCTATACCATCTTCTGAGATAGAAAAGCCGTCTCCGTTTATAAATTCTAATGAGTCTATTGTCAAAGGAATAGGAAAGCATGGAGATGATCTTATTTCCATTATTTCCGCTAATTCAATATTATAATAGAAACAATAAAAAAGGAACTTTTTTACCATATTACGGCAAAAAAGTTCCTTTTTATAATATCATCCTTTTTGGAATGCTATTTGAGCAAAGTTATAAAATCCCAGGTACCAGATGTGGAAGTCGTGACCGCCATTAAGTTCCTGCCACATGAAGTTCTCACCATCCACAAACTGATCGCAGAGAGCAGGCAGAGTCTTGGCAGCTGCAGAAGAGCTTGCGTAGGCTATATTGTCCTGAAGACCACATATGTTATAGAAGAAATGGATTGGGTATTTGTTTTCCTTAAGGATTGATGCAGTCTTTGATGCGATGTTGCTAGTGGGAGCTGCGGAGAATGCTCCAAAGTAGCTGAACATATCTACACATTCGTCAAGTCCGATATTGATTGTCTGCATTCCGCCCATTGAAAGACCTGCGATTGCGCGGTGGTCTCTGGCTAAAGAAACATCATATCCCTCACTGTAATCTGCGTAGGTGCTGTAGTGTGAATCAATATAAGGTATGAGGTCATTTCTTAGTTCCTGTCCAAAAGCGTAAAATGCTTCAATACCTGTGGCATTTTCTCCTTCAAGAATTCCGGCTCTTCCATTTGGTGTAACAACAATAAATCCGTCAATATCACCGTAGTAAGCCAGGTTGTCCATAATTGCCTTAACTCTTGAAGTACTTTTGTTCATTCCCCACTCGTCTTCGTTTCCTCCGATTCCGTGAAGAAGATACATTACATTATATTTTTTATCCTCACTGTAGCCTGCAGGGAGGTATACATTTGCTTCCTTTGTGACTTCACAGCCGTCTCCCGCATAATTATGTCCGGTGTAGGTAATTCGTTCTATCTTACCGGCATTCTCTCCTACGATGAGATTGGTGTATTTGGGAAGAACCTTGTCTCCAATTTCAGCTGTCGGAACTCTGTCATCCTTATCAGATGTTTCAGAAGAACTTCCTGTTTCGGGAGCCTCAGATGAACTGTCTGCAACAGTGGCTTCCTCAGAATAAGAAGTTTCCTGTTCAATCGCATAAGCTATTCCATCGATACCTGCTTCTGAAGAGCTGGTTTCTTTTGCTGCATCAGAAACTACTGTGCTTACTGATGCCGAAGCTTCTTTAGTTGCTTCATTGGTGGCTGCACTACCACAGCCTGCAAGTAAAGTACTCATAATAAGTAACCCCATAACTATTTTATTTTGCATATCTTTTTTACTCCGTATTTTGTTTGATAAAACAAGTAATCTTTTCTGATAATACTGTAAATCGCTCCGTTTTTCTCACCAGATTAGGGCGGTTTTATGACAAATATTGCGATTTTGCATTTTTTTATGATATTTCGTTGCGAGATGACTCTTAAACCCGTATAATAAATGTTAAGAAAAAATTAATAAGTTGAGGGGTAATATGTTTAAGAATTTCAAAAAAATCTTGTGCACTGCCGCGCTTGCACTAGGCATTTTCGCAGCAGTTTCTTCACTTCCGGGAGCAAAAATAACCGCTGAGGCAAGGGGACCTGAGGTGGCAGTCGGAATCGATGTATCCAAGTATCAGGGAGCAATTAACTGGCAGCAGGTTAGCAATTCCGGCGTAAAGTTTGCCATGATAAGAGTTGGTACAACCAAAAAAGGTCTGGATGAGCAATTTGTAAATAATATTGTCGGTGCCAATAATGCGGGAGTCAGAGCCGGAGTTTATATTTATTCCTACGCAACAACACCTGAGCAGGCAGCAGCAGAGGCCAATCTTGTGCTTAGCTGGATAGCACCGTTTTCAGTTTCTTTTCCTATAGCAATAGATATAGAAGATTCTTGTCAAAAGAACCTTAATGCAGCTCAGCTTCAGGCAATAGCCGATACATTTTGCGGAATAATCTACGCTAATGGTTATGAGCCTATGGTATACGCAAGCAAGAACTGGTTCACAGGCAGAATGCCGGTGGTTTCTTCACCTAAGTGGGTGGCACAGTATTCATCTAATTGTGAATATGCCGGTGACTATGCTATGTGGCAGTATACAAGCTCCGGAAGCGTACCGGGAATTGCTTCCAGAGTAGATATGAACCATCTGTATGTTGATTATTTCTCAAAGCTGATTCCTGAAGGATTTAACAGCTACGGTGGTAAGGTATATTATTACCACAACTACAGACGTCTGGCAGGCTGGCTTAATCTTTCAAACGGAAGATATTATGCTGATGCAACAGGAGCTATTCAGACAGGGTGGTTTTCAGATGAGAGCGGAATTTATTATCTTGATCCACAGCAGGGAGGACTTGCCAAGGTAGGATTTGCAGATATTGGAGGAGCAAGATATTTCTTTGATGCAAACGGTGTAAGAAGAACAGGACTTATTGATGTAGGTGGTGCTCTTTGCTATGCCAATGCTGATGGCGTATGCCAGAAGGGACTTATACCACTTGAGGACGGCATTCATTATTTTGATGACAATTACCTGATGCATGTTGGCCTTACACAGATTGGAAACAGCCTGTACTTCTTTAATGAGAGTGGAGTTATGCAGACCGGAATGCTTGCATTTGAGATTGGAAAGTATATGTTTGGTGCTGATGGTGCCGCAATCTCAGGGTGGTTTACCAATGAACTCGGACAGACATTCTATTTTGGAGCAGATCACAAGGCATATGCAGGTCTTCAGACTATAGACAAGGCAGTATATCTCTTTGGAAATGACGGAGTTATGCAGACCGGATGGACAGGTGATATTGGCTCAAGATTCTATTTCGGTGTAGACGGCAAGATGGCAACAGGTTGGAATGCTATAGACGGACGGGCATTTTACTTTGGAGCTGATGGTATCATGGCTGTCGGACTTCTGCCACTAAAAGATGGTGTATATTATCTTGATCCTACAGATGGACATATGGTTGTTGGATGGGTTCAGCTTCCTGACGGATGGAGATACTTTGATGCCAATAACGGAAAGATGCTGGCAAACGTATCAGCAGTTCTTGACAACGTTGAGTGTTCTTTTGACAAAAACGGACTTCTTGCAACACCTGCAGGATGGGTTCCGGGTACACCTGCACCTGTAGCTGATCCTACAGTAGTACCTGCGCAGACAGTTGCAGCAGCGCCTGCTAAAGGTACGGCAGCAAACTAAAAATGAAAAATACCTTTTTCATCAAGGCTTTTAGCAGAAGCCGTCAGATGGGAAAGGTATTTTTTTTAGAGCATTTTTATATGAGTTATGATAAAATAGAACACATGTGAAACGAAGTAATATATGTTAGAGAGGATTGGAAGGGATAGAAATGGATTTTTTACAGGCAAAAGAGAAACTTGAAAAGTTTGGACAGCAGCACGTTCTTAAGTATTATGATGAGCTCACAGAGGCTGAACAGAAAGAACTCCTTCAGCAGATCGAGGAAACTGATTTTGCAGTACTTGAGAATTGCAAGAATCTTGGTAAGAGCGAAGGACGCGGTAAGTTTGAACCTCTTGCAGCTATGCAGGTTTCTGAAATAGAAAAAAGAAAAGACGAGTTCTTTAAAATTGGTGTAGATACAATCAAAGCCGGCAAAGTGGCAGCAGTTCTTTTGGCAGGTGGCATGGGCACAAGACTTGGCTCAGATAATCCAAAGGGAATGTATGATATTGGTCTTACAAAGCCGGTATATATTTTCCAGAGAATAATCGAGAACCTGCTCGACACTGTTAAGCAGGCAGATGGCACATACATTCATCTTTTCATTATGACAAGTGAAAAGAACAATGACGCAACAATCAGCTTCCTCAAGGAGCACAACTTCTTCGGATATCCTGAGGACAGAATCACTTTCTTTAAACAGGATATGGCTCCTGCTTCCGATTATGACGGAAAGGTTTACATGGAGGGAAAGAACAGAATCTCCACATCTCCTAACGGAAACGCAGGCTGGTATTCATCAATGCTCAAGGCAGGTCTTAGAGATACACTGTTAAAAGAGGGAATAGAATGGATCGACATTTTTGCAGTAGATAACGTGCTTCAGAGAATTGCAGATCCTTGCTTTGTTGGAGCAACTGTAAATGCAGGTGTTTCCTGTGGTGCAAAGGTTGTCAGAAAGAATGCTCCTGATGAAAAGGTAGGTGTAATGTGTCTCGAGGACGGCAGACCTTCTATCGTTGAGTATTATGAGCTTTCACAGGAAATGATGGATGCCAAGGATGAGAACGGTGATCCTGCATACAACTATGGAGTTATTCTTAATTATCTTTTCAATGAGAAGGCTCTTAACGAAATCGCAAAGAACACACTTCCTCTTCATGTAGTAGAGAAAAAGATTCCTTATATTGATGAAAATGCAAATCTTATCAAGCCTGAGACTCCAAACGGATGCAAGTTTGAGCAGCTTGTACTTGATATGATTCATGAGCTTGATACATGTCTTCCTTATGAAGTTGTAAGAGAGCATGAATTTGCACCTATCAAGAACAAGACAGGAATTGATTCAGTTGAGTCAGCAAGAGAACTCTGCAAGAAGAATGGTATTGAACTGTAATGCAGAAATGAAATAGTCATTGTTCAGACTTAAAATGTGCACTAAGCTGAGAATTTAATGAGAACTTGATGCACGATATATAACATTTTGACATGTTGTTGTAACATAACTATGTTGAATGGATAATTGATAACTTGTAGAATATTCAGTAAAAGAGCGGATGAACTAATTCAGAGCTCTTTTACATTATTCGAAACTGCAAACAAATAGTTTGATGACAGAGTTAAAGAAAAGGGGATAAAAATGGCAATACTCGTAACAGGTGGAGCAGGATATATCGGATCACATACAGTAGTTGAACTTCAGAATGCGGGCTATGACGTAGTAGTTATGGACAATCTTGCAAACTCCAGCAAGAAAGTAATAGGAAGAGTTGAAGCTCTTACAGGCAAAAAAGTTCCTTTCTATGAGACAGATATAAGAGACAGAGATGGACTTGAGAAAATCTTTTCAAATGAGAAGATCGACAGTGTTATCCATTTTGCAGGTCTTAAGGCAGTTGGCGAATCTGTTCAGAAGCCTTGGGAATACTATGAGAACAATATTGCAGGAACTCTTACACTTGTTGATGTTATGAGAAAGCATAACTGCAAGAATATTATATTCTCATCATCTGCAACAGTTTACGGTAACCCTGCATTTGTTCCGATCACAGAGGAATGTCCAAAGGGAACATGCACTAACCCATATGGTTGGACCAAGTCAATGCTTGAGCAGATTCTTACTGATATACAGAAGGCAGATCCTGAATGGAATGTAGTGCTCCTTAGATACTTTAATCCTATCGGAGCACACAAGTCAGGAACTATCGGAGAGAATCCTAACGGAATTCCTAACAACCTTATGCCATATATTACACAGGTTGCCGTTGGTAAGCTTCCTCAGCTCAATGTATTCGGAGATGATTATGATACACATGATGGCACAGGTGTACGTGATTATATTCACGTTGTTGACCTTGCAATCGGTCATGTCAAGGCACTTAAGAAGCTTGAGCCGGGCAGTGGACTTAACATTTATAATCTCGGTACAGGCGTTGGTTACAGCGTACTTGATATTGTTAAGAATTTTGAAGAAGCAACAGGAGTTAAGATTCCTTACGTAATCAAGGAAAGACGTGCCGGAGATATAGCTACATGCTATTCAAATGCTGACAAGGCAGAAAAAGAGCTTGGCTGGAAGGCTGAGAACGGAATCAAGGAAATGTGTGCTGATTCCTGGAGATGGCAGAGCCAGAATCCAAACGGATACGAAGACTGATAAAATAAAATTAAGCTAAAAACAGATTACTACATGTAATTGCCACAAAACGTAATTACATGTAGTTTTGCGTTTTTGGATAAATGTTTAAAAGTTGGATAATGTAATTTAGCAGTAAAAAGGATAATTAAATGTACAATATTAAATGTGATACTCATACCCATACTATTTACTCAAGACATGCCTATTCTACTATAGAGGAAAATGTCAGAGCAGCTGCGGAAAATGGAATTGAGCTTTTGGCAAGTACCGATCATTTCAGTGACATGCTTTTTCCGGATTATGAGAGCCTTAAAAACTATCAGTATTTTTTGTGCTGCAATAACTGGCCCAGAACCTGGCATGGAGTTACACTTCTTCGCGGCTGTGAAGCTGATATAGTAGATATGAATGGTAATCTCTATGGACATGATATCATGATAGGTATATCCACAGTCGGTGAGAAGATTTATCCTCCGGAAAGATTGCAGGACATGGTGTTTCGCAAAATGGATTTTGTAATTGCCAGCGTACATTCCAAGAAGCATACGATAGGGCAGAGTATTGTTGCAAATACAGAAATGTATATAAAAGCTATGGAGCATCCTAAGGTTTTCTTTATAGGGCATATCGGAAGAGCCGGGGTTCCTTTTGACATGGACGAAGTTCTTAAAAGGGCAAAAGAGCTGAAAAAGCCAATAGAAATCAATGAACATAGCTTTTCGTGGGAAGGCCATCACCAGGCTGTTTGCCGCGAGGTTGCTGAAAAATGCGCTGAAATGGGTGTATCAATTTGCGTAAATACAGACGCTCATATATCATGTGAAATAGGAAATACTGGTAGAGCCGGGCAGATGCTTGCGGAGATAGGTTTCCCGCAGGAACTTATTATTAATAGAGATAAGGAAAGTTTTTTGCAGGGACTAAAAAATTGTGGAATTGAACTTTGTTAAAGTAATTCAAAAGAATTTACAGTTGGAAGGAATATCGGAATTTTTTTCGATGGAATTATATGTTCAGATTGTGGGTAAAACTGATAAATGATAATCATTTATTAAAAGATATAGTTGTGTGTGATGACACAACGGATACCAGAACGCATAAAGTAATGAATGCCATAGAAAAAGCCTGCTATGAGCTTGATCTTCCAAAGCCAATATGGCTTGATAATGTTGTGAAAGATTTTCAGCTTCATGCCAAGTGCAGATTCAGTCGGGATTCTTTTATTGAAGATGTAGACTTTGATTATATGGAAATTCAGGTAATTGAAGAGGATTATTAGTCTTTTTTGAGAAAAAAAACTATAAACGAAAAGAAAAAAATAAGAAAACAAAAAGTAGAAACAAATATATTATTTTTTTATAATAAATAAAACACAATTCCGTCACAGAATGAAACTATACTAAAGCCATAAATTCAGAAAGGATGAGGTATATATCATGTACGAAGATGATAATTACGACAAAAATGGTGTAGGTTACAACTCATATTCAAATGGAAGTGGCACTGGAAGTTCTTATACGAATAATCAAAATAGTAATGGAAATTCATATTCCAATTATAATAACAACAATTATTCATATCCTTATGGAAGCGGTCAACAGAATAATTCATACAATTACAACAATAACCGCTATTCCTACAATCCGAATGGACAGGCGCAGAGCAACGGATATCAGAACAATGCTTATTCACAGAATCAGCAGGGTTATGGAACATATCAGTACACAACAGCAAATGACGCAGCTCCTGTAAAAAAGAAAAATACAGCAGCAAAAGTTGTCGCAGCAGTTGTTATATTGGCATTCCTTGTTGTTGGCATAGGAGCTTCTTATTATACAATTTCAAACAAAAAGCTGGCAGCAGACATAGGAACACAGGTTGCAGAATCAGAAGATACTCAGGATACAACTACAGATACAGAAGTTGAGTCTACAGATACTACAGTAAAGACAACAACCGTTTCTGCTGAGACAAAGGCTGTAGTTACAGACGTTACAGCAGTAGTTTCAGAAGTAATGCCTGCTATGGTTATTATTCATAACAACTATACAGCATCTGCAAGTTATTTTGGATATACACAGACACAGGAAGCAACAGCATCAGGCAGTGGAATCATTGTAGCGCAGAATGATTCAGAACTTCTTATCGCAACTAACTATCACGTAATAGAAGGTGCAGATACTCTTGAAGTTATCTTTGACGATGATACAACTGTTGAAGCTTATGTAAAAGGAACCAATTCAGACATGGATCTTGCTGTTATAGCAGTTCTTATGGATGACCTCACAGAAGATACACTTTCCAGTATCAAGGTTGCAACACTTGGAGACAGTGATGCTCTTACACTTGGTGAACCTGCAATAGCAATTGGTAATGCTCTTGGATATGGACAGTCAGTTACAACTGGAGTTATCTCAGCTCTTAATCGTGAAGTAGAACTTGATGACGGAACAACAAGAGAATTTATCCAGACAGATGCAGCTATTAACCCTGGTAACTCAGGTGGTGCTCTTCTTAACCTTCAGGGTGAAGTAATAGGAATTAACTCCAACAAGATTGGTGGAGATACAGTAGAAGGTATGGGATATGCAATTCCGATTTCCGCAGCAAAGCCTATTATCGATGAACTTATGAATGAAGCTACAAAGATAAAGGTATCTGATGAAGAAAGAGGCTATATCGGAATTTCAGGAGTAAGTGTTACTACAGATGTATCTCAGGTATATGGACTTCCACAGGGCGTATATATTGCAGAGGTTACAGCCGGCGGCGGAGCTGAGGCAGCAGGACTTGAAAAAGGTGATGTTATTGTAAGTTTTGATGGTCAGGAAATTACATCAATGGACGACCTTCAGACAAGACTTCAGTACTATGCTCAGGGAACTACAGTTACACTTACAGTAATGAGACAGAACGGTTCAGAGTATACAGAATACACATATGATGTTACACTTGGAGGAGCAACAACCACAACCGGTGGAGAAGATTCCAATGCGGCTGAGGATGAGACTGCTAATCAGTATGATGGAAGGCAGGCTCCTGCAATGCCCGAAGATAAGAATAACGGTAATTCTTCAAATCAGGGCGGACACTAAATAAACTGTTTTACGAGGTTGTTGTCATTAGTCTAAATGGCAACAACTTTGTACTATTTTTTAGGGAGAGCGAATGGCAGAAAACAGAAACGACGAATTTGATTTCAGAGAAGTCACAGATGATGAGAGAGTTGATATCAAAGATTCCGGCGAAAAGAGTAATGGAACAGATAACATTACAGTGGAAAAAAATGATGTAAATACTGATAACCACGAATCAGATAATACAAAGAGCGAATATGAAGATGTCTGCTTTGTGTGCAGAAGACCGGAAAGCAAAGCTGGAAAGATGTTCCATCTTCCCAACAATATTTGTATTTGTGATGACTGTATGCACAAAACAATGGATGCAGTCAGCCAGTTCGATTATCAGAATATGTTGAATAATCCAACTCTCATGAACGAGCTCAATAAAAATACCGGAGGATTTCCCAATATGGGATTTTTTAACATGGGAGATCCTACAAACGGTGGATTTAACATGGGCGGAGGCATTCCAAACACACAGAAGATAAAGAAAAAAAGTGAAAAAGGCGCAAAGCCGGCTTTTGATATAAAAAATATTCCTGCGCCTCATAAGATTAAGGCAAAGCTGGATGAATATGTTATCGGGCAGGATCAGGCAAAGAAGGTAATGTCAGTTGCTGTTTACAACCATTACAAGAGAGTTGCAACTGATACTATGGATGACATAGAAATTGAGAAATCAAATATCCTTCTTCTTGGACCTACAGGAAGCGGAAAGACATATCTTGTAAAGACTCTTGCAAGGCTTCTTGACGTGCCGCTTGCAATTGCTGATGCAACCTCTCTTACTGAGGCTGGTTATATCGGTGATGATATAGAGAGCGTAGTTAGTAAGCTTCTTGCAGCAGCCGGCAATGATGTTGAAAAGACTGAGCATGGTATTATTTTCATTGACGAGATAGATAAAATTGCCAAGAAAAAGAATACTACATCAAGAGACGTAAGTGGCGAATCTGTTCAGCAGGGAATGTTAAAGCTCCTTGAAGGTTCCAATGTGGAAGTACCTGTAGGAGCCGGAAGCAAGAATGCAATGGTTCCCCTTGCTACAGTTAATACCAGGAATATACTCTTTATCTGTGGCGGTGCATTCCCGGATCTTGAAGAAATAATTACACAAAGACTCAATAAGCAGACTTCAATAGGCTTTGATGCTGACCTCAAGGATAAATACGAAGATGACCCCAATATTCTTACAAACGTAACGGTAGAAGATCTGAAGAAATTCGGAATGATACCTGAGTTTTTGGGACGACTTCCTATTATTTGTTCACTTCAGGCGCTCACCAAGGATATGCTTATTAAGATTTTAAAGGAGCCGAAGAATGCTATTTTGAAGCAGTATCAAAAGCTTCTTGCTTTGGATGAAGTTGATCTTCGCTTCGATGATTCTGCACTTGAAGCTATAGCAGATAAGGCTTTGGAAAAAGATACAGGTGCAAGAGCTCTTCGAGCTATCATTGAGGAATTTATGCTTGATATCATGTACGAGATTCCAAAGGATGAAAATATCGGAAGAGTTACTATTACAAGAGATTATATAGAAGGAAAGGCTTCACCTCTTATTGAAATACGTGGAGATGTTCAGCCAAAGCTTACAGGGACTGTTGCAGAACAGGCGTAAGTAATTCCAAAACGATTTGATTTCATGGTAAATGTAAAAAATGTGCATAGTTCACAGTATTTTGTGGACTACGCACATTTTTATTTAAAAAGTACTCACTTTTTTACTCGAATGAAATGAATGTACCGGCTTTTCCCTTAAGTGCATCACTAACTGATGAAAGTGAAGTGATAAGAACTGAGCCGTTATGGTTGGCTTCAAGGAACTGTATAGCTGCCTCAATCTTAGGAAGCATATCAACTTCACCGAATTCACCTGCTTCGATGTATTTCTTGGCATCTGAAATGGTCATTTTACTGATCGGTTCCTGATCTTCCTTCTCAAAATTTTTGTATACACAAGGAACTGAAGTTAAAATGATAAGTCTGTCAGACATAAGGTCTGCTGCGAGCTTACCGGCAATTGAATCCTTTTCAATTACTGCGGAAGCGCCCTTTAATACATGACCCTGCTGGATTACAGGAATACCGCCACCACCACAGGCTATTACTATCTGACCTGCATCTACAAGTGCCTTGATGGCATCAATCTCTACTATGTCAATTGGCTTTGGAGCAGCGATAATTCTGCGATATCCTTTGCCCGGATATTCTTCTACGAAGTTTCCTTTTTTGATTTCGATGTCAGCATCCTCTTTTGACATGAAACGTCCGATTGCTTTGGTAGGAGAATAGAAAGCTTCATCGTAAGGATCAACAGTTACCTGAGTTAAAATAGTGCTGACCGGCTTGGAAATTCCACGACCTGTAAGCTCAGTCTTTAGGGAATTCTGAATATCATATCCTACATATCCCTGGCTCATGGCGCTGCACACGCACATGGGAGCGGCTGTATAATCTATATAAATTCTGTGGAGCTCAGTCATAGCCTTGTGAATCATGCTGACCTGCGGACCGTTGCTATGGGTTATTGTAAGCTGATAACCTGCTTCCACCAAATCTGCAAGAGCTTTAGCTGTGACTTTTGTTGCATTCATCTGTTCATTGGTGTTGACGCCAAGGGCTTCGTGGCCAAGTGAAACAACTGCTTTTAAATTGTCCATTCCATCTCCATTTCTGTAGTTACTTTAGTAGCATTTTAACTCTGAACAGTAACGTAGTAACTACTAATTTGCAAATAAAAAATATAGGATTATTGTACAAAATAAATAATAACTTTACAATAATAATAAGCTCAATGTATAACATCGTTACTACTTAGTTGTCAGCTGATATATGAGCGAACATAAACTTTTTTTGAAATACGAAGGTAAAAAGATGAGTAATAAATCAAATGTTAAAGATCTGACTGTTGGTAATCCAATGGGCCTTATAATGGGATTTGCGCTTTCTCTGTTCTGGGGAATGCTTTTTCAACAGCTATACAACATTATTGATACTGCGATTGTCTCTTGGACTTTGGGAAAAGAGGCATACTCTGGAATGGGCTCAACGGGAGCCGTCAACTTTTTGATAATGGGATTTTGTATGGGAGTGTGCAACGGCTTTGCCATTCCTATAGCTCAGCGTTTTGGGGCAAAAGATTTAAAGAGTATGCGCAGGTTCTATACTCATGCAATCATACTTTGCACAGTTTTTGCGGCGATAATGACATTTCTTGTAAGTGTTTTCTGCAGGCAGATATTGATTCTTATGAAGACACCGGATTCTCTTTTGGATTATGCTTACAATTACATTATCGTAATTTTTTTGGGAATCCCTGTTACCTATATGTACAATCTTCTAGCGGCGACCATAAGAGCACTTGGAGATAGCAAGCATCCTGTGCAGTTTTTGATAGTCGGTTCAGTTGTAAATATCGTTTTGGATCTTGTTTTTATTATGGTGTTCCATTGGGGGATTTTTGGAGCAGCATTTGCGACAGTTGTGTCACAATTTGTAACCGGTATAATGTGTCTTGTCTTTATACTAAAGAAAATAGATATTTTAAAGCTTTCAAAAGAAGACTGGCAACTTGACAGGTCACATTTTCTTATCCTGTTTAATATGGGAGTCCCTATGGGACTTCAATATTCTATCACTGCTATAGGTAGTGTCATCCTTCAGACTGCGATAAACGGACTTGGAGAAGATGCTGTAACGGCTGTTACAACCGGTAGTAAAGTCAGTATGTTTTTCTGTATTCCTTTTGATGCACTCGGATCAACAATGGCAACATACGGCGGACAGAACGTGGGAGCCAAAAAGCTTGACCATCTTACTGACGGATTAAAGGCCGCAGTTAAAATTGGAAGTATATATTCAGTCATAGCATTTGTGATACTGTATTTCTTTGGAAGAAATTTTGCTATGATCTTCCTAAATGCCAGCGAGGTTGCCTGTCTCGATAATGCACATCTGTTTTTGATAGTTAACAGTGTGATGTATATTCCGCTTGCACTTGTAAATATCGTCAGATTCCTTATTCAAGGTATGGGCTACTCAATGTTTGCGATTCTTGCAGGTGTAATGGAGATGATTGGACGAACTCTTGTTGCAACTTTTTTAGTGCCGAAATTTGGATTTATTGCTATATGTTTCGCAAGTCCTGTGGCGTGGGTAATGGCTGATGCCTTCCTTATTCCGGGATTTTTCAAGGTGAGAAATCGTTTGCAAAAAATATTTGACGGTTAAATAAAAAAGGACTAATGCACTAGAGTCTTGGCATTAGTCTTCTTTTATAGATGCGCACTTTCGATAGATGTACTTGTTGCAAAGAAACATTCTTTTTATTTTATTGCTTCTGAAAGTGCATGATCCATGTTTGATAACAGACTTGGATCAAGATTTGGATTTATTTTTGTAATCTTGCGGTCATAGGTCATAAGACCGTTAACTTCTTCTTCTACATCAGAAACCTGAGTGTATACAGCGCCGGAAAGTCCTTTGGCAATAAGTGGCTTTAGGCTGCCGTTTATGAGATTATAGTATGCGACACCAAGTTCATCGATGGTGTCATATTTTTTATAACCGTACACTCTGTCTACGCTGCAATGTCCGTCCAGGTGCAGGGTAAATCCGCCGTACTCCGAAACCACAAAGGCTCTGCCTGCTTTATCCGGTTCAACAGAAAGCGGCCTGAAATAATTGTGGACACTTCTGAAATCTCCGCTTCCCTCATCAAACCAGCCACTTGCCTGGTCGATTGGCCTTGAGTCATCGAGCTCTCTTGCCATGACTGTGGCACCGGCAGCATTGAACTGTCCCCAACCTTCATTAAACAAAACCCAGGTGGCAATGCTGGGAACATTGTACAGATATCTTATTGTATTCTGCATTTCATTAAGCCACTCTTTTCTACCCTCGGCGGAGCCTCTTGAAAAAGTCTTGTAGGTAGCAGGTCCGTCAGGCATGTGACCAAACACCTTTGGGAAAAGAGTAGGAAGATAGGAAACAACAGGCTTGGCATAAGAAGAGCCGCCGCTTACCATGTCCTGCCATACAATCATTCCAAGCTTATCACAGTGATAGTACCATCTTGCAGCCTCAATTTTGACATGTTTTCTTAGCATATTAAAATGAAGCCTCTTCATCTCGGTTATATCGTAAATGAATGCCTCGTCTGATGGAGCAGTTAACAGACCGTCCGGCCAATAGCCCTGATCCAGTACGCCCATAAGAAAGTATGGCTTGTGGTTTAAACAAAATCTGCTTATGCCGGAATTATCTTTTTCAACGGAATAACAGCGCATTGCAAAATATGAATTTACCTTGTCCTGCGAAGTGGAAACTCTAAGCGGATATAAAAATGGATCTTCCGGACTCCACAGATGAGCATCATCCAAAGTGAATTTAAAATGGTAATATGACGGAGCAGACGCTGAATGATCCTCTCCTATACTTGGATAGGTGTCTGATGAAAAAGAAAAATCTCCTGTAAAAGCCGAATCAAAAGAGTCTGATGAAGCCGGAGACTTTACCATCTCATGTCCGGGAATACGCACAGTAACATTTGAAGGTTTATTGGTTGAAACCACTATCGAAACTGTTTTAAGATCTTCCTCCGGTCTGATGCGAAGTTCTCTAATATATGTATCGGGAACCTCTTCAATCCATACTGTCTGCCAAATTCCGCTCTGAGCAGTGTAGTACATACCTCCACGTTTGAGTGTCTGTTTTCCTCTGCTGTGAAAAGAAGCGTCGCTGGTATCTTTTACTCTGACACTAAGAACATTTTGCGTTAGTTTTTTTCTGTCTTGTGTATATTTAAGATAATTTGTTATATCGATAGTAAAGGGCAGATATCCACCGCTGTGGCTGCCGATTAAACTAGAGTTTATATATACGTCTGCAAATTGATCAACTGCTCCGAAATGAAGAAGAAATCTTGAATCAGGCTTTGAACGCTCAATATCCGGAAGTACTTTTTTGTACCATAGGTACTGATCAGGCTCCAACCTTCGTTCTACGCCTGATAGAATGGATTCAGGAGAAAAGGGTACTAGTATCTCTCCATCCATTTTTGCCGGAATGGTATCTTTGGATTCTTCGGGAACTATGCTGTATTCCCATCTGCCGTTTAGATTGATGTAGCTGTCTCTTTGAAACTGTGGACGGGGATACTCTTTTAAAATATTGTTCTCGTCAAGATTTTCTCCCCACTTGGTATAAAGTCTGTTTAATATATCATCTTCATGAGACTTATCGATAGCACGAATTGCATCAATTAAATCCATAAATATTCCTTCCTTATTGGGTATTTGAAGAGCTTGTGCCGGCAATCAGATCCTGGTAAAAGACCGTAACCGTTGCATATCTGTAAACGCTTATCCACAAAAGCGGGATAAATAAAGTGATTATTCCAAGAAGATAAAGCGGAATGTAACTTAAGTTTACATATAAAAGGCGAAGACGGTTCCCCTTCATGAGTTTTTTACTGGTATGCAGAAGTTCTTTTGCCGTTCTGTCAGGAAAATCGTGCAATAGAAAAAAGGCCTGTGAGTAGGTAAGCTGCACATATACATTTATTACTATTCCGATGAGAGCGATAGCTATTAGTGTAAAAATAAGACTTGGTGATGAGCTCTCATTGGTAAAAAACAATAAGAGTGCTACCGGCAATGAAACTATAAAATCCACAACAACAAACAAAGACTGTATGATTACAGCCTTTTCAGGATGTAATTTCAGTCCGAAAAAAATATCTGCTGCAGATGTAGACTGTGAATAAACAAGATTCATGTACAGGTAGGCTTTACCTGATACAAGTACCCCCAAAAGAATATTTAAAATGATAGATATAATCTGATTTGTTATCAGGATTATAAAGTTTCCCGAGGCGGAAATCGTTGTGATTCCGGACAGGATGACCTGTATTGCAAAAATCAGAACGTTGGCACCAATTAAGGTGCCATAACGGTCTAATGATTTTTCTTTGGCAATTGCTTTAAGCTGTGCTGAACTAGTATTTGACATTTGAAATTGCTCCTAAGTCCTTAACAGGCAACATCTACATTTGCCCCAACCAAGGCTTGTCTGTCAATAGATTTACGAGCCTTCTGATAAGGATTTTCTTCATTGGAATATTTTATTTTTGTGGCAGTTGTACCGCCGCAGACATATGTGCGTCCACATTCAGGGCATATGGCTGTTTTGATTGAAACAGATGCTTGCAAAACTTTGCCGTTGTTCATAGCGGCCTTTTTATATGCATTACCAACATGCTCAGCTTCATGCCCTCTTACTCTGGCTGCAGCAGCCTGAGGACTGATGTGCTGCGCACTTTTAAAAGAAACCATCTCATCGGAGCCATCCTGATACTTGCGGTTTTTGCAGGTTTCACATTCCGCAGGTGAGGAGAGCTTGCCGGGTGATTTCTCAGTAGACTCATTAGGATTTAATATAGGTTTTGCTTCGGAAGCTTCCGTGCTTCCAAGTGGAGTATATCCGCTATAGCCCCAGAAATTAGTGATTCCGCTTCCTATCGCTCCGATTATACTCATGGGCACCTCCTTGTGTTACTTGGTGATTCCTACTTCTTTTAACATTTCATCAAAACTTACACCATAGTACTGTTCTGAAAAAGAATTGAGCTGCTGATAGTAACCTGGATCTGTCATTATGGTGTGCACACTTGAAATGATTATTCCATATCCAAGTACTATTCCGATTGAACCGTAAATAATGGCTTTTTTTGCCTGAGGCAGCAGCTTTTTGGCTGTACCCTTTGAAAGAATGGCAAAAGTAATGGCGATTCCTCCTAAAATGATTCCTGTATACATAAAGAAACAGAACGGAATCGAAATGAGTCCCAAAACAAGAGCTACGGAAGCCATGTTTACGTGTTTATCAAGATCATTGTGAGCTTTATTGTAATTGTAGTTGTTGTAGTAATATTTATCTTCCCCGTTTTCGCCCATCCAACATTTTCCTCTTATATTTATAGATAATTAAATTTTACAATAATTCAGCAATATTATCAAATTCAGGCATTTTTTTACAATGATCATGAAAAGAAAACATAATGGCGTACAAATGCTTGAAAACGGTATAAATTCGTTGTTATAATGAATAAGTGTATGCTCTTTATGAAACTTTAAGTAAAAGTTTAGCTTTTATTAGGAGTTTTGGGCAAAAGAGTAAGGAGAAAACATATTAGTGAGGATGTTATGGATATCGTATTAAAGATCAAAGAAGAACTGAATGTCGAGAAGTGGCAGGTTGAGGCAGCCGTCAAGCTTATTGATGAGGGCAACACCATTCCATTCATTTCGCGATACAGAAAGGAAGTTACAGGCTCTTTGAATGATGAGCAGCTCCGTAATCTCGACGAGAGACTCAAATACCTTAGAGGTCTTGAGGAGAGAAGAGAGCAGGTGCTTGCATCAATTGAGGAACAGGGCAAGATGACTGATGAACTTAGAGCCAAGATTGTTGCTGCTGAGACAATGGTGGCTATCGAGGATCTTTATTTACCATATAGACCAAAGAGAAAGACAAGAGCATCTGTTGCAAGAGAGAAGGGACTTGAGGGACTTTCACAGATTCTTTTGGCACAGGAGACAGATAAGCCTCTTGTAGACGAGGCATCTGCCTACATAGATCCTGAAAAAGGAGTTAATGATGCAGCTGAGGCGCTTCAGGGAGCAATGGATATTATTGCTGAAGATGTTTCAGACAATGCAGATTTTAGAACATATATCAGAGAAGTAACTATGGAAGAGGGCGTCCTTACCAGTAAGGCCAAGGATGAGAAGGCTCAGAGTGTTTATGAGATGTATTACAACTATGAAGAGCCTGTAAATAAGGTCCTCGGACACAGAGTGCTTGCCCTTAATCGTGGTGAGGCTGAAAAATTCCTTGTGGTTAAGATTGAAGCTCCTGAGGATAAGATTCTTCAGTACCTCAATAAAAAGATGTTAAAAAATGACAATCCTGTCACAACTCCGGTGATCGAGGAGATAAACCAGGATGCGTATGAAAGACTTATCGCGCCTGCAATTGAGCGTGATATCAGAAACGAGCTTACAGAGAAGGCTGAGGACGGAGCAATATCCGTATTTGGAAAGAATCTGAAACAGCTTCTTATGGCACCTCCAATTGCCGGAAAAACAGTTCTTGGATGGGACCCTGCGTTCAGAACAGGTTGTAAGCTTGCAATAGTTGATGCTACAGGAAAAGTTCTTGATACTAAGGTTATCTATCCTACAGCACCACAGAATAAAGTAGAAGAGTCTAAGGCAGAGCTTAAAAAGCTCATAGATAAGTATGATGTTGACCTTATTTCAGTTGGAAACGGAACAGCTTCAAGAGAATCTGAGCAGGTAATCGTTGAGCTGATAAAAGAGCTTGATAGGCCACTTCAGTACGTTATCGTAAATGAAGCAGGTGCATCTGTTTATTCTGCAAGTAAGCTTGCTACAGAGGAGTTTCCTCAGTTTGATGTAGGACAAAGAAGTGCGGCTTCTATAGCAAGAAGACTTCAGGATCCACTGGCTGAGCTTGTTAAGATTGATCCTAAATCAATTGGTGTTGGACAGTATCAGCATGATATGAACCAGAAAAAGCTTGGAGAGACACTTGAGGGTGTTGTAGAAGATTGTGTAAATAAGGTTGGTGTTGATCTTAATACTGCATCTGCACCACTTCTTCAGTATATTTCAGGTATTAGCAAGACTATTGCCAAAAATATCGTTGATTACAGAGAAGAAAATGGTCAGTTTAAGAGCAGAGCAGAGCTTTTGAATGTGCCAAAGCTTGGGCCTAAGGCATATGAGCAGTGTGCCGGATTTTTGAGAATTACCAACGGTGAGAATCCGCTAGATGCAACCAGTGTTCATCCCGAATCATATGACGCTACATTAAAGCTCATGGATAAATTGGAAATCACATTTGACGATGTCAGAATGGCACAGAAAAATGCCGCTAAGGCAGCAACTGCAAAGCCTGCAGAAAAACCGGCTCAGAAGCCACGTCCACAAAAGAAACAGAAGCAGGTTGTAATAAAGAATACAGGAACAGCAATGGGTGCAGCTCTTGCAGCAGCTTTAGCCGGAAGTAATTTTGCAGTTGTGGAAGATACAAAAGCATCTTCTAAAAATAGCGTAAAAGAGAATCAGTCAGTGACTGAAAATGAACAAAACAGCGCAGCAGGAAGTCTTTTGAAGAAAGTGAGCGAAGCTGATAAAAAGAAACTTTCAGAGGAACTTGGAATTGGCGAGATCACTTTGACAGATATTCTCAGCGAGCTTGAGAAGCCATCACGTGACCCAAGAGAGAGTATGCCGGCTCCTATTCTCAGAAGCGATGTACTTGATATGAAGGACTTAAAGCCGGGGATGGTTCTCAAGGGAACAGTAAGAAATGTTATTGACTTTGGATGTTTTGTGGATATAGGTGTTCACCAGGATGGACTTGTGCACATTTCACACATTACAGATAAGTTCATTAAACACCCTCTTGAAGCAGTGAGCGTTGGAGATATAGTTGACGTTCAGGTTCTTGACGTTGAACTTGATAAAAAGAGAATTTCTCTCACTATGAAAATTCAGGATCCTGCCAAGGTTGCAGCTGAGGCAGCAGCTAATGCAGCTAAGAGAGCTGAGACGGCTCCAAAGGCAGCGCCACAGGCTACAGCAAATAAGACAGGCACAGCTACCAGAAAGGCTTCCGTAGTTCAGCAGATTGCTGATGCTGCCGGAGTTGTAAAAAAGCCTGCAGTAAAGAAAACTGTGTCAAAGGCAGTAACTGAGAAGGCAGCTGCATGTGAAAAGACAGCGGTAGCAGAAACTCCTAAAAAGTTCAAGAAAAAGGGAATTGTTATCTTTAAGGGAAATGCAAACGAATAACTATTGATTTATTTGTACTTATAATGTATTATCTAAGCAGACACCTATTCGGTGTCTGCTTATTATTTACATATTGATTTGTTCTCTTATTCAGAGTGGTGGAGGTACATAGGACCTATGAAGCCACGGCAACCCCTTGATTTTTTTCAGGAAGGTGCCAACCTGAGCGTGCAATTCCTTTTTGGACTACGAGCAATAAGAGGATCTGAAACTAATCAGTTCCGCTTGTTTGTGCACGCAACAAGCGGTTTCTTTTATTTTAGAAAGGAAAAAGAATGGATAAATTTATTTTTACATCTGAATCAGTTACTGAAGGACATCCTGACAAAATATGTGATAACATCTCTGATGCTATCCTTGATGCCTGCATTGAGCAGGATCCTATGAGCCGTGTTGCTTGTGAGACAGCTACTTGCACAGGTTTTGTACTCATCACAGGTGAGATTACAACAAAGGCACATGTTGATTACGCAAAAATTGCTCGTGAAACTATCAAAGAGATTGGCTATGATGATTCTGCCAAGGGATTTGACGGCAACACATGTGCGGTACTTGTAGCTCTTGACCAGCAGTCTGCTGATATTGCAATGGGAGTTGATAAGGCTCTTGAGGCAAGAGAAAATCAGATGACTGATGAGCAGCTTGAAGCAATCGGTGCCGGAGATCAGGGTATGATGTTCGGTTATGCTACAAATGAAACAGAAGAATATATGCCATATGCTATCAGCCTTGCACATAAGCTTACCAAGAAACTTACAGAGGTAAGAAAGAATGGAACTCTTCCTTATCTTCGTGCAGATGGTAAGAGCCAGGTATCTGTTGAGTATGACGAGAACGGAAAAGTTAAGAGACTTGAAGCAATTGTTATTTCTACTCAGCATGATGAGAAGGTTACACAGGAGCAGATCCATGCTGATATCAGAAAATTTGTTATTGATGCAGTTGTAGATTCTGCTATGGTAGATGAAAATACAAAGATTTACATCAATCCTACAGGACGTTTCGTAATTGGTGGACCTCAGGGTGATGCAGGACTCACAGGACGTAAGATTATAGTTGATACTTACGGCGGAGCTGCTCGTCATGGCGGCGGTGCATTCTCTGGTAAGGACTGCACAAAGGTAGACCGTTCAGCAGCTTATGCAGCAAGATATGTAGCAAAGAATATCGTTGCAGCAGGACTTGCAGATAAGGCAGAAATCCAGCTTTCATATGCTATCGGTGTTGCTCAGCCTACATCTATTCTTGTTGATACATTCGGAACAGGAAAGGTTTCAGATGAGAAGCTTACAGAGGCAGTTCGTAAAGTATTCGATCTTCGCCCTGCAGGAATTATCAAGATGCTTGATCTTCGTCGTCCTATCTACAAGCAGACAGCTGCTTACGGACATTTCGGACGTAACGATCTTAACCTTCCTTGGGAGCAGACAGACAAGGCAGAAGAGTTAAAGAAGTTTTTTGCATAATATAAAATGAAAAGCTCCATGAATGAGAGTAAATCCCATTCATGGAGTTTTTTTATTTTATGTTTTTAATAAATTCGTCCATTTTATCCCAGTCAATATTCTTAAGATGCAGTTCTATCTCTCTAAAGTTTTTTTCATCTTTCTCAGGAATAGAATATTCTTTTAGTTCCGCAAGAATCATTTCTACTGCGTCATAGTCCATTTGTGGAATAAATTCATTTAGGGCATCATATGCATTGGCCAGATCAGTATCTGAAATTGGTGGTTTTAATTCAGCTTTCTTTTTTTCGTCCTCGCGAATATTATCAATTTCAGATAATTTATCTTTATAACTTCGGAACATTGAGAGAAGTTTCGGAGTGTTCAGGTTTATAAATTTGGTATTTTCAACTACGTCTTTGGCAGACTGTACGTTATTTCCGGCGACTTCAAGTTCTTCTGCAAGAGATGAAAGCTCTTTTGCACCCATAATTCTGGAAGTGCTCTTTAAAGCGTGAACCTTGATCGTATAAAAACTAATGTCTCCGGTGTTATAAGCGTTTTCAATCTCGTTGCTCTTATTATCAATAGTGTCATAAAATGTTCCTATAAATTTTATGAATGCAGAAGGAAGCCCACAATACTTTATGCCGTCATTGACATCAAGTCCATCCACATTTTTGAGCCATTTGTATTCGTCAGGAAGTTCATCCATTTTTTCATTTTCATTATCTTCTTGTGAAAAATCTGTATTAACATTAGAATCAATGTCGATTTCATGAATCTTTTCTTTTGGAAGATATGACTGAAGCATGCTTTCAAGATCATCAACATTCACTGGTTTCGACAGGTAATCCTGGAAGCCTGCGTTCTTATAAAATAATGCGCCTCCATTCATTATATTGGCAGTAAGTGCAATGACAACCAGATCCTTGAAATTCTCTCTGATGTGCATTATTGTTTCAAGACCGTCCATTCCGGGCATCATGTGATCCAAAAGCACAAGGTCGTAGGGCTGCTCGTTGCCTGAAGAATCCGCATTACATTTTGTCAGTTCATCAAGGCATTTTTGGCCGCTGTCAACCAGAGTAAGTTTGGTCTTAATACCTCTTAAAAGTCCTTTTATTACCTGAAGATTCATTTCATTATCATCAACTACCAGAATCTTGCAGTCAGGTGCAATGAACTTAGGCACATATTTATGAACCTTTGTATTTTCAGTCTCAAGCTTGAATACACCAATGCCTTCAGGGTTTACAATCTTTTGGTCTATTACAAAATAGAAGGTTGAGCCCTTACCATAGACACTGTCGCATTTGAGTTCACCACCCATCAATTCTACATATTGATGAGAAATATCAAGTCCAAGACCTGTTCCCTGTATTCCACTGTTTTTTACTTCTTCAAGTCGCCTGAATGCGGTAAACAATTTTGGCAGATCTTCTTCTTTTATTCCCATTCCGGTGTCTTTTACAGCAAAATAAATTTTGCAGGAATCCGCAGAGCGCTCAACTTGATTAACAATCAGTGTAAATCCGCCTCTTTCAGTGTATTTAACGGCGTTTGTTAGTATGTTAAGTATAACCTCTTTTAGTTTATTGACATCACCATAGAGCTTTTTGGGGAGATATTCATCAATTTTGGTATCGAATGTAAGATCCTTTTGGTTGGCTCTTACTCTCACCATCATATAAAGAGATTGTAAAAGCTCGTAGGTATCGTATTCCTGTTCGATAAGTTCGATTTTACCGGATTCGATTTTTGATAAGTCCAAAAGATCGTTGATAAGACCAAGCAGTGAGTTTGAAGCCTGGCTGATATTTGTAGCATATCCTGTTATGGCTTTTACATATTCTTTTGGAACATTATCTGTATCTTCACGGAGAATCATTTCGTTCATGCCCATGATGGTGTTTATAGGAGTTCTGATTTCATGGGACATATTTGCCAAAAAGCGTGACTTGGCAGTGTTTGCCTTTTCAGCATCCTCTTTTGCAATTCTGATCTGTTCATATTGTCTGCTGATGATGGTGATATGCATGAGTTTCCAAACAGAGTAAGCAATTACAAGCGCAATAGCAACAAATATAAAAATCTGAATCCATCTGTATTCCAACAGACTCATGTGCTTATTTATTATTATTGAATAATCTTCATGCGCATCAAGATCATTGTCGAGATTTATGACAAAACGATATTTTCCGCCCGGCAGATTGGTATAGTTTATTTCGGAAAGTTCGCTTCTTTTTACTGAATACGGTGCATTATCAAAACCTTCAAGGTAGTAATTTACTTGTGGGTTATCAAATGCATAGGTAAAGATATAACAAGGAATCGTGATTTTTTTTATGTCTGAAGGCAAATTGTAAATGCCATCAGCATCAGGGTAATAAAATTTTCCGTCGACGCTAAGATAAGGTGTAAAAACCTTGATTTCTTCGCTTTCTTTAAGCGGGTCATTAATATTTATTGAAGCCACTCCGTTGGAACCTGCAATATAAAGTGTTCCGTTACTTGAGAGCTGGCTGTATGAGTTAGCCGTAGCTATGTAAGGAAGACCATTCTTATAATCATAAAAACTTAGGTGAAAATCTGCGTTTTCCAAAAGCTGTTTTGTGGGAACAACATAGATTCCGTTGCTGCTAAGAATCCAGGCTTTATCGTGTTTGTCCGTAAAAATGTCAAAGTTATTAGCATATGGAAATTTATTGATTACTGATACATTATATTCGCTATCAAGATAGCAGAGGGCGTTGCTGGTAACAACCCAGTACAGATTATTGGTCTTATCTTTTTTTATACGCATTACTATATCAGAAGACAGACCATTATCTGAGCTGATGTGAGATATTTTGTTGTCTTCGTGATTGATGATATAGATACCGTCTCCGTCAGAACCTACAAGAAGATCATGATTTTCAGCTTCGCATATTGTAAGAATCTCTGTATTCTGAAAACCGCTAGTCTCATTATAAACTTCTGTTATGCTGTCGTTTTCAATGATTGCTACACCGCCGATGCAGGCCACGGCAATCTTTCCATCAGAACATTCATGGACAACTCTTACTTTATCTGACGGCATGCCATCTTCAGGTGTAAAGCAGATTATTTCGCCATTTGAATATTTTATCAGTCCATATTCACTGTAGGTTGAAATCCACAGGTTTTCTTTAGAATCCATAATAATTGATCGGATTGTGGAATCCTTAAGCATTTCAATGAGGTCAGTAACTTCGAGAGATATGCCGGAAGCAGTTTTGGCAGAAGTGATTGGAAAAGACTCTATTTTTCCGGAACGCGCAACAATCTGAATACCGGTATTTTTGGTACCGATAAATAATTTGTTGTCATATGTACAGGTTGTAGAAACAACTGCATTGGGTAAAGAATGTTTTTTTGTTATATCTTCAAACTGATTGGGAACTATTTTCATAACTCCGATTTTTGAAGAGGTTAGCCAAAGATTACCCTGGTAATCACACATTATATCCTCAATGGAATTATTGAAAGGGTTATTGTAGAAATGAGGAACATTTTTATCCAGTGAACAAAAACCATTGTCTGCACAAATCCAAAGGCGCCCTGAAATAATATCCATTGAATTTGTATAATTTAATGGTGATATATCGTATAGTTTGTTAATTAAATATGTGCTTGTGAGTTTTCCATAATAAATTGATGAACCTTCTGTTCCAAGGTAGATATAACCTGACAAACTGTCAGATGGACATATTGCCTGAACACCATTTATACCTAGATCAGTAGGGGTCCAGAACTTGCTGAGTTCACAGTTGTTAAAGGTGAAAATACAGCCTGATTTTGTAAGTCCGTATATAGTCCCGTCAAATGCTGTAATTATGTCACTTATATAATTGTTTTTAAGCTGCGGATAATCAACTTCCTTTATGTTGTAGAATGGGTCGATGATGCATAATCCTTTTGTAGTTGCTATATAGAAGTTTCCGTCAGAATCCTCGGTAATAGCCTGAACGGAAGCAGCAGGAAGTCCATCGGATTTTCGTATAAATTTTAAACTTCCTCTTTCCATGATTGCAAGACCGTTATCGTTTGTTCCAATCCACAATCTCTGATGGCTGTCAACAAAAAGACTTATTACACTTGTAATACCGGAAGAAGGGTCAATCATGACAAAGGAATTACTATCATATCGTATGAGTCCTGAGTATGAACCAATCCAGATAAAGCCATCTTCTGTTTCGGCAATTGCATTTGCTTCTGAAGTTGCAAGGCCATTTGTGTTATCGTACACAACATAAGAATACCCACTTCCGGAAGTGGTGAGACTGCCGGCAACGGTTTTTTTGGCACTGCTTGGTAAAGCCGGAACAAATATGCCGACTATGCTGCAAAGCAATATAAGCATTAATGTAATTGATGTTTTTTTGAATCTAAAAATATGCATTACACAAAAGAACCTTTTTTAATTTAGTAATGACTCAGAATTAAAATTCACACAATAAAACGTCTAATATATATTTTATCAGTTTTGTACGGAAAATTATCAAAAATTTACTTAACAAATATAAAAAAACAGGTAATTGACATAAAAATTATATTTACCCATGAAAAGAGCGCAGCAGTCATCATAACTGCTACGCTTTGTAAGTCTATACTACCTGAACATTTTCTTTTCCAAGGACTTGTTCAAATTGCTCTAATATATATTTGTCGGCTTTTATAGTGAATGCTTTACCTAATTTTTTGATCTGCTTTGTTTCGTTTAGGTAAATATTTATCTCATCCTTGCCATCACTTTCAGAGATTATCTTTTCTATTGCGGCTTGTTTACCCTCGTACTGCTCTTTATTGGCAAAACGCAGCCACACTGTCTTGGTAATTTCATCGAAGGTAAGAATCTTGCTTGCTATAAGCTTGGCATCCCTGTCCTCTTCTACAGAAACACGTCCTTCTATGAAAACCTTGCCATCCTCATTAAGTCTTGGAGCATTGGCTTCATAAGTTTTCGGAAATACGATAACTTCCACAGAACCAACAAGATCCTCCAGAACAAGAAATGCCATGACCTGATCATTTTTTGTGTATTTAATCTTTTTATCGCTGATGATACCGCCAATTGTTACAGTTGCACCGTCTTTGACAGTTGTGGAGCCGGACTCATCATCCAGATAAAAATCTGTCGTGGTATTAGTAATCTTTTTTTTCCACATTGCAATATATTCTTCAAGAGGATGACCAGAAACATATATTCCAAGGACTTCCTTTTCGAATTCAAGCATGAGCTCTCTTGGAAACTCACCCACATTGGGAAGTGGAATTTCATATTGCTTTTTGGTGTCTTCGCCTGCGAGATCAAATAATGAAATCTGACCTGCCATAGAATTCCTTCCTGACGCATGTATCTGATCCATGATCTGAGCATAAACTGTCATGAGCTGCTTTCTGGTGCCTTCAAAACAGTCAAAGGCTCCGGCTTTTATGAAGTTTTCAATAGCTCTTTTATTTACCTCATTTTCACGACCCTGCATTCTGGTAAGGAAATCATTTATACTCTTAAAAGGACCGTGATAGCTTCTTTCCTTAACTATCGAAGCAATTACAGGTCTACCGATCCCTTTTATTGCTGTAAGCGCATAGCGGATGGCTTTTTTGCGGCCCGGGGCAGTGGTTGTAACAGAGCCGGGGATAGGCTTGTCGTTAGGTGAAGAATCAATTTCTGTAACGGAAAAGCCGGAAAATCCCTCGTTTATATCAGGCGGCAAAAGAGTGATATTCATATTTCTGCAGGTCATGATATATCCTGAAACTTTGCCCGGATTATCTATTACGGAGGTCATAAGAGCGGCCATAAATTCTACAGGGTAATAGTATTTAAGCCATGCTGTCTGCAAGGCAACAACTGCGTAGCAGGCTGCATGGGATTTGTTGAAGGCATATTTTGCAAAATCCATCATTGAATCATAGATTGCGTTGCCGATTTCCGGAGAAATACCTTTTGAGGCACATCCCGGCACATTTTCTTCGGGATTGCCGTTAACAAAGTTTGCGCGCTCAACTTCCATGACGTGCTGTTTCTTTTTACTCATGGCACGTCTTACGAGGTCAGCTCGTCCAAGGGTATAGCCGCCAAGCTGCTGAACTATCTGCATAACCTGCTCCTGATAGACAATACAGCCATATGTTGGCTTTAGAATAGGCTCAAGTTCCGGAGTCTGATAGGTTATGGCACCAGCGTCATTTTTTCCTGCTATGTATTTCGGAATAAAGTCCATAGGACCCGGACGATACAGTGAAATACCGGCAATGATATCTTCAAGGGATTGTGGGCGCAGCTCCTTCATGAATGACTGCATACCACCTGATTCCAGCTGGAACACACCATCGCAGTGACCGCTTCCGATAGAAGCAAGCACAGCAGGATCATTGTAATCAATCTCGTCAATATTTATGTAGCCTTTGTCTCCCGGTTTAAGGCCAAGAGATCTGTTGGCATATTCAGTTGCATCCTTGATGACAGTCAGAGTACGAAGTCCCAAAAAGTCCATTTTGAGAAGCCCCAGTTCCTCAATTGTAGTCATGGTGAACTGAGTTGTAATATTTCCTTCTGCTGAGCGTGAGAGCGGAACGAGGTCTTCGGCAGGAGCCTGACAGATAACTACCCCGGCTGCATGAATGGAAGTGTGACGGGGGAGCCCTTCAAGCTTTTTGCACATATCTATAAGCTTATGTACTGTCTCGTCAGTCATGTATTGTGTGCGGAGTTCGGAATTCATTTCCAGAGCTCTGTCCAGAGTAATGTTAAGCTCGTTCGGAATCATTTTTGCTATTGTATCTCCGAAACTGTAAGGCAGATCCATTACCCTTGCGACATCTCTTATTACACCCTTTGCTGCAAGTGTACCGAAGGTGATGATTTGCACAACTTTATCCGCACCATATTTCTCAGTTACGTAGTCTATTACATCCTGGCGTCTTTCGTACTCGAAATCCACATCAATATCGGGCATGGAAACTCGTTCAGGATTCAAAAATCTTTCAAAGAGAAGGTCGTACTTGATAGGGTCAATGTTGGTAATGTGCATGCAGTAGGAAACTATACTACCTGCGGCAGAACCTCGCCCCGGCCCCACAGCAATTCCATTTTCACGGCAATAGTTGATGTAATCCCAAACGATAAGGAAGTAATCAACATAGCCCATCTTCTGTATTACACCAAGCTCGTAGTCAAGTTTTGCTTTTAAAGTACCGTCATCATCCGGATATCTTTCGTGAAGCCCATCAAGACAAAGCTTATTTAGATATGTCCAGGAATCATAGCCCTTTGGTACTTCAAAATGAGGGAGCTTTGTGACGCCAAACTCGATTTCCACATGGCATCTGTCTGCAATTTTCTGTGTGTTGTCTATTGCCTCCTGTGCATATGGGAAAAGAGCGCGCATCTGCTCTTCGCTTTTTACAAAATATTGTCCTCCTTCATAGCGCATGCGGTCTTCATCAGAAACTTTTTTACCTGTCTGTATGCAAAGAAGGAGGTCATGAGCCTCCGCATCATCTTCGTATGTATAGTGGCAGTCGTTGGTCGCTACAAGCGGAATATTCAGCTCCTGTGAAAGTGCCAGGAGTGAAGCGTTAACCTGTCGCTGTGCAGGGATTCCGTGATCCTGCAGTTCCAAAAAGAAATTGCCGTGTCCAAAAATCCTATCCATGCGGATAGCAGCTTCTTTAGCCTTGGCAGGAGTCCCCTTAACAATATTTCTGGGAATTTCTCCGGCAAGACAGGCGCTTAGAGCAATGATTCCCTCGTGATACTGCTCCAGAAGCTCCATATCAACACGGGGCTTGTAATAATAGCCTTCTGTGAATCCACGGCTGACTATGTGAGAAAGATTCGCATAGCCTGTATTGTTCTCTGCCAAAAGAACCAGATGGTAATACCTGTCGTCTGTTTGAGCTGATTCTTTTTCAAAGCGTGAGCCCGGGGCAACATAAACCTCGCAGCCGATAATAGGGTTAATGCCTGCTTCCTTGCAGGCTTTATAAAAGTCAATGACTCCATACATGACACCGTGGTCAGTGATGGCACCGGCGTTCATGCCAAGATCCTGAAGTCTTTTGACGTAATCTTTTATCTTGTTGGAACCGTCCAGCAAGCTGTATTCTGTATGTACATGCAGATGTGTAAATGACATAATTACTCCGATAAAACTGATAAAACCATTACTGTTAACCGGCACGAAGCCTGTAACAGAAACTTAAACAGAAAATTTCAACTACGATTATAACAACGAACATATGTATTGCCAAGTGAAATTATGGCAATATGATAAAGAAAATAGTCAAAATGTTAATAAATGTTAAAAGTTTTTGAAATCAGAAACGTTCCCATTGCGGATTAAAAAAAATTGCGATAATATATTGTAGAAAAAATACGGTTTATTATCAATATTTAGAATATTACAAATTGTCTTTCCGAAAGTAATATTGAGCATTTAGAGGAATCGAGGAAATAATCATGGCAAAGCAGATCAAAACAATTGGCGTACTTACAAGTGGTGGAGATGCACCAGGAATGAATGCAGCAATTCGTGCTGTAGTTCGTAAGTCTTTGGCAAACGGACTTAAGGTTAAAGGTATCAAGAAGGGATATATGGGTCTTCTCAATGAGGAAATCATTGATATGGACAGACGTAGCGTATCCGATATCATCCAGAGAGGCGGTACTATTCTTGGAACTGCTCGTTGTATGGAGTTTACAACACCTGAAGGTCAGGCTAAGGGAGCAGAGATTTGCCGTAAGCATGGCATTGACGGAATGATCGTTATCGGTGGTGACGGATCATATCGTGGAGCACAGAAGCTTTCACAGCAGGGAATCAACACAGTCGGAATTCCCGGAACAATTGACCTTGATATTTCATGCACTGATTACACAATCGGTTTTGATACAGCTATTAACACAGCGATGGAAGCTATTGATAAGATTCGTGATACATCATCTTCTCATGAAAGAGTCAGCATCGTAGAAGTTATGGGACGTCACGCAGGATATATTGCTCTTTGGTGTTCAATTGCCAATGGTGCTGATGATATCCTTCTTCCGGAAAAATATGATTACAATGAGCAGCGTATCATTGATAACATTATCGACAATCGTAAAAAAGGTAAGACACACCACATTATCGTAAATGCAGAAGGTATCGGTCATTCAACATCAATGGCTCGTCGTATTGAAGCAGCAACAGGTCTTGAAACAAGAGCATCCATCCTCGGATATATGCAGCGTGGTGGTAGCCCTACATGTAAGGATCGTGTATACGCATCTATGATGGGATGCTATGCAGCTGATATTCTTGCTGCAGGCAAGACAAACAGAGTTGTTGGTTACAGAAACGGTCAGTTTGTTGATTATGATATTGATGAAGCTCTTGCAATGAAGAAGAACATCAACGAGTACATGTACGAAATCGCACGTATTCTTTGATTTTTAAAGGTGAGATTTTCTATAATTTGAACTAATCTTTTTGAAAAAGATAATAACAAAGAGATATTGACTATAATATTGGCGGTAAAGAGGCCGTAACAGTATTATTTCAGTATCTCTTTATTCATATGGGAAATTGTTGTTTTTTTTGATATACTATACAAAACTATTGTTTCCCAGGATACTTGTTAATTAACGATAAATTGAAGATTTGAGGTTCTGCATGATAACAAGCGTAAATAATGAGCGTGTTCGCAAGGTGGTTGCTTATGTCACAAAATCAAAAGCCCGCCGTGAAGAAGATGTGTTTGTAATAGAAGGAATGAAGATGCTTCGCGAGGCTCCCGTGCTTCAGGTTCGGGAAGTGTATATCACAGAGAAGTTTCTTGACCATGCAGGTGAAGAGGATAAAGAAATTCTGTGGCGATATGGGGCAGAAACGGTTACTGAGGAAGTTATGAAAAAAATGTCGGATACACAGACACCTCAGGGCGTTCTTGCTGTTATTTCACAGTATCATTACACTTGGGAAGAGGTAGTTAAAGGATATAGTGTCGGAAATGAGAATGCTATGCCGTTAATTCTTGTTCTTGAAAATATCCAAGATCCGGGCAATCTTGGAACGATGTTAAGGTCCGGAGAAGGAGCCGGAGTCACAGGAGTGATTCTTGGAAAAGGTTCAGCGGATATCTATAATCCCAAGGTAATAAGATCCACGATGGGATCTGTTTTCAGAATGCCTTTTGCATACGTTGAGAGCGTTCCTGAAGCAGTAAAAGTGTTAAATGACAGTGGTGTCAGAACATATGCTGCACATCTTAAAGGTACACATGATTACGATGAATTTGATTACACTTATCCGACAGCTTTTTTGATTGGAAATGAAGGAAACGGTCTTACAAAAGAGACTGCTGATACAGCCGGAAACTATGTCCTTATCCCCATGAAGGGAAGGGTTGAGTCAATGAATGCAGCTACATCTTCTGCAATACTTACATTTGAAGCTTCAAGACAAAGGAGGAGGTCAGTATGACAGTAGGATTTATCGGACTTGGAAACATGGCTAAAGCCATGATTGGCGGAATTCTCGCCAAGGGACTTATGGGACCAAATGAGATCATCGGAACAGCAGCAACAGAGGAAACTCGTCTGAAAGTATCAAATAAATACGGTATTCAGACAAGAACTTCCAATGAGGCGGTTGCCAAAGAATCAGACATTATAATTCTTGCTGTGAAACCGCAGTATCTCAAGGTTGTAATCGCCGATATTATGGACAGTGTTGATGAAAACAAGGTGATTGTTAGCATTGCAGCCGGAAAAACAATAAAATGGCTTGAAAAGGAGTTTGAAAAACCGGTAAAAATCATACGTGTAATGCCAAATACTCCTGCACTTGTTCTGGAAGGATGCTCGGCAGTATGCAGAAATGACATGGTTACAGATGATGATTATCATTTTGTCATCGAACTTCTTGAAAGCTTCGGAAAGGCGTACACTGTACCAGAATCCATGATGGATGTTGTTGTTGGAGTGAGCGGTTCTTCTCCGGCATATGTATTTCTTTTCATTGAGGCGATGGCTGATGCGGCTGTTGCAGGCGGAATGTCCAGAAAGCAGGCATATGAATTTGCTGCCCAGTCAGTGCTTGGTAGTGCAAAAATGGTACTTGAAACCGGCAAACATCCGGGAGAATTAAAAGACATGGTATGCTCACCTGCCGGAACAACAATAGAGGCTGTTAAAATTTTGGAAGAAGAGGGCTTTAGAGGCGCAGTTATTGATGCAGTGACAGCATGTATTGAAAAGAGCAGAAAACTTTAAATTATTTTTATATAATAAGGTCACGAACCCCGCAGAAAATGCGGGGTTCTGATATTTCATGCAAGAATCTGCCTTCGCCAGATACACTAGACCAGTTATACAATAGTGAGAAAAATATAAAATTGTATAAAAAATCGGACCAAATTTGACAAAATTTATAATATTTGCTAATATCTTTATGTTTTCGTATTGGTAACAAATCGAAACAATTTTGTAACAATTTCAGCCAGTGGTATGAATACTGGTAATAAAACGATTCGAGGATAGCAAAGGTATGAATAAGGCAAATATGTTATCCCGTGGATTTTTAAGACAAATTTTTAGATTAGCTTTTGTCTTTGTACTATTCTTTTCCATGGGAGTGACAGCAGATGCCAGGAGCAACTCTACTATTTCCGACGTTGCGGCTGGTATCTCTAACATAGTCAGTCCGATTTCTCCACTTGGAATCGACAGTAGAGCGACTGAGTGTAAAGTGGCAAGTAATGTAGATAAATCTGCGGAAGCAAGTTCATCGTCTTCTTCAGCAGAGACAGAAGAGTCAAAACTTGTAATGGCAAATGTTGCAGAAGCCATGAACATCAGAGAAGAACCCTCTGAGGACAGCAATAAAGTAGGTGTTCTTTACAAGGATTGTGGCGGCAAGCTTATCGAGCGAAAAGATGGCTGGACCAAGATACAGTCCGGAGATCTTGTGGGTTGGGCCAAGGATGAATATCTTCTCTTCGGGGATGACGCTCTTGATGCAGCTTCAGATGTTGGTAAGCAAATAGTTACCAGTCAGAGCAGTGCTCTTAATGTAAGGGCAGAGGCTTCGGAAGATGCTGAGATACTTGGAGTTCTTTCCGAGAAAACATTTGTAGATATGATTGAAAATCTTGGCGATGGATGGATCAGTGTGGACTACAATGACGAGACAGGATATGTTCAGGCAGAGTATGTGACAACTGAATTCAAGATTGACCAGGGTGAGACAATTGCAGCTATCAAGCTTCGTGAGGAAGCAGAGAAAAAGGCTGCACTTACCAAGAACCAGGGAGCTGTCAGCGCAGATGCTGATGAGGTTAAGCTTCTTGCAGCACTTATCCAGTGTGAAGCAGGCAATCAGCCTTATGAGGGAAGAGTTGCTGTGGGTGCTGTAGTTATGAACAGAGTAAAGAGCGGAGCTTATCCAAACAGTATTTACAGTGTAATTTATGCTTCAGGTCAGTTTACCCCTGCGCTTAATGGAACTGTTGCCAAGGTATATAACAGCGGCAAGATTTACGATATGAACTACCAGGCTGCGGAGGCGGCTATAAACGGTGAGACCACAGTTGGTTCTGCACTTCATTTCAGAAGAGTAAACGGACGAGAGGGAATTATCATCGGAGCACATGTATTCTGGTAATATCAAATAATAAATTTATGGAACCACATTTCACGTCAAAAAGATGTGAATGTGGTTTCTTTTGCATATATATGATAAAAAAGCAGGTTTTCGACACGGGCTGAGTATGATATTATGAAAGTGATTGCACATTAGAACATTACTGTATCAAAGTGAGGGAGTCTTTTTTGCATAAAGATCTGGGCAATCTGAAATTTTATGCTTGGGAAGATATTGTTTATAGGAGGAGGACCATGAACTTATTTGGACGGGATTTTTTGAAACTACTGGATTACACACCGGAAGAAATTGAATATCTGGTGGACTTGGCAGCAGAGCTCAAAGATAAGAAGAAAAAAGGTGTTCTTCATGATGAGCTCAGAGGCAAGAACATCGCGCTTATTTTTGAAAAGACAAGTACGAGGACAAGATGCTCTTTTGAAGTGGCGGCAAGTGATCTTGGAATGGGCTCCACGTATCTTAATCCCAATGATTCTCAGATTGGTAAAAAAGAGAGCATTGCAGATACTGCCAGAGTGCTTTCAAGCATGTATGACGGAATCGAGTACAGAGGCTTTGAACAGGAAATAGTAGAGACTATAGCAAAGTACAGTAAGGTTCCGGTATGGAACGGACTTACTAATGAATTTCATCCTACCCAGATGCTTGCAGATCTTTTGACAATAAGAGAGCATTTTGGAAAGCTAAAAGGAATTCACCTGGTTTACATGGGTGATGCAAGATATAACACAGGAAATTCGCTTATGGTAGCTTGTGCTAAGATGGGTATGCATTTTACTGCTGTATCCAACAAGAAGTATTTTCCTTCTGAAGAGCTAATTGCTACATGTAAAGAGATTGCAAAAGATACAGGAGCAGTGATTGATTTCTGTGAGGATGCATATGAAGGCACAAAGGGAGCAGATGTTATTTATACAGATATCTGGGTTTCCATGGGTGAGCCTGATGAAGTATGGGAAGAGAGAATCAAGGATCTTGAGCCATACAGAGTGAATATGGATATCATGAACAATGCCGGAGATCAGTGTGTATTTATGCACTGTCTGCCTTCATTCCATGACCTTAATACCGGTATTGGAAAAGATATTAAAGAAAGATACGGACTTGATGAGATGGAAGTTACCGATGAGGTGTTCGAGTCTGACAGGTCTATTGTCTTTGAGGAGGCAGAAAACCGTATGCATACAATAAAAGCGGTCATGCTGGCAACACTCAAAGAAAAAAACTGATCAAAACGATGTGACATTGGAGATTAGAGGGAATGCTTAGTGGGGAAAACATTACAAGACAGCTCGACACAAAGTGGGCTGCAAGAAATCTTATTTATATAGAGGAAACAGGTTCAACTAATGATAATGCCAAAGAACTTGGAGAGAAGGGGGCTCCCCATGGTACTTTGGTTGTAACAGATCATCAGACAACAGGCCGTGGATCTAGAGGAAGAACATGGGAAACACCAAAAGGTACGAATATTGCGATGAGTCTTTTGGTAAGGCCTACTGCTCCGCCGGATAAGGTATCCATGCTGACACTTATCATGGGAATGTCCATAGCTGAAGGAATTGAGGCGGCACTTGTTATTGCTAAAGATGAGGAGCTCAGCAGATCGACACTTGTTGATATTCCGAGACAGCTTTTGGCAGAATGTAAAAACTATCCGCAGATCAAGTGGCCAAATGATGTTGTTATTGCAGGGAAAAAAATTTGTGGTATACTGACAGAGCTTCATATGAATCCTGATAATACAATCAACAATGTAGTTATCGGAGTAGGAATCAATGTAAATATGACAGATTTTCCTGACGATATCAAAGATATAGCGGGATCTATCTACAGTACTACCGGAGTTAAGCTTGACAGGAGTATGGTAGTTGCCTGCTGTATGAAGAGATTCGAAGAAAATTATGAAAAATACATCGAGACTTATGACCTTAGATTATTGAAGGATGATTATGAAAGACGCCTTATAAACAGGCGAAAGATCGTCAAGGTGTTGGACCCGAAAGGCGAATATGAGGCAATTGCGCATGGAATTACAAACACAGGTGCATTGATCGTATCCGATGAAGAGGGTAATGAGTATGAAATAAACGGCGGTGAGGTTTCTGTAAGAGGACTTTACAGCTACGCGTAAAGCAGTTCAAAAAACATTTATGTTTATAATGTTTTTTATCCGGTAATACTTGTGGAGGCGGATATGATTCTGGTAATTGATGTAGGAAATACAAATATTACATATGGTGTATTCAGTGGAAGTAAATTAGTCAGCTCTTTTCGTATGACTACAGGAACTGCACGTACTTCTGATGAATATGGAATTGATATTCTGTCTATGCTTACCATGAACAAGGTGGATAAAGCCGCAATAGAGGGATGCATGATTGCAAGCGTTGTTCCGAAGGTTATGCATGCACTTGTGAATGCCATTATAAAATATATCGGCAAGAAGCCATACATTGTAGGACCGGGAATCAAAACAGGCATTAAAATAGCCACTGATAATCCGAGAGAAGTTGGGCCTGACCTTATAGTTGATGCGGTTGCCGGTTACGAGATATACGGCGGACCTGTTCTTGTAATTGACTTTGGTACTGCTACCACTTATATTATGGTCAATGATAAAGGCGAGCTTTTTACCGGAGTCTTCAGTCCGGGCATCAGAATTTCTGCAAAAGCTCTCTGGCAGGATACAGCCAAGCTTCCTGAAATAGAGATAAAAAAGCCGGCAAGCATTCTTGCAAAGGAAACTATTTCAAGTATGCAGGCGGGGCTTATATATGGCCAGATCGGGCAGAGCAAGTATATAATAAATGAAATGAAAAAAGCCTCGGGCTTTTTGGATGCCAAGGTTATTGCAACTGGCGGACTTGGGAGAATCATTTCTGAGGAGACAGAGGAAATCGATGTCTATGACCCGATTCTTACGCTGAGAGGATTGCAGATTCTTTATGACAAGAACAGAAGAAGTAAACCGCAGCTCAAAGATTTTGGCAACACTGATTCACCGGAGTGATTACTAAATTATAAATGTTTTTTGAAGGAAAGATATGAACGCAGAGAATTTTGAAAAAGAATACAGAAAAGAATTTATTGAAAAAGAGGATAGTTCAAACGGCAAGGAAGATCTCAAAATAGATGAGATGCAAAAGACCAACAAGGCAAGAGTTTTTGAGGCGGCAGCAGGCGGAAGAGTTGTGCTGTGCGGAGCCAATGCCTATGAACAGAAATATTACTTTAATCCTGTATTTAAAGACATTCCTGAAAGCATAAAAAAAGAGCTGAATATTATAAGTGTTCTTTTTACTCAGGAGGCAGGAGGCATATTTACCATTGTATTTGAGGAAGATGGAAGTATCAGTATCGAGACAAATGCAGATGAAGAGGATATAACATATGATGAGATCACAGCAGGTCTTTTGGTAAGAAAGGTCAGAAGAAAGAGACAGGATCTTTTCGAGGCGCTTGGATTGTATTACAGGATATATGTTCTTCATGAGAATCCGGCTGATATTCTGGGAGAAGATGACGAGTAAAATTACAGTTCACGTAGTTTTGAGTGTTTGATAATAGTTACTGTTCAGACAGAAATGCGCACTAAGCTGCGCATTTCGTGAGAACCTGATGCAGGAGTGAGCGCATTCCATCGACGAAGTCGATTTGGAATGAATGCGCGAAGTGGTTACTGGAGCGAGCAGTATGCGAGTGAAC
>JAFSQI010000032.1 GCA_017446685.1 Butyrivibrio sp.
CTGTTCAGACAGAAATGCGCACTAAGCTGCGCATTTCGTGAGAATTTGATGCAGGAGTGAGCGCATTCCTTCGACGAAGTCGATCTGGAATGAATGCGCGAATTAGTTACTGGAGCGAGCTTTATGCGAGTGAACAGTAACGGTAAAATTTGGAAAGAGGAAATTATGAAAATTTATTTTGCACCCATGGAAGGGATTACATTATATCCGCTCAGAAATGTTCATCACAGCATGTTTGGCGATGGAGTTGATAAGTACTTTACTCCGTTTTTGACAGCTCATAGTAATTATCATTTCAAAAAAAGAGAAAAGAAAGATGTTATGCCGGAATTGACTGAGGGTTTTGATGATTATGGAAACCGGATTATTCCCCAGATAATGGCAAACAAAGCAGATACTTTTATCTGGGCTGCGAATCAGATGAGGGAACTTGGGTATAATGAAGTAAATTTAAATCTTGGCTGCCCGGTGGCAACTGTTACCAACAGGCATAAAGGTTCTGGGATGCTTCTTGACACGGATTATCTTGATTCTATGCTTGATGCAATCTTTAAAGAGTGCACCGACATATCTGTTAAAACAAGGCTCGGATTTTATGATGAGGAAGAGTCTTTGAAATTAATGCAGATTTTGTCAAAGTATCCGTTGAAAGAAATAACTGTACATGCAAGGATTAGAGAAGATTTTTATAAGGGAGAACCAAGAACGGATGCTTATGCGAAAGCAGTAAAAGTCTATCGTGAGAATGGAGGAAAAGCTTCTGTTTGCTATAACGGAAATATTTTTACGGTGAAGGATTATAAAAATATCAGTGAAAAAATCTGTGGAGGATCAAAGGAACAGGAAGAACAGCACCTGATTGATGCTATCATGCTTGGAAGAGGGCTCCTTGCAGATCCTTCACTGGCAAGGCAGCTTAAGGGCGGCTCAAAACTGGAAGCAAGTGAATTAAGAGAATATCTTGACAGGCTGTATACTGAGTATGAGAAATTTATTTTGGAAGACAGAAATGTCGTATTTAAAATGCTTGAACACTGGGCATTCTTGCATGTGCATTTTAAAGATTGCGATAAATACTTAAAAGTTATAAGAAAATCACGCAGCAAAGGAGAATACACCGCCGCAGTAAATAATATATTTGCAAGCTGTGAATTCATATAAAATGTATAGGTAAAACCTATGACTTCTTGTATTTTGCAATAAAAAATAAGCCGGTTGACATTTTTTGCCGTCCGACTTATTTTTTTGTTTGTATTAAGGTCTCACGAAATGTGGAGTTTTGATGAGTAGTAACTTTTATTTTATGTTATTACTTACATTTTTGCATGCTGATGCGGCTTCCGGAAGGAACTGATGCTGTAATGAAAGCGTTTGCTCCGATTACAGAGTCGCTACCGATTGTAGTTTCTCCGCCAAGTATTGATGCACCGGCATAAATTGTAACATTATCTTCTATCGTAGGATGTCTCTTTACTCCCTTTAGAGCCTGCCCTCCGCGTGTAGAAAGACCGCCGATGGTAACACCTTGATATATCTTTACATGATTACCGATTATTGAAGTCTCGCCGATAACAATACCTGTGCCGTGGTCAATCATAAGATATTTTCCGATGGTTGCACCGGGATGAATATCTATACCTGTCCTACTGTGAGCATATTCTGTCATCATTCTTGGGATAAGCGGCACTTTCAAAAGATATAGCTCATGAGCAATGCGGTTGATCGATGTTGCAAGAAGACCAGGGTAGGAGAGTATTATTTCTCCCTTGCTATAGGCAGCAGGGTCTCCGTCATAGCATGCCTGCAAATCGGTATTAACATATTCTCTGATTTTCGGAATCTGCTTGAAAAATTCGTAGGTAATACATCTTGCACCGCAGTCAAGGGTCTCGTCGGATGCATTCTTGTAGTCAGGGCTATGATGAAATGCAATTGCTATCTGCTTTTGCATGTTGTAAATGACATCTTCAATAACAACAGCAATTCTGTTATTGTCATTGTAACTTCTGTAAATTTTATCTCTTGAATATCCGGGATAAATAATACGAAGAAGCTTTATAACAATGTCTTTTACCACATCTCTGTCAGGCTGGTTGTAGACATCCATCTGATCTATATCTCTTCCCTTTGTGTAATCTGAAAGAATCAGATCTACGATTTCGCTGATTTCATCCTTTAATTCAGTTGTGTTTTTTCTGTTTTTTATGTCCATAAAATCTCCTGCCTTTACCTTGTTACGATAATTAGGATTTATACATCTACATTTAAATCTTACATCATATTATTGCAGATTTGAAAAAAAATAGCATTATTATTTCTAAAATATCCTAAATAAAATTATTTTCAAAGCCGATAAAAAAAATAGCAATTAGTATCTTTATGCGACTTAGAGTACATGGATGTCATTAGTTGCCGGTAGATGGATCAGTAACTGCTAATATTTTCCGGAGGGACATGTATTATGATGAGATCACTTTGGTCCGGCGTATCAGGCCTTAATACGCATCTTCTTGAGATGGATGTTATTGGAAACAATATTTCAAACGTCAATACAACTTCATTCAAATCACAGGCAACAGGTTTTAAGGATATTTTATATCAGACAGTAAAGAATACCGGAATTGGCGATGCAAACAGAGCAAATACCAATATGTCACAGGTTGGACTTGGAGCGAAAGTTGGCTCGATTTATACCAACATTACTTCTCAAGGTCAGGCTATAACTACCAATAATGCTTTTGATCTCATGATTACAGGAGACTCGTTCTTCTGCATCAGCCCCAACCAGACAAATCAGGTGGTTAATTATACAAGAGATGGTTCTTTTACCATTGATGCAGATGGAAACCTTGTTACACAGGGCAACGGCTATTATGTAATGGGAATAATGGGAGATGGAGAGATAGGTAATGCCATTGAATCACCTTTAGCCCTGATAAATGACAGTACAATGACTATGGCAGGCTCATCAACTACAGCTGCATATTATAAAGGAAACATAGATAAAGATGATTCTTCATTGAAAGAAGGCAAAACACTGCAACTTGAAGTATATGGAACAGATGGAAATACCTATACCTTAAAATTTAAACTTACAGATGGCGGCGATGATGCAGATAATACATTTAATATGTCGCTTGACAGGATACTGGATTCGGATGGAAAAAGATGCTCTTTTACCAATGAAGTAAGTATTGATCTTGTTTATAATAAGGCTAACGGTGAATTGGTAAGTGCAAATGGTAATACAGATGGGCAATATGTGCTTAATGTAGTCGGCGATGCTGCTTTAGGAACTATTAATCTGGACTTGTCACATACAACCAATTATGCTAGTCATATGAGTGGCCATTCGTCTACTATTTACGGATACAAGGGCGATACAGAAGGAATGAATCAGGGGTATCCTGAAGGAACCATGACAAATCTTTCAGTTACAGATAATGGTTCAATATATGCCCGATATTCCAATGGCCAGGAAATCAAGATTGCACAGATTGCTGTAGCTCAGTTTAATAATGCTATGGGTCTTGAAAAAGTAGGGGATAACCTTTACGCTGCTTCTCCTAACTCCGGTGCTGCGATGTATATGGATGTAACTGCAGATGGAGGATATATTTCTGCCGGTGTTCTTGAGGGCAGTAATGTTGATCTGGCAAAAGAGTTTACTGATATGATAACTACTCAAAGAGGTTTCCAGGCTAATAGTAAAGTTATAACTACCTCTGATGAATTATTGCAAGTCTTAAGAGGATTAAAACGTTAAAAAAAGGAAACTAAAAAATTTATAAATAGATTATGAAATTTTGAATCATTGAGCCGGACTGATGCCCGGCTCTTTTTGATTCGAAACTGTGAAAATTCTATGAAAAATCTATTGTAATTCTATGTCGTGTAATGTATATTGTAATTGCTTGATTAAAAATAATCTTAACTTAATTTAAATAAAATTAATTTTTTTTAGTTTTGATTCATAAAATTTAAAGGCAAAATCATCGAAAGATGGTGACGCAAAGCTAAAGGGTCTTAATCACTTTTTGTGACAGATAGCCAGTTGCTGGTACCTTGCAGGTACTAAATAATTGGCCGGACTGAGTAATTGGCCGGCTTTTTTATTGGAATAATAATAGTACGTGTAAGCTCAAGGAGGAGCGCACATCATTGGTTATGGTGTGATGTACAAGGATATTTTCCTGTGACTAATCAGCTTTGCAATGCCTTTTATCTAATATTGTCAAAGGTGTTTTGCATGGACTAGGTGGTCTTCTGCAAGATGCCTTTATTGTTTTTTACGGGAAAAAGAATATGGCAGAAAATAATTTAAAAAAATTAAGCAGAGCAGAGCTGTTGGAAATGATGATTGCTTTTTCTGAAGAAGCTGAAGCTGCGAAGTTGCATGAGAAAGAGTACAAAGAACAGCTTGAAAGAGAAAAAATGCAGATGCAGCATGAGATGACAGAGGAAAGAGCAGCACTTCTAAAGAGCTTTGATGAAGAAAAAGCGCAAATGAGAGCCAAGTTTAATGAACAGAAGGCTCAGATGCAGGCTAAATTTGACAAAGATATCACAGGTTTAAAGGCAAGACTTGCCAGAGAAAAGCAGGAAATGCAGCAGAAAGTTGATGATGCAATGAGTAAAATAGAAAACTCGCAATCACTTGCAGAAGCTTCCATACAGCTTGGAGGAATAATGGAAGCCGGTCAGAAGGCTGCTGATCTGTACGTTGAAACACTTAAGAAAAATGCTCAAAAAGAATATAACGAGCTTATGAAAGAAATCGAAGAGAGCAGGGCGAGAATTAAAGAGGCTGAGCAAAAGCAGCTTGAAGATATAGCGCTAAGGGCTAAGGAACAGAAGGCGGCTGCTGTAAGGGAAAAAGCAGTTAACACCGAAACATTCGATATGGCTAAGAGTGATGAGGAAGAAGTTAAGCCAAAGAGGCGAACAAGAAGGAAAAAAGATGAGTGAAGTTCAGAATTCAAAGCCTTCTATTGAAGAACTAAAAAAAGAACTAAAGCGTGTTAATAACAAAAATGAATACAAAAGAGTTATGAGAAACACCATCATAGTTGTTGTGGTAGTAGCAGCTTTCGCGGTGTTGGTGTCCAGCTTTTACGTGACAGTGCTAAAGGTTACGGGTGACAGCATGACGCCTACATTGGAAACAGGACAGATTGTTATAGCTCAAAATAGTACTTCGTTTGAACCGGGGGAATTGCTTGCATTTTATTACAACAATAAGGTACTGGTAAAAAGAGTTATTGGTTCTCCCGGAGACTGGATTGACATTGACAGTGAAGGAAATGTTTCTATAAACGGTGTAATCCTTGAGGAGTCCTATATTACTGAAAAATCACTTGAACCGACAGATATCACGTTTCCTTATCAGGTACCGGAAAACAGGTGGTTTGTTTTGGGAGATCATAGAAGTGTATCTATAGATTCGAGATCTACAATCGTAGGTTGTGTGACCAAGGAACAACTGATTGGAAAAGTCATATTTAGAGTATTTCCGTTTAGTTCTTTTGGTGGATTATAAAAAAAATTTAGTTGTCAGAGGTAAAAATGTATGCGCAATAATGATGAAAATCGCGCAGAAAAGTACATAAAAAGACATAGAAACAAAAGGCGCTGGCTTGCTTTTGCACTTTGCGTTTCAGTCATAACAGGCACTGGTACATTATATATGCTGAATAAGCCTGCAACAGCCATGACTGAAGATGGTGCTTCGCAGGTAGGTATTGTTCTTGAAACAGCTGATAATGAATTTGAAGCTGGTTTGATTGAGCAGATGAAAATGGGTTCTTCAGATTCTCAAAAGGATTCTGATGAAAATATAGAAGAAGCTGAAAAAGCTACTTCTGAAGATATTGGAGCTTCTGATATTTCCGGGCTGCCGGGTGGGGACTCAGCGAAAGAAGGAGATGTCGGAAGTAGGGAGGAAGATTTAGATAAGATTCCGGAGGATGAAGCTGTTTCTGATTCTTCAGATGCAGATTCATCCGGGGAATCGTCTGTGAAGTATTCATCGGATAAATCCGGCAGCGCTTTGGCAAGCGCTTCATCGGAAACGTCGGTGAGTGCCGCAGATAGTGCATCTTCAAGCTCTTCTGATGCTTCGTGTATGTCAAGCAGTGAGGATACCACAAGTGCATCAAGTTCTGCTTCTTCCACAGAAGAAAATAAAGAAAAAAACACAGCTAATGAGATAAAGCAGATTAGTTTAACAGCCACACTTATTGATGAGTTTGGTGATGAAATTGATTCGGATAAGTATACAGATATAGAACTTCCGGATTTTGATGATGAACTGGTACTTAATGATCAGGATAATCCGCCTTATAGCGATGTTAAGGTAAAATCAGGTCTTTTCAAAACAATTTCATATTCTTACCTTAAGGCAACAATCGGAAACAAAGTTGTTACAAGTATAAAAAATGAAACAGTGGAATATGAAGTAAATGAAGATGAAGCATCGTATTCATCCTCTTATGAAGAATCTGACAGTGCTTCAGAAGATTCAGAGGCAGAAGATGATGTAATAACAAAAAAAGTGACTGTTTATTCCTACAGTACCGATGGTGTGGAGTATACCAGACTTACAGAAGATACAGTACTTAATCTTGTATACACAGCCGGAACACAGACTGAGTATGTTTATGAGGATGATAAAGTTAACATTACAGCCAAATTGCAGGTTCCGGGTGCTATTCCGGACGATGCGGAGCTTGTGATCACACAAATTACTGATAAGACAGAAGGATACAACTATGATGCATATATGGATGCGCTCAATGATAATGCGCAGACCATAGCTGATGAATCCGGGTTTGACTCTGTAAGTCAATACACGGATACCAACACACTCATGTATGATATAGCTTTCTGGTATGAGGGACAGGAAATAGAGCCTGCAGAGGGAGCTGTGAGTGTCAGCATAGAGTTTAAAAACAATCAGCTCACAAACGAGCTGGCTGTGCTTGATGAAAATGATATTGCGGTTGTTCATTTACCTATCAAGGCAGAGGTTAAAGAATCATCAGAGATTACCAGTACCGTAGAAGCAACAGAGATTTCATCTGATGATATTGAAGTAATAACACTTTCCGATGCTACTGCAGAGGTCAATGATACTGAGAAAATTGAATTCAGTGAAGATAGCTTTTCGATTTTTGCAGTTACAGTTTATCAGAAGCATGAAGCAGGAACAGATAATTTTAAGTCGGTTTTAGGTGATGCAGTCAATTTTGGAATTGTTGCACAGGCTCTTTCAATAGGAGAGTCAGAGACAAACTTTGCAGTAAAAAATGTATATGCTACTAACCAATCCGGAAATGACCTTACCAATCCTGCAGAACAGACATATATAGCAGGTGCAGTATACGGAAAATTTCAGATTAAGGGATATCCGGCATATTTTATCGTCCCTCCGGAATATGTTTCGTATATTTCTCATGCTTCCGGTTATTCTAACCTTAAGTTTGACAATGCATACACCACAAATGAACTTAATGCGCTTGTGGATGACATGATGGCATATGTAAGGAATGCATCAGCTGACCTTGCATCGAGAAAAGATAATATTTCATTGTATTATGATGAGGCATCACAAAAGTATTTTGTTGATACTACGTCTCTGGGAGCGGGAACATATTATGTAACCTTGGATGCTTCGAAAATGTCACTGATTTCACAGTCTGATAAACTTCGCATTTATAAGAATTCAGATCAGACTATTTGCTTTAACGTGACAGCTTCAGGTACGATTTACCTTCAGAAGTATTCAGTAAGTACCGATCTTGGAAGCCTGATTGATGGAGCTACCCTGGAAAGTTCAAAAGCATATACAGACGTAACTCAGTCAATAATATGGAATTTTATCAATGCTTCTGAGGTTCAGAGTTCAGGTTCTGTTTCAGGGGTGTTCATTTCAGGTAACACTTATGCCAGGTGGGTAAATTATTCGTCTTCGTCAGGATGGCTGGCATTTCCGGCAGTGCAGATTGAGTCAGGAGAATGGCACAATACCTATGACGAGGTCCAGCAGATAAGTGGAACAGCTCAGTTTCAGGCTTATAAGAATGTTGATGGAAAGGAAGCAGTAGTTTCAGGATTTAAGTTTTCTTTATACAAAAAGTCAGGGGAAAAAGATTGGACTTTACTTGAAACTGTTACCAATGATGCTGATACTCCGCATAATGTCATATTTGACTCGATTACATATGGCGGTGATTCCAACAATAATAACGCGTTGTATCAGTATTGTCCGGAAATAAGTGCAGTGGGGCAGAGTCAGGATTTTATATACAAAATAGTTGAAAGCGATGGCGCAACAGATAGTAGCGGTAATTCCTACAAGGCTGACAATACGGTATATTATGCGAAGGTTACTGTGACTTCTGTTTTGCAGAATCAATACACTAAGTCTGCATACTATAAGGTAAGTACTCCCGTTTATTATACGGACGAAAATTGTACATTGAAATATACAGAAAATGATCTGCCGGTGTTTAATAACACTACATCTACCGGAAGTGTTGGTATATTGCTGCACAAGTACCTCAATAATGCAAACCCCGGAGATTTAAAGTTTAGTTTTACAGTCAGGGTTCTCAAAGCTGATGGAAAACTTGAGACACTTACAAATTCGCTTACAAATGATGGCGAGAATATTACATTTTCATTTGACTATAACAATACTTATATCTGGAATAACAGAATATATCTGGTAATTACAGAAAATGAGATTGCTAATGACAGTAGTTCATCTTCCATAGCAATAACCAGAGATACTAATTATATAGTTGCGAGAGTAGATGATCTTGGAACTGAAAAGCAAAAAGTCAACTATTACAGAATTGCGGCAGATGATGTATATGCACAAAGACTTGAGGATATAAATTTCCCAGATAAGAAAACATATGTCGACACTATAGCAAAAGGTAGTACATACTACATTTCTGATACTTCTAAAGCGGCTTTTTACAATGAAGGAACCGGCAACTTAAGAATTCATAAAATGGTAGTTAATGAATTTGGTTCTGGATTTGTCAAAAAAAATACAGGATCTGCAATGCTTGATAATGTAATGTTCCGAATTACCAATAATTCGACAGGCGATTATATTGTCTTTAAAGGATTTACGGGGAAGGCAAAAGATACAAGAATTGCAACAGAATATAGCTCATCCACGCATAAAGAGACTGGGAAAACCTATACTGTGACATACAATCAAAGCGCACAGTGGACTATATCAGGTATTCCTTCAGGCACATATACTGTAGATGAGGTCGCAGACGGCGTTACATTTACTTATGATCCATATACTAACTCAAGTAGTGCCATAGAGAATCAGGCATTATCAAGAGTTACTCAATATGATGTAACTGTTGACAGTGAAGAAATTGGCTGTGATACCTATGGAATCGGTGGTCAGAATTACAGAAAAGTATTTTCAGTGGATTTAGAAAATCATTCTAATACTGCGCCGAATAATGTACGTGTAGGTAGTACAGAGATTGGTAATCCTTCCCACACAGAGACGGTACAGGTATGCAATTATTACAGTATACCGATAGGCCCGATTCAGGTTTCCAAAAATTTCAGTGGCGGAATCTGGAATGAAAATATGCAGTTTACTTTCAAAATTGAGGCGAATGGATATACCGCTTACAATTCAGAAGGCGTGGGAGTTACATTGGCTAATCAGCCTATGCCTACTGTATCTGAGAAAGTTGATAAAACATATATCACTTCAATTGTTGATACAGTAACCGTTACAGGTGCGGATGCCACACTTAATGCAGATGGGTCATACACTGCAGTTGCTAAGTTTGCATCAATACCATTCAGATATGAAGGAGTATATTACTACAAAATCACTGAGGTTGATACAGGCATTGATGGAGTCCAATATGATAAAACGGAATATTTTGTAAAGATTGTTGTTGAAAAAAAAGATACAACTTTTAATAAAGAATATTCCTATGATAATATGACTCATCCTGAAAAGTACACTGCTGATGCAAAAGTTCGAGAGTGCTTTTGCTATCTTGGCGCTAATGTCACATATGCGGCAGATGCAGACTTTTTCACTGTCCTTGCGCAGTGCGAGTTGTATCTTGGTGAAGATCCTGATACATCAACAAGCTATAATAATACTTTTTTGGCAAGATATAACAGTGGTTCAGTATACGATGTTGCATTTAACAATACTTTGACAGGAAATCTTACAGTTACCAAGAAGTGGCTTGATTCAGCTGAAAAAGATGATTCTGCTAATCATACGCTGTTAAGTTTATATATTTGGCAGAAAGTGGCAGGAACATCAGATTGGAAAGTGTACAGCAAAATTCAACTGTCATCAAAAAATAAATGGACACAAACTGTTACCGGACTTCCAATAACTGATGAAAAGGGTAATAAATATGTTTACAGTGTTAAAGAACCTGATGAATACGTCGCAACTTTTTCGGTGATTTATTCATATGGTGGTTCAGACTACAATGCTAATGCTCAAGATAAAATTACGGTAGAAAATGAAAATTGTATTAATACCGGTTATGAGATGACTGTTGGAAGTGACGGTAAGAATTATGGAAAAGTGACAATCACAAATAAATCCATATATACAAACGTTCTTCCGTCTACAGGTGGAATTGGTGATACTCCGCTTAAGAAGGTTGGAAGTAGCTTAATACTGACAGCAGTTATTGGTTTTGCGATTTATTATCTCTTGGTTAGGCGTAATAGAAGAGATATGAATTAGTTGTTTTAAGCGCTTGACGCATAAAATAAAAAAATTAAAGAAACAGGATTCAAAAGGAGAAAAAAGGGGAAATGAAAGGAATTAAAAAATTACTCACAGGTATCCTGACTGCGACCATGGTATTTTCCATGAGCCTTACAGCAGGAGCGACAGACGCAACAGCAGCTACAACAGACGCAACAGCAGTTACAACAGACGCAACAGCAGCTACAACAGATGCAACAGCAGCTACAACTGCAAGCATCACAATCGAATCAAATAATACGTCTAATAAAAATCCTGACGCAACAATAACTTATACTTATTATGAAATTTTTAAGGCTGATATACTAAGCCTTTCCGGTAAAGGTACAGTTTCATATTATGTTACAAATGAAAAACTTGCTGATTTGATAGGTAAAACAGGTCTTTTTAAAGCAACTAAGTCAGCCAGCGGAGATCGTTGGAATATAGAACTTACTAAGAGTACTGCCGAAGGTGACGAAATTGCAAAAGCTCTTAACACAGATGATATAAAGAAAGCAGCGCTTTCAACAGGTTCTTTTACTTCTGCAAAAGGTGTAGCAACAAAAGATAATCTTGATCCTGGTTATTACCTTATTCTTTCAAGTCTTGGTTCTGTAGCTGCAGTACAGACAGTAGGAGAGGTTCATATAAATGAGAAGAACACTTACCCTACAGTCGAAAAGGAAGATAATAAAGATTATGCACAGATGTTTGATACAGTAGTTACTTATACAATTACTGTAAATGTTCCTTCTTCAGTAGTAGAAAAGGAAATCAAGGTTGTTGATACTGCAACTGACGGACTTACATTTGACAGTGTTATCACAGCTAAAGTAGGAGAAACTAAAATTGCTGATTATGGATGGGAAAGCAAAGTCGAGAACGACAATAATACTATTACCTATACAACAACCATTCCTGCAGAAACAGTAGTAAACTATGCCGGTAAAAGCATTGTTCTTACATATACAGCAACAGTTAATGAGAATGCTGTAGTTCTTGATCCTGAATATAACACAGTACATATCGAGTATGACAATTATAACTCAGCAGAGACAGAGCCGGTTAAAGTAGTAACTCTTGGACTTAAGATTAAGAAGGTTGATGGTACTGATAAAACAAAAACTCTTACAGGTGCACAATTTACACTTTGGGATGCTGCTGAAGGTGGAAACAATATAGCAGTAGTAAAGGTTTCCGATGGAGTATATCGTGTTGCTAAAGAAGGCGAGCAGGGCGTAAATATAGCAGTTGATGAAAATGGTATTGCTCAGGTAAATGGTCTTGATGCTAAGAATTATTACCTTCAGGAGGAAGTTGCTCCTACAGGATACAACAAGCTGACTAAAAGATCTGAATGTGCTGTAAATGGTGAAACACAGATAAATGCAAAACAAGTACAGGAGTTTACTGTTGAAAATAATTCAGGTTCAACACTTCCTTCAACAGGTGGTGTTGGTACAACAATTTTTTATGTTTGTGGCGGAATTCTTATAATTGCTGGTGTTGCATATTTTATGCTTCGCAGAAAAGCTCAGGCTGAATAAGATAAAATAGAAAATGAATCTTGGTTTCTGATTATAAAGAAACATACTGTATTTTCTGAAAGAGATAGAGAGATTTTTGATTCTCTTTCAGAAATACAGAATTGATTCGATTTTATTTCAAGGCAGTTTATTTTTTTGCCCGCGATATGATTAGAAATGAAAAAAAAGATAAAAAAACAGTTACCCAATATAATATTCGGTTTTATTTTTCTGGCTGGAATTGCTATATTTCTTTATCCATCTGTTAGTAATTACATAAATTCGAAAAATCAGAGTCAGGTTATTTCTAATTATGAGGAAATGCTTGGAACAATTTCTGAAGAAGATTACTCAAAATTTTGGCAGGCGGCAATAGAATATAACGAAAAATTGGCTCAAAAGCCACTCAATTTCACTTTATCAGATGATGAGCTTTTGGAATATAACAGTATTCTTGATCCGACAGGAACAGGAATTATAGGATACATAGAAATAGAGAATATCGGAGTAAATCTTCCGATTTATCATGGGACAGAAGAGTCTGTTTTGCAGGTGGGAATCGGTCATCTTGAGGGGACCTCTTTTCCGACCGGTACAAGCAGTACACATGTAGTGCTTTCGGGGCACAGAGGACTGCCGTCCTCAAAACTTTTTTCAGACCTTGATCAGATGATTGAGGGAGATACTTTTTTATTGCATATACTTGATCAGACATTTGCATATCAAGTGGATCAGATCAGTATAGTATTGCCGGAAGAGGTTAATTCTCTGGCAATTGTTGATGACAAGGAATTTGTCACGCTTGTAACCTGTACGCCATACGGTGTCAATACTCACAGGCTTCTTGTAAGAGCAAAGCGTGTTGATTATAGTGAAGAAACAAAGCTTATTGTTCCGGCAGATGCATCAAGATATGGAACTCTTTTAGTTGCACCGTTTATTGGAGCTCCGCTGCTCGTAATTGCATTTATTATCTATCTGGTACTTACATCTAAGTGGTTCAGAAAGAAAAGGAATAAAACAACTAAGATTTGACTTTATCTAAGGATTGAAAATATGAAGAGTAGGAAAAAAATAATAAATAAGATCAGCTTCATATTAATGGTATTTGCATTGACTTTTTTGATTTCTGGAATTTTTCCCGGAAATGTTTCAAAAGCCTATGCCTCTGCAAATATAGATATTTCCCGGAAAGGGAGCCTTACTGTTACACATTATTCAGTTGATGATGAAATTATACCTGGTGTTACTTCACATATTTATTTAGTGGCTACTATTGATGAAAATGGCCAGTACACAATTACAGAAGATTTTAAGGATTGTTTTTCTGATTTGAATTTTTTTAACAATGGCTATGATTATGATTCATGGAAGTCATGCGTTATGTATGACGACTCGATAGATTCCGATAATCTTCTTAAGCATATTCTGTCAAATCATATAAAGGAATATGCTGAAGGAGTTTCAGATTCTAAGGGACAGACCATATATAATAATCTGACTTTGGGTATTTATTATGTACTTAGTGACAAGATTGATAAAGACGGATATACATATTCTTTTGCTAATTTTGTTTACCCTGTTCCGATTTTGGAAAAAGATGAAAGCACCTCTGAGTTTTCAATCAACTATAACCCTTTCGTTTCACCGAAAAAAACATCGTTTGAAAGTGATAAATTAGTTCATTGCAGTGTTTTGAAAAGATGGAATGATCAGGGATACGAATATTTAAGGCCTTCTTATGTGGTCTTTAATATTTACTGTGATGGAGATCTCATGGAGACTGTAACTCTTTCGCCGGAGAATAACTGGTATTATGAGTGGCAGAAGGCAGGTCTTTATACCTTCTATGTAGAAGAAGTTTATGCCGGAGACGGATATACAGGTGAAATAACGGTTTATCAGGATGGGCATGATGCGCAGTTTGTATGCACAAATACATACAATCTGCCGGAGACACCTGATGAACCGACAACACCTGACACACCAACAACGCCATCTACGCCTGATACTCCAACAACGCCTGACACACCAACGACGCCGGATCTTCCGGAGGTCTTGGGAGCTATAAGAGATCTTCCAAAAGTGCTTGGTGCAAGGAGACTGCCCCAGACCGGACTATTGTGGTGGCCTTTGCCTATACTTGTTATAGCGGGTGTTTTGCTGATTATTAAAGGGATTCGTAAGAACCAATCTAAAAAATAAAACTATGAAAAAATATTCAGGATATATTTATATTGTACTTGGAGCTGTATGCTTACTTATTGCAGCTTATATAATAAAAAATAATTTAGATGAAAGCTTAGCTGCCGGTGAAGCTTCAAATCAGCTTTTAAGCGGTGTTATAGCTCAGATTCCGGATACAGTTCTTGCTGCAGAAAAAGGTGATATGCCTGTGGCGGATGTGGATGGCAGGAGCTTTATAGGAACTGTAGAAATCCCATCACTTGGGCTGCTTCTTCCTATTCAAAGTGAATGGGCTACAGATAATGCCAAAGTTTCTGTTTGCAGGTACAAGGGATCTGTATATGAAAATGATCTTATCATAGCCGGCCATAATTATACTGAGCATTTTGGAAGGCTTAATGAACTAAACAGTGGGGATGAAGTAATTGTCACAGATATGAATGGCAAAAGCTTTTATTTTATTGTCTCCAATATTGAAACTCTTGGTGCGTATGATGTAGAAGAAATGGAAAAAGGGGAGTGGGATCTTACTCTTTTTACCTGTACAATAGGCGGAGCAAACAGAGTTACAGTCAGATGTGAAGCTACAGGGGAAGTTTCGGAGACGGGAACAGTTCCGGATGTTATAGATGCTGCACAAAAGAGTAAACATATCAGAAAATAAAATATGTAATTTTGTTTTTATAGAAAATTTAGCACTCTCACCTAGACAGTGCTAAATTTTTTTACTATAATTACATTACAGAATAATGTGTTTTTTTAGTAGTTAGATATTATAAATTTAGGAGCAAGTTGTTCATTGCGCTGTCGCTTGTTTTTACAAGGGCAGTTATCAAGGATGGATGCAATGACATTCCAGGGAGAGGAGATGATGCGTAGTGATTATAGTAAAGATGAATGAAACAACTGTAGAATGTAGCATCGCAGCATCAGAACTTCATGAAATTGGTCTTACTCCGGAAGCGGTTATAGAAGGTGCGGAAAATACTACTTCATTTTTTGCCCAGTTAAATAAAGAGGTAGGGCAGCAGCTTGACTACAATCCGGAAACTGAGGTCATGATGATGAGCAAGAATATGATGATGGATGGTAGTGTGCGCATTTTTGCAGTTAAAATGAGTAATGATGATATTCAGAAGGCTTCTGATCGTATTCGTGGTGCGGCAGAAACAGTTCTTAAGACTTTGACTCAGGAAAGAGTTGACGAAATAAAAGCCAAAACCGGTAAAGAAAAAGGAATAGCTCTGAACGAAGTTATTTCCAATGTTACGGAAACAATCAACAGAATTTACAGCAGAGATTTTGAAGAGACTGCTGCGAATATACCGGTACAGCCCAAATATCAGCCCATCAGTGAATATGCCAGATATATGATAGAATTTGATGAGCTTAGTGAGGCTGAGCGTTTTTCTAAAGTTGTTCAAAAGCTCCCTATTGTGGACTCGTCTTTGTACAAATACAAAGGACGCTTTTATATGCTGGCAGGTCTTATGACAGCAAGTGAAGGGCTTATCTTTGAAATGAGAAGAGCAGGGGTTGAATATTCGCATATGTTGACTGTTAATTCTCCTGAGGCGATGTTCATAGAAGAACATGCAGATAAGATTATCGGAGAGGATGCTGTGGTTCATCTTGCTGATCTTGCAAGGTGAGGAAACTTTTTTAATGGCTTTAAAATGTGAGTTTATTACAGCCTGTTTTCGAAAATAATAAGTTACGATTTGGAAAATATGTTTAAAAAAGTCAGTGTATTTAATTTTTCAGGTATTTATGATGAAGAGAGCTTTTATCTAAAAGATAAAGGCTCCTTCTTTTGTGATGCGCTTAGTATAGAGAAATATGATTTGCAAAATATTTCAGGTACTAACTGCATGTGCGATGATAATGCGTTAAGCGAAATAAGAAGAGTTATAAAAGATAACAATATCAGCTCCAGGGAAATACACTATATTGACTCCGGAAATTATCACTATATGTCTGCAATTCTCACCGAAGATATAAAGATACCTTTTTCACTTGTTGTTTTGGATCATCATCCCGATATGCAACCGCCGTTATTTGGCAATATTTTGTCTTGCGGAGGCTGGGTACTTGATGTCATTGAAAATAATAAGTTTTTAAAGGATGTGCATATCATAGGGGCTGACAGACAGCTTATAGAAAAGATCGATAAAAAAGATGCTGAAAGAGTAAATTTCTATGATACAGATGAACTTGATAAAGTACATCCCCAATACCCTGTTTATCTGTCAATAGATAAAGATGTACTATCGAAAAAGTGCATTGTTACTAATTGGGATCAGGGAGAAATGAGCGAAGAAGAGCTTTTTTCATTTGTAAAAAAAATAATGACAGGTCATGAGCTGATAGGAGTGGATATCTGCGGAGAATGTGCCATTGATCAGGAAGGCTGTGATCTTGGAATAGAAATTGAAAAAAATGACAGCTTTAATTTGAATATTTTGAAAGTAATATTAGGTTAGATATATGATTATTGTTTAAAAAATTTAATTGCAGTCATGAAAATATTTACTTTGATTAACGTTAAAGCGTATAATAATATTTATACTAAACGTCAGATGAATCTGCCGTTTAGTATAAAGCTTCACAAGGAATTATGTCGTTTTTAGCTTTTACTATAATATATATGAATCACCAAAAATAACAACTCCGGAGCGACAGGTATGGAAAAGAGATTCAGGGAATATTTAAAACATTTTGAAAAGCTTGATTATGATGTTCTTTCGGACGAAGAAGTCCAGGATGAAAAGAGTAATCTTGAGCTGAAAATGACTGTGTTACATCAGGAACTTGTGAGATTACTCATAGTAATAATGGGGTGTTTTTTGAGTGCAAGTGTTTTTCTTGCAACAGCCTTTGTGACAGGAAGCATCTTTAATTATGTATGTGCTGTTATTATGTCAGCTGTATCAATTTATACTATTTCCAGATATTTTGAAATCTTTTCTATAATAAAAAAGCTGGATGGATTTGTGGATAAACTGACTATGTTGTGATTTATACTATAAATCTTTACTACTAAATTACAACGTAGACGAAAACAACTTCTAAAAAAATTTTTGAAAAAGATTGAAAAAATAAAAAAAGTTGTGTCAAGCATTTTTGAAAATGTCTCAAAAAATCTTTAACATTAGCCCTGGCTTTTATGCCGGGGCTTTGCTTTATCATAGCCTTAACTCCGCTCTTGGAGACTGCCCTTTGA
>JAFSQI010000033.1 GCA_017446685.1 Butyrivibrio sp.
AATACAAGAACAAGCTTCATTTCAACGTTGTTCAAAGCATTCAGCTTGTTCTTGTATTTTCATCTTATGAATTATCTCCTCGTCCGAGAACTGCACATTTATGTCCGCTCATATAATTAGGCTGACAACTGAATTGTAACTCTTTTTTTGTGTTTTAGATTGTAGTTTTGCACAAAATGTTGTGATACAATAATTGTATCAAATTTTCTTAAATCAGGGAGACAAGGGGGGACAGCTTATGGCTCAAAATGAAATGTTGGCCATGATATTGGCTGGTGGACGCGGTAGCAGACTAAAAGATCTTACTACTAAAGTTGCTAAGCCTGCAGTTTATTATGGCGGCAAGTATCGAATTATTGATTTTCCACTTAGTAATTGTGCAAACAGTGGTATTGACACAGTCGGAGTACTGACTCAGTATGAATCAGTTCTTTTAAATAGTTATGTTGCACAGGATGGTCGCTGGGGGCTTGATTCCAAGGATAGCGGCGTATATGTTCTTACACCTCGCGAAAAGGCAGATGAAGGTCTCGATGTTTATCGCGGAACCGCAGATGCCATTTCTCAGAATATCGATTTCATCGATAATTACAATCCTGAATATTTACTTATTCTTTCAGGAGATCACATTTACAAAATGAATTATGCCAGCATGTTGGCATTCCACAAAAAAATGGGAGCTGATGCAACCATTGCAGTTCGTCCTGTTCCTATGAAGGAAGCAAGCCGTTTTGGAATCATGAACACAGAAGAGAGCGGCAAGATTGTTGAATTTGAGGAAAAGCCTGCTGAGCCAAAGAGTAATCTGGCTTCTATGGGTATATATATATTCAATTGGAAGCTTCTTCGCAAGATGCTTGTGGAGGATATGAAGAATCCTGATTCCAATCATGATTTTGGAAAAGATATTATTCCTAAGATGCTTGGTGACAAGAAGAGACTCTTTGCCTATGAATTCAGCGGATACTGGAAGGATGTCGGAACTATAGATTCTCTTTGGGAAGCCAATATGGATCTGCTTGATCCCAAAAATGAGCTTAACCTCAATGATTCATCATGGCTTATTTATACTGAGGACGTATCCACACTTCCGCAGTATATCGGCAAAAATGCCAAAATTCAGTGCGCATATATCACTCAGGGCGTCAGAGTAGAGGGAACAGTTTGCAATTCTGTACTCTTCACCGGAGCTGTTGTAGAAGAAGGAGCTAAGGTTATAGATAGTGTTCTGATGCCCGGAACTGTTGTTGAGGCAGGTGCCACAGTTACCAGAGCACTTGTCGCTGAGAATGTTCGCATTGGTCAAAAGGCGAAGGTTGGCAGCAAAGACAGCGCAGAAATTCTTCTTGTGGCTAAGAATGTGAAGGGAGGTACAGTATAATGTCAGCTTTTAATGCTTTTGGAATCGTATCTTCCGCAGATAACAGCATACATGTTGAGGGACTTCATGATTATCGCCCTATAGGTGCGTTTTCTTTTCTTGGAAGATTCAGAGTAATTGATTTTCCTATTTCTAATATGAGTAACTCAGGTATGAACAGAATCCAGGTATATTTACGTTCACGCCCAAGATCTATAGCTGAACATATCGGATCGGGAAGACATTACAATATAAACAGTAAACGTGGTAAGATTCAGCTTTTGTTCTCAGAAGATAACAATGTGCACAATCTTTACAACAATGATATAAATGCTTACATGCAGAACCTTGATATTATCGAGCGTATGCATCAGGACTACGTTATCATCGCACCTAGTTATATGGTTTTTAAGCAGGATTTCTGCCATCTTTTGAACTCTCATATTGAGTCAGGAGCAGATGTTACCCTGTTATATCATAAAGTTGATAATGCAAAAGAGTTCTATCAATGCTGCAGAACTCTTACTATAAACAGGCAAAAGGGTGTATCCAAGATGGAAATGAATCTTGGTACAGCCAAGGAAAAGAACATCTTCATGGATACCTACTGCATGAAGAAGGAAGTTTTTGTAGAGCTTGTAAAATCTGCACAGAAGCTTTCATCTGTTTATACTCTTGCAGATATCGTTAATGCAAAGTGCGAAGAGCTTGATATAAGAGGCTATCAGCATAAAGGCTATTTTGCTTCTCTTCTTAGCCTTTCAGATTATTATCGGGCTTCCATGGAACTTTTGGATTATGATGTAGCAAGCGAGCTGTTTGATTCTTCCTGGCCTATTTACACAAGAACAACAGACTCCTGCCCAACCAAATATCTTGAAACATCAGAGGTTGAAAACTCATTTGTTTCTAACGGATGTATTATAGAAGGAAAAATTGAGAATTCTATTATCGGACGTAGCGTAGAAATAAAGAAGGGTGCAACCATTAAGAACTCTATCATTATGGCTTACGCAGTTATTGAAGAAGGCGTTCATATTGAAAATGCCATAGTAGATAAGTGGGCACATATCATTCATGCCAAGGATATTCGCGGAACAGAGGAGCATCCTCAATATATCAAAAGACGAGATACACTGTAAAAATATTTCATTGCCCCGGAGTAAAATCCGGGGCAATTTTACGTTTTTTTATAAAAATATAATTTGTTTAATCATTTGTTTTTGTTAAAATAGAATTAAGTGGGAAGATATCTTTGGCGTGCAGAAAGGAGCCTTTTATGTTAGCTACATTAATTCCGCTATTTGATGAAAAAATGTCTGTTTGCGCATATTCTGTCTTCGCGCGTAAGGAAAACCACTTTTTAAATCCTAATTTAGAAGGCGGAGCAAGATTTGACGGCGCAGGAACAGTTCATGAGCTGGAGGTTGTCAGCAGCATGGGGGTTTCCACTCTTTCAGGTGGGAAGGAGGTCTTCGTGCCAATCAACCAGTTTTCTGTTTTTGCGGAAATATCCCTCCAGTGTACTGTGCCTTCTAATAAGGTAGTTCTTTTGATGGACAATAAGATCACTCCAGAAGAGCAATATATAAAAAGAGTCAGAGAATTAAAGGAACAGGGATATAAGCTTGCAATAAGAAAATTGCCGATAAGCAGTTTTGAGGAGTACAAGGATATTTTAAAGCAATGTGACTATATTCTGCTTAATCATACGAAAATAGATATCACCAAGGCAAAGATTTATTTTAACAAGGTTTATCCAAATATTAAGCTCTGTGCAGTTAATGTTGATACACAGGAAGATTATGAGAAGCTTAAAAATGACGGCGGATATGACCTCTACGAGGGCAGTTTTTTCAGAGTGCCTGTAAAAGAATCGGAAACAGATGTCAGCCCTCTAAAAGTTAATTATATAGAATTACTAAATGTAGTTAATGCGCCTGACTTTGACCTTCAGGATGCAGCAGATGTAATAGGAAAAGACCCGGCTCTTGTTATTTCTCTTTTGGAAATGGTAAACAGAATGGCTCTTAATTCAGAAATTACATCTATCAGGCATGCTGCTGCGATGCTTGGACAAAAAGAGCTGAAAAGATGGATAAATACCGCTGTAACAAAAGAACTTTGCGCTGATAAGCCAAGTGAGATAACAAGACTTGTAATGATAAGAGCAAAGTTTGCAGAGGGCCTTGCGGAGTGCTTTGAGATGGCAATGATGTCTCAGGAGCTTTTTATCATGGGACTGTTTTCCGCTATTGATATTATGCTCGGAAAGACTATGGAAGAAGCACTTTCTATGGTTCAGGTTTCTAAAAATATTAAAGATGCACTCCTTGAAAACAAGGGTGAATTTTCAAAGGTTTTGAACTTTATTAAGAGATATGAGGATGCTGACTGGACAGAAATTTCAAGGATTCTTGTTCTTGAGAACATGGATATGGATAAGGTTTATGAGGCATATCTTAATGCTCTTAAATGGTATCGTGATCTTTTTCCGCAGAAGAAATGAAGCTGTGTCGTAATAATGTGAGTGCTTTTTAAAGACTGGTGGTACAAGTATGCTCAATGTTCAGGAAGTTGGCAGCATAACCTTTAATCTGGCGGCCATTATCATTAGTGTAACTTGCGTTTTCTATTCTATTATTATGAAGAGCAGACTTCGTACAAGAGAACGCTTATTTATTGCGCTTTGTTCTATAGTCGCAATCGACTCTATCGTCGGCATTGTCGGCGAAGTTGCCGATGCGACTATTTTTTCTTACAATATCAGGCTTATTCTTGAGCAAATAATACAGTTTGTTTACTTTTTTACTCATTTTGCAATTGCACCGATATTTGCTCTGTATATAATCCTTGTCTGTAACGTTTCGTTTCGATTTTCTAAGCGCGCCAGATGCATTGTAAGTTTGCCGTTTGTTTTAATGGAACTTATGGTGGTGGTTACGCCATTTTTTAATATAGTTTATACAATAGATGAGAACATCGGATTCCACAGAGGAATAGGCGTGTATATAGCCTATGCGGTCAGTGGTTTTTATATACTGTTTGCTATTGTTGCCCTTTTTATTTATTGGAATTCCCTTAATAATGTAAAAAGAGTTGCAATAATTTATTTTACTACACTTGTTCTTTTGGGAACTATTGTGCAGATGCTTTTCTTTGAAATAAGATGCGAGCTCATGGCAGAAGCAATAGGTTTCATGGGACTTATGATGATGCTCGAAAATGATGATGACAGAATAGATATTTCGACAAAAGCTCTTAACAGAAATGCATTTATGCAGGATGCGTCAACATATTTTAAGTATAAAAGATCTTTTTACACCATCTGCGTCAGAATAACCAATGCAGAAATGTATAGGAAAATTGCAGGATATGAGGAATTTGAAAAAATACTAAACGAAGTGGCTTTCTATCTTGAGTCAATGGATGATAAGTATTCTTTGTACAGGATGGGAATGGACACATTTATCCTGCTTTGTCCTGAAGCAAAAAAAGAGCAGGCTGACGGCATAGCTGACAGGATTTACAACAGATTTAAAAATGAGTGGAGATACAAGGATAGCATAGTAATACTCAAAGCGCTGATTCTGGAAGCATGTTCTCCGGATAGATTTGAAAGTGTCGATCACCTACTTCTTTTATCGGACGGGGCTATTGATATGGAAGTAGATCATGTACTTCGCTGCGTGGAGCTCAATTTCCTTCTTAGGCGTGCTGAGGTTGAAAATGCAGTTAAAAGAGGCATACAGGAAGAGAACTTTAGGATATATTTTAAACCTGTTTATACAAAAACTGATCTGGCTATTTGCGGCGCAGAAGCTTATCTTCAGTTAAAGGACAAGGAACTTGGAAGCATTAAGCAGGAAGAATTTTTACCTATCGCTGAACAGACCGGAATGATAGATAAGCTTGGATGGTTCATGATCGAGCAGGTTTTGTACTTTCTTGGCGGCGGAATCGTAGATGAGATGGGGCTGGAGTTTATCTCTGTAAATCTTTCATCTGTTCAGATAGTAAAGACTGATTTTGTTGAGAAGGTTAAGGCACTTTGGGAAAAATATGGAGTTTCTCCCAACAGAATTGTATTTGATATTTCTGAATCTGCAGCCGCATCTGATTACAATGTTCTTAATTCGATAATGCAAAGACTTAGCGAATACGGCGTAAGATTTTTTATGGATGAATACGGGACAGGCTTTTTTACCATGCAATCTGCTGCCTCCTTTATATTTGAAGGAGTAAAGATTGATGCAGGACTTTTAAAGCAGGCAGCCAAAATGCCACAAAGTAAGATCATTCTTGAAAACAGAATCAGGATGATCGGACAGATGGGCAAAAAGATTGTCTTTATCGGAGTTGACGACCAGGAGAGCATGGACATCATTGAAAGTCTCAAATTTGATTACCTTGAGGGAGAATTTTTCTCACTTCCTGTCAGCAAGAATGAGTTCATAGCTATTTTACGTGCAACTGAAATGGCTCGCATGGAGGAGAGAAGGGCCAAAGCTGCAAATGAAGCAAAGAGTAATTTCCTTGCAAATATGTCTCATGAAATAAGAACACCTATAAATGCTGTTCTTGGTATGAATGAGGTGATTTTACGTGAGTGTAAGGACGAAAAAATATTGGAATATGCCCAGAATATTGAAGGGGCGGGCAGAACTCTTTTATCTCTTATAAATGATATTCTTGATTTCTCCAAGATTGAAGCAGGGAGTATGGAGATAAATGAAGCGGAATATGATTTCAGTTCTGTTCTTAATGACGTTTATAATATGATAAGTATTAAAGCTCAGCAAAAGGTGCTTGAGCTAAAATTTGACATAGATAAGGATCTTCCGGACACTATGTATGGCGATGAGATGAGGCTTCGCCAGATCATGGTAAATATTTTGAATAACGCTGTAAAATATACGCAGAAAGGTACTGTGTCATTAACAGCTACCGGGACTAAGAATTTTGATAATTCAATTACGCTGAAAATAGATATTTCAGATACCGGAATGGGTATAAAGGATGAAGACCTTGATACCTTGTTTGAAAAATTTAAACGTCTTGATATTGATAAAAACAGGACTGTTGAAGGAAGTGGTCTGGGGCTTGCAATAACAAGCAGCCTCCTTGAACTTATGAATGGATCAATTTCTGTTGCGAGTGAGTACGGAAAGGGTTCAACCTTCACAATCCTGCTGCCTCAGAAGATTGTCGGAAATACCACGATTGGAGATTTTAGAACAAGAATTAATAATAGCATTAAAGACAGAAAAGTTTATAAGGAAAGCTTTACAGCACCGGATGCCGTAATCCTTGTTGTTGATGATACTCCAATGAACCATGTGGTAATAAGAGAACTGCTAAAGCCTACAAAGATCAATATTGAGTCTGCAAGGAGCGGCGCTGAGTGCCTTGAAAAGCAAAGGGAAAAGAAATATGACCTGATTTTCCTTGATTACAGAATGCCTGGAATGGACGGAACAGAGACCTTTGAGGCAATCAAAAAAGAAAAGGACAGTCCAAATATCAATACACCAATTGTTGTACTTACTGCTAACGCAATTTCCGGAGCAAGGGATAATTTCCTTAAGATTGGTTTTGATGATTATCTGAGTAAACCAATTGAAAGTGATAAGCTTGAAAGCTGTCTTAAAACATTTCTTCCAAAGGAGAAAGTTATTATTTCTCAAACGGAAAGCAAAGACAGCATAACATTAAATATTGGTAAAGAAAATGATACTCAGGAATTATCAGGGGATAGTAAGGAATACGATGAAGGTTTAAGCGTCAAGGAAGTAAAGATTGAACCCTGGATGAGAGACCTTGAGGAAATTGATATAAGTGAGGGACTTAAAAACTGCGGTTCAGCCGAGAGCTACCTTAGTATATTAAAGGTTTATTATGAATCAATAAATGATTCCAGTAACAATATTGAAACTGCTTATGAAGATGAAAACTGGAAGGATTATACAAGCTATGTGCATTCGCTTAAGAGTACCAGCCGGACAATCGGTGCCATGAAGCTTTCCAAGCTTGCACTTAAACTTGAGGAAGCCGGCAATAACAATGATATTGTTACTATTGACAATTATCACAATGAGCTTATGAATCTTTACGCGATTGTGAAATACAGTCTGGACAGAGTTCCTGAGATTACAGGTGAGCATGCGGAAAGTGATGATGACAAAAAGGAAATATCGAAGTCACAGCTTAATGACGCCTACAACAGTATTCTCGAAGTGAGCGGAATTCTGGACTATGATACACTTCAGTTTATCCTGGATTCTTTAAAGGATTACAAGCTTCCTGAAGAAGATGCCAAAGTTATAAAGGCTGTAAATGAATTTGCTTACAAATTAAAGTGGGATGAAATAACAAAAGTTGTTCAGGAGAGAATAAATGGATAATAAGAGAGTATTACTGGTAAGAAACGAAGAGACATTTCTTGTAAATGCAATAAAAAACGGACTAAAAAACAATAAGTATGAAGTGATTGACTCTACTTATTCGCTGACTGAACTTAGTGGCAAAATGTCCGGAGTTGACCTGATAATTCTTTATACTGATCAGGACTTTGAAGACCACAGAGATGCTATGGTGTATTTTAAAGATATCTGTGTAGAAGAAAATATGGTACTTCTAATCATTGGTGATAAGGATGCATTTGACCTTGTTCATCACTATATTCCAAAGGAGGATATCGCTTTTGAAGTGACAAGACCTCTGGATATGGCTGCCCTGATAGAGAAAGTCGGTATCGCCACGGATGAAGAATTTGAGCAGCAGAGGAGAAAATGCATACTTATTGTTGATGATGACCCTACATATATTCAGATGGTGAGAGAGTGGCTTAAAGATACTTACAGGGTAGGTATGGCCAATTCCGGAACGCAGGCGATAGCATGGCTTGCCACCAATAAAGCGGATCTTATTCTTTTGGACTATGATATGCCGGTACTTGACGGACCAAAAGTAATGCAGATGCTTAGGAGTGAATCTTTTTCAAGTTCGACGCCTGTTATGTTTCTTACGGGAAAAAATGACAGAAAGTCTGTAACTGATGTTATTTCATTAAAGCCCGCCGATTATCTTTTAAAATCTATCAGCAAGGATAAGCTATTAAGCACTCTTAACACTTTCTTTAAACAAAAGGATATCATGAATGCTAAATGAAGGTCTTGACAGTCTTATTTACAGAATGGCTGCAGCTATAATTTGCCTGACATGCCTGTTTTACTCAAAAACAATGCGTAAAAGAAACCGTATAAGAAGTCGCTTATTTACTATGCTGGTTGTTATAATTTTTATTGACAGTTTAACGGATGTCTTTTCGTATATTGTGATCAAATCGCCTTTAAGCGATTGGGTGAAATGGGTATTAACGTATATGAGTGAAATGGTATACTATTTCACTCATGTTGGCATGGTTCCTGTTTTTGTTTTTTACATAATTATGTTGTGTAAAGTAAGATACAGATATAATTCGTTTCAAAGGAATCTGATCAAAATTCCTGTTTTTGCCCTTGAACTTTTGTTATTAACTAATCCACTGACTAATCTCTTTTTTGTTGTAAGCGGTAAATTTCAGTATGAAAGAGGAATTGCGATATATGCTGCATATGGAATATCGATTTTCTATTTTTGCCTGGCAGTCTATATTTTGATCAGATTCTGGAATGCAATTATGGGAACGAAAAGAGTTGCAATGGTCTATTTTCTTTCCCTTGTTATGATAGGAACCATTATTCAGATGATTTTTCCAAGCATAAAATGTGAACTTTTGTGCGAAGCGATAGGAATTTCAGGCATTATGATCATGGTTGAAAAAGATGATGACAGGACTGATTATGCCTCAAAAGCTTTTAACAGGACTGCTTTTGGCCAGGATCTTCGTACTTACGTAAAGCTCCAGAGAAGCTTTTTTGCTTTTTGTGTCATTATCAAAAATTTTGATATGTACAGAAAAATCTATGGAGTGAGAATAATAGATAAGCTTATGGAGTCAATTACATATTTCCTTATGGTTGATGAAGAAGAGGCAAGCGTTTATCATACAAGTTTTGAAGTGTTTTTTGTGCTGTATCCCGATAAGACTCCGGAGCAGATAAAGAAAATTACAGAAAAAATAGAAAAAAGATTTGGAGAATCCTGGAAAATAGAAAATGAGGATGTTATTCTGGATATTACTCTTGTAGTAGCGCAGTTTCCTGAGCAGTTTAAGAGTGTTGATGATATTTTTCTTCTTGAGAGTGCACCGCTTCAATGCTCGGATAAAAAGGTTTTTTCGGGTTCTGACCTTGATTTTATTTTGCGCAGAATTGAGGTTGAAAAGGCGATAGGTCGCGGAATATCAGATAACAGCTTCAGTGTATACTATCAGCCTGTTTATCAGGCGGATATTCTTTGGATAAAGCAGGCACAGGTTAGTCTTAGGTTAACCGACAAGTTTCTGGGAGAAATTTCTTCAAAAGAATTCATGGAAGTCGCTGAAACTTCAGGTTTTATCGAGGAACTGCAGCTTAGAACAATTGAATCTGTCTGCCGTTTTATGTCAAACGGTATTGACAGGTCTGATATGCAGATAGATTTTTTACTTATACCGATAATGTCAGCATCACTTATAAAAAAGGAGCTTTTTGTCAAAATAAGGGAATATGTTCAGCATTTTAATATAAATCCTTCACTTTTGGCTTTTGTAATAAAAGAAAACTATTATTTTTATGCCAGGGAAACACTTGAATATTTGTCTAAAGAAATCCTTAATATGAATGTGAGATTTTATGTAAGCAATTACGAGGCGGGATTTTTGGGGCTTAATGCTCTGACTGGATTTGATTTTGAGGGTGTTATACTTGATATTCACAGTATTTTTGAAAAAGAAAACAGCGAAAATGCTGATATAGTTCTGGCGAACAGAACAAATATGATAAGGCAGCTTGGAAAGAAAATTATAATTTCCGGCATAGACAATAAAGAGTATTATGATAAGATTAAAAATGTAGAAGCAGATTATGTTTGGGGAGAGTTCTTTTCGCGTCCTGTCAGTAAGAATGAACTTCAAAATAAATTCTGGCATGGCGAGCACCTTGTCATAGATGATGACAAAGTGATAAGACTTAACGAGGAAGAGAGCATTTAAAATTATGATCATAAATCAGGTTACGGCTATTAACGTTGATTTTCTGGAAAATCCTGATTGTTTTCGCAGATGGTATGAAAAGATGCCTTCATACAGACAAAAGAAGATTGATGCTTTTAAACCTGCTCCAAGTAAAAAACTATCTCTTGGAGCAGGAATTTTGCTGTATATGGGATTTAAAGAATTAGGGCTTGAAAAAGCTGAAATAGAGTTCGGAAAAAACGATAAGCCATTAATAAAGGGCAACAGTGAAATCTATTTTAATCTTTCTCATTCCGGTAGTATGGCGGTCTGCGCTATTTCTGATAAGAATGTGGGAATAGATATTGAAGAAAATAAAAAATTCAGTGAAAAACTGATAAATTATATATATAATGAAAAAGAAACTAATTATATTAAGGGTATAGCTCTTGATCAAAAAAACGAAAACAAAATGTTCACAAAGCTGTGGACCATGAAAGAAAGTCTGATGAAATATGATGGTACAGGATTATCAATGGGACCTTCTTCGATTATCATAGATATGGAAAATGAAAGCTTTTCTTTAAAAAAAGGCGTAAAATTTGAAAATGTTTTTTTTACATCCTATGAGCTTTTGGATTATCAGGTAAGTGTTTGTTCTGAATATGATTGTTTTTCAGAGCAAATAAAAATATACAGGGGAGAGGAGCTGTTATTATGATAGTTTTAGGTGTACTTCCGGCAGCAGTATTGATGTTCTATATTTTTAAGGCGGATAAAAAAGAAAAAGAGCCGGTGGATCTTTTGGCAAAACTGTTCTTGTGGGGCGTATGTTCTACAATAAGCGCAGTTATTTTAGAATCAATCGGTGATACTATTCTGGATATTTTTTTCTGGAATGAGAGTTTGATCTACATAATTCTGGAAAATTTCCTTGTGGTTGCACTTGCGGAGGAATTTGGAAAGTATTTTGTTGTTAAGAAGCTTGCATGGAAACATCCTGCATTTAATTATACTTTTGACGCTGTAGTGTATGCTGTTTTTGCTTCACTTGGGTTTGCGGCACTGGAAAATGTCCTTTATCTTACGGATGCAGATCTTACGACAGCAGTTATGAGAGGTATTCTTGCAGTTCCAGGGCACGCAATTGATGCTGTGTTTATGGGAGCTTATTTTGGAAGAGCCAAGAGATGTGAAGCGCTAAACGACAATGAGGGCACAAAGAGCAATTTGAGTAAGGCACTATGGATTCCTGTTCTTACTCATGGCTTTTATGATTTCTGCCTTTCCGTTGACAGTTTTCTTGCAACAATTGCCTTCTTTGTTTTTGAGATTGTTATTACTATTTATGCAATCAGAAAGGTTAAGCAGCTTTCTAACGAAGATACAGCTATTTTTGCAGGAGAATATCCAGGAGCAGGTCCTGTCAGAGAAATGTTTGCAAATGGTATGATGCACTTTGATCCGGCTACAGGGCGTCCCGTCATGTATAGTGCAAAGCCTGCCATGAACTATGATCCTATGACAGGAAAGCCACTCAATATGCCAAATTCTCCTCAATATGGTATGAATTTTGACCCGATGACAGGAAAACCTCTTAATAATGGACAAAACATCCAGGCTCAAAATATGAAAATGAGGTATGATCCTGTAACCGGTGAGCCAATCACTTGATGAAAATCTGAATTAACATTTTTTTGTAGACTATGAGCGTAAGCTTAAAAATTCATGTAGAATCGTGTTATTTAATCAAGAAGCTTTTTGATTTCACAGTTACCTGTAAGATTGTCCCAAAAGTTTTTGAGTGGGGTGCCCTTTATCTGTGATATTATTGCGCAGTTGAGGGCGCCGTGTCCCACAATCAGAATGTCTTTTTTTTCTTCAAGAAGCGGATATACCTTTTCTTTTAGAAATTCTCCGGTTCTTTCAAACAGTTCTTCAAAGGATTCAGCACCTCCCTGCTTTACATATGCTGTAGGATTTACAAAAAGATCATTTATCGGGCAGGAAGGATTGTTGAAATAGCTAAGATATCCTTCGTACTCACCAAAACCCATTTCAATCAGTCTGTCATCTATGATTATTGGTGTATTTGTTCCTTCCAGCATAAGTTCTGCAGTTTTTTTAGCTCTTTGAAGAGGAGAGCAAAAGCAAATGTCAAAATGAAGACCCTTAAGGGAAGCGCGGGCATCTTTTGCCATTTTTATCCCGGTTTCATTTAATGGGATATCTACATGCCCCTGTAATTTTTCAATTACATTCCAATCAGTTTTGCCATGCCTAGTTATATATAACATATATAAACTCCTTGTATTTTAATTTAATCCAACTGAATAGCAACCAGTAACGTTTGAACTGTAACATTATATCATTTTGTAGAGGTTGATTTATATCACTTTTAACTATATTATGATATGATGTTACAGTTTAAATTTGTAATGCGCATTTTTTGAGAAGATAATTCAGGAGTGGCGTATTCCTGAGCTATTTATTTAGGGGAGATATATCATGAGTAAGAGAGACAGAATATCCTGTTGTCTGTTTTTTATAATCACATCTTTTATTTTTCTTTTGATTGCATCCAGATCTTCATTTGTATATGTATTTAACAATTGGGATGATGTAAACAGTTATTTTTCAGTGGGAAAGGGGATATTTAACGGAAAAGTTCCATATAGAGATATCTTTGATCAAAAAGGCTTTTATCTCTATTTTATATATGGTGTTGCTTATCTTATATCACATACAACATTTTTGGGCGTATATTTAATAGAAGTTTTCTTTGGAGCGTTAGATATCCTTGGAATTTACAATATAGTTCGTCAGTTTGCTTCCAGAAGGTCTTCACTTTTGGTTTCACCGTTTGCATTTGCTTCTATTGTTGCTTCAAGGAGTTTTTGGTGGGGAGGATCAGCTGAGGAATTATGTCTTCCTTTTTATATCTGGGGATTGTATTTTTTAGTTGATTATTTTGAGAATGATTATCCTAAGCGACCAATTGGAAAGAAAAGGCTTTTACTGGCTGGGATTTTTGCAGGGATTATAGCTAATGTAAAGTTTACCGGACTTGGATTTTTCTTTGCATGGATGATGATTGTTTTTTTTGCTATTGTGATATCGGAAGATTTCGCGGCTGGAATAAGGGCCTGTGCCTGGTTCCTATTTGGAATGTTTGTGCCATTTATTCCGGGAATAATTTATTTTGGCGTAAACGGGGCTCTTTATGACTGGTATTGGGGATATGTTTATGTAAATGTGTTTGTTTACAATAAGCTTGAAACCGAGCATCTTGGTCTGCTTGGGAAAATATATCAGCTTTTAAAAATATTATACTGGCTTATTATAGATAACTGGCAGTATTTTGTATTTATTATTTTGGGAATGTTTTATGTATTTTTTAAAAGAGGACAAAAGCTTTTAGCAAGGATTTATGCACCGGTTTTATTTCTTTTTATGTTTCTTGGAATATTTATAGGAGGAAGGGAACTTCCTTATTACTCGCTTCCACTTTCGGCTTTTTCATCTTTGGGTGTGGTTGTACTTGCTAAAGCTATTGATGTACTTGGCAAGTATGAAACAAGGGGATTTGGAAATGTTGGCCTTCCCAGTATTTGTCTCATGATCTCAATAATTTTTATTGCAATTAATTCTATGAATGTTTCGTTTATGGGGCAAAGCAGTGAAGATTATTTTCTATATAGGTTCAGAGATGAGGTGCTGCAGACAGAGGATGCTACACTTCTTAACGTGGGTTGCCTGGATGCAGGTCTTTATACATTATGTGATATAGTACCTGGCTGCAGATGGTTTCAGACTCAGACTCTTGATATAGATGAGGAGGGAAATAATCCGTATGCTGAGCAGGAGCGCTATGTAAGAGAAGGATTGGTTGACTATGTACTTGTTAGAGATACAGTACCGGCATCAATTGATGATCATTATGCTCTTATTGATAGTGAAGTCTATGGTTGGGGCGATTATGAATTTAATTACTATCTGTATCAGAAGGTAAGGTAAACTTTAAAGGGTTGTGTGCCTATTTTGTAGTATGTGGATACTTATTATGTTTTTAGTTTTTTTAAAAATTTGTTTTAGAGGAGTAATTTTTTTAGATGAGTATTTTGAATGTTGAACATCTGACACATGGATTTGGAGACAGGGCTATCTTTGATGATGTGTCTTTCAGACTTTTGAAGGGTGAACATATTGGGCTTGTAGGAGCTAACGGTGAAGGTAAATCTACTTTTATGAATATCATTATTGGTAAGCTTATGCCTGATGCCGGAAAGATAGAGTGGGCAAAAAATGTAAATGTCGGATATCTTGATCAGCATGCAGTGTTAAAAGCAGGCATGACTATAAGAGATGTTTTGGCTTCTGCCTATGAGCCTTTGTATGCAATGGAAACTCGAATGAATGAGATTTGCGATGCCATGGGCGAAGCTGATGAAAAGCAGCTGGAAGAATATATGGAGGAGCTTGGAACTATACAGGATCTTCTTACCAACAGAGATTTTTATTTGATTGATTCCAAGATAGAAGAGGTTTCAAGAGCACTGGGATTTCTGGATTTGGGGCTGGATAGAGATGTAACAGAGCTTTCAGGCGGACAGAGAACCAAAATCCTTTTGGGAAAACTTCTTCTCGAAAAGCCGGACATTCTTTTGCTTGATGAGCCTACCAATTATCTGGATGCAGAGCATATAGTGTGGCTTACAAGATATCTGCAGGAATATGAAAATGCCTTTATTCTCATTTCTCATGACATTCCTTTTCTTAATAGTGTGGTAAATATCATTTATCATATGGATGGGCAGACACACAGTCTTGACAGATATGTGGGTGATTACGACAAATTTATGGAAGTCTATGAGATGAAAAAAGCGCAAAGAGAGGCTGCCTACAATAGACAGCAGCAGGAAATTGCTGATCTTAAGGATTTCGTTGCCAGAAATAAAGCAAGAGTTGCGACAAGAAATATGGCAATGGCGCGTCAAAAAAAGCTTGATAACATGGACATTATCGAAAAAATTCAGGAAAAACCAAAGCCGGAATTTAATTTTAAAGTTGCAAAAACTCCGGGAAAGGTTTTATTTGAGACCAAAAATCTTGTTATAGGCTATGATGAGCCTTTGTCTTCTCCCCTTAACATTACAATGGAAAGAGGAGAAAAAATTGTTCTTACGGGTGCAAATGGAATAGGTAAATCAACACTACTTAAGAGCATACTTGGTCTTATTCCGGCGATGGAAGGAACAGTCGAGCTTGGTGAAAATGTTGCTATAGGCTATTTTGAGCAGGAGATGTCTCCTGATATTGAGACAACCTGTATGCAGGAAATCTGGAATGAGTTTCCTGGCTTTTCACAGTATGAAGTCAGATCAGCACTTGCAAAATGCGGACTTACTACTAAGCATATAGAGAGTAAGTGCAAGGTATTATCAGGAGGAGAGCAGGCTAAGGTAAGGCTGTGTAAACTTATTAACAGAGAGTCTAATCTTCTTGTACTTGATGAGCCTACCAACCATCTTGATGTAGATGCCAAAGAAGAGCTTCTTCGTGCGCTAAAAGATTACAAGGGCAGCATACTTATGGTTTGTCATGAACCTGACTTTTATGAGTCTCTTGCAACAAAAGTGATGGACTGCACTAAGTGGACTACCAGAATATAAATTTTTGCTCTTAAAGTATTTTCCGTTTGTTATTTTCATTCGTATAAATATATGTACCTGTTAAAAAAATATTTATATGAAAAATAGGTCATTGTCCGGAATATTGTACAGCTAAAAGTGCATACTTATAGCATGAGATAGAGAAGATAACTGTCAATTTAAAATGGAAGATGAATGAAAATAACGGAGGGGAAGACATGAACGGTTTACAGTCCAATATAAAGTCATACAGTGAGTTAAGAATCGCAGCTAATAAGGAAAGACGTCTTAAGATAGTTAGACGCCAGAGAATGATTGCTGCATTTATTGCAACATTTTTTGTTGCATTGACTGTATTCTTTGGAACAACTCTTTTATCAGAGGCTCAGAATGAAGATTATGTTCCTATGTGTAAATATTACAAAGTAGTTGTTGCTCATGCAGGCGATACTTTAAACAGCATTGCAAATAAATATTTTGCTGAGGATGAGTACAAGAATTTTGAAGCTTATACTTCTGAGATCTGCAGAATCAATCATCTTGATAGTGCTGATGAGATTAAAGCAGGAGAGAATGTTATAGTTCCTTATTATGCAGAGTATGAGGCTGAATAAATCAAAGTAACTGTTCAGACTAAAAATGCGCACTAAGCTGCGCATTTCGTGAGAATTTGATTACGTACAAAGGCTGTCGCAAAAATGCGGCAGCCTTTGTAACAATGTTATTATCCGGGTAATTCAACCTTGAAATATTTAACGTTTGTGGTCAATTCTTCAGCAATTTTTTGAAGCTCTTTTGCCTGCTCTGCAACAGATTCCATAGTACTGTCAAGCTGCACTAAAGAAGCGCTTGTTTCTTCTGTTGATGCAGCATTTTCTTCAGAAATACTTGACAGGGATTCTACTGAGTTAAGAATTTTTTCCTTGTCCTGATTCATTGTTTCAACAAGTTGGGCAATCTGTTTATTTCCTTCCTCTGTTTCTTTTAGAAGAAGCAGCATTTCATCAAAGGACTGACTCATTTCTTCAAGGGCTGCAGCTTCATTCGATGTAGCTTCTTTTATGCTCTCAGTAAGAGCTTTATTGTTTCCTGAATATTCTGTAATAGTAGAAAGCATGTTGCTGATGTTACCTGCAAGATTGTTGGTTTCTTCTGCGAGGTCTTTGATGTTGTCTGCAACTACTGCAAAACCTTTTCCGGCTTCGCCTGCTCTTGCAGCTTCGATGCTGGCATTCAGGGCAAGGAGGTTAGTCTGACTTGCAATTGAAATGATAGAAGCGGCGGCAGATGATATATCAGCAACCACATTTGCGGTTTCATTGACCGAATCTGCAACCTGACTTGCCATTGCGTCAGTCTTTTGATCCTGTATCTTGATTTGTTCAAGCTGATTTTTTACTTTGGTAGATTCGTTGTATACCAGGCGCCCTTTTTCCAAATTGCTGTTGGCTGAATCACGTACACTATCAACAGAATCGCCCATGTTTGTAGTGATGGAAGAGGTGCTCTGAACATCCTGTGCCATAGCAGTTGCGCCTGTTGCAAGGTCATTTACGGCAGAACTGATATCAGCTGTTGTGCTTTGAGAAATTGTTATCTTATCTTTGGTGAGTTCTGCTTTAGTATTTACTGAATCTGCATGATCAATAACTTTTACAAGAGCATTTCTCAGGTCATGTCGCATTTTTTCAAGAGAGGAACCTATGTTATTAAAATCTGTCACAAAGCTGTTTAGATGGATTTTTGTTACAAAGTCACCACTTGCGATTTTATCAACAGAGCTTCCGATACTTTTAAGACTCTTTATTATGTTAAGAAGGTTATAAATAGTAAATACGAGAAGTACAACAGCAATTATTGTGAAAATTAAAGCAGATCCTACTATTTTCTTTGTGACTATACCGCTGTTGTGATCTTTTTCTGAAATTGCCCATTGTTCAACTATATCGTTCATTTTGCTAAGTGAACCTCTGGCAACTTCAAACTGATTGGCAAAGGCTTCTACATCACCTTCCATCGTAGTAAAGTTGTATGAGTTCTGCCAGGTATTAAATTCTGTTAAAAAAGTTGAGTAAAGAGAGGAAAACGTTTGCCCATCTTCTGAAGTAATAGTGGTGTACAGAAAAGTATTTTTCTGAGCAATTGCAGCAGCTTCTTTTATTCCCTCCAAAGTCTGGGTTACATTTGAGGTATATTGCTCTTTGTATGATGCTAATACTTCTGCAGGAGCATATTGGGCATAAGCTATAGCCTGGGTTCCGCCTAGCATAGCCTGGTAGAAATCTCTATCTGAATTGATGAGTCCGGTGCTGATAGTATAGAGCATGTCATAGTAGACTTCTTTATCATTTGCTTCAATCTGCTTCATTTCAATACTGCTGTAAATAATGCTTGAAATCAGTGCGATTATTAGAGGAATTGTAACGAGGAGCAGAATTGCTGACATACTTGCCTGAAACTTTGATTTATTGTTTTCCATGAATTTACCTCCTGTAAACTATCAGAATCCTAATCTTAAGTAAGCGTCAGATGAATCTGCCGCTTACTATTATTATAATGTTTCGACGCTTATACGACTATAAAAAAACGATAAAAAATTGCTAAGAAAAAATGCCTCAAAGCCTTGCTACGCATGTGTTTGATGAAAACATACTACATAAATGCGCCTATTTTTCTTAAAAATAAAAATATAACGTTTTTATTTGCTTATTTTGGCAAGTACAATATAGCTTTTTTAAGTTATAATTTAGTTGATTGTAGGATAATTTTTTACAAACAATATTCACACAAAATACAAATGTTTTATGTATTATGATAGGTATAGGAGGAATTTATTATGGATAGAATGAAACAATTCGGATATCGCTTAAACAGTTCACTTGCTCGTTTGTTTTATGGTAGAAACGGTTTTGACAATATGGCAAGAGCAAGTTACATTCTTGGTCTTATTCTTATAGTTTTAAATGTTTTCACAGGTTTTGGCTGGCTTTATTATTTATATATTTTATTAATTGGATATTCTATTTTCAGAGCATTTTCGAGAAATATTCAAAAAAGATATGCAGAGAATCAAAAATTCATGGAAGTTACAAAGGTTCCACGTTCATTTTTTAAAATGTGCTACATGCAGATTAGAGATATAAAGTACAGCAGATATTATATATGCGGAAAATGTCATCAACAGATACGTGTTCCAAGAGGAAAGGGCAGGATAGAAATCACTTGTCCGAGATGCAGAAATAAGTTTGTTAAGAGAACCTGAGTTTTTACAGATAAAGAGGAAAAAAGTATGGTAATGAATCCATATCAGGTGTTGGGAGTTGATCCTTCCGCAACCCAGGAAGAAATAAAAAAGGCATACAGAACGCTTGCAAAAAAGTATCATCCTGATTTACATCCTGGTGATCAGAATGCTGCAGCTAAAATGAATGAGATAAATGAAGCTTATACTATTCTGACTAAGCCTCATACTGCCAGAGGCAATTCGTATTCTGGAAATTACGAAAGGACATATCGCGGGCAGGGAACCTACAATGGTTCACATTTTGAGCAGAGATCATACAGCAACGGATATAGTAATGATCAGAATAACGAGTATGAGAATCCATTTGAGAATTTTGGCGGATTTTATTGGAGCTATAATGGTAATTCCAACATGAATTCGACAAATAATTCTTATAATTTTGGAAACGGATGGAACAATCAGCAGTGGTATGGCAGGAGACAAACAGGAGGAGTAAGTATATTTACAAGGCTTGTGAGATGGTTCCTTGCTTATCAGCTTATATCGTTTCTTTTTAGAATGTTATTGTATATACATTAAAAAGAGTCGCCGGAAAAAACGGCGACTCTTTTTCTGATTTGATGATTCTTTAACCAAGCGCTGAGAACAGTATCTTTAATATGAACAGTATTGCAACAATCCATGTCATGGCAGTAAGTTCTTTGTGCTTTCCGGAGAAGAGCTTAATAACTACAAATGAAAGAATACCAAACATGATGCCGTCTGAAATACTTGATGCACATATCATAAAGATTATTGTAAGGAATGCAGGAACGCCTTCAGTCAAGTCATCGAAATTGATGTCTTTAATAGGAGATATCATCATTACGCCCACAATAATAAGCGCAGGAGCTGTTGCTGCACTTGGGATTGAACCAAATAAAGGCTCAAGGAACAGTGAAACCAGGAAAAGAACACCTACAGTAACTGCTGTAAGACCTGTTCTTCCGCCTTCTGCAACTCCTGAAGAACTTTCTACAAAAGTTGTGATTGTAGAAGTTCCGAAGATTGAACCTGTTGTTGTTCCGATAGCGTCAGCCATAAGTGCCTGTTTGGCGTTTGGAATAGATCCGTCTTCTTTTATGATACCTGATTTGCCGGCACATGCGATCAGAGTTCCTACTGTGTCAAACATATCAATGTAGAGGAAAGTAAATACAATAACAACAAAATCAAATATAGAACGTGTGCTTGCTGTGATTTCACCAAAAGCAAAGTCAAAGAAATAAGGTGCAGGTGGAAGATATGTTCCGCCGGCATAAGTTGTTACTCCGAAAGGAATACCGATAAGTGTGGTAATGATGATTCCTATGAGAAGAGCACCTTTAACTTTTTTGGCAAGAAGAATTGCTGTGATAACAAGTCCAAGCATTGCAATTCCTGATGTTCCTGAATACCACTGAGGATTAAGTGCTGTGATATTGCTTGGGTCAGAAACAATGATTCCTGCATTTTTAAGACCAATGTAAGCAACAAAGAGACCAACTCCGGCACCGATTGCTTTTTTAAGGTTGGCAGGGATACTTGTGATAATGGCTTCACGTATGCGGGTCAAAGTCATTATGATAAAAATAATACCTTCTACGAAAACTGCGGACAGAGCCCAACGCCATGAATATCCCATTCCGATGCATACAGTATATGCAAAAAGCGCATTTAGTCCCATTCCTGCTGAAAGTGCAAATGGGAGATTTGCATATAATCCCATGATGAGACATCCGATTGCAGATGCAATAGCTGTGGCTGCAAATACCTTTCCAAATTCCATTCCGGACTCAGAAAGAATAAGCGGATTAACGGCAAGAATATACGCCATGGTCATAAAGGTGGTTATTCCGGCCATTATTTCGGTACGTACATCAGTACCGTTTTCTTTTAATTTGAAAAACTTCTCCATTAGTACCTCTTTCTATCGGATAAATACCCGATAAATCTATTTTTCCCGAATTAAGATTCTACCATAAATGCCCGGTAAAAAAAACAAGTATTAAGCAAAGATTTCGTTATGAAAATTAAATAATATTTTCATACAATATTTAGAAAATTAATTTCAATCGTGAAGTATACTTTATTAGTGCTTTAATAATTGTTAGCCTAATTATTTTGAGGGAAAATGGGGGGAAAATGAATTATTCAGTTAGATTTCTTAATCCGTCGGAACTATATCTTTATCCGGAAATCCCGGAGTATTTCCGTTTATTAAATGATCATTTTTGTGAGATGATCGGTTTTATTTTTGAAAATGAGCTTGCTGGTTTATTGGTTGCAACAACTAATAAAGATGCCTCCATAGCCGCAAGATTACAATATATGTATTTCGCAGATGGGAAAAAAAGCATAAGGCTTATGCATTATATGCTGTCAATTCTTTGTGATGAGCTTAAGAAAAAAGGTATAAGTGAGCTTGAATATTTTTATTGTCTTTTGGGAAATATTCCTGAAGAAGCACTTAAACCGGCAGATTTTAATAAGCTTGGATTTAAAAAAGAAAGCGCCGCTATACATGGTTGTGGATGGTATGTGCAGGATGTTTTTGACACGGATTTTTTTATAAATATGATGCCATTTGCCACAAGTAATGAATGCCTGAAGGGTTTTTCAAATTTCTCGGAAAATCGCAATCTGATCAATTTAAGAAAACTTGGTGAAGGTGCAAAGAAAGCATTAATTGAGAGCCCTTACGGGAAATTTTACATTTCTGATAATGATGTACTTGGAATGCTTACTATGGAAATGAAAGATGATAAAACGATAATTGTTCCGGATTTTTTTGTCAAAGGAAATACTGATTCGTATAAAGTATTTGAAGAACTTCTGGCGGGGGTTCTTGATCTTGGACTTGAAGGACAAGGAATGGATGCCAGAATTTTCGGCAGATTCAGCGATGAAACTCAGTTGGAAAAAATGGAGAATATCTTTGGAAAATCAACTATTCCGGTGAGTTTTGAGCGATATAGTTTAATTCTTTGACAGAGGGGAAATTTAAAATGGGAAATAATGAGGAAATGCTTCAAAAACCTAAGAAGAAGCAGGTTATAGATACTAATGAGCCGACAATACTTGAACAGGACCAGACTTTCGTATCACCATATCAGGTAATGGACAAAGCTGCAATCGAGTGGGATACTGTCAGGAATTTTCATCAGAATTCCATGAAGATGACAAAGACAGATAATACCTATACAAATCAGTTTGAAAATCTTGATCTTTACGAACTTCGAAATCTTCTTGATACAGACAGTGAAAAAAAGTCAAAGACATTTGAGAGAATGTTTAATTCAGTAGATAATCTTCTGGAACTTGCCCAAAATAACGGAACAAAGGAAATTGGAAACGGTAAATTTCTTTCAATGGATTTTGCCTCAGCTTTAAAAAAGGCAAAGACAAATACTTCCAAGTACATTTCAAGCAGGAAAAAGAGCTTTTATTTCTGGGAAAAGGGAAAGAGAAGAGTAGATATAGCAGAGCGAATAGAATTTCTTCTTTCACAACTTGATGAGGCAATAAACAAAAGAATCGAAAAACTCGATAAGGATAAGAAGAAAGAAGCCGAGTACGTAAAAAAGGGTTATTCTAAAGAAAAAATCGAAGAGCTTATGGCAATAGAAAGTGTGGAAGAAGAAAGCCTTGACCTCACCAGGCTTCTTAAGAGTGGATTATTCGGGCCTTCTATTGATAAGGAAATGGAAGAAAGCATCAGCAAGAAGTGGATTGCCGGCAATTTTACCAAAGAACTTCTTGAAATGATCGGAGATAAAAAGGGTGCTAAGACCAAAGAGGAAAAGGACTCTTTAATTGCATTTATAGAAGGCACAAATGAGAGGCTTCTTGCCAATAAAATGACAGTTACGATTCTTATAGAGGCAGATGTAAAGGCTACACTTGGAATTTCTGTACTTAAGGATGACCTTAAGAGATATCTTAATGAAAAACTTCAGGCAAATGATCTTTTAACCCTTGATCCTAGAGTAATTGCCGAAAAGACCAAAGATTTGATTGAGGAATATTATGAAAATAATAAGGAAGAGCTTGCCGCTTCAAGAGAAAGAATTAAGACATTAGGACATCAGCTTCCACTTGGAAAGAACTTTGATCAGAACAGATATCTTAGAAGCATTATTGATTTTCCGCAGGTTATCAATATGCTTCTTGCTTCTGATGAAGAATTTGAGGCTCAGCTTGAAGAAATTAAGCAGAAGATTTCTCAGGATGACAAATTAATCGAAGATGAGCTCAAAAAGCATTTTTCTCCGGCTACAAGAAATGAAGTCATAAAAAGATTAAATGCCTACATGGGCGGACTTCGCCTTTTTGGCAGTACTGAATCAGTTCTTAATCAGGTAGGACTCTTCCGTGATGAAATGCAGTATATTGCGCCGGATGTATATAAAACCGAAAGAATGTTAAAAAGTGTAATGAGTAGTCTTGATGTGCCTGAATGTTATCGCGACTCATTCCTTGACTATATTACAAATGGTGTTCATGAGGAACTGAAAAATTACAAATTTGACTTCTGGAAGGTAAGGGGAGAGGATTTTGCCAGAAATCTGAAAGCTAATACGAAAAATTATAATAAAAAAAATACTGTTCTTCTTTCTAAAGATGTATGGGATCAGTTGGAATCCTTGAAACTTGCCATGGGCGAGATGAAGCCTGAACAGTGTGAACTGGTTATTAAGCAGCTTATTGAAAGCGGCAGGATGGAAACAGGAAAGAAACTCAGCAGAAAAGAGTACATAACTAAAAGAAATTTTGAAGATCAGGAAAAGCTTCCGGTCAGACTTGAGCATATTGCAGTTGAAAAAGAAAAAATCAGCAATATAGGAAATTCCTATGATGATATGTTCTACATTCAGCTTTTTAACGATGGAAAGAAGCTTACTGATAATTATGAAGCGGTAGATGGTATATACAGGGACATTAAGACCTTTAACAATATTCAAAAGCATTACGGTATCTCAAAATATAAAGAAGTTAAGAAAGCACGTATAGAAAAACTTCATGAGCATCTTAAGAACGAAGGAGTAAGCAGGGATAAATTCAGTTTATTTGATAAGAAACTTGCTTATCTGATTGACGTAGTGATCGATATTTCAGATGAGAATGTATTTGCTGATGTAAGGCTTAGAAATGAGCGTGAAAACCTGGAAAAATTCGGAGTTCACAGCTTTGAAGATGTGCTTGCAAGGCTTGACAAGGATTTAATAAAGTGTATCGAAAATAATCAGGAAAACGATAAGGTAACTGAAGTTAAGGAAAAGTATGAGAAGGCACTTGAAACTATTTCTGATTATGATGATGGTGCATTTGAAAATATAGCAGAGATACTTGCAGATATTCCTGAAGTGTTTAAAGCTATGATGGATCCGGATCCAAAAGTTTTAAGCGATGTGATTGAGAACGTAATTGTGCCAAGATTTACTCCTGTCATGGATTCTTTATCGAAGCTTCAGGAGACGGAATTTCATGCACAGGCTATTCTTACTGAGTTTATTTATTCCAATAGAAGAGAAATCTTTAACGGAACTGATACAGGAACTTCAGAGGAATATCATACCCGTGTTAAGCAGTACGGTGAGAGAATACATGATCTAAAAATAAAGGGAAATCTTTTATTTGCACAAAAAGCTATGGAAAATCAGCTTTATGCTCTTTTCCACAGAAATGAAAGCGAAAATCCTGATCCTAAGAAGCATGAAACCAAGAGAAGACTTCGCGGAGATGAGATAGTGCTTATCTCTGAAATCCTATACAGGCTTATGCTCGAGGCAGATGATGTAGAGTCTTTTGAAGGCCTTCTTGATAAAAAGACTACGGAAGAAAGAGCATTAAAACTTCTTGATGAGAATCTTGGAAAGCTTGGAAATGACTACGTATTTGACAAGGAAATAACAGACAAAGTCACTATTCCTACAAGTTCTTTGAACATTACTGAAGGCCAGAAAAAGAGAAATGAGATAATTTCCCGTAAGAATAAAGGAACAAGAGCAACTAAGAAATATCTTGGATTTGATAACAGAAAGCTCAATAACATAAGACAGGGAAAATCACTTGTAAGAGTCAATGCAAAGGATTCAGTGTCTTTGACATATTCAAAGAAATCTGCTGATCTCATAAGAGGAGCCTTAAAAGAGCAGATTGATTTCCTGCTGCCTGATGTAATCAAAGATGCAATTATTGAAACCTATGCCATCAACAGCAAAGATATCGTAGAAGATTATATATATGAGATAAACGGATCATTCCACAGTCTTATGTATCAGCATGCGGTTAAGCTTTATAACCTTTATCATTATCTTTTGACAGAAGATAAAGCAAAGCCTGCCATGAGCGAAGAAGAAGCTCAGATGTATGTTGTCCACCACTTTGGAATAGAGAAAAACAGAGAAAAGCTCTATAACAATGATGATTTGTCTGTGACCTTTAAAAGCATAGAGGAGTCTGATGATTTTATTAAGTTCAGACAGAATTACCTTCAGCTTAAAAATATCGAAAATATGGATATAAATGATCCGGCAATCAAAAAGGACTTTTTCGATATTACAAGGGATATCAGAGCTGCGCTGATTACCGGACAGGGTGTAAGAACCGGTGAAAAATTAGAAGCTTCAATAATGAAGTGCAGCAGATATCTTGAAGAAACAAATAATCTTACAAAGATAATCCGCAAGATTGTTGAGGAATATAGAAAAGGTGAAGATGGGAAAAACTTCATTTCAGATTATCATTTGAATGCAGAAGTACTTTCCCTTAGAAACTACTTTTCCGAAGATTTGATAAATGATCTCACAGAGGGAAAAGAGTTTGATTCTAAAGCCTGGTATGACAAGGTTAAGGAAATATACGGAAATGATCTTTACAGAAAGAATCTTTTAGGATTTTCTGAAAGTGTTTCCTCGGAAAATTATGAAAAGTATAGGAAAAATGTTTCCGGATCGATTGGAAATGAGGCTCTTATCGAAAAAGTTATTGAGAATTCACAGATATTTTTCCATGGAAGACTCAATAAATATCAGGCACTTGACAGTGATCAGAAGAAATTCTTTGCAGTTGCTCTTTTGATGATGGACAGAGGCACAATAGGCTACGGTACTAACGGAACTTCTGCTCTTCTTCTGGCTAAGGATAAAAGAAAAGAGTCCATGGACGAAATATCTGCAGAGCTTGATAAATATGTGCGCGGAGAGAATTACAACCTGAAAATTGATTATACTGAGGCGCTGTATAAGCTCTGCGACTACAATATAAATTCTTTCCTCAATTTTGGAGAGAAGTACAAGATCAATGTTGAAGCCTATGAAAAGGCTATGCAGTTTGCAAAGGCTGTTTATGAAAAGAAAAACAAAGAAGATGCATCCGGTGAAAAAGATTTAGAGAGGATGAAGGAAGGTACGTCTTCTATCGAAGCAGCTTTTATGGCAGCAGGAAAGCATCAGAAAAATGAAGTGGATAAGACTCGTGACATTGATTTTAAGCCTGAAGATGTCGTTGAAAGACTTCTTGGATTTGCTAAAAAAGATCAGGTCAGCAGAAAGTCTTTGGTACTTGGAGGAGCACTTGCTGTTACAGGCGCGGCTGTAATTTCGGGAGTTACTGTTGCAGAAAAGAAGATTATTGCAGCAAACCAAAAGGAAGTAGAAGAACAAAACAAACAAAATAATATTAAGCGCGAAGAAAAAAAGAAAAATCCGAATGTTGCCGTTAATGCAGACAGAGATGCAAAGAAAGTTACGACAACAAATGTTCAGGAAGGTGCAATTAATGCAGTTGGAAGTCTTGGACTTGGAATAGTCGGGGCAGGAATTAAGGTGGGTGATAAGCCTGCCAAGCAGTATGCAAGAATGAGAATGATAATAAAGCGCCTTGAAAAGATTTCAAAGAATAAGAGTGATATGAATCTTTTTGTGCGCATTATGCAGGATAGAACAGTTCTTGATAAGAGTACAAGTGGCTCGGATTCTCATGTTGACCAGGATTTAAGAGACAGACTATTTGAGGCGCTCACAGGAGATGTTACTATAGCAGGCAAAACTCTTGAAGGCTTTTCAGATAATGAATCCTGTCACAATGCCTATAATAACGCGCTTTCTTTCCAGCTTCGTGATGATACTTTCTTTAAGGATAAGGTCATTGGCAAGGAACATTTTGCAGGCGGAGCTCTTGATCGCAAAACTATGGTTGACTGGGATCTTATCGAAAAAGCATTTGAGTTCATGGATGAAATCATGAATCGCAGAGCTACGATTGCAGCTACCGGAAAAGCAACCGATTTTATACGTCAGGCAGGAAATAATTATGCAATCAAAGAACTTGATGAACTTGAGAAGAATTATAAAGAAAAGAAAGATTTTGATCTGGCTGCCTTCGAGAGTAAGTTAAAAGACAATCTTAACAAGGATATGGATAATCACAATCCATTTACCAGTGAACCGTCAATAAACAGTGCGTATGCCGGCTATATGTCGCTTACCAATGCGGAAAAGAATCTTTTCTTTAAAGTACTGCAAAACAGAGATCTTTTGGATATATCAAAGAAAAACTATATTCAGAACTATTTTGGCTGTAATGACAGAAATTATCTGAATCCTTCAGGAAGAAACAAGCTTGTGAGTGAATTTATAGAGAGCTCACTTTCAGACGGCATTGGTGTACAAATTGATGAGCAGGCTTATTACAATGCTATGAAGACACTTCTTTCAACTCAGGTAAGTGATGTGGTCGATTATCGAAGAACTAAGGATATAGCAGGCAAACAGTCAGAATTTATGTCACTTCTTCCCGGAAGAATGACAGGCATTTTCTCATATGAAAGATTCGGCTTTTTTGCCAGAGGAACAGCTATTGACTGGAAACTCTTTAAGAGAGCACTTCAGTTTGTCAATCGTGCAAAAAAAGAGCTGCAGGCACAGGAAGGCAATGCTCTTTTGTACAGAGGCGCCGGAGATCTTTTGGAAAACGGAAATATGGTTCTTGATTATAAGTTCCTTAGACGAAATATCCATAAGACAGGAAACTGGCTGACACGCTATATCGGAAAGAAGATTGCCGGAAAAGTTAAGGAAACAACAGGAATCGATAAGACTCTTGATACTATTTTGACAATACTTGACGGAGCCGAGTATGGAGTAGGAACTATTGCCGGAAATGATGGTGCAGTAGGTACAAGCATAAACTGGCTTAAGGGCAAGGTAAGTGGCGTTAAGGACATAATTTCTTTCCGTGAAGAAAGTACATTTGAAAAGATAGGAGTAAAGACCGCAGAGGAGGAAAAAGAGGAAAAGGAAGAAGCTGCAAAGACAAAAGAGCAGAAGGAAGAGGAAAAGAAGAAAAAACAAGAGGCAGAGAAAAAGCGCAGAGAGGAACTTCTTCTTTTTGAACAGCTTAAGGAAGGCTTTGACAACATTGTTGCTGAAAAGAAGAGCATCGAGAGCGTTGCTGATGCGATGGGAACTCTTGTCAATGATAAGCTGGGACTGTATTTGAATAAGCAGGCAACAGGTGCGGCTGCTGAGCTTGATAAGGAAAATATTGTCAATAAGGCAACTACAAATATGAAGGCTGATGATAAAAACGGCGACTTTAGAGATGCTATTAAGAGTATGACCGGAATGGCCCAGTTTTCCTGGGAAACACTTGATTCAGTGCCATTTGTAAGTAACCTTAAAAAGCTCCTTATTTACGGTGTTAAGCAGGCAGTATTTAATGGAATTGGTTATGATGAAAAGACCGACGGCAAGATCTTTTACAACAAAAACGGAGAGGGGATTGTTCCGAATAACAGGGACGAGGAAATCAAAATCTATGAAGAGAACTTTGAGAAAAAGCTCATGGTAGCAGCCGGCGTTCTGACGGAAAAGATTTTTGGACAAGAGTTTGTTAAAGATATAAAAAATGTCGAGCAGGCTGTATATGATGTAAAAGAGTTTATAACAGATAATTCCAAGAAGGTTACAAAGGCAATAGGTTATGTGAACAAAACGGTTGATCATGTCAAAGGTATAACCAATTCAATCCATAACATTTATTACCTTAAATCTGAAGAAAAGTTTGCTGGCTCAAAGCGTGAAGAAGATGACATAAAGGTCGAGGAACGCACCAGGAACAGACTTACCGGGGAACAGGCTAAAAAAGCTAAGGATATGCTAAGTACTCACCGCGGAATGAGCGAGCTTTCAGGTACTGTTACAACTGCAATGCAGGGCTTTAATATTGCCAGCGAGTCTATTAACCTTGCAATTGATACTGTTAACACCTGTGGCTTAAAGCTCAATGTTGGACAGGAAGTTGTCTCAACAGCAATAAAAGAGGGACTTGAATTTTTGATGTTTGCCTCACGTATTTTTGCTGACAGAAATGCTATAAGAGATTATTTATTTACTACACCTGATGGCATTAATATGGTAAAGAAGCTTATTGACGGATTTAATAAGAGCGGAAGTAATTCTCCGGATACTGCGGAAAAGAGCAGACTTCTTTCAAATGTATTAATGATTTATCAGAATAATTCAGTAAGCTATACGCCAAGAACTCTTAACGAAATCAGGAATGAGGAAGGAACGGGAGTTATCTCTAAAGGATATTACAAGCTTAAAAAAGGAGTTACCTGGTTTGCTGGAAAGGTCAAAAATGCTGTTGGAAATGCTCCTGAGAATATAGGCGATGAAATTGATTCGTTACAGGTTATCGATGTAATATCCGATTGTCAGGGATATGAGCATACTTCAGAACTTATCGAGGACATAGGCATGAATATGGCCCAGTCGATTGTCTTTTGCTCAAGTAAATATAATCCGTCTGCTGAGACAAAGCTTATGGCCATAGCTGTAATGACAGTTCTTGGTTTAAAACCCAGTGAGATTGGAAATACATCTCAGGAAACTGTAGCAAGAGTATTTAAAGGATTTAAGATGGCAAGATAGAAAATCAGCAATTGCAGGGACATTTATTCGATCAGAAAAAAATGAAAGAAAAATAAAAAAAGATAACAGCTATTAACAATTAACTTGTGTTATCCGATAATAAGAGTGTAAGGAATACTATAGCCATTTCCTGCACTCTTTTTTATCGGAAATGATATTTCCGAATAAAAGAGCTCCGCTATGGATGCGACTGGTGTGCAAATGTGTATGCAAGCTGAAGCTTGCGCACACCAGCGCCAGAGAATTGTAAACAATTCTCTGATTAAAGTGCAGGAGGGAGTTTACAAAAAGTGGGAGGTTCATATGCCAAGAGAAGAGATGCTTCCAAGTGAGAGCGAATGGCTTATTATGGAGACTTTATGGAATTGTGATCACGATCTTACTTCATCAGAGATAACAGAAAGACTTCCTGGGACTTCCAGCATGACGCAGAGGATGGTAAGGGTTCTGATCAACAGGCTTTGCAAAAAAGGACTTCTTTCATATACAGTTGATCCGCACGACAGTAGGGTTTATCACTATACGGCAACAAAAGGGAGGGATGAACTCAGACGTGAAAAGAGTAAGGCCTTTGCCAATAGCTACTTTGGAGGTAATACTGCCGGAGCTGCATTTGCTTTTTTGGAAAATGAGAAGCTTACTAAAGAACAGATTGCAGAGCTGGAAGCTATTATAAAGAAATCTAAGAAACAGTAAAACCGGAATTTGCTAGCATCGAAGACTGATGACAACGCAGTAGATTCAAATTATAGCAAGTATATAGTCGAGTTAATATAAAACAGCTACACTAGGGACATCAGATATGTGCTCACGGATGAGCTTATGGAGGACAGGGAATGTCGTTTCAAGAGTTTTTGCATGGTCTATATGAATTTTTACATTTCGTATGCGTATATTATGCGACCATACTTGGTTTTTGTGCGCTTATGTCAGTGATCGTTATAGGGATTATCATGTTGCTCAGGAGTACTTTGCTTTCCAAGTCCATATTTGGGAAAGCTGCTTTATGGGCGCTGATGATTCCTTGTTTATTTTGTGGGAAACTGCACTTTTACGTGGAAACAAAGCTTGGTGTAAAGCTCTTTTACTGGTGGTATGCACTTTGTGGCAAGTGGCAGATTATTTCTCTGATATATATTCTTATAGGAATCAGCCTTGCGATCTGGCTCATTATTCGAAGGAGAAAGCTGCACAGACTGGTACGAAAACTTGATGACTATAAAGAGGATATGTCAAGATTCAGCATAAAGGTTATTGATGGAGACGTCTCCTCCTTCTGTACAGGGTGTATTAGGCCGGTCATTGTTATTTCAAACAGATTGGAAAAAACTCAACTACAGACAGTTATTAAACACGAAGAAACTCACATAATGCTGGGACACTTGTGGATTCAGCTATTATGGGAGGCCATTCGAATACTGTTATGGCCCAATGTTTTTCTGCATATCGGTGAAAGATATTTGAAAAGGGATCTTGAAGATGTCTGTGATGCCGTAACGATGCAGCGAAATGATATAGGAGCGATAGAGTACGGCGAGGTTCTTTTGGATAATGCTAAAAGACTATCAGGAATAAGAGGAATATATGGTGCCAAAAGCGGATTGTCATTTTCCTGGGACGATAACTATAAGGTTCTAAAGAAAAGACTAAGAAGAATAACAGAGCATAGGAAGTATAACAGGAGGCTTATTGCGGCAGGTATGTTTTTGTCTATAGTTCTTGTTATATCAATGATAGTAGGAATCAAAAACGTATCTTATGCAAGGTATAATCCTATTGACATTTCGGGTATTTACAGTGAGGAAAAAATGGAGATTCTTGTGTATGATCGTGATGAGTCTATTGTTACTTATGATGATGAGTTTATTTTCATCGATTGTACAGAGCTTAAGCGTCGGTGCCCGGAAATTTTGAATGAGGAAAAAGATATTTACTTTGCCGTAGGAGGTTACTACAAGTTTCCCGGTATGGGCGGTGGCAGTGACATCGGATGGGTAAGTGCCAAGACTATAGCAGATAATGATGGAGTCATTAAGATAGAGAAGTACAGTGGAATTGATTTCTGGACCTGGATAATCAAGTGGATGTGACCCTGGGGGACGGAGTCAATGTCATTTAGATAAGAAAAAGATGTGACAGAGCAACAAGCATGATATTTATAGCGTTTACGTGAGATGCTGCTCTTTATTAGTAGTAGAACACGTAAAACTAAACAGATATTTGGAAAAAATACGTGAGGAGAGGCTTGTTAACGGAGGTGTATCACGTAGAATGCCAGAAAATCATTGCGAAACTACGTGATAACAG
>JAFSQI010000034.1 GCA_017446685.1 Butyrivibrio sp.
AGCTTCACCAGAGACTTGGCACAACAATCATCTACGTTACACATGACCAGACAGAGGCTATGACTCTTGGTACAAGAATCGTAGTTATGAAGGATGGTGTTGTTCAGCAGGTTGATACACCTCAGAACCTTTATGATAAGCCAGGCAACCTCTTCGTTGCTGGATTCATGGGATCACCTCAGATGAACTTCCTTGATGCTGATGTAGAAGTAAACGGAGACAAGGCTTGCCTCAAGATTGCTGGTCAGTCTATCGAACTTCCACCTGCAAAGGCTAAGAAGGTTATCGAAGGCGGTTACGCTGGAAAGAAGGTTACATTCGGTATTCGTCCTGAGGATGTTGATGATTCAGAGATGGTTGTTAGCACATCAAAGGCTGTATTCGAGTCAACAATCAACGTATACGAGCTTCTTGGTGCAGAAGTTTATCTGTACTTCGATCTTGCTGAGTTCCCTATCACAGCTAGAGTTGATTCCCGTACAACAGCTAGACCTGGCGATAAGGTTAAGTTTGCGTTCGATGTTGAGAAGATTCACATCTTTGATAAAGAGACAGAGAAGACAATCACAAACTAATAAATATAATTATAAGGCTGCGCATTATTGCGCAGCCTTATTTGTATGAAAATGATTTACGCTTGTCCTTGTGTTTGAATCTATATGTATTACGACGCATAGGAAAAATACAGGGAAGTATTAAGATCAAAGAATATAGAACCTTTGCGCAAGAATATTTATGATATATAATAATTAGGAGGATTTTAGCATACGATAAATTAATTATTTTCAATAGAGAGGCACAAATAATGATTTCTGCGCAAATAATAAAAACAAGCATCGAAGAATTGGGAGCAATAACTAAAGTAGAGTTATGCGTTATGGATTTAAGCGGAGAGGTTGTTGCATGTACCAACGAAAAAGATTATCTTGATGTTTCAATTATAATCAGCTTTGCCAATTCCCCTGTAGATTCACAGGTAATTGGTGATGTACATTTGTTTAAGGTACTTGATGAAGGCACACCGGCATATATTCTTTTAGCCAAGGGTGACAGTGAGCAGGCTTACATGGTTGGTAAAATCGGTGTAAGTCAGTTGCAGAGCCTGATAATTGCATATAAAGAAAGATTTGACCGCAATAATTTCTTCCAGAATCTTCTTTTGGATAATATGCTTTTGATTGATGTCTATAACAGGGCTCGCAAGCTTAAAATAGAGGTTAATATTCCAAGAGTTATTATTCTTGTTGAGACTCAGAATACTCAGGATAATACAGCGTCGGAGCTTTTGGGAAGCATGTATGGGCAGCATTCCGGAGATTATGTTACAGCTGTAGATGAAAACAGCGTTATTCTCATCAAAAACCTCAGCAGAGGGCAGGGATATGATGAAGTACATAAGATAGCCAACACGATTGTTGATATGATGAATACAGAGGCAATGTTAAATGTTCGTGTTTCCTATGGAACCATCGTAGATGAGTTAAAAGACCTCAGTAAGTCATTTAAAGAGGCCAAAATGGCTCTTGATGTAGGAAGGATTTTCTACGCAGAGAAAAAAGTAAATGCTTATAATACTTTGGGAATAGGAAGACTGATTTATCAGCTTCCTGAGAGTCTTTGCCATATATTTATTGATGAAATATTTGGTGGAAAAGAAGTTCCCGATAATCTTGATGAAGAGACATTAAACACAATAAATAAGTTTTTTGAAAACAACCTTAATGTTTCTGAAACATCAAGACAGCTTTTTGTTCACAGAAATACATTGGTATATCGTATTGAAAAGCTTGAGAAAAGTTCAGGACTTGATGTAAGAAAGTTTGATGATGCGCTTACATTTAAAATCGCGCTTATGGTTATAAGTTATATGAAATATTTGGAGACCAGAAACTAAAAAAGAGCCTTAAAGGCTCTTTTTTTGCGGTTCTGTAAGGGATGCATGCACGTTTACTTCCGGTAAAAACAGGCTACCTTACAACACATGAAAGGTTCCGCTTAGTGCTGCTTCGTTCCCGACCTGACACGGTTCGCGGATTTTCATTGCATAAGACCCGATTTTCACACATAAAGGACTGCTACATGCACCCTTTACAAAACCGCTATATAAATATACTGTTTTTTACAAAATAATGCAAGTAAAATAAAGCAAATTAGAAATAATAGTTAACTGTTAGTACTGTTCAGACAGAAATGCGCGAATTAGTTATCAGTGCGAGGTGTAACAATAAGATCTTGCAAAGTAAAGCTGTCAATGTACTTGTTCACGACATCATCCAGACCTTTCCAGAATGTTACAGTTTCGCAGGATTCAGCCATAGGACATTCAACATCCCCAAAAGATACACATTCTACAGGGGAAAGATTTCCTTCCATTACTCTTAAAATGTCTCCAACTTTATATTCCGAAGGTGCTTTGGCGAGTTTGTGTCCGCCGTTATTACCGCGCATGCTATTTAAAAATCCGGCCTTACTGAGTGGACTTACAATTTGTTCCAGGTATTTTACAGTTATATTTAATCTTGTTGCAATATCTTTTAAAGAAATATAGTCTCCGTTGTTGTGGTAGGCGAGATCAATCATTACTCTCAGACCGTACCTTCCCTTTGTTGAAATCTTCATAATAAGCCTCTATAAAAAATGAATTGATTTTTGACATGAGTATTACAAAATACATATAATTAAATTGGTGTAGTAACTATAATACCAAAAAAGAAAATTAAATACTACCAAAATACTAGGAATTATAATTTATGTTAATGGAACCAAAAGCTCTTGGAAGATTTAGTAAAAAAGGTCTTACCGAAGAAGAAATATTAAATATCAAATATATGAGAGCAGCTTATGCGGAGGCAAGAAAAGCCTACAGACTTGGAGAAGTACCGATAGGATGCGTTATTGTATACGAAGGAAAGATAATAGGACGAGGCTATAACAGAAGAAATACTGATAAAACTCCTCTTGCACACGCAGAAATAACTGCGATAAAAAAAGCAGGAAAATTTATTAAAGACTGGAGACTTGAGGAGTGTAAACTGTACGTTACCTTAGAACCTTGTCAGATGTGCGCGGGTGCGATTGTACAGGCAAGAATACCTGAGGTTATAATGGCAGCTGAAAACCCAAAGGCAGGCTGCGCCGGATCAGTTATGGATATACTTAATAATCCGGATTTTAACCACCAGGTTAAAGTGACAAAGGGCATATTAAAGGAAGAGTGCAGCAAGCTTTTGAAAGATTTTTTTGTGGATCTTAGAGCTAGAAATAAGGCTGAAAAAGAGAGTAAAGCAACCATATAAAGAAATATGAGGAAGGTTTTGTGAAGAAAAAACTGACATCTGTATTATTGGTTTTGATAATGATCATTTCCTGCATTGCCTGTGGAATGAAGCCGGAAAAGGAACATTTTATTGTATACTCTGATATTGATTTCGGTGAACCTTCGACAACAGTTACTTATTTGACAATAGGAGATAAGCCTACCAACGGACAGACAGAAATTGTAATTGATGAATTAAATAAGATTTTAACAGAAAAAGTCAATGCAAAGTTGGATATTTACTATGTTGGATGGGATGAGTATCTCAAAAAATACAATAATGTGTTAAGTTCAGGAAATGTTGAGCTTGACCTGATAGGGACAAGTACAGACTGGTTAGATGCATGGCCAAATGTATTTGCCGGCAATTTTATGCCGTTGTCCGACGAAATGCTAAAAGCTTTTTGCCCAAACACATACAGAAATGTTACAGATGAACAGTGGGATGTATGCTCTTATAACGGAAATGTATATTTTATTCCGGAAAATGAGTATTCTCAATGGACAAACCACGGGATTATATATAGAAAAGATATAGCAAAAGAGGCAGGAATAAGAAAGATCTCTGATTGGAATGAACTTGATAAATATGTTCGTTATGTTGCGGAAAAAAAGCCTGAGATGATAGCGTGGGATGCAGACGGAACAAATACTGCTATTACGCTTGGCTATCTTATGTCTGTCACAAAATATATTCCGATATATGAGATTAGTACATATGGATTATGGGGCGCAGATTCCAGAGATTTGAAAACAATTTATTCACCATATTATGAAGGAAATGAGCTGCTGGATTTTGCGGTAATGATGAAAGAGTGGAATGATATAGGTGTATGGCGGGATGGTCTTTTTTCTCTTGGAGATAATACCGAAGAGTTTTATGAAGGCATCAGTGCTATGACTCAGCATCACACTCAGAAATATTACACGGACATTAAGCCTGAAATGGAGACAAGAAACCCCGGTAAAGAAGTGGACTTTTATTGGTTTGGCAAGGATAATGCAAATCTTGTAAGAAACAGCATTTGTCATGGGGCTATGGCGGTATATGCACATTCAAGGCATCCGGAAAAAGCACTTATGGTATATGACCTTTTGAGAAATGATAAAGAGTGCTACAGGTTACTTCGATATGGTATTGAGGGAACGCAATATGTTATGACCGAAGATGGAATGATAGAAAGACCTAGCGGTTATAATACCAACAGAGATAGTATTGTTACTAATTTCTGGTGGGGAAGAAGGGATGTACTTGAGCTGCAGGATACATCTTATTCCTGGAATGAATATTATGAACTATTGGATGAATATGATCATGTGGTAGTAGATTATCCTTGGGACGGAGTGACGATTCAATCTGAAAATATAGCAAAAAAGCTTAAAAAAATAATAGAAATCTGTGATGAATATATTCCTGAAATAACTTATGGCCAGTATGACTGTACTCCGCAGGAAGAGGTGTCAAGGTTCAGAGCAGAGCTGAAAAAAGCTGGATTTGAGCAGGTTACGCAACATATTCAAAGTGTAGTTGATTCATATTAAAAATGTCACTACAAAGTTATGTAAATCTATGTTATGATAGCGATTGTACAATTGTATACATGTATCAAAACGGTATTATTATGAAATGACAGTAGCGACTATAAATGTTACTGTTCAGACAGAAATGCGCAAATTGGTTACTGGAGCGAGCTGTATGCGAGTAAACAGTACCCTATAAATTTTTAGGCAGGAGGATTGGCAATGGTAACAACGCTTGATAAAGGATGTTATCTTTTAAACGGAGAAACTATTATTCCTGATGATAATCATGTTCAGGATGAACTGAAAAGTCATGGAGTGGAAACTACAAAGGAAAGTGCCAGAGAAAACACTATAGCGTATGGAATTTTAAAGGCACACAATACTTCCGGTAATATGGATAAGCTTTGTGTTAAATTTGATAAGCTGACATCCCATGATATTACATATGTTGGAATTATACAGACAGCAAGGGCATCAGGTCTTGAGAAGTTTCCTATTCCGTATGTCCTTACCAATTGTCACAATTCTCTTTGTGCAGTAGGTGGAACTATAAATGAAGATGATCACATGTTTGGACTCACAGCAGCTCAGAAATATGGCGGAATCTATGTACCACCTCACCAGGCAGTTATTCATCAGTTTGCAAGAGAAATGCTTGCTACAGCCGGAGGAATGATACTTGGCTCTGATTCGCATACAAGATACGGAGCACTTGGAACGATGGCGATAGGAGAAGGCGGGCCGGAGCTTGTTAAACAGCTTCTTGGTCAGACATATGATGTTGATATGCCGGGAGTTGTAGCTATTTATCTTGAAGGAGCACCTAAGAAGGGTGTAGGACCTCAGGATGTGGCACTTGCAATTATCGGAAAAGTGTTCGCTGATGGATATGTTAAAAATAAAGTCATGGAATTTGTTGGCCCCGGTGTCAAGAATCTGAGTGCAGATTTCCGTATCGGAGTAGATGTCATGACAACAGAGACTACATGTCTTTCATCTATATGGCAGACCGATGACACAATAAAAGAGTTCTATGATATTCACAATAGAGTAGGTGAATATAAGGAATTAAAGCCAGGAAAGGTTGCTTATTACGATGGGCTCGTAAAAGTGGATCTTGATACAATCAATCCTATGATTGCAATGCCTTTCCACCCAAGTAATGTATATGAGATTGCAGAGGTTAACAGGAATGCGGCTGATATTCTTGCAGATGTTGAAAAAAGAGCAAAAGTAAGCTTTGGTGATAAAGTTGAGTTTTCTCTTCAGAGCAAGATAAAAGATAACAAGCTCATGGTTGATCAGGGAATAATTGCAGGATGTGCCGGTGGCGGATTTGAAAATATTTGCGCTGCTGCGGATATATTAAAGGGAAGATTTATTGGAAACGACAGATTTACTCTTAGTGTTTATCCTGCATCCACACCAATCTTCATGGAGGTAGTTAAAAATGGTGCAGCACAGGCAATTCTGGAGTCCGGTGCTATATTAAAGACTGCATTCTGTGGACCTTGTTTTGGCGCAGGAGATACACCTGCAAATAATGCCTTTAGTATCAGACATTCCACAAGAAACTTCCCTAATAGAGAAGGTTCTAAGGTACAGAATGGTCAGGTGGCTTCTGTTGCACTTATGGATGCACGTTCTATTGCAGCTACAGCGGCAAATAAAGGAGTACTTACACCTGCTACTGATTTTGATGGAGAGTTTAATAAATATACTTATCATTTTGACAGTGAGATTTATAGAAACAGAGTATTTGATTCACATGGAAAGGCAGATGAAAGCGTAGAGTTACAGCTTGGACCTAATATCAAGGACTGGCCTCAGATGTCTGCACTCACAGATAATCTGCTTCTTAAAGTTGTTTCTGAGATACATGATCCGGTAACAACAACAGATGAGCTCATTCCTTCAGGTGAGACATCATCCTACAGATCAAACCCTATTGGACTTGCAGAGTTCACACTTTCAAGAAAAGACCCTGAGTATGTAGGAAGAGCTAAGGAAGTTCATGCACAGGAAGAAAAGAGACTTAAAGATACACCTCTTGTTGAAATGAGTGAGGAAATTCAATCTGCTGTTAAGGCAATTTTGGTTTCTTACCCTGATGTATCCTCTAAGAATACTGGAATTGGTTCCACAATATTTGCTGTTAAACCTGGTGATGGTTCTGCGAGAGAGCAGGCAGCATCCTGTCAGAAGGTTCTTGGCGGATGGGCTAATATTGCCAATGAATATGCAACAAAGCGTTATCGTTCAAATCTGATAAACTGGGGTATGTTGCCATTTATAATTGATGGAGAAGAGCTTCCGTTTAAAAATGGAGACTATATTTTCCTTCCGGGAATCAGAGCTGCAGTTCAAAATAAGGATGAGAACATCAAAGCCTTTGCAATATCCGGCAATGAATTGAAGGAATTTAGTTTAAAGCTTGGAAATCTTACAGATGATGAAAGACAGATTATCTTAGATGGTTGTCTTATTAACTATAACCGCGTAAAATAAATCATGGTAAATTAATAAATACATGAACGGATTTAGATAAATGTCTTTTAGTAAGGGAAAAATAAAGAGAATAATAGCCGCAGAAATGCTGGTAATGATGGGAAGCGTCGCAGGTTGCGGCGCTTCTTTGGCTGAACAAAAGGTTGATATATCTGATATAACTTCACCTTCGCAGCCTTCGCTGGTAAATTATGATTATACTGCTCCTATACAGACTCCGAAAATATATGTTGATCAGACTGGTTTTAACATCGATTCCGAGAAAGTAGCAGTTTTTTGTGCAAAAGAGCTGCCGGAAAGCTTTCGGATAGTTGATATTGATAGTGGAGAAACTGCTTATACAGGAGAAGTAGTTAAACCTATATTCGATGAGAATACAGGGTATTATTTTGGAATTGGTCATTTTAATGATCTTGAAATACCGGGAAATTATTATATTTCTGCAGATAATGTGGGAGAATCTTATTCTTTTGAAATTGGAGAGAATGTATACAGAGAAGCTTTCGATAAAGCGTGTATTAACTATTACATAAATAGATGTGGAATTGCAATATCTCAAGCTGTAGCAGGAGAAAATGGTCATAGCGCATGCCATACCGCAGAAGCTCATTTACAGGAAAGTCCCGAGGTGGGAATTGATGTAACAGGTGGTTGGCATATGGATGAGCAGGCAGACAGAAATGTGCTTCTTGGATGTAAAATAGTCGAGAATTTGTTACTGGCATATGAAATGAACGAAGATGTTTTTAGCGATGAGGTTGGAATTACCGAGAGCGGGAATGGTGTTGCAGACATCCTCGATGAAGTAAAATATGAGGTGGAATGGCTTCTTAAAATGCAGGATGCAAAGACAGGAGGAGTATACGCTTCTGCTTTGACCCGGGTTGATGAAAATTCAGATGTCTTTTTAGCGCCGGTTGAGGTAACTGCTGTATCAATGGATACAACAATAAATTTTGCAGCTTCAATGGCTCAATTCAGCTATTTTTATCAGCAGCACAACCCGGAATTTGCAACTACGGTGCTAAGAGCTGCGGACAGAGCGTGGGAATGCTATTTTAATAATCAGAAGGCCATGGATAACTCAGCAGCATTCAAGGCGGCGGCAAGTCTATATAGAGCAACAGGCAATGAAAAGTATAATGAAGTATTAACTAAGTACTTTGACGATAAAGATTTTCTTAAGAATTTTAATGAGGACGAAAATATATTACTTGGCTCTGTGACATATCTTTCAACCAACCAGGAAGTTGATAAGCAACAGTGCGATGTGCTTATAAAAGCACTTATGAAAAAATCTGAAAAAATAGCTGAAGAATCGGTAAAAAGTGACTTTTTGGTGGCGCATATTCCGGAAGAATCAAATTATTCAGATTTTTTTGCAGATATGAGATGTCTCACAATAACAGATTACGTGATTTATAATCACGAGTACACAACTATTATAGAAAACCATTTACATTATTTGCAGGGGATGAACATTGAAGCAATTAATCTTATTACTGATGATACTGAACACAGCTTTCAGGATATCTCTGAAAAACAAAGTATTATCAATAATCCTCAGTATGATTCCATGCTTATATTAATGATGAGTGTTTTGGAATTATAATTATCTTTATATTTTTTTACAATGTAATAAGCATTTTATGATATTTGCATGTAAAATATGATAGTGCTAATATAATGTTTGCTATTTAGGGAAAAAACATATAGGTTTTAACATTATTGTTCGCATATAAATGCACATGTTGGCGTGCGTTTTCGAGAAAACAATTTGGAAAAGATATGATTACAGAGATTAATGGATTAAAAATTAATTATATTGATGAAGGCTCAGGTCCACTTCTTGTGATGCTTCACGGATGGGGATCCAATATAGATCTTTTTGCCGGAGTGGTCAATTATGTCAAGGCTGCATATCATGTTGTTGCGATGGATATGCCGGGATTTGGTAAAAGTGACGAACCGCATGAGCCTATGAATGTGGATGCGTATGTTGATTTTGTTTTGACTTTTATTAAGAAACTCTATCCACAGGAAAAAGAAGTCATTTTTCTGGGCCATTCTATGGGAGGGCGCATAATCATCAAGCTTACCTCAGGAATACATGATGGCAGAATAAAGACAGATTTTACAATACCTAAAATTATTTTGACGGATTCTGCAGGAATAATCCCTGTAAAAACCGAGGCTCAAAAAAAGCGTACCAGAAGATATCACTTTTATAAAAATCTTATTACTAAAACAGGACTTAGTAAGATCTTTCCAGGGATGCTTGACAGGCTTCAGAAGAAATTCGGAAGTGCAGATTATGCGGCAGCATCGCCAATTATGAGAAAATCTATGGTAATGAATGTTAATGAGGATCTTGTGCCCTATATGCCTTCTGTTACAATGCCGGCTCTTTTGATCTGGGGGGATAAGGACACAGCTACACCGTTAACTGACGGACAGACTATGGAAAAGCTTATGCCTGAGGCGGGCCTTGCAGTTATAGAAGGAGCAGGACATTATACTTTCCTTGACAATCCGTATCTATACAACAGAATTTTAGGCAGTTTTTTGGGAATCAATTGATTATTTGTCAGCTTTTGGAGGCTAAATGGAGATTATTCTTAATATTATTTTTCTAGTTGCATATTGTGCAGTTGTTGTTTTGGGACTACGTTATTATACTCATATGCTGCAACTTTCAAGTTATCAGTTCCAGGGGTATTTCAGATTTCTGGGCACTATTCAGAGTAAATTCGGACTACATGTGGGAGCGATGTGCACAATAATCGGTGCTGCTATTATGGGACGATTTAAAAGCAATACAGTGCTTTTAGTACTTGCAATTTTATTTTTGCTTTTCACTATTCCTATGTATTTGCCAAAGCCGGCAAAAAAGAAATTTGTGGTTACCAAGCGAGTAGAGAGGCTTTTTGTTACTTATGCTGTACTTGCAATTCTTTTTCTGGTGGTAAGTATCATTGAGACCAGAATATCACCAAGAGGCAATCTGATTGCTGGAGCAATCTGGGGAATTTATATGGGACTTCTTCCGCTTGTTACAGCACTTGCAAATTTGATAAATAAGCCAATTGAGAAAAAAATCAATGATTATTATATAAATGATGCAAAGAGAATTTTAAAGGAGCATCCCGGACTTCGCATTATTGGAATAACGGGAAGCTTTGGAAAAACAAGTGTTAAGTATTATCTGACAACACTTCTTTCAGAAGGCTACAGTGTACTTATGACTCCTGAAAGCTTTAATACTCCTATGGGAATAGTCAGGACAATTCGTGAACACTTAAAGCCTACACATCAGATTTTTGTCTGTGAAATGGGTGCAAGACATCTTCATGATATTAAAGAAATAACAGATATTGTTCATCCTGATGATGGTATTTTGACTTCAATCGGATATCAGCACCTTGAAACTTTCCATTCTCTTGAAAATATCATCAGCACAAAATACGAGCTTTTAGATGCTGTTGATGAGAAGATGAAGGCAGGAGGAGTTTCAGATGCAGATAAACACTTGAAATTTGTTAATGGCGACAATGAGATTATCAGAGCTAATATGAAGTACAGCGATGCTGTCACATATGGTCTTTCTGAAAATTGTGATTACAGAGCTACAGATATTAAGGTTACAAGCCAGGGTACAACATTTACAGTAACTTCACCAAGTGGTGAAAGTGCTGAATATAACACCAAACTTGTTGGTCAGCATAACGTTGAAAATATTGTCGGTGCAATTGCAGCAGCAAATAGCATGGGAATATCTTTGAGCAAGCTGAAAATAGCAGTAAGAAGACTTCAGCCGGTTCCGCACAGACTTGAGCTGGTTAAGCATGGAACAGTTACAATTCTTGATGATGCATATAATTCAAATCCAAATGGAGCTAAAGTTGCACTTGAAACTTTAAATCTTTTTGAGGATAAGTTGAAAATCCTTGTAACTCCCGGAATGGTAGAACTTGGAGCTAAAGAGGATGAATACAATGCTGAATTTGGAAAACAGGCAGCAGAGGTTTGTGATTATATTATATTAGTAGGTGAAAAGCAGACACAGGCGATAAAAAAAGGCGCTTTGGAAGCCGGTTACAGCGAGGACAGGCTCTTTGTAAAGAATACGCTCAACGAGGCAACAAAGCTGATGTATGAGCTTGAAGCTACCAGGGAAAAAGTGATTTTGCTTGAAAATGATTTACCTGACAATTATGCCGGTTAATTAACAAATATTTTTTATTGATGGAAGGAAGTGTTTATTTTGAAACTTAAACTTGCAGTTTTATTTGGTGGAAAAAGTACAGAGCATGAGATTTCTATTATCTCAGCTATTCAGGCTATCGGACATATTAACAGGGACAAATACGATATAATACCTGTATATATGACAAAGAACAATGACTATTATGTTGGAGAATATGTGGATAAAATCGAGGAATATACTCATATTCCGCAGCTTCTTTCAAAGAGTACTCAGGTTATTTGGGTAAAAGAAGGCGATAAGGTCAGTCTTGTCAGATATCCGATGAAAAAATTTGGAAATAATGTAATTTCACAGGTGGATATTGCTTTTCCTATAGTTCATGGAACAAATGTAGAAGATGGAACACTTCAAGGATTTTTAGCTACACTTGGACTTCCTGTAGTTGGATGTGATGTTCTTTCATCTGCTGTAGGAATGAATAAGTATGTTATGAAGACAGTTTTAAAGGACAACGGAATTCCGGTACTTGACTGTAAATGTTATTCCTGGAAAGACTATGAAGATGTTGATGCTCTGATTGGAAAGATTGAGGAAGCTTTCAAATATCCTGTGATAATAAAGCCCCTTAACCTTGGATCAAGTATTGGTATCAAGAAAGCAAAAGACAGAGAAGAGCTTGTTGAGGCTCTTGACCTTGGGTTTGAGTTTTCTAAAAAGATCCTTGTGGAGCCTGCAATAACTGATCTTAAAGAAATCAACTGTGCAGTTTTGGGTGATTATGAGTCTGCTAAGGCTTCAGAGTGTGAAGAACCTGTTAATTCTGATGATATTTTGAGTTTTGAAGATAAGTACATAGGGGGAGCAAAGGGCGGTGCTAAGGGCGCCAAGACCGGAGGCTCTAAGGGAATGGCTTCTTTAAAGAGAAAGATTCCTGCAGAAATTTCAGATGATATGCGTGATAAGATCAGAAAAATGGCTGTGGATGCATTTACATGTCTTGGATGTTCAGGCGTATCACGAATTGACTTTATGATTGATAAAAAGACAAATGAGGTTTATTTAAATGAGATAAATACTATTCCTGGTTCGCTTTCATTTTATCTTTGGGAGCCTCTTGGAATTAAGTATACTCAGTTGTTGGATGAAATGATTGAGCTTGCTCTTAAGGCTGACAGAGAAAGCCACAAGGTTGTATATTCATTTGAGACAAACGTGCTTGAAGGAGTACATCTTGGCGGAGGCGCTAAGGGCAGTAAAATGTAAAAAAATTGAGCCGGGAAGCAGTTAGCTTCCGGCTCAATTTATTTTTGTGATTTATTTATATCAATTATAGTGCGGAATTCTTTATATAGGTCTTTTCAATTATTTCTTTTACATAGTTGTCAATATTACGCTGATCCTCTTTGGACAATGTGCTGATATCAATAGGTTTGCAATATTCTATTGTGACCTGTGTTGATTTGATGAATGGGAAATGCTGTTCAAATATCTCATCTGAATGGTTTACAACAACAGGTACGATAGGACATCCGGATTTTTGAGCAATTTTAAAACTTCCTTTATGAAATTCACCAAGTGGCTTGTCAGTTTTATTTCTTGTGCCCTCAGGATAAATAAATATTGATATTCCGTTCTTTACCTTATCAATTGCAGAAAGAACCATTTCGAGGCCTTTTCTCATGTCGCTTCTGTCAAGGAAAAGACAGTCCATATATATCATCCATATATTTAAAAGCGGAACTTTTAGAATTTCTTTTTTGGAAATGAACCCTGTCGGATTTGGAACTCTTGGATAGCACAAAACAACGTCGAAAATACTTCTGTGATTTCCTACATAGAGAACTGCAGTGTCCTTGGGAACATTTTCTTCTCCGATAACAGTCCTTTTTATTCCACTTAGAAAAATCACCACATTAAAAGCCCAGCTTACTATTGAGAGCGAAACACGTTTTTTTGCCCAGGGATTGAACTTGCCGACAATCCAGAGAATGCCCTGTATAGGAAGGCTGACAATCAAAAACACAGTTACAAATAAAACTACTAAAACTGAACGAATCATTATTAAAACCTCTACGAACTAATATTTTACAACCAATCTCTATTTTCTCATGTTAATATAAAAAAAGAAATAGAAAAATTTAGTTATTCGGGAGGAATTATGCTGATAATACGTGGTGGATATATAATTGACCCCGCATCAGGTCTTGAAGGGGAAAAAGACATTGTTATAGAAGATGGGACTGTAATAAAGATTTGTGATTCGGGAGAGAAGTTGTCTGGGGTAGAAATTACAGAGGATGCGCAGATAATTGATGCAAAAGGCAAAGTCGTTGCTCCGGGACTGGTTGATGGGCATGTACATTTCAGAGATCCGGGATTTACCTACAAAGAGGATATAGAAAGTGGTGCAAAAGCAGCGGCAAAAGGCGGATTTACCAGTGTTATCATGATGGGAAATACCAATCCGCATATGGATAATGCGGAGAATATAAAAGATGTGCTTGCAAGAGGAGAAAAGACCGGAATAAGAGTTTATACCTGTGCCAATGTAACAAAGGATATGGCGGGTAAAGAGCTTGTAAATATGAAGGAATTATGCGATGCTGGAGCAGTTCTTTTTACAGATGACGGAAAACCTGTAACAGATGCTTCACTTATGGAAAAAGCGTGTACTGAAGCTGCAGGGCTAAATAAAGTAATAAGCCTTCATGAAGAAAATCCGGAATATATAAAGAATAATGGCATTAATGCCGGAGAAATAGCAAAGAAACTGGGAATAGAAGGATCCCCCAGAGTAGCTGAAATATCAATGGTAGAAAGAGATATAGAAATTGCCAGGAAAACAGGAGCTGAAATTGTGGTTCAGCATATTAGTGCTGCAGAGTCTGTAGAACTTATCAGACAGGCCAAAAAGCAAGGGGTAAAGGTTTATGCAGAGGCTACGCCGCATCACTTTACGCTTACAGAAGTAGCTGTGCTTAAATATGGCGCTTTGGCAAAGATGAATCCGCCACTAAGACTTGAAAGTGACAGAATGGCTATAATTGAAGGGCTAAAGGATGGAACAATAGAAATGGTAGCAACTGACCACGCACCTCATTCCAGAGAAGAGAAGGCAAAAGACATAACGACTGCCCCAAGTGGAATAACAGGGCTTGAGACATCACTTGCTCTTGGAATACGGGAATTGGTAAACAAAGGTTATATGACACTTAAGGAGCTTCTTTACAGAATGACAGCAGGACCGGCCGGAATATACGGGATAGATGCCGGATATATTAAAGAAGGTGGAAAGGCTGATTTTGTGATATTTGATCCGGATGAAATGTGGGATTTTGTACAAAGCATGTCAAAATCATCAAATACTCCATTCTTGGGAGAAAGACTCCCCGGAAAAATCTCTTATACAATTTGCAACGGTAAAGTTGTGTATGGCTTGTAATATAGGATGAAAACATGATAAGATTCTCAACAAAAGTTTAAATTCAGGAGAGGAATATTCTTATGTCTGACAAGATGAAAAAAGAGGCAAAGGTTCTTAGCCAGAAGATGATTTCTGAGGGAATATATGATCTTTGGCTTGAGACTGCCATGGCTGAAAAGGTGAAACCGGGACAATTTGTGGGTGTTTATCCGGCTAATAAATCAACTCTTTTGCCAAGACCTATAAGTATATGCGAAGTTGATAAAGAAAAATCGGCCATACGACTGGTATATAGAGTGGTTGGCAGCGGAACAGCAGAATTTGCTCTTTATCAGCAGGGAGATTATATAATGATTCTTGGCCCGTTAGGTAATGGGTTCCCACTTGATAAGGCTATCGGAAAAAACGTTGTCTTAATAGGTGGAGGAATCGGTGTTCCGCCTCTTCTTGAAACAGCAAAGAGATTGAAGGAAAATGGAAAATCAGCAAAAGTTTCTGCAGTAATGGGATACAGAAATGCTGACACTTTTTTGACGGAAGAGTTTGAAAAATATGCTGAACTATATGTGGCTACAGAAGATGGGAGCCTTGGAACAAAAGGAAATGTAATTGATGCCATGAAAGAGCAGAAGGTTCCCTGTGATGTAATATTTGCCTGTGGACCTATGCCTATGCTTAAGGGAATAAAAGAATATGCTTCAAGTATAAATGCAAAGGCATATCTTTCACTTGAAGAAAGAATGGCATGCGGAGTGGGCGCCTGCCTGGGATGTATCTGCAAGACCAAGGAAATTGATGAACATTCACATGTTCACAATGCAAGAATATGTACCGATGGACCGGTATTTGATGCAGATGATCTGGATTTGTAAAGCTGTATTACTGTTAGGTAAAGAATGAGTTGAAATGACGTTAAGCTCCGATAAAGTGTGCTTAAGTATAAAGAAAGTGAGTATGAAAATGAACACAGAAGTTGAGATAGCAGGAGTTAAGTTTAAAAATCCGGTAATGACAGCTTCGGGAACCTTTGGCTCAGGCATGGAATATGCTGATTTTGTTGATCTGAATAAACTTGGTGCGGTTGTGACAAAAGGAGTAGCAAATGTGCCGTGGCCCGGAAATCCGGTACCAAGGGTAGCTGAGGTTTACGGAGGAATGTTAAATGCCATTGGTCTTCAGAATCCCGGAATAGATGTTTTCATAGAAAGAGATTTGGCTTTTCTTGGAAAATACGATACAAAGGTAATTGTGAATGTTTGTGGAAAAACTGTGGAAGATTATCTCGAAGTTGTGGAAAGACTTGCTGATCAGCCTGTTGATATGCTTGAAATCAATGTCTCCTGTCCTAATGTAAAAGAAGGAGCTATAGCTTTTGGTCAGAACAAGGATGCGCTTTTTGACATTACTTCCAGGATAAAAGCTAAGGCAAAACAGCCGATTATTATGAAGCTTAGTCCGAATGTCACAAGTATATCAGAGATGGCAAAAGCTGCAGAGGCAGCAGGTGCTGATGCTATTTCATTAATTAACACAATCACCGGCATGAAGATAGATATACATAAAAGAAAATTTGCTCTGGCAAATAAAACAGGTGGAATGTCAGGACCTGCTATTAAGCCTGTGGCAGTAAGAATGGTCTATGAGGCTTCCCATGCAGTTAAGATTCCGGTAATAGGAATGGGAGGAATAGCTACAGGAGATGATGCTATAGAATTTATAATGGCAGGTGCAACAGCAATTGCAGTCGGAGCAATGAATTTTCATGATCCATACTGTACTGAAAAGGTTGTTGAAGGTATCGAACAGTATATGGAAAAATACAATGTAAGCGATATCAATGAACTTAGAGGAATCGTAGAGTGACGATAAAAAGAAAAAGGAAGAGCGCTATGCCCTTCCTTTTTGATTACTAGCAACAATTATTCAGTTTCGATTTTTCCTGTAAGCTCGTCAAAACCATGCATAACCGCAGCGTAAGTCTTCTGTGATATTTCAGGAAGTTCGCCGCCCCATGTCTTTTCTGCCTGAGCAAAGCCTTTTTCAAAAGCTACTCTCATGTTTTCGAGCTTTTCGGGATCGTCTCCGGCAAGAGCTTTTGCAAAATCAAGAATACGTTCACTGGTTTTCTTTACGCCCCAGTATCCGTCTTCTGAAATGTCTTCCTCTGCCTGAGCTTTTGTAGCTGCGTCTACAGTGAAATCTCCTTTGGCCAGGAATCTCCAAATAGATTCCTCATCATTGTCAGAGTTGGCAATTCCATAAGTCTTTGCCTGTTTTCCCATCATCTTGTTGACGATGTCCAAAAGCTGTTGCTGACGTATTGCATCATCAGCTTTTAATTGCTGGATGATCTTGGTCCTGTCAGCAATTTTGGCACTTTCGGTTTTTTCTGACTCATCGGATTTTTCGTAAACTGCAGCAGCGTCTTCTCTCACCTTTACTTCGTTGTCTTTCTTTTTTTCTTCAACAGAATTCGGATTGACGGTGGAAGCGTAGGTGGTTGCGATGTTGTTAGTAACCTCGGTAATTCCGTTTACGCCCATATAGAACTCCTTTTCCGCGAGGCTAAAACTACGCTTGAAACGAAACTATAGTCTACCTAATCTTCTTATCGGATATTTTTCAAAAAACTTTAGAGTTAATTGAGATTAATTTACAAATTTTTTTGACTTTTTTTCTTGTGTTTAGTATGCACTAATGAGAAGATTGTACTAAGAATTTATCATAATGAAAAAGTATAGGGGTAGGAATGAGAATAGAAAGAAAAGCGTATGCCAAGATAAATCTGGGACTTGATGTCACAGGGAAAAGAGAAGACGGATATCATATCGTAAGTATGATCATGCAAAATGTGGATTTGTATGATACTTTGACCTTTGAAAAAAATGATACCGGAGAGATAATACTGAATGCCTCATCTCCTAAAATTCCAACAGATGACAGTAATCTGATATGCAAAGTTGCAAAGCAGCTTCGTGAAAAATATGGTGTGAAGGACGGAGTATCTGTTTATCTTGAAAAGAGAATTCCGGTAGCTGCAGGAATGGCAGGCGGAAGTACAGATGGCGCTGCAACATACGTGGCACTCAATAAACTATGGAATCTTGGTCTTGATACAAAGACAATGTGCGAGCTTGCAGTTAAACTTGGTGCAGACATTCCATATTGCATAATTGGAGGTACTGCGCTTGCTGAGGGAATTGGAGAGGAACTGACTACAATAAGTGATATGCCAAAGTGTCACCTTGTAATAGCCAAGCCCGATATAGATGTTTCTACAGGATGGGTGTACAAGACTCTGGATAGCAAAAAAATTGAAAATCATCCTGATATTGCAGGAGTCAGAACAGCTATTGAAAATGACGATTTAAAGGGCATGTGCGAAAAGATAGGAAATGTCCTTGAATATGTTACAGCATCAAAGTATTCAGTTATAAATGATATTGAGAAGATTATGGAAGATAATGGTGCTGTAAAAGCCTTCATGACAGGAAGCGGCCCTACAGTTTTTGGAGTTTTTGATAGTGAGCAGAAGGCGAAAGAAGCAGTTGAAGCGGTAAAAACAAGTGGGCTTGCTCCGGAGCTTTTTTTAACAAAGCCGATTAACCCAAATAAATAATCGTTGTCTGTATTGCTTTAGAATATGCTGATTTATGAGGAAAATATTATGAGAAAAAATGTCGATGTTAATGTAACCGGTATTCATTCCAGACCCGGAGAGCCTACCGAAAAAATTTTTACCAGTTCATCAGGAATTTATGAAGATATGAGTGATGGACGGCGCCTGGTTGAGTATGATGAGGAACAGGATGCAGGTAATGGCGTCGTTAAGGTTCATAACAAAGTTTTTATTGCTTCCGATGGGAAGAGTATGGAGATTATTCGAAACGGTGATACAAAAAACAAGCTTAAGTTTTGCGAAGATCATGAATACAATACCGAATATCTGACTCCTTATGGAGCTATGTCAATGAAGATAATTACAAGTAATTTTGACTTCAGCTCGGGACGTAAGGAAAATGATATGAAGGTTATGGCTGAATATGCTCTTGAAATGGAAGGACAGGTTCTTTCTGATTCTATGATAATAATAGAAATAAAAAGTGCGGAGACAAGATGATTGTCTCCGCACTTTTTTGAATAGTCGCCAAAGAGCGACTGAAACATTTTACTTATTTGGCAAATGTCGGCTTTGCCGAATAAATAATTTCTGAATTCACTTGTTCGCATAATATGTATTTATGCGTGAACTAAAATATTATTTTACCATCTTTGCTCCGGCTTTTTCCTGAGCTTTGGCTACAAGATTCTTGAAGAAGCTCTTCTTTTCTTCCTGTACCTGGGTTTTTCCGTGAAGTCCTTTAACTTCTGTTACATAGATACCACTTACTGAAGCTTTAACTTCTTTTTTTACAGGAACCCTATCAAATATCTTCTCATCGCAGATAAGATTCATAACTCTGTTTCCAACTCTTACCTTAAGGATAGGGAGCTTTGAACCTCTAAGAAGCTTTGGTGTCTGTTCCATTACGGCCTGAGGAAGTCCGGCATCTTTTAATTTCATTCGTTTTTTGTCAATGATAAGCATTGAAACAGTCTGCTTCATAGCGTCAAGCTGTGACTGCTGTTCTTCCTGTTTTTTCTGCGCTTTTTTTCCGACAATTACGAGCGCGACAATTGCAGCAATCAGAATGACTGCAATAACAATAGCAACAATAGCACCAGTACTCAAAATATAATCCTCCAAAAATAATACAGAATTGTAGACATATTTTAGCATTGTTTGAGGCATTAGGCAAATAAATGTTACTGTTATTTGTAAGGAGTTTAGTGCGAATTTATGTGCAAACTCTAACAAATAAATACTTTAATCTGTTTCGAAGGTGTGGTAGTATAAGAAATATTGTTTTTACTATGGAAATAGTATATGTAATTGTTTTAAAGGAGTAATATTATGAAAAAAAATCTTTCAATACTTTTGGCCGGCATAATGGTATGCAGCCTTTTTACAGCATGCGGAAAAGAAAATAGTACGGATGTGTCTACTGATGCAGCTTCTACAGATGTGGCTTCTTCAGACGCGAGCGCTGCAGCAGATGATGCGGCAGCTGCAGGTTCATCAGTTGCAGAGTTTACTACTGATTTTGATAGTCTTGAGACTATTACGCTCGGTGATATTACAGCGTCAGATTATGTAACACTTGGTGAGTACACCGGAGTAACAGCAGAGGCTACTTTGGCAGAGGTTACTGATGAGGATGTAGAAAATTATGTAAATAACATTAAATCTTCAAATCCTCCTATGACAGAAGTTACAGACAGGGCAGTCCAGGACGGCGATACAGTTAATATTGATTATGTCGGAAAATTTGCAGATACTCAGGAAGCTTTTGATGGTGGCACTGCTTCAGGAGCAAATCTTGTAATTGGTTCAGGTTCTTACATTGAAGGATTTGAGAGCGGACTTATAGGTGTGGAAATCGGGCAAACAGTTGACCTTAATCTTACTTTCCCTGAAGATTACGGCAGTGCAGATCTCGCAGGCAAGGATGTCATTTTCACAGTGACAGTTAACAGTATCAGCGTTGCAGCAGAAGATGTAACAGATGATTGGGCAAAGGGACTTGGCATTGATGGAGTAACTACTCTTGATGAGTTAAACGCATATGCAAAACAGGAACTTGAAGCTGATGCGGAGGAAGAATATAAGGCAGCCATTGAAAATTCAGCTCTTTTAGCTGTTATGGACAATGCTACATTTACAGCTATGCCTGAAAAGCTTGTAAACAGATATATTGTTCAGCAGAAGCAAATGATGGATTATCGTGCTAATATGTACTCATATTACTATGGATACACAATGACAGCTGCTGATGTTGTATCTGTATATGCTCAGAACGCAGGATTTGATGGAACAATTGATGATTATCTCAGATCAATTGCAGAAGAAACTACCCAGCAGTATGTTCTTTTCCAGGCTATTGCAGATGAGTTGGAAATAGACGTTACAGAAGAAGAAATTGATGATTATTTAAGAACAGCATACGAGAGCGCTGGCTCTACAGCTTTCAGCTCATTTGAAGATTACAAGGCTTCTCTTGATATTGAGATTTACAGAGAAGGTCTTATGGCAGAGAAGGTTGTTGATTACATTGTTGCTAATGCAAATATAGTTGAGGCTCAGGCGGAATAAGATAATTACCTGTTAATAATAAATCCTGAATATCAGAGTTGATTCGGGAATAAATTATATTAAATATTTTACGGAGGTCGCTATGGAACTTACAGACATCAGGTCACTGTTCCAGGAACAGGACAAGTACACATCACAGAAAGTAACTGTTGGCGGTTGGATCAGAAATATTCGTGATTCAAAGACAATTGGTTTCATCATGTTAAATGACGGAACATATTTTAAGCCACTTCAGGTGGTTTATACCAATGAACTGGCTAATTTCGCTGATATCAGTAAATTAAATGTAGGAGCTGCAGTTATTGTTACCGGAAATATCGTTGCTACTCCTGATGCTAAGCAGCCTTTTGAAATGCAGGCTGAGACTGTCGAGATTGAAGGTTTGTCAACACCTGATTATCCTCTTCAGCCAAAGAGACATACCCTTGAGTATTTGAGAACTATTCCTCATTTAAGAGCCAGAACAAATACATTCGAAGCTGTTTTCAGAGTACGTTCTGTAGCTGCCTATGCTATTCACTCTTTCTTCCAGGATAGAGATTTTGTATATGTTCATACACCACTAATTACAGGAAGTGACTGTGAGGGAGCCGGTGAGATGTTCCAGGTTACTACAATGGATCTCAATAACGTTCCTAAGACAGAGGAGGGCGATGTTGATTATTCCAAAGATTTCTTTGGTAAGCCTGTAAATCTTACAGTTAGCGGACAGCTTAATGTTGAGACTTATGCTTTTGCTTTCAAGAATGTATATACATTTGGACCTACATTCAGAGCAGAAAATTCTAATACAACAAGACATGCAGCAGAGTTCTGGATGATTGAGCCTGAAATGTGCTTTGCTGATCTTAAGGATGACTGTGATACTGCAGAGGCAATGCTTAAGTATGTTATAAATTATGTTTTGGAACACTGTCCTGAGGAAATGGCATTCTTTAATGAATTTATCGATAAAGGACTTATTGATAGACTTCACAATGTTGTAAACAACGAGTTTGGACGTATTACATATACTGAAGCTATTGATATTCTTTCAAAGCATAATGATAAGTTTGATTATAAGGTATCATGGGGATGTGATCTTCAGACAGAGCATGAGAGATATCTTACAGAAGAAATTTTCAAGAAGCCTGTTTTTGTAACAGATTATCCTAAGGATATCAAGGCATTCTATATGAAACTCAATCCGGACGGAAAGACAGTTGCAGCAGCAGATTGCCTTGTTCCGGGAATCGGTGAGATTATCGGTGGAAGCCAGAGAGAGGATGATCTTGAAATCCTTGAGAAGCGTATGGATGAGCTTGGAATGAAGAAAGATGAGTATCAGTTCTATCTTGATCTTCGTAGATATGGAAGCGTTCGCCATGCTGGATTCGGACTTGGATTTGAGAGATGCGTGATGTATCTGACAGGAATGGGTAATATCAGAGACGTTGAGTCATTCCCAAGAACAGTTGGAAACTGTGAACTTTAATATATTATATTCTCCGGGCATTAAATATTTAAGCGTTTGTACGAATGTTGACATTTGATGATAGGAGTAATTTAGTACTTAAAATAATAATCAGATAGATGTCTTTTGTCTGAAAGGGCATTAGACATTTATCTGTTTTTTTTCTTTTTGCTATACTATAGTAGTAGAATAAATAGTGTAGTATTTGATATATACAGTTACATGAATTGATTTGCGGGGAAATTGATGAAAAAAAGTTTTTTATCAGGATTAACAGGGATTTTTCTTGCAGTAAGTTTAGCGGCGATTACACCGTTATCTGTTTACGCAACCAGTAGTACTGAGTTGGAAGAGAATCAGAAAAAGCTTGAAGAAGAAGAAAAAGCTCTTGAGAAACAGAAAAACAGCCTTGAAAAACAGAGCAAAGACAGTCAGAGCAAGTTAAATAGTGCTAATAGTCAGATAGACAGTATCTCAGATGCTCAGGATGAAACGCAGGATGCTATCGATGAGACATCTTCCGAACTTGTTGGAATAATGACTGATATAGAACTAATAAAAGAGGATATTTCACAGAAGGAACAGCAGATTGAAGTAACTCAGCAGGAGTATGATACTGCAAAGAGTAAGGAAGAGACTTTGTATGCTGCAATGGTGCAGAGAGTCAAGTACATGTATGAAAAGGGAAATATGCCATACGTGCAAATTTTACTTACTGCAACAAGTTACTCGGATGCTCTTAATAAAGTAATGTATGTGGAAAATCTTTTTGAGTACGATAGAATAAAGTTGGCTGAGTATGTGGCTGCCAAAGAGGAAGCTGAAGCCTATGGCGAGCAGCTTGAAGGTGAGAAGGCTGAGCTTGAGACTTCGCAGTACGAGCTGGAAGAAGAGCAGCAGTATATGGAAGCTCTTTTAGCAGATTATAAGTCAAAATATGCAGATTATGAGATTAAGCTTGCAAAGGCAAAACAGGACGCTGCAGTTTATACAGCCCAGGTTAAGAGCCAGCAATCGGGAATTGCATCACTACAAAAGCAGATAGAAGCCAAGCAGAAGGAAGTTGATGCAGCCAAAAAAGCAACAGAGGAAGCTAAAGCGGCAGAGGCAAAAGCCGCAGAAGAAGCAAAAGCTGCGGAAGAGGCTCTTAGTGCTAAAAATGAGACAACGAGTAATGAAACATCAGGAAGTACATCATCAGGGACAAGCAGTGGATCAAGTAGTTCTTCCAGCTCCAAGTCATATTCTGCTCCCGGAAGTGCTACAGGTTCAAATATTGCCAGTTATGCCTGTCAATTTGTGGGAAACCCTTATGTTCCTGGTGGTACAAGCCTTACAGACGGAGCTGATTGTTCAGGATTTGTTATGGCAGTGTATAAGGCATTCGGGATATCAGTTCCCAGAACTTCATGGGCGCAGGGATCTTATGGAAGAGAAGTTTCCTATGCAGATGCTCAGCCCGGAGATGTAATATATTATGGTGGACATGTAGGAATATATATTGGCGGCGGGAAGATAGTTCATGCAAGTACTCAGAAAACTGGAATAAAGTACAGTTCCGCCACTTACAGGTCAATTATATCCGTAAGAAGATTTATATAGTTACAGTTTAGTTGTTACTGTTCAGTCAACAGAAATTGCTTTTCTATTATTCAGGAATTTTACAGTAACGAATTTTTGGGTTGTAATTATGAGAAATTTATGGGATTATTTGTAGTGGCTATCAGATTTCAAATGCAGTGATTGCGATGAAATATATAATGAACAAGGAGAAATGTGATCATAATCAAGGAGGCTCTATGGCAGCAGAAGAGAAAGTCATAGTTATTGACTTTGGAGGGCAGTACAATCAGCTTGTAGCCCGAAGAGTCAGGGAATGCAACGTGTATTGTGAGATATACTCATATCGTACACCTATCAATCAGATCAAGGATATGAATCCTAAAGGAATCATTCTTACAGGAGGTCCCAATTCCTGTTATGAAGAGGGCGCTCCAACCTATACAAAAGAGCTGTTTGAGCTTGGAATTCCTGTTTTGGGATTATGTTACGGTGCACAGCTTATGATGCATGTACTTGGCGGCAAGGTTGAAAAGGCACCTGTGCGTGAATATGGAAAGACAGAGACTTTTATTGATGGCTCCAAGGATACGCTTTTTGCAGGAGTTGAGGACAAAACAATAGTCTGGATGAGCCATTTTGACTATATCAGTAAGACGGCACCCGGGTTTGAGGTTATTGCACATACAGCAGATTGTCCGGTTGCTGCCGCTGCCTGTGAAGAAAAGAAACTCTATGCAATTCAGTTCCATCCTGAGGTTCTTCATACGGTACGAGGAAAAGAGATTCTTCACAATTTCGTAAGAAATATTTGTGAGACATCCGGATCATGGAGAATGGATTCTTTTGTTGAGAATACTATAAAAGAAATCCGAAAGAAGGTTGGTGATGGTAAAGTTCTGCTTGCTCTTTCAGGAGGAGTAGACTCTTCTGTTCTAGCTGCACTTCTTGCTAAGTCCATTGGAAAGCAGCTTACCTGCGTATTTGTTGATCATGGTCTTCTTCGAAAAAATGAAGGTGATGAGGTTGAAGGTGTATTTGGATCAAAAGGAAATTTTGATATCAACTTTGTTCGTGTCAATGCAGCCGAGCGTTATTACGCAAAATTAAAGGGAGTTGAGGAACCTGAGAGAAAACGTAAGATCATCGGTGAAGAGTTTATTCGCGTATTTGAAGAGGAAGCAAAGAAGATAGGAACAGTTGATTTTCTTGCTCAGGGAACTATTTACCCTGATGTTGTTGAGTCAGGACTTGGTGGTGAATCTGTAGTTATCAAGTCTCATCACAATGTAGGCGGACTTCCGGATTATGTTGATTTTAAAGAAATTATTGAGCCGCTTCGAAATCTGTTCAAGGATGAGGTAAGAAAAGTTGGACTTGAGCTTGGACTTCCAGAATATCTTGTGTTCCGTCAGCCATTTCCTGGACCTGGCCTTGGTATTCGTATAATTGGTGAAGTTACTGCCGAGAAAGTTCGCATAGTTCAGGATGCTGACTATATTTACCGCGAAGAAATTGCCGCAGCAGGACTTGAAAAGCTTCCTGATCAGTATTTTGCAGCTCTTTCTAACATGCGTTCTGTCGGTGTTATGGGAGATGAGCGTACTTATGACTATGCTATAGTTCTTCGTGCAGTTGAGACAATTGATTTTATGACAGCAGAAGCTTCTCAGATACCATTTGAAGTACTTCAGCGTGTTATGAGCCGAATTATAAATGAGGTCAAAGGTGTTAACCGCGTAATGTATGATCTTACAAGTAAACCTCCGGGAACGGTAGAGCTGGAATAAGATAACGAGTGTTATTATATTAGGCCCTGGAAGCGCATATATGCGACTTCTAGTGTAACTGTTTTTATATTTCTCGACTATATTGATTAGATATGATTTGTAATCTACAAGGCGGAAGAAGGCGCCGATGGGGTTCCATCGACAACTGATGACAACGCAGTAGATTCAAATTATAGCAAGCATATAGTCGAGTTAATATAAAACAGCTACACTAGGGCTCTGTTGTTATACTGGCTGAATTCGTCAGAGTCTAATCCTTAAGGCATAACCGTATGGGAATCAATACGGTTAGAAATCTCTTTACTTTTTTTCTGTGTTGTTATATATTGTCACTTGTATTTCAAGATAGTTCTTTTCAAAGTTCGTTTTGAAATGGCTGTTCTTTCTGGGACAGCTTGGTAATTCCCAAAATAATAGATAAAGAAGGGGCAAAAGAAGACGGCTTACGTGAGAAGTAGTTTTTTTGAGCTGCTATTCCCGTAGTGACATGCATGATATTTATGGCATCTACGTGAGATGTTGCTCTTGATTATCGTGGTTCACGTAAAAATAGGTAGATATCTGGATAATTTACGTGATGAGAGGCTGGTTAACAAGAGCGTATCACGTAGAATGCCTGATGTATCATTGCGGCACTACGTGATAACAGTCAAAAGATAAAGCGGGGGCACGTAGAACTGAAAAAGGAGTTTGGTGATGCAGGATTACAAGGAAGAATTGGAAAAACAAATACATGAGATAGATGCTCTAATAACCCAAATTGATAAGAATGCGTTAAGGGTAAAAAGCTTGAGCAATTGTGGTATTGCAATAAGTAAGAGTAACGGGAAAGACCAGTATTACTGGGTAGACAAGCTCGCACAAAAGCGGAAGTATGCGAGAATCGAAGAAATGGACAAGCTGAAGAAGGTGGCACAGCGAGATTATGAAACGCTACTTAAAAAGAAACTTGTAAAAATCAGAAATGATATTTGGGAGTTTTTAAAGCTCTATGATATAAAGTCACTTGAAAATGTGTATATGGGCATGGCAGATGCAAGG
>JAFSQI010000035.1 GCA_017446685.1 Butyrivibrio sp.
ATACAAGAACAAGCTTCATTTCAACGTTGTTCAAAGCATTCAGCTTGTTCTTGTATTTTCATCTTATGAATTATCTCCTCGTCCGAGAACTGCACATTTATGTCCGCTCATATAATTAGGCTGACAACTGAATTGTAACTAATAATTATTAAGTCAAAAGTTCCATAAGCTGCTCTCTGCTCATGTTCATGAGTGACTCGCCTTCGCCGCTTAAAATCGCATCGGCAAGATCTTTTTTGGCATTTTGCATTTCGAGTATTTTCTCTTCAATAGTATTTTTTACTATGAGCTTAAAGACTGACACCTTCTTTGTCTGACCGATTCTGTGTGCTCTGTCTGTCGCCTGATTCTGAGCAGCAAGATTCCACCAGGGATCATAGTGGATGACTACATCTGCCCCGGTCAGGTTAAGACCTGTTCCGCCGGCTTTTAATGAAATAAGAAACAGCGGGACTTCATTTTCATTAAATGCGTGTACCAGCTTGATCCTGTCCTCTTTGGATGTCTGACCTGTTATCTTATAATATTCTATGCCTGCTGTTTTAAGGTCTTTTTCCAAAAGCTCCAGCATCGAAGTAAACTGCGAAAACAAAAGAATCTTATGTCCGCCATCTATAGCGCTTTGGATAAGCTCCATGCATGATTCACGCTTTGCAGATTCTCCTCTGTATCCGGCAGTTATAAGGCCGGGATCACAACATATTTCTCTTATCCTCGTAAGCTCTGCAAGTATCTTAAGCCTGTCTTTTCCTGATTTGTATTCTTCACTTTCAAGCATATCCTTCATATGAGTAACCTGCGCATCATAGAGCTTTCGCTGGGCGCTCTCAAACTTTGAATAGCGAACCTCTTCCATCTTGTCCGGAAGATCTTTAAGCACGTTTTCCTTAAGCCTTCGCAAAATAAAAGGACTTACCATATTTTTAAGCTGCTTTGTTACTGTCTCATCCTTGTACTTTGTTATGGCATTTTCAAAATCATTTTTAAATCTGTCATAAGTATAAAGAAATCCGGGCATAAGAAAATCAAATATACTCCATAACTCGCTCAGTCTGTTTTCTATAGGAGTTCCCGTAAGCGCAAACCGGTGCTCGCTCTTTATGATCTTAACCGCCTTGGAAACTGCTGCCGAGGCATTTTTTATATACTGAGCCTCATCAATTATCTGATAATCAAACTTCAGATCTTCATATAGACCGATATCACGCTTTAACAGGTCATAGGAAGTAACAAGTATTTCAGGTCTCTTCTTTGCAGCAAGAATCTTTTTTCTCTCAGAAAGTGGTCCTGTAAGCGCAGTAACTTCCAAATCAGGAGCAAATCGCATTATCTCTTCCTGCCAGTTATAAACAAGCGATGCCGGGCATGAAATAAGTGCGGTAAACGGCTTTTCTTCTTCTCTTGCCTGATTTCTCTTTGACAGTAAAAGAGAAATCATCTGCAAGGTCTTTCCAAGTCCCATATCATCTGCAAGTATCCCTCCAAATCCAAGTTCTGATAGCATACTTAGCCACTTAAAACCATAGTTTTGATACCCTCTTAATACACCGGATAATTCTTTAGGAAGTTCAACATCTGATTCTTTTAGGGAATTAAAATTTCTGATTAGTCCCTTGAAATTTTTATCTCTGTCGGCTGCTATTTCGTCATGCTCTTCAAGTAATTTGTTAATATAAAGAGCTCTGTAAAGCGGAAGATGCAGTTTTCCATCCGTAAACTCTTTAACAGTAATCCCCATAGCCTCCATGGTAGCAACGAGTTCTTCCAAAGTACTGTCATTATCAAGACGAACAAATTCTCCATTATTCAGTCTGAAGAATTTTTTCTTTTTCCGATAATCCTCCAAAAGCTTCAAAAGTTCTTCCTTGGACATATCATCTGTCGCAATATCGAGGTCAAGAATACCACTCTTTATAGATACTCCAAATTTAATCTGAGGAGTTTTTCTGATTTTTAGCCTTTCAAATTCTTTGCTGCCATTTACTTCACCGATGGACATAAACTCTTTCACGCCGTTACTTAATATTTCAAATGTATTGTCTCCGTTTCTTTCACAGCAAAAAGTATCATCTTCTTTTTTAAAGACATCCATATATTTTTTCAGCGCATCAACAGCACTTGCTTCCAGATTATAATCTCTGTTTTCAGGAAGTGGATAATCCTCATTTGTCAGTTCATGAAGAAAAATTTCATCCTTATCGTATTTTACCGATGCCTTTCCATATATATTGTCACTGTCCGCATCCATGTAAAATGTTATTTTCCCTTCAGGAGGAAGAAATTTATCAATTTTCTTTGCATTGATAAATTCAATATCTATTTCAGGACAAGCCTCCATTTCAGGTAGCATCCTGTAATAAAAATCACTCACATTCTTTTTGCCAATCAAAAAATCTATGACACCTTCATCATCAGCGCTCTCCATAAGGATTAAAGATAAAGGAGACATCTGTGTTATTCTTGAGAGCTGATTTTTCTTAGTATCAAGTATATACTTGGCATCTCTTCCTTCTATTATTTCAGGAATACTACCATTTACACTAAGTCCTTCAACTTGCCCTTTTTCCTCATAGCTGCTAACTTCAAGTTTAAGAGTAAGCTTTCCGTCATCAACTTTAAGTTTGTTTCCGCGTATACCTGATCTTCCATATTTATCTTCAAATTCGACTGATGTGCCCTTAGTCAGATCATAAAAAATATCTAAAGCTTCCTGTCCAAGTGGAATTCTGTTTTTTATGACTTCGCCCGGAAAAATATAGTGGTTTCTTTTCATAACTCTGGCAATCTTATCTTTTCTTTCTTTAACCACTTTTTCAATTAAGCCATAGAATCCTTTTGCACTATCTTCAAAATCCTCATCAACGAAATTAATATGCCCTGTCTTTCCAAAAGTCATGGACTCACAGTTGTTTTTACAGTCTACAAGATTTGTAAAATCTTTTACCACATATAATTTTTCTGCACCGATCTTAAATGAAAGCTCCAGAAGTTCCTCTGCATCGTAATCATCATAAATAAGCTTTGGCTCAAGTCTTATAATATTTTTCTTTTCAACTGTATTCTCAATTTTCTGAAGGCTCGTCATGTTTTTGAAACTGTTCAAAAGCACTCGGCCATAATAATCAGTTGCATCTCCCGGATTATATTTTGCAATATATTTATCTGCTAATAAAAGTAGCGCCAGCTTATGTGAACATAACTTCTCATAGGCATAACCATAGTTGTACACATAGTCATTATAATATCCGTTATAACGATGCATTACCTCGCATCGCGACTGCAGTAACTGATTTCTGTCAAAGGTCACAGTAACCTTTTTGCCAAAATCTCCTGCTGAAGTAATAATTCCAACAAAGGTGATTACTTGCTGCGAACTGGTGTAAGGCCTATACTCCATTTTTACATTTTCAATTCTAATCGCATTTGAGTCTACAAGCCTTTGTGCTTCTGAATAGGTTTTTGAATCAGGTTGGCACTGATTGATAATGTAAAAAATATCATAATATGTTTTTCCTGCACCAGATAAAAATCCTTCACTATTCTTCTGAATTATCGATGCTTCATTTTTATCTTTCCACGCAAAAAGAAGAGCCGCCTCATGTTTACACCTGCTCCAATCATTTTCATACGGACAGTTGCAAGAATAACTAAGATGTCCCTTCTTAAATCCGGAGATTTTTACATTATATACATGCGTCCCCAAAACTCTTGCCATACAACTATCTTCAGTCTGTGTATAGCCTTTTACTTTTCCTTTTTCAAAATACTCTCTGCCTCTTTCCAGAATATGTGTCTGAAAATCATTCTGCCAAAATTCCATTTTCCTCATTTTCCAAAACTAACCAAAATACTTTCTGTAAACCTCCCAAATATCAGAGGATGTGACATTTTCATCAGTTGAAACCGTTATCTGTTCCCACAACTTTTCATTAAGTTCCTTTGTCAGAGTGTCTACAAAAGCGTCATACTTCTCTCCAAATGCCGCTTTTTTTCTCTCCTCTACAATTCTTACTTTGTTAGATTCAGTTTCTTCTCTGTTAAATGAACTGATACATTTAATTATGACATATCCGTCAGATGTTTCGATGACACTACTGATTTCATCAAGTCCAAGACTAAACGCTGCATTCTCAAAGCTTTCCTCTTTTTCCCCTTTTCCAAAAGAAATCGTAGATTCATCTGCCTCATTGTATAGAGACATCAGTTCCTCAAAACTTGCTCCTTCGATAAGCTGACTCCTTATACTTTTTGCCTTGGCAAGAGCTGCAGATTTCTCAGAGTCATTAAAAGAGACCTTTTCTCCCGATGCATCAAGCGAATAGGTTTTTATTAAAATCTGCTCAACAGTTATGGTTCTTGCCTCATCATCGCTTATCTCAGGATTAATATCTCTAATAATGTAAGCATACAATTTGTCTGCAATGGCATATTCCGCATAAATACGGTAAATTGTATCAAGTGTGGCTCCGCCCATTGCATCAATATCAGCCTGTGAAAGAGATTCGTAATATTCTGTGGCAGCTTCTTTTGCAAGTGATGTTTCACTATCTGTCAGCTCAATGTTTTCTTCGACTGCCAGAAGATTCATAGCCTTTATCTGAGCAACCTTAGCAAGAACAGATTCTTTTAATTGTGCCTCAACTGTTCCATCATCTGTTTCAGCGCTCCAGATTTCAGTTCCGAAAGAATTCTCATAACCCTTTTGGGTATTAATAAGATAAACAAGTATCTCCTGAAGGCTGCATACAGAATCTTCTATTCTGAAAACCTCATCATTGCCAAATCCTGTAGTAAATACAATTTTCCTAAAATCACTGCCATTTCCACAGCCTGTAATACATACAGCAGTGATCACGCAAATAATAAGTACTGCATTTCGGAACTTATTAGCAAATTTCATCCTATCACCCGAGTTTCTTTATGATACTGCGTGCAACACTTATACCATTTGCACTTGCCTGCTGTAATCCTCTTGTAATACCGGCTCCGTCACCAATTGCACGAAGTCCCTGAATGCTTGTTTCAAAATCTTTGTTTACAATTACTTTGTTTGAATAGAATTTTACTTCAACACCGTAAAGAAGTGTCTCATCAGAAGCAATTCCAGGTGTAACCTTATCAAGAGCCTGTATCATTTCATCAAGATCGACCATGATTCTGTGAGGGAATACAAGTGAAAGATCACCAGGCACAGCGTCCTTAAGTGTAGGAATAAGGTTATTTCTGCAGAGACGTTCCTCTGTAGTTCTTCTTCCGCGTCTGAAATCGCCATAGGTCTGTACAAGGATTTTGCCCCCGCAAAGCATATTTGATAATTCTGCAATTTTTTTGCCATACTCTATAGGTGTCTTAAAAGGTTTAGTAAAGTTCTTTGATACAAGAAGTGCGAAATTTGTGTTATTGGTCTTGAACTCTTTTCCCTTGTAAGCATGACCGTTTACTACAGCAAGTCCTCCATCATAATACTCGGTAGCAACTTCACCTGAAGGATTGGTACAGAATGTTCTTACCTTGTCATCGAAGGTTGGAGTGTGATAAATAAGCTTTGCCTCATAAAGATTTTCATTGAGGAATTGCATTACCTCGTCTCTGACTTCTACTCTGACACCAACGTCAACTGTTCCCGGCTTAGTCTCGATTCCAATTTCCTCGCACTTATCCTTGAACCAGTCAGCACCTTCACGGCCTACTGCGCTGACTATTTCTTTTGCAGAATAGCTTTCACCTTTATCTGTTTTAACACCGGTTGCTATTCCATTTTCAACAACTATCTCAGTGACCATGGTATTAAATTCTATTTCTACACCCTTATCAAGAAGATGCTGCTGAAGCTTTGAGTAAATCTTGTAGCCTTCCTCTGTTCCCAGGTGTCTGATAGGGCACTCAACAAGCTTTAAGTTCGCGTTGATGGCTTTTCTTCTTATTTCACGAATTTCAGATTCCTTGTCAACTCCATAAACATTTGTATCTGCCCCGAATTTAAGATAAATTTCATCAGACTCATGAATGAGCTGTGTCGCAAGATCATAGCCAAGTATATCCGGAAGTGTTCCTCCGACATCAGGCGAAAGAGAAAGCTTTCCATCAGAAAAAGCTCCCGCTCCTGCAAAGCCGGTTGTAATTGAACATGGCTTGCATCCTGCACAGGTCTTGGTAACTCTTTTAGGACAATTTCTCTTTTCAATAGAACGTCCCTTTTCTATAATAAGAACCTTTAAATCAGGTCTTTTTTCCATAAGCTCATATGCGCAGAAAATACCGCCTGGGCCTGCGCCAATTATAATTACATCAAAATCCTTTGCCATAATTAAACCTCCTATAAAGTAAAAAAGTGGGTGCTAAAAGCACCCACCAATTTTAAGCTCTAGCAACATATTATAACACATAGGTTTCGCCAGTGCCACTAACCAATTTGAAAAATAATTACCTGCTGCTTCTATACTGAACAGGCGTCATTCCGTACTTTTTCTTAAAAAGACGATTGAAATGCTCAACATTCTGATAACCTGCTGCCTCAGCCACTTTCTCAACCTTCATGTTTCCGTTTCTTAATAAAGTACTTGCCTTGTTAAGCCTGATTCTCTTAACATTCTCTCCAAAGGTCATGCCCGATTTTTCCTTGATATACTTGGAAAGATAAGGCTTGGAAAGATAAAACTGGCTTGAAAGATCATCAAGCGTAACAGTCAGATAATTCTCCTGAATGTAATTAATTATTGCATTAATTCTCTCATCCTTGCCATTTCTGCTGTCACGTACTGTATCAATCTGATTAACTGCGATAACAAGTGCATTTATTGAAGAACGAATAATATCTTCATCAATTCCGACTCCCCAATACTTATGCCCGTTATAGGTTATTCCTACATATGTGCACGCCTTGGAAGATGATCCTCTTGAAAGAGCATGTTCTTCGTATGTCGACAATTCATAGCTGACGTTAAAATACTGCTTTATTGCATTACTTACAGCATCAAGTCGACCATTACCATTGGCCTCAACAATCTGCTCCTTATCAGCATGATTGACTGTAACTTCCGCTAAGATTCCATCTATCTGCTTAAAATGACAAGCTGTAATTTTAAATACATTATCGTTATGTACGTATTTATCTTCAAAAATCTGATAAATTCTCGCAGGTGAAAGCTCCGCATGCTCTCTGTCCGAGATATCTTTAATTGTGTAGCTGACATCTGCCTGCATTTCCTTTGGAACCATCATTCCATAGTTAGTCTTAAGAATATAGCTTACGCCGCCTTTACCGGACTGGCTGTTAATTCTTATGACATCACCGTCATATTCTCTTCCGAGATCCTTAGGATCAATCGGAAGATAGGGTACAGACCAGATTCCTCCATCTTTTTTCTGTTCATGCCAGGCAAAGCCCTTTGATATAGCATCCTGATGTGATCCGGAAAATGCTGTAAAAACAAGCTGTCCTGCATAGGGCTGTCTTTCGTAGATACGCATTCTGGTAAGTCGCTCATAGGTCTCACCAATTTCATTGATATTACTAAAATCAAGTCCCGGATCTACTCCGTGAGAATACATATTAAGAGCAAGAGTTACGATGTCAACATTACCTGTTCTCTCACCGTTTCCAAATAAAGTTCCTTCTATCCTGTCGGCGCCTGCAAGACATCCAAGTTCTGCATCACTTATTCCTGTTCCTCTGTCATTATGAGGATGAAGTGAAAGAACAACCGCATCCCTGTACTTAAGATTCTTGCTTATAAACTCGACCTGTGTGGCAAAAACATGCGGCATAGCAATTTCAACTGTAGTAGGGATATTTATTACCACCTTATTTTCAGGTGAAGGTTTCCACACATCAAGAACTGCATTGCACACTTCCACAGCATAATCAACTTCAGTTCCCGGAAAACTCTCCGGAGAATATTCAAAAGAAAAATTACCGGTCGTCTCTTTTGCAAGCTTATCCAAAAGCTTTGCGCCATCTACAGCAATCTTTTTAACTTCTTCCTTGCTCTTTTTAAACACCTGCTCACGCTGAGCCACGGAAGTAGAATTATAAAGATGTATTATAGCCTTTGGAGCGCCCTTTACAGCTTCAAAAGTTCTTTTTATTATGTGTTCTCTTGCCTGAGTAAGAACCTGAACCGTAACATCATCCGGTATCATATGTTTATCTATAAGAGTTCTGGCAAACTCAAATTCTGTCTCAGAAGCAGCCGGAAATCCGATTTCGATTTCCTTGAAGCCAAGCTTAACAAGCAAAGTAAAAAATTCCAGTTTCTCATCAAGGCTCATTGGTTCAATAAGAGCCTGGTTACCATCACGTAAATCGACACTGCACCAGATCGGAGGATGGTCTATATAGTCCTTCTTGACCCAGTCATATGTCTCTTTGGGTGGCATGAAATATTGACGCTGATACTTTTCTACATTCTTCATAGCTCTGCTCCTCTTAATTATTGATTTATTTTAATCAGATTAAATTAATATAAATCATCATATTTGATATAATTTATTGTTACAGAATAAAATTTGCTCTACTTTTTTGACTATAATTATCGTATCACAAATTTAAACAATGAGAACACCATGAATTTAATCAGTTTTATTGATTTTTTTTAATATCAAAAAATGCATCTACGATTTTTTAGCTTATCAGTCGCACTTATATCCCTTGTTTATAAGGATATTTTCCACCGCCCTTACATCATCTGTGTGCATAACCATGATTGGAAGTCCGGTTTCACGATTAAATGAAAGATATACATAATTTATATTAATGTTACTTGAATATAAGGTCTTGAGAATTTTATCAAGAGCACCGACCTCATCCTGACACTCGACAGCCAGTACATGTGTAGTCTTACAGATGTAACCAGCCTTTCCCAGAACCTCAACGCCCTTATCAGGATCAGAAACTACCATTCTGATAATTCCGTATTCGGCGGAATCATTAGTTACAGAACCTAAAATATTGATGTTATTTTCCATAAGAATGCCTGTTATATTTTGAAAGCATCCTTTTTTATTCTCTGCATAAATTGAAATCTGTTTAAGCATACTTAATCCTCCCGATCATTTTTAAATTCATATAATTATCTTTTAAATGACTACAGATACTATAACACGTTAATTGAGCAAAATCACGCATAAACTTCGCAATATTCTGCAATATTTATATAACCTGTAAGTCTTATAATATGATATAAACGCCAAAAGCAATTAAAACTGCAACACTGTAACAAGGAGTTTTTAATGTATAACATAAATCCAATAACAAAACTTGATTATCCCGATCCCGACGTGATCAGAGTAGATGACACTTACTATATGGTCAGCACAACCATGTATTTTATGCCAGGATGCGAGATTCTTCGTTCATATGATCTCATAAACTGGGAACATGCTGCGTTTGTATATAACAGGCTCGACAGCACTCCTGCCCAAAAACTCTCCGGGAAAGAAAATATTTACGGTCAGGGCATGTGGGCTGCAAGTCTTCGTTATCATGACGGAATTTTTTATATTGTTTTTGTAGCAAATGACACTCACAAGACCTATCTTTATACTGCAAGCGATATTAACGGTCCATGGGAAAAGAGCGAAATTCCGGGATTTTACCACGATAATTCCGTTCTTTTTGATGATGACGGAAAAATATATATTGTATACGGTAATACAGAAATTCATATCACAGAACTTTGCATTGAAAAAAATTCTTCGTCCAATTTAACTCTAAAGCCAAAGGAAAACGGTCTTGATAAAGTAATAATATCTGATTCCTCAGAGCATTATTTAGGTTACGAAGGAGCACATTTTTACAAGATCGACGGAAAATACTACATCTTTTTTATCCATATGCCCAAATCAACAGGCAAAAGAACAGAAAGCTGTTTTGTATCCGACAGGCCTGAAGGACCATACTACGGAAAAGATATCTGCGATGATTCAAGAAACTACAGAGGAAGCGGTGTTGCACAGGGCGGCATAGTTATGTCCCCGGATAAAAAATGGTATTCAATAATGTTTCAGGACAGCGGCGCAGTAGGCAGGATTCCAGTTCTTTCGCCTGTCGCATTTAAAGAAATCACTTTAAAAGAGCTGTCTTTCAACGCTCCCGATACTAAGGTTTTATTTCCTGAAATAGGTAACAACGGCATAATTCCCGAAGACTTTTACATCCGGCCCTTAAAAGAAAATTACAAATACGCGCCACTTGCAGATAGTGATGATTTTCATTCCGAACTAAAAAACTGCTGGCAGTTTAACCATGAGCCAGACTTTACATTACTTTCACATGACAAATCCGCCGGCACTCTGACTATAAAAACAGACAAGATTTCAACCAATCTTGTACAGGCAAAAAATACAATAACGCAGAGAACTCTTTTTCCTTCCTGTGCTGCTTCTGTTCACCTTGATGCATCCGATATTTCTGAAGGTGATTATGCGGGATTATGTATTTTGCAGAGCTGTTACGGATTTATAGGTGTGACCAAAAAAGACGACAGATTTTTCCTCGTTATGGCGAACAGAACTATTGACACTCCCGGTATCTGGGGTGAAAGACACGACGATCTTCCTTGCAATGAAATCTCAAGTATGGAGCTTGGTTCACCCGAAATTACCCTGCGGGCTGATGTTATGTTTGCGCCTGAACTTAGCAATGTAAAAAACAATTTTCTCCCGCAAAGCGAAGACTGCGTACAGTTTTCTTATAAACTAAAAAGCGATGACATTTTTACTTTATTCGGCTCTGTTCATAAGCTTAAATTTAAACTTGATCATTTTACAGGGGCTCGTTTTGGACTGTTTAATTTCAGCACAAAAAAAGCCGGAGGAAGTGCAACTTTCTCCGACTTTAAATACATGTAATGTTATTTTATTGTAAATGAATAGTCACTAAAGTCTGCATCAAGCGTAGCAGTATTTGAACCATTGGTCCATGTAAAGCTCATTTTGCTGCCATCACATTTAACATCAAGTGATGCCCCAAATCCAAATGCAGGATTTGTATTTCTGAATCTGAGCAGATCGAGCTGCTTCTTCACAACATCTTTTTCAAGGGCACTTTCAATATCTGCCTTTGAAAGATTTGTTCTGTTAATTTCCTTGTGACCGCCTGCTCCTGCGCGCTTAACTGCCTCATGATCGTTCTTTCCTGCAAAAAGATCAAGATACCATATCTGAGGCTTACCAGGCATAAACATCTGAAGCGCTCTGGCAAAAAGCATCTTCTTGTCATCTTCACCAAGTGCACTGTAATATGTTGCATTAACCTGATAATACATATTCTTTGCACCGTGAAGATCCTTGACATATCCGCCTCTTCCAACGATAGTCTGAATCATCTCTTCAATGTCTTCATCTGAGAGGATTCCCTTAAGGTCAAGAAGCGGGATACCATCATGACAACCAAGCATATTTACAACTCTGATGTTCTTTTCCTGAAGCTCTTTTGCCCAGTTCATGAGAACTTCGCCATTCTTGTGCTCTATAGCATAGATCAATAGTCCAGGAAGGAAGAAATCGTAAGTCATGTAGCCCTTTTCGGCAACTGTCTCGTAAATCTTTTCCTTATAGCTTGCATGTATTTCAGGTAAAAGAGATACACCAAACTCATCCGCAAGCTTCTTAACCTTTTCAAGTACATCCCATGTGTCAGGCTCATTTAAGAAATTCTTCTTGCCCGGCTCCTTAGGTGCATAGGCAAACGCATCAAGACGAACAATTCTTGCGCCGTAACCTGAAAGGCTCTTTAATGTATTTCTGTAATGCTCCCAAACAAGATCGGACTTGATGTTCAGATCCATCTGTCCAAGATATCTTCTTCCTGATTCAAGAAGTTCTACAACCTGATTCTTGTATTTTTCATATCCGGTAAAATCAATCTCTGCCGGTTTTTTACCTGCATCAAGCTCTGCGCAGACTTTTTTAGACAATCTATCAGCCGCAAGATACTGAATTTCCATCTTATCCATTAAATCCTGCGCATCAGGACGCTTATACTGAACCTCCTGATAGAATGTGTTCCAATAAGGTACATCTTTTCCGTCAGGCATTCTTACCATAAGTATCGGAAGTCCGGGCTTTCTGAAAAACATGTCCTTAATATATTCAGGAGAAGGCTGTATATACCCTTCTTCAGTCATTTCACCGCACCCTTCCCAGAACTTATTCCAGTTGATGAAAAAGTCTGCATATTTTGACTTTTCACCGTTTTTTATAAGATCCTGGAACTGTGGAGAAAGAACTGATGCATGATTGAGAATAAAATCGAGCTTTAAATCAATACCCAGATTCTGTAGGTCAGAAATATCTTTTGCATCAGCCAGTTCTTCGTTGATGTTATAGTCTATAACAGAAAATCCCCTGTCAAGATCAGTATTAAAAATACTTGGAAGAATATAAAATGACTGGAAAACATCCTTAAATTCACTCTTTTTTAAAACATCAACTATATCAGACAAACGCCCGCCCATACTGTCAGGATAGGCATTTAGCATAGGTCCGTTATCAACATATTTTGTACTCATCAAAACTCCTCATTTTCAGCAAATAGCTGAATATCAATCAAATTAAAATGTATTTTTATAAGCTCTTTTAATCACATGTTATAAAGCTTTTTAAATCCTTCATAATCAATGATCTCGCCAGCTTTGGTAATTATGATCTTTGCCTTATGAGCCTGTGCCACAAGTTTATTCTGCTCAAGTTCAAGAACCATCATTGTGAACGGACTATCAAGCTTTCCATCTCTGTTACGTGATCTTCTGTGCTCAAGAGTCTCCTGCGGAGTACTGTTTAAAAGAACCGGAATATCAACCTGTGACATATAATCGCTGTTTCCATGTGTCCACTCAACGATAAGAACATTCTTATTGGACATATCAACTTCATCATACCAAAGTGATACTTCATCTCTTCCCATTCTCTTAAGATAAAGCTTGTCAGCACCATCCTTGAATGCTTTCATTATCTGGTCAACCTCGGCAAAATCTGTTTCAGCCGGTGTTCCAAGATAATTATCAAGAGCTTTTCTTCCACCTTCAATATACGCTTTATACCAAGCATCGCTTTCTGCATGTGCAGCATTAGCATCATCTTCACTTTTCTGCCATTCCTGTACCTTTTTGAAATTTTCAGGATTCATGACACCTGCGTCAACCATTCCTCTGATTCCGCCTTCTCTAAATACATGAAGTCTCTCAGCGTCATTGTACATAGGGATACGATGAGGATAGTTATCTCCTGACATTGTGTAGCTTCCGATTCCAGCCTGCTCAAGCATGTACGAAAGAATTGAAGCAATCTCGGACTTACCTACACCTGAACCTCCGCATACAGCAATAACTGCACGGCTATAAGGATTTGCACTTATTTTTTCCTGAAGTTCTTTTACCAGATTAGGGAAAATAGTTCTTGCCTTTGCAATATGGCTCTCACCGATTTCAATCTTATCTCCTGGCATATCTCCATGAGGAATATCACTCTTAATCTCAATTCCCTCTACTACGCCAACAGCTTTTGAAAGCTTATCCTTTACTGATTCTGCGTCAAAAGATATTTTTTCATAACTTGTGTTCATTTTATTCTCCTGTATTCCTATTCATTTGTAATATGTGTGTACCGAAATGAGCATTAGCTGTAAAAAGATATGACAAAAATACATCTCTGTTTTGCTACAGCTATGCGTGAAAAATTGCATAAATATGAACCGCCAAGTTCGCATTATTAACAATTTGCGATATGAAAGCATATATTTTTTGTATATATGCAAAGAAATTTTTGACAACTTATGTTTCACATGTTATTTTGAGACATATAAGGCGCGTTCCAAAATAGCATTTGTTGAACACAAGATACTATAACTTTTTTCCTTTGTAAAGTCCAAATTTTTAAAATGATAACAATTAAAGAGATTGCAAAACAACTAAATATGAGTACCACGACAGTTTCCAACGTTATTCATGGAAAAACCGGTGAAGTATCCGATGAGACCAAGAAAAAAGTCCAGGATTTTTTGAAAAAAGTTGATTACGTGCCAAATATCAGTGCCCGTAACCTTGCACAAAATGAATCCAAAATCATAGGACTTGCATTAAAAGCCAGAGCTGATAAATATGAAAATCTCATAATGGATCCTTTCGTTTCAGAACTTATAGGCGGTGTCGAAGAGACAATACGAAACGCCGGCTACTTTATGATGCTGTATATTTCAAGTGATACGTCTGAAATAATGCGACATGTCTCTACCTGGAACGTTGACGGTCTTATCCTGTTCGGTATGCTGAATGATGACGGAATAAGAGTCAGTGAAAGATACAAAAAACCTATAGTTTGCATTGACACATACAGTATTGAGGGGTTAAAACATTTTACCAATATAGGATTGGATGACGCCAAAGGCACCTATGACATAGTGAATTACCTGATTACACAAGGGCATAAAAAAATTGCGTTTATATCAGATAACTCCAACGGTGTCGACTTGGCAAGATTAAATGGTTTTAAACTTGCGCTTTCCGACGCAGGGATTAAATATAAGAATTCCAATTTTTTAAAAATTCGTCCAAGAGCAGATGAGATTGAATCAAGTCTCGAAGAAATATGTGAGAAATTAAAGAATTTCACTGCGGTATTCTGTGTTTCAGATCTATATGCCGTAACACTTATCGCCGCACTGGAGGACAGGGGCATTGCTGTTCCTGATGACATTTCAGTAGTAGGCTTTGATGATAACATGCTTGGAAAACTCCACCGTCCTGCCCTTACTACTGTTCATCAGGACGTAAAAGCAAAAGGTGTAATGGCAGCCTCAACACTGCTAAAGCAACTGCGCGGCGAGAAAACCCCAAATCAGATACAACTTCCGACTCATCTCGTAATACGCGATACTGTCAAAAAGATCAATTAAATAAAAAAGAATGTCGCTTGCGACATTCTCGCGCGAGGCGCGGATGCTTTAGCATCATTTTCATCTCGCGCCGATGCGCATCCATAAAGAAACGTGCACAGCCAATAGTGCGCGTTTTTTTGTTTTTCTAATTTTCTATCAATTTTCAACATAATAATGCGCAAAATACATTCATTTTGTTGTGCAACATTTTATCACTTACCTTTTGCGCATAAGTCACTAATATAATACTTTATTTCGATATTTTATCATTTCTTTTTAATATTTTAACAAAAAAATAATAGTCTATTTTTTCCCTTAACCATGCTGTTTTCAGCTATTTTCAGCACTTCCTTCCAAGAAAAATACAAAAAAATCCTTGAAAATGTGTACATTATGTGATATTTTGAATTTAGCGTACAACTTATGCGCAAAAGGAACCGCCAAAAAATAAATATGTTATGGCAAAATGCACAAAGGAGGGTAACAAATGAAAAAGAAACTCATGTCAGTTCTTCTTGCAGGTACAATGGTAGCTTCACTTGCAGCCTGCGGATCAACAGCTACTGACACAACAACATCTGACACAAACACAAACACTGAGACAACTACTACTGAAACTCAGACTTCTGACGCCGGCACTACTTCCGGAACACAGGAAGCTGTTCGTCTCCTTAACGGAAAGCCTGAAATCAACGACCAGATGCAGGCTCTTGCAGCTAAGTATCTTGAAGAGACAGGTAACACTCTCATCGTTGAAACAATCGGTGGTGATACAAACGCTTCTGATGAGCTTAAGAAAATGTATCAGGCTGACAACATGCCTGACATCTTCGTAATCGAAGCCAACCAGGCAGCTAACTGGGACGGAATGCTCGCAGACCTTGCAGGTGAGGAATGGACAGATAAGACAGGTTTTGAACTTGTTGATTCTTCTATGGGAACAATCGGATTTCCTTACACTGTAGAAGCAACTGCTCTTGGTTACAATGCAGACCTTCTTGCAAAGGCTGGCGTTGATCCTGCATCTCTCACAAGCCCTGACGCTTGGAAGACTGCAGTTGAAACTCTTGATTCCAAGAAAGATGAGCTTGGCATCACAGCAGTATTCGGATGGTGCGCAGAGCCTACAAACCTCGGATGGTCTTCAGGAACTCACGTATTCGCTCAGTATCTTGATGCCGGACTTAAGGCTGATGACACAACATACATCGATCTTCTTAACGATGGTGGACAGATTGATGAAGCAAGAATGAAGAACTTTGCTGAATTCATCGGAATGATGAACGAATATTCAGATCCTGCTCTTCTTATCGATGGAACATATGACAATCAGGTTGCCGGATTCAAGGAAGGCAAATATGTATTCATCACACAGGGTAACTGGTGTGTAACTTCTCCTGAAGATGTAGATTTCGAATGCGGATTTGCTCCTTATGCATTTGAAGATGGCATTAACACAATTATCGCCGGACCACCTTCATACTGGGTAGCATATTCAAACGGTAACGTTGATGGCGCAAAAGCATTCTTTAACTGGTGCGCAGGAGATTCAGCTCAGAACATCCTTGTAAATGATGCAGGTCTTGTATCTCCATTTGATGATTGCCAGTATGAGGCTGTTAACCCATTCTACAAGAGCATGAACAGCTACATCACAGCAGGCAACTACTCAGGATGGCACACAATGCTCAAGAAGGACGGACTTCAGAACGAGACATGTAACGTTTTTGCAGATTATGCAAAGGGCAAACTTGATGCTGATGGATTTGTATCTACAATGAAGCAGGTTATTTCAGCTTATTACGCACAGTAATTTAACACAACGTTTATAACGCATTATTGCAAAACTTACGGGCAGGGCACACATGTCCTGCCCATTTTTAACATTTATCTTTTATTGCCTCACGAAAGGGGGGATTACTCATGAGTACTTTTTCTTCTGGGAGAAAAGCTGCATCATTTATCAGTCTCATCGCGGGAATTGTGCTTATAATTGTTGGTTTGGGATTATCTATAGCCGGTACAGGCAATGTCTATAGGGGAACAATGTTTGTATGCGGAATAATTCTGTTTTTTGTAGGTCTTTACCTCTTCCCGACACTTAAGCATCATCGCTCGATCATTAACATTATTTTTCTTTTTCCGTTATTGTTTGCTTTTATTGTTACCGTAATCATTCCACTTATCCTTGGTATCGGATATTCTTTCACTGACTGGAACGGTATTACCATGAAAGGTTTTGTGGGTTTCTCAAACTATACCAGAATGTTCAAGCAGCCCGCTTTCCTGTGGTCAATACTTCTTACATTCTTATTTGTAGTTTTCAACATGATTCTTGTTAACCTTATCGCTTTCCTGCTTGCTCTTTTATGCACATCAAAGATAAAAGGACTTGGATTCTTCAGAGCTGCATACTTCCTTCCGAACCTTATCGGTGGTATCGTACTTGGTTATATATGGCAGTTCATTTTCAGTAATGTTGTTACTAAGTTCACAGGAACTTATTCAATGCTTTCGGATACAAATACAGCGTTTATCGCTATTATCATCGTATATATCTGGCAATATGCAGGTTATATCATGCTTATCTACATCACCGGTCTTAACACAATTCCCGGAGATGTGTTGGAAGCTTCTTCAATCGATGGAGCCAACAAGCTTCAGACTCTTTTCAACATCAAGCTTCCTATGATTGCTCCTACAATCACTATTTGTACATTCCTTACTCTTACATCCGCATTTAAACAATTCGATGTAAACCTTGCTCTTACAAACGGTAAAGGTTCTGTACAATTCCTCGGTTCATATATCGCAAACGGAACCGAAATGTTAGCACTTAACATCTACAGCACGGCTGTTATCAACAATGAATATGCTCTTGGACAGGCTAAGGCTGTTTTGTTCTTCATCATCCTTGCCATCGTATCAATTGCCCAGGTTCGTATATCTAATAAGAGGGAGGTGGAACTATAATGCATACAAAAGAAAAAACAAGTAGCGTAGTAATCAGATTTATAATTGCAATTATTGTCGCAATATATGTATTATTCCCGTTTTTCCTTCTTCTCATCAACTCAGGAAAAGTCACCTCAGACATTACTTCTAACCCTGTAAGTCTTGCCGGTGCAAGCTTTTCACAGCTCTTTGAGAATATCAAGGCAGTTATAAATGATCCTAATTTCCTGTTTTGGACTTCATTTGGTTCATCTGCTCTTATAACAGTTGTATCACTTGTACTGTTATCACTTTTCGGAGCAATGGCTGCATGGGTTATCTGCCGAAACAAAACAGTATGGTCAACAGTAATTTACTTTACATTTATTGCTTCCATGATCATTCCTTTCCAGGTAGTAATGCTTCCACTTATTTCAACCTTCAGAGATGTTGGAAAGTTTATTGGAATCTCAATGCTTCAGTCAGTACCCGGTATCGTATTTGCATACCTTGGATTTGGCGGAGCAATGACAGTATTTATTTTGAACGGATTTATCAAGGGAGTTCCTTATGATCTTGAAGAAGCTGCTTCAATTGACGGCTGTTCACCTGAACAGACCTTTTTCCAGATTATTTTCCCGCTTCTAACACCTGTCATCACTACAGTAACAATTCTGAATGGAATGTGGATCTGGAATGACTACCTTCTCCCTTCAATGATGCTTGGTCAGAATTGTAAAGTAATGACAATCCCGATTGCAATTCAAAAGTTCGTTGGTTCCTATGTAAAGAGCTGGGATAGAATTCTTCCCGCTGCTCTCCTTGCTATTATTCCTATGATTATATTATTCCTTATCGCTCAAAAGCAGATTATGGAAGGTATGATTGAAGGTGCCGTTAAAGGTTAAATACCCATAAAAAGATTTGAGCCGCTGATAAAATCAGCGGCTCATTATTTTTTTATTTAAAGTTCAAATTTATGCTTATCATCTACACTAATAGCATTGCCAAGCTGTACTTCTATAAGCTTTAGCTCAGTTGTTGCTATAACAGTATGCTTGCAACCGGCTTTCATAGTAACTACATCTCCGGGTTTAATATCTTTTTCTACGCCATCCAATATAGTCTTGCCTGTACCTGAAATCACTACCCATACCTCATCTCTATGGTTATGACTGTGATAATTCATGGAATGACCTGCATTAAGTGTAACTTTGATGGTCATACTTGAGTCTTCAACATCAATAACCTTAAAGTTACCCCAGGATTTCTCAGCAAACATAATCTGCTGAACAATATTGTCAACATATGGCTTTATGTATGAGCTCTGTTCCTTGTCAGATACAAGTATTCCCTCAGGAGAAGCTGATATAACGACATCTGTCAGTCCCATGGCAAGAACAGGTACGTCCATCTCATTTACGATATGAACACCGCTGCAGGTATCATTCAAAATGCCTTTTCCTACAACGTTTTCTTCCATTGCCTCTGTAAGCGTATTCCAGGTTCCCAAATCCTTCCATTCGCCTGAGAAACGCATAACCTGAATCTTCTCTTCTTTTTCAACTACAGCATAGTCAAAAGAAATCTTTTTAAGTGTCTCATACTTATTAAATAAATCCTGATAATCAGCAAAATCTATCATTGAATGAGCTTTTTCAAGAACATATTTTAATTTGTATGCAAACACTCCACCATTCCATAGAGCGCCCTGACTAATATACTCTTTAGCCACATCAATTGAAGGCTTTTCTTTAAAAGTAGAAACCTCACTTACATCATCTGAAGACTTAGGAATAATATATCCGTATTTTTCAGAAGGATAAGTCGGCTCAATTCCCATAAGAACAAGATTGGCCTCACCCTTGTCAGCCTGCTCTGAAAGGCTCTTTAAAGCCTCAAAATAATCATCTTCAACAAATGGATCAACAGGACATACAACAACAGATTCTTCAGGACTGATACCTTTAACATCTACAAGATATGCTGTTGCAAGCGCAATAGCTGGAAAAGTATCTCTTCTGCAGGGTTCAATAGAAATACCGACCTCCTGACCAAGCTGATTATGAATAGCAGATACCTGCGTCTTGCTTGTAGCAATGGTCACTGTCGCTTTATCGTCAATTTTCTTTATCTGACGGTAGACTCTCTGAACCATAGATTCATATGTGCCATCTTCCTTTTTAAAGATCTTGATAAACTGTTTTGACCTGATATCATTGGAAAGAGGCCACAGACGTTTTCCTGAACCGCCTGATAAAAGAACAATATTCATTTTTATACTCCCTTAATTTTGATTAATTACACTATTATAATATGCATAAAGATTTTTGTAAGTGTCAAGACTATAATGCAATCCATCACTTGAACTAAAACCAACCTGCTGTAAATAGGAATAGCTGTCAATCCAACGTACTCTGGAATCCAATCCCTCCTGGAGTGCTGTATTGAAGGCCTCTATCTGCGCATTAGTAACACTTGAACAGTTGCCTACAGGTGTTACAGCCGAATAATAAACAGTGATTCCAGCATTGACCCATGAATCAATATTTGAGTTAACAAGTGAAATATATTTGCTTGCATTAGCCAAATCATTTACGCCAAAATTAATAATCATAACTGTACCATAACCGGCATAGTCAGGAATGTTCGGAATTACAGTATTCTTAAAATAACTGTATCCCTCACCGACTTTGGCAATAAAAGCTTTGTCAGTATTGCCGATAGCCTGTTGCATCTGAACAGTTCTGGAATCTCCAACAAACAAGTATGGAACTCCAGGAACCTCTGCAACCAGATAATCACCTCTTATAAATGCAGTAGTGTCATCAAATATGACTTCATACCAACCGTTGTCTGTTACACCTGTAACACTTACTGCCGTCCCCCAGTTGACTTTTCCAACCTTGGCATAATCAATTCCTGCACCAGCTCTTACATTCACTGTATCACTTGAATATAAGGTAACTGGAACATCAAATTTTGTAACAGTATATGTCACATTCTCAGGCTCAACTGCAGCTTCATTGTTTTCGACAAGCGTGGTATTCAAAACTCCTGTCTCAGGAGCTTCAGCATAGTCCATACTGGCTGCAACAAAAGCGCTGTTAGTATTTTCTGTTATAGTGGAAACCATTTCATTGCTGGAAAAATCCGCTGCGATTACGATGTCCAGCTTCTCATTTTTGCCAAAATAAAGGCAAAGAGCCAGTACAATCGAAAAAGACGCTGCAAACGATATAAGAACGATCAAGTTTCTCTTTTTTTCTTTATACATGTTCATAAACAATGTCACCATATAAATATTACTCAATTAAAACCACAATATAATACGAAAGCACAGAATCAAAATAAAAAGATGAGTTATTGTCAAACTCATATAACTCACTTAAATAACAATATTGATTTAATATTTGTACTCCGTAATCATATCTTTTTGAGTAACAACAAAAGTTTTGCTCAACCTCAGTCTGAAATTTTACAATATACTTAACAATATGTCAAATTTGACTAAAAACTGTCAAACTTCTATAATAAGAAAGTCAGTAGATTTGTGGATTTTATGCAAAAAGAATATTCACATAACAATATTATAGCTTATAATATTCTTTCATAGGTCTAAACGAATTTTAAAGATTTTATAAACAATAATTAATAGGAGTTTTTATGTGCGGAATAGTTGGATTTATAGGTAAGCACCAGGCAGCACCAATTCTTTTAGAGGGTCTGTCCAAACTCGAATACAGAGGATACGATTCAGCGGGAATTGCAGTAAGAGATGGCAATCATAAAGCTGAAGTTGTAAAAACAAGCGGACGTCTCAAGAACCTTGAAGAAAAGACAGATAACGGAAACAGCATCATAGGATGCTGCGGAATTGGCCATACAAGATGGGCAACCCACGGCGGTCCTTCACAGATCAATGCACATCCTCACGTTTCAGGCAACTGCCCCGGATCTGCTTCAGGAACAGTTGATTCTAACGTAGTAGGTGTTCATAACGGAATCATAGAAAATTATCAGGAACTTAAGGAAAAGCTTATAAAAAACGGATATGTTTTTTACAGTGATACAGACACAGAAGTTGCTATCAAACTCGTGGATTATTACTACAAGAAATATAAAATGGGCCCTATTGATGCCCTGGCCAAGACCATGGTAAGAGTTCGCGGTTCTTACGCTCTTGAAATAATGTTTGCAGATTATCCGGATGAAATCTACGTAGCCAGAAAAGACAGTCCTATGATAATAGGTCTTGCAGATGGAGAAACATTTGTAGCATCTGATGTCCCTGCTATATTAAACCATACAAGAAACGTATATTATATTGGAAATAATGAGATGGCAAGACTCATGCCCGGTAAGGCTGAATTCTACGATCTCAACGGTGACATAATAGAAAAAGAGCTTGTAGAAATAAAGTTCTCTGCAGAAGCAGCCGAAAGAGGCGGATTTGAACACTTCATGATGAAGGAAATCCACGAACAGCCTACTGCAATAAAGAACACTATCGGTTCAATGGTAACAAATGGCGTTGTAGACTTACAGAAAATCGGTGTAGATGATGATATAATAAAAGGTATTTCCAATATAACAATTGTAGCCTGCGGAAGTGCATGGCACGTTGGAATGGCTGCTCAGTATGTAATTGAAGATCTCGCCAAGATTCCTGTACGTGTTGAACTTGCTTCTGAATTCAGATACAGATCACCACTTCTTACTGACAGCACCCTGGTTATCGTAATATCACAGTCAGGTGAAACAGCAGATACACTTGCTGCACTTAGAGAAGCCAAGGATAAGGGTGTTAAGACTCTCGCTATCGTTAATGTAGTCGGATCTTCAATTGCCAGAGAAGCTGACTATGTTTTATATACAATGGCAGGTCCTGAAATATCAGTTGCTACAACCAAGGCATACAGTTGTCAATTAGTAGCTACTTATCTTCTTGCTTTGCAGTTTGGTCTTGTCAGAGGAGTTCTCGAAAAAACTGACTATGACAAATACATTTCAGAAATCGACAGGATTCCAGAATGTATTCAGAAGATTCTTGATGATAAGGAAAGACTTCAGTGGTTTGCAGCTAAAATTGCAAATTCAAAGGACATCTTCTTTATTGGTCGTGGCATTGATTATGCAATTGGTCTTGAGGGAAGTCTTAAGATGAAGGAAATATCCTACATTCATTCAGAGGCTTATGCAGCCGGAGAGCTCAAGCATGGCACTATCAGCCTTATAGAAGACGGCACTCTTGTAATTGGAATCTTATGTCAGGATAACCTCTACGAAAAGACCGTTTCAAACATGGTGGAATGCAAATCAAGAGGAGCTTATCTAATGGGACTTTCTACTTATGGAAGATATGACATTGAAGATACAGCAGATTTTGTAACGTACATTCCAAAAATGGACAAACATTTTGTTGGTTCGCTCGCAGTAGTTCCTCTGCAGCTTCTCGGATACTATGTATCTGTCGCAAGAGGTCTTGATGTAGATAAGCCAAGAAATCTTGCCAAGAGTGTAACTGTAGAATAAAAACCTATAAGATGAAATAAAAAAATGGCAATCTCCAACAAAATCAGAGATTGCCATTTTTATTTGTCATTTACCAAAAGAACTGCCTAAAGCATCGCATTCAACAAATTCTTCTTTTTTCTTATTGTGCTCTTCTTTCTTTTCCATGATAAAGCTCATAACAGCAGGAGAAATAGTTTCTATCTCACATCCAACAGCCTCATAGCCACCAATAAGAAAATTCCTTACAACCACACCTTCAAGCACCATTTTGGTACTGTACTCACTCTTACTAAATTCAAGCTTTATTTTGTCACCAACACTTACATTACCATGCTTTCCAACCATAAGTGAAAAGCCTCTCATTGAAATATCATGTACTATAACACTTCTAAAAACATCACCGTTAAACACAGCATTTCCCATGATCTGAACCATGTAACGCTCTGCTTTTCTCTGATTTTCACTATTTACAACAACCTCTCTTCCATCAATAACATGAAAATCAGCTCCTGAAAAATCAACCCAGCTTATGCTATCAGCTTGAAAAATATGTTTGCGGCCGCTATATGGATCTTCATACTCAAAATGCGCATTTGTGCATATGTCTATGAGACCTCCTCCGCAAAATAAAGGCGTAATCAAAATACCATTTCCATATTTTGTAAGTATAGTAGCTTCGACAGTGTAGTGTGTTCTTTTATAAACCAGATTTATGGTTATTTTTGTTCCCTGTGGTATATCATATATTTTCATGCCACTAGAATATAAAATTTCTATAAATAATTCAAGCAATAATTCTAAACTTTTCTAACTAATATGGATTATTTAAAACAATATATTAACAAAAAAACATTAAATCGAAACATAATTACAATTGTTACTGTTCAGGCAAAAATGCGCGAATTGGTTACTAAAGCAAGCAGAATGCAAATGAACAGTAACTTACAATTCGAAATATTTAAAATGTCTGCTCATCTTAAGAGCATGCGTCAAGCCCTTCTATCTGTGCTGTGTAAAGATGATAATAATCGCCTTTTTTAGCCATAAGCTCATCATGACTTCCGCACTCAGTTATTCCGCCATCACTTATATACATTATCTTGTCACATTTTGTTATTGTAGACAGCCTATGTGCAATAATGAAGCTTGTTCTTCCAGCAAGCATAGCATCCAGTCCCTTCTGAAGTGCTTTTTCGGTCTGAACATCGATACTTGAAGTAGCTTCATCAAGAACCAGAATTGCGGGATCAGATAAAAGAGTTCTGGCAAAAGAAATAAGCTGTTTTTGTCCCTGTGAAAGAAGCGCTCCTCTCTCTTTTACCTCAGTACTATATCCTGCCGGCATCGTCTTTATAAAGGCATCTGCGCAGACAGTTTTACTTGCTCTTCTAATCTCGCTTTCAGTAGCATCGAGTTTTCCATATCTGATATTGTCACCGATAGTTCCTGAAAAAATGAAGCTGTCCTGAAGCATTATTCCCATCTGTGAACGCAGAGATTTAAGCGTCACCTTAGAAATGTCCTCACCATCAATAAGTATTCTTCCACTGTCAACATTGTAGAATCTTGAAATAAGACTTACAATTGTACTCTTTCCGGCGCCTGTCGGTCCAACTAAAGCTACACTTTCTCCGGGCTTTACACTAAATGACACATTGTGAAGTATCTCCTTTCCGGGTTCGTAAGAAAAAGAAACATTTTCAAAAGTAACTTCACCTACAACCTTCTTCATTTCCACAGCATCAGGCGCATCATCAACAGTTATCGGCTCATCCATAGTTTCAAATATTCTCTCAAGATACGCCATATTATTTATGAAGCCGTTAAAAATATTTCCAAGGTTCATGATAGGCTGCCAGAATCTTGACGCATAGCTCGAAATGGCAACTATTGTACCAAGAGTTTCATTTCCCTGTGAGAAAATCACAAGACCAAAAATGAAGATTGCTGCTCTTACCAAAACAGAAATAATATCTATCCCGGGCCAAACCATATTACTGTACTCAACAGCAGTCATCCAGGTTTTTCTGCAGTCTCCTGAAAGTTTTTTGAATATCTCAGCATTTTCATTTTCTCTTGCAAAAATCTGTGTTATCCTCGCGCCTACAATATTTTCCTGTAGGTATGCATTAAGGTTCGAGTTTTTGTTTGAAACAGCCTGCCAAGCCTTCCTCTGTTTGTTTTTTATCCAGAACATGAATACCATTAAAAATGGCACACCGGCAAGAACAACAAGGCTCAGCTTTACATCAACTGCGAACATAAATACAACTATGAATATCAGGTTGATTATCTCAAGCACAACATTTATAAGTCCGTTGCTCAGCATATCTGAAACTGAATTTACATAATTGACAACTCTTACCAGAATCTTTCCCTGTGGTCTGTCATCATAATACTGAAATGGTAACTTTTGCAGATGCTTAAAAAGGTCATCCCTTATCTGATAAATAATATCCTGGCTGACATTTAACATAATATATGATCTGGCTGTAGTAAAAAGAACACTTATAATGTAAAAAACAGAAACATATATTACAAGTCTGTATAACATCTTTTCATCGCCGCTTGGTATTGCAACGTCAAGCGCCTGCTGAACTATCATTGGGCTCACAAGTGCTGCTGCACCGCCAAGAGCCGACAATAAAAGTGCCGCAATCATCTTAAATGCATGTTTCTTTATATATACCCAGGCACGTAAAAGATGTCGTATATCAAATGGTTCTTCAAGAATCTCATCTTCCTTATATGTATTTCTTCTCGCCATTTTCTTTTCTCCTCAAAAAAGATTCTTTCATTTCATATTTGCAGGTTAACTCTTTAATATCAAAGAATCAGGCACCTGTCTGAAGTTTAACCAGATCAGCATAATAACCGCCCTTTTTAATAAGCTCTTCATGCGTTCCACGCTCTGTTATCTCACCATGCTGCATGATAAGAATCTGGTCGGCGTCCTTCGTAGTAGAAATACGCTGTGCAATTATTATCTTAGTGCAGTTGAAATCAAGATGTCTAAGGCTATCCTGAATTTCTTTTTCCGTCTCCAAATCGACAGCCGATGTAGTGTCATCCAAAATCAGGATTGAAGGTCTTACCGCAAGAGCTCTCGCAAGTGATATTCTCTGCTTCTGTCCTCCTGAGAGTCCTACACCTCTTTCTCCAACGATTGTCTCGTATCCTTCAGGCATCTTGGCAATAAAGTCAGATGCAGCGGAATACTTCGCAAAACGCACAACCTCTTCCTTACTGATATTGCTGTCACCATAAGCGATATTTCCATCAATTGTATCAGAATAAAGAAGTACATCCTGTGTAGCAAGACCGATATTCTTTCGAAGCTGGGAAAGCTTAAGCTTATTGACATTTACTCCGTCCACCAGAACCTCTCCCTCGGTAGGTTCATAGAATCTGGGTATCAGGTGAATCAGGGATGTCTTTCCACATCCTGTTTCTCCCATAATTGCAATGGTCTGACCAGGCTTAGCCGTAAAAGAAATATGTTCCAGAACAGGAAGCTTAGCATCCGCATACTGGAATGATACATCCTTAAACTCAACCAGCCCTTCAAAGCGCTCCGGCTTGTCAATGGCATCAGGTGAATCAACAATTGAAGGTTCAGAATAATATATTTCCATAACCTTAGCTGATGCAGCAGAAAATCTCTGAAACTCATTCATGACATTTCCAAGCTGTCTCATAGGATTCGCTATAGCCCAGATAAGCCCTGAAAAAGATACATACTCTCCCATTGAAAGCTTTCCGCCAATAAGGAAAAGACCTCCTACAAGCAAAAGAACAACAGCAAGAAGATTTGCAAGCGTTTCAACAAAAGGATAGAATTTTAGCCATACCTTAGCTGTCTTTTTGTTCGTATCCTTATAGTCGCTGTTACAGTAATCAAATTTTTCTATTTCATAATCTTCTCTTGCAAATGCCTTTACTACTCTGTTTCCGGCTATGTTTTCCTGTGCTACGGTATTCATATTTGCAAGCTTTTCTCGCAGCTGCGCGTGCATTGGTGCAACCAGAAGCTTGAAAACATAGATAATAAAGAAAATGAGCGGTGCAACTATCAAAAGGCTGAAAGCCAACTGCCAGTCCATAACGATGAAATATATAGCAGTTGCAGTAACAAGAGAAAATGCCTCCATAACCATTCTGATTACCCAGGCAACCATATGTCTTACAGCATCCAAATCGCCGGTAACTCTTGTCATAAGGTCACCTGTGCGGTATTTACTGTAAAAATTCATATCCTGTCTTTGAATTTTGTCATAAAGGAAATTTCTGACCTTGAAAAGAACAGACTGCGAAACCTTCTCATATGCCATACAGTCAAAATACACAATAAGACACCTGAAAACTGTAAGTCCCACCATAAGAATGATCAATTCAAGGAATCGATCAGGATGCTCTGTCAAATTTTCTTTGGCATGCTCTCCTGTAAGAAATGTATCCACGATTTTTCCAGAAAAAAAAGGCACTGTAAGCTGCAACATATTGTAAACAACTGTGCCTAACATCGCAAATACATACAACACCCTGTACCCTTCCATATTATCCCAAAGCCATTGAAGCCTTGTCCTAGGGTACTTCCAACCTCGTTCGTAACTCTTCATAACATTCACCCCATAAAGTATATTTATCATATAAAAACCACTTTGTTTGATTCTATAACGCGCTGAATCATTCTACAATATGATTTCTTGCCATTTCTTAACTATTTTCTATCATTTTTTGTCATTAAAGGAAAATTTATATTTCTTGACAACTGCTGCGTAATATGTATATAATTATTTTTGTGACTTGGTTTAGTCATGTAGATTCATATAGAATTAGCTGTTGTAGCACAGTCGGTAGTGCGTCGCATTGGTAGTGCGGAGGTCACGAGTTCGATTCTCGTCAGCAGCTTTTTTTATGCTCAAAATTGTGATTACTCAAAGAACACTTTAATATGAAAAAAGGTGCCACACCAACAAAGTGCGGCACCTTTTTTACATATTATAGTGTGTTGACACGATGATTTTTGATCAAATTACGCTGAATGATTATTCAGTCATAAGTTGTCCCATAAGATACTGGTAAACTTCCTGATTTTTAAGCCTCCAGTTATTACAGATATTTTGAGCAATTTCCTCTGTCGGAACAGCGAAGCGAAGATCCACAAGATTAACTCCTTTTTCTCTGGCTATTAATGTTGCAGTATACTCACTTTCTCCGGTTTTCTGATAGTCAGCCAGAATTGAAGCTTCGTTTCTAAGCTTCATGCTGTTAGCTTTTAAGTACTCATCAATCTGTTGCTTTATCTCAGGATTGATTCTGTTTCCAAAGAAATTCAGAGTCTCATCACCCTGCTCCGTGAGTTCAAGATATGTCCTGTTTCCCATGGTTTTTTCAATGACAAGTTCTGAAGAAGCAAGCTCACTGAACACTTCCTGGAGTGTCATAAAAGTCGTATATTCTTTTTCCAAAATAAAATCATAAATCTGAGATTTACTAAGAGGCACATCACATCTCTTTAACATATACAGAATTATCATTTTATATAATGTAAGATACTTTGAACTCAACTCACTCGCCTCCATCCGTTTAAACATATAAATCTTTTTTACTCAGCGTGAAACAAACACTCATTCACCCATGCAGCTTTTAACTGCTGCTGATACCACATCAGCAACTCTAGGATCAAAAGCAGCCGGAAGAATATTTACATCACTTAACTCTTCATCCGGAACAAGTCCCGCAAGAGCATTCGCAGCTGCAAGTTTCATTTCTTCTGTTATCTGTTTTGCACCACATTCAAGCGCTCCACGGAAAATTCCCGGGAAAACAAGAACATTATTTACCTGATTCGGGAAGTCGCTCCTTCCGGTTCCAATAACGCGAACTCCTGCCTCTTTGGCAAGGTCAGGCATAATCTCAGGAACAGGATTGGCCATTGCAAACATGATTGCATCATGATTCATTTCCTGAGCCATTTCTTTTGTCACAATGCCGGGAGCAGATACTCCGACAAATATATCGGCACCTTTAAGTGCATCGGCAAGAGTACCTGTCTTCTGTTCAGGATTTGTTACATCCATCATCTTTTCCTGCATCCAGTTAAGATCATTGGAAGACTTGCTCAAGATTCCGGACTTATCGCACATTGTAACATTCTTAAAGCCATAGCGAAGAAGTAGCTTTGTGATGGCAATTCCGGCACTTCCGGCACCATTTACAACTACCTTGCAGCTAACTTTATCTTTTCCAACAACCTTAAGACCATTGATTATACCTGCAAGAACTACGATAGCTGTACCATGCTGGTCATCATGGAACACCGGTATATCCAACTTTTCCTTGAGCCTTTCTTCTATTTCGAAACATCTGGGTGCAGATATATCTTCCAGATTTATTCCACCAAATCCCGGTGCAAGATAAGTAACAGCTTTTATAATTTCCTCGGTATCCTGAGTGTCAAGACATATCGGAACTGCATTAACTCCGCCAAACTCTTTGAAAAGAACTGCCTTTCCTTCCATAACAGGCATTGCAGCATAGGGACCGATATTGCCAAGTCCAAGCACAGCACTTCCATCAGAAACAACTGCTATAGTATTAGACTTAATCGTGTACTTATATGCCAGGCTCTTGTCATTCGCAATAAGTTTGCAAGGTTCCGCAACTCCGGGAGTATAAGCAATTGCAAGATCTTCCTTTGAATTCACTAAAGCCTTTGATTTAATTTCAAGTTTTCCCTGCCACTCTTCATGCATTTTCAGGGCTTTTTCAGCATTTGTCATTGATCTGTCTCCTTTATCTAAAACGTTGTTCCAACTATATCATACGCAAATGATATTACTTCATTTCGCCTGTCTGTATCAATATATTTAAATACATTATAAATATATTTATGTTTTCCGCCATGTGACTGAAGTCCGAGCGCCAGTCCCAAAGCTGCAATTTCATCCGGAGCATCGGTCTGCCTTGAAAACATCAAAGCATCAATATATCCGTTTTTCTCCATCTTGGTATAAGCGTAAGCAAATGCCGCAGCCTGGAGTGTCTCCCCGGATGTGGAAGAATAACCTATTTCGCTTAATATTATAGACCTTACATTGCCGGATGTATCAAGCATTTCTTCCCTTTGCATGTAATCAGTAAGAACCTCCAGATTATCCATTGAAATAACCGGAGTAGTCACACTGTGCGTAGTATATTTCGAACTCTTCCAAAACGCAGTATTTCCGTTTGGATAAGAATATGGATGCGCAGCAAGTCCCCAATCTATATTTCCGTATTCATTAATTGAAGTTGCCAGAATATCAAGGAAATCCTTGGCATCATAGTCTCCTGTTTTTTCACTATTAAGAGTCCATCTCTGATCAATAGAAAAATAGACCTTTGCAGCAGAATTCTGGCTCTTTATCGCATTGTAAAAAACTCTGAATGCTCTGGTAAATGCAGTGGTATAAGTGCCTACATCACAATATGTCATATAATTGTATTCACGTCTTGCATTAACCTCATTGGCAATTATCCACATACTGACATTGCCATGTCCCGAGCCTGAATATCTTCCTGCCAAAAAACTGCCAAGTGCAGCACAGGCATTCACTCCGCTTTCAGTTGCTGCATTAAACATGTAGTAAGGCGCAGTAGAACCTTTTCTTGCATCCGGATGCGTAAGATCAGGGTAAGTTGACGGGCTTGCATCATTCAAAACTATTGCAGCTACATCAATCCCCATCTTATTAAGGCGCTTAAATAAATCATCATAATTTTCTATTGCACTTTGCTTAAAATGATAAGTTACGCCGCCATACGTATAAGATATTCCACCTGATGTTGCAAGAATATGTGAAAGCGGAATATTATAAGCACAATAACTCACATTAAGGTCAGGAAGCTCACCGATTCTAAGCGGATCAGGAAGAATTCCTTTTATCGAAGTATGTGTCATTCCACCATAGCTGTAGCCTGCACACGCCTCAGGATTGGTAATGTATTTGGGATGACTTATTGAAACATATTTATCTTCAAGCTTAACAGCCACTGTAAACTTTGAAAAAAGCTTTGAAGTAGCTTCTCCCTTATTAAGATTAACCGTAAATGACGTATCCGTATTTTTGTATATCTTTGCCATAGGCTCAGAATCCTCAGCTATAGAGTCTTCAAATGTTGCCTCCGTAAAAAGATAATAATACTTGTCATCACTTTGAGGAATGCCCTCAGATGTAACATCTATCTGCACTTTAGAAGAATTCACTATCTTACAGCTGTTTATTGTTACAAAAGTATCTCTGTTCTCATCTGTAAGTTCTATTGTATCTGCCCTTTGAGAAAGTGACTTTGAAACAGTCTTTCCGGCTGAAACAATAGCATCAATCACCTCGGCACTCATATACTCGGAAATGTGGTCCTGCTCAGGCAAAGATGCCTCAAAAATAGCTATATCCTGCTCTTCTTCCTGTTTAACAGGTTGCATACCAAAAATAACATATATTAATATTCCGATTACAAAAATAATAGCGCCGGCAGCAACAACGCCGCTTAGTATAACCAGCCTTTTGTTATTCCTTGCTTTTTTACCGGAATGCATTCTCTTTTTTTTCTTTTCCATTTACCCCTCAGATTAAAATACCTGTTTATTCTTTGTTCTTATCTAACCCCTTAATTTTCTTCATGTGCTCTTTAATTCTGACCTCATATCCGTTTCCTGAAGGTCTGTAGAATTCTTTTCCGTTTAATTCATATGGCAGATACTGCTGCTCAACATAATTATTCGGATAATCATGAGCGTATTTGTACCCGATTCCATGCCCAAGCTTTGCGGCAGATTTGTAATGTGCATCCTGTAAATGAGGTGGAATAGGCAAATTACCTGTCTTTCTAACCGTCTCAAGTGCTTCATCAATTGCGCAGATTGAAGCGTTACTCTTTGGAGCTGTTGCTATATAGCTTGCAGCCTGTGCAAGTGTTATCCGCGCCTCCGGCATTCCAAGTCTCTCAACTGCAAGGGAAGCTGAAACCGCCATTTGAAGCGCCATAGGATCTGCATTTCCGACATCCTCAGAAGCACAGACCATCATTCGTCGAACAATAAATTTCGGATCCTCACCCGCATTTAGCATTCTCGCAAGATAGTATACCGCCGCATCAGGATCAGAACCTCTCATACTCTTGATAAATGCAGATATCGTATCATAATGGTTGTCACCATCTTTGTCATATCTTGCTACTTTCTTTTGTATGCACTCTTCTGCAACCTCTTTTGTAATATGGATAAGTCCGTCATCACTTCTGTTTGTCGTCAAAATGCCAAGCTCTATGGCATTGAGCGCGTGGCGGGCATCGCCATCTGCAAGGTCAGCCAGAAAATCTGCAGCGTCCGGCTCAAGCACAGCCCTGTACGCTCCCATTCCTCTTTCCTTGTCAGTAACTGCGCGATTCAAAAGAACCTTAATATCCTCGGCTGTAAGCGGTTTAAGCTCAAAAATCACTGATCTGGAAATAAGAGCCCCGTTCACCTCAAAATAAGGATTTTCAGTTGTAGCACCTATGAGGACAACCGTTCCATCCTCGACAAAAGGCAATAAATAATCCTGCTGCCCCTTATTAAACCTATGTATCTCGTCAATAAAAAGAATAGTCTTTTTGCCGTACATTCCAAGATTATCCTTGGCTTTCTGTACGACCTCTTCCATATCCTTCTTACCGGAAATAGTGGCATTAATCTGAGTAAATTCAGCCTTTGTTGTACCTGCGATAACCTTTGCAAGTGTAGTCTTACCCGTTCCGGGCGGTCCGTAAAAGATAATAGAACTTAGTTTATCTGCTGTAATAGCACGATAAAGAAGCTTGTCACGGGCAATAATATGCTGCTGTCCCACAACCTCATCGAGAGTTCTGGGACGCATTCTTGCGGCAAGCGGTGATTCCTTATCTTTATTGTTTTCTCTCATATATTCAAATAAGTCCATAGTATTTTTAGTTTACTATTTTTGGCCATAAAATGGAAGTGTTCCTTCTATCATCCTTTAAATCTCCCTGAATAAATCCTTTGTTTTTAAATTCAGCATATTAAGCACACGCTTTTTATCAAGACTCCACAGCGGTTCAACCAGCAGTTTTCTTGGCCCGTCTCCCTGCATCCTGTGAACCACAGTTTTTTCCGGTAAAAGAGCTATGCACTCCGCCACAAGATCCGTATATTCCTCCATGCTCATAATATGAAATTCATTTTTGTCATCACTGCTGTTTCTTTGACTTTCCATATATTGAGAGTACATTACTGTTCCCTTTAATATCTGAAGATTCTGAATCTTTATTCCGTCAAGCACAGGATAAAGATTCGCCAGATACCTTACCGTCTCAAGCATATCATCCCTGCTCTCCCCCGGAAGTCCCAAAATCACATGCACTATGACCGTAACACCGATTTCTTTTAATCTCTTATACGCATCTTCAAAGACCTTCAGTTCATATCCCCTGTTCACTGCAACCGCAGTTTTTTCATGGATAGTCTGAAGTCCCAGCTCTATCCATACCGGCTTATATTTTTGAAGCTCTTTTAACATATCTATGATTTCTTTTCCAAGACAATCAGGCCTTGTTCCGATAGAAACCGCAACTATATCATTGCGAAGCGCTGCCGCCTTATAAAGTTCCAATAACCTTTTGGGATCTCCGTAAGTATTGGTAAAAGACTGAAAATATGCAATATACTTCTTAGCATTTGTTTTAGACGATATAAGTTTTTTGGCCTCATCTATCTGTTTATCCGCAGAAAAAGAGGATGCAAACTCCCCTGAACCGCCCTCAGAACAGAAAGTGCATCCACCGGTTCCAACCGTCCCGTCTCTATTAGGGCAGGAGCACCCTGAACTTAGCGATAATCTGTATACTTTTTCTCCATATATTTTTTTAAGATAAGAAGATAATCTTTGTGGCATAATTCTCCATTTAAAATGCTATAATATGAATGTTAATGTCGTTTTTTTCTAGTATAAAAAGGTCAAATTATGAAAAAGTATAAACACCTTCTAATTGCTGTAGCATGTATTATTTTAACTGTCTGTATAATGTCTGTCGACATATTTATTATAAAAGGATTCAATAATATAAAAAAACAAATAACGCTGTCCTACACTGCTAAGGCGCAAAGCTCAAACGATTTTGCAGAATCTGAAAATCCAGATCCGGATTCATTTACCGCCACAGCTTTTATTAATAGCATGTCGGTTGGGTGGAATCTTGGCAATTCTCTTGATTCACACTATGGCGCCCCTACAGGTGATGCTAATCTTAGTCAGGAAACAATCTGGGGAAATCCAAAAGTTTCTGAAGAGCTTATAGATTATGTAAATTCCCTTGGATTTAATACTATCCGTATCCCCGTTTCATGGTACTATCACAGCTACAGAGATAGTTCGGGACATCTTTTTGTAAATGACCAGTGGCTTCAAAGAGTAAAAGAAGTTGTAGATTACTGCTACGCAAACGATATGTATGTGATTTTAAACTCACACCATGACGGAGATTTATTTCATACAGGAGTAAGCGAAGAAGAGTTTCAATTGGTTTCGGATAATCTTACTGATTTGTGGACACAGCTTGCTATATATTTTAACGACTATGATGATCACCTTATCTTTGAAGCCTATAATGAAGTAGATAACTACGAAAAATACTGGTCCTTCGGGTCAAAAGCCGCCAAACAGTTAAATGAATTAAATCAGCTTTTTGTAGACACTGTACGCAGTACCGGAGGCAATAATGCCAAGCGAATTCTCATGATTCCTACACTACTGGATAACTCAGGAAAAGAATTTCTGTCTGCCTTTTCTCTTCCTAACGACACAATATCAGACAGATTGCTTGTCACAGTTCATTATTACCCGGAATACTACGATGAAACCATTGAAGAAAGACTTTCATCGCTCGAAAGCTTTTCAAAGTATATCGGCGCACCGGTAGTAATAGGCGAATGGGGCACAAAAAGTAATTATGAGCCTATCTCTTTTCGCTCTATTCATGCCTCAAATTATGTGGCAAGATGCAGTTCTCACGGAATTAAATGTATATACTGGGACAATGGAAGCGACTATGCAATAATAAACAGAAAAAATCTCTCCTGCAATCAGGAAATGATTTCCGCAATAATGAATCCTCAAAGTTACACGACAGGTGGATAAAAAAAAAGACATTCTCCTTATCTTTAGATTTAGAGAATGTCCTTTTTATTTTTTATTTTATCAGAACTCCATTTTCGTCAAAGGTGTACTTTACTCCCCACTTTGTCATAGTTGCCGAAACCACCATATGCCCATCTGCGTTAAAATAGTGCTTACCGTCATCCATCGTTACAAAGCTGCTCTTCACCATTGCTCCATTTGCCTTGAAATAATAGGTGTATCCATTATCATTTACAAGTGTGTCTTTTGCCTGAATACCATTTTCATAAAAGTAGTAAGTAACTCCCCACTTTGTCATGAAGCCTGTAGTCATCGTTCCGTCACTCTTGAAATAATAAGTATCTCCATCAATTGTAACGTAATTACTCTTTACCATTGCACCATTTTCCTTAAAGAAATATGTATTTCCCTTAATGGTGTTAAGGCCTGTCAGCTTCTTTCCATCTGTAGTCACAAAAGAAGTAACTCCCCAACGTGTTACAAACTCGCCCTCAGGCTCTTTATTTTCAGGATTATATCCAAGGAAGTCATACACATCCTCCTTGCTGGCAAAGCTGTCTGTGCTGCTTGTAACAAAGTAGTTTTTATCGCTTGTGATGTTTCTGTTGTCTGAAAGCTGTTGACCATTGTTATTATTATTGAAAATGTATGTGAGCGTTCCTGTATTAATTGCTTTTGTAGGAACATCTGCGCTGTACCAATTTGTTCCTTCTTCTCTTTTCATAACCTTTCCTGGCCAGTTTCCAACAAGGTTATTGTACTCTCCGCTATTTCCGCCATATACATAAAGAGCTACATTTTCCCAAGAAGAATCATCTGCATTTTCATTATAAAAATATACTGTAGTATAGCTTACATCTTCACCTGTTGATATCTCTGCAAGAGCCTCTTTCTTAGTGCCGTACTTCTGATAAGTGATTCCGTTATGCAAAATATATCTATACTTCATATCAGAAATTTTCATATCAGAAGTCTGTTTTCCATTATTTCCGTTATTAAAAATAATATTCAGATCATCACCGGCTCCTGCTGGAAGTACAACTTTGTACCAGCCATCCGCCTCCTGTGAAAGTTCCTGCCCCGGCCATTCTCCGAAGCTTGTTGCCCCCCATGTGTAAACGCAGACCTTATCCCAACCTTCTGTATTATAAAAATATACTGTTGTGAAACTTCCGGATACCCCCAGCTCTTCTTCTGCAGAGCTCTTATCACTATATCTTTTCACAACCAGCTGATCACCTGAATTCTCAGCATCTACTGCAAAATAAATATCCTTGTCATCAGGTGTGATTCCCTCAATATTTACTGTCTGTTTACCTTCTCCATTATTAAATATGACACTAAAGTCACTTATCTCGGATTTTGTCTTTACGCTCGCCTTCCACCAACCGGCACCTTCATTTTGTGCAGACATACCAGGCCATCCGCCAAAGAGCTGCTCTCCACCATAGAGCCATCCATAAACATTTACAGTATCCCATCCCTCTGTGTTAAAGAAATATACAGGATAGGTGTGGATTCCGATACCTTTTTCAGCTTCTTCCTTTGAAAAATAGAGTGTAGAATCTTCCGCTGTAACAAAAGTTCCGCTTCCATTTCCTATTTCATAAACAGGTGAAACTGCGCTTTTGTCTGCATTCTCGAATACGATAGAAAACTCATCATCAAGTACAGTTACCCAGTACCAGCCATCATTGTCATTTATAGAAGCAATTGTCTCATCACTTCCATCTACTCTTGCAACAACGCTGTCCCAGCTCTGTGAATTGTAGAAAGAAACTACAGTACCTGCGCCTTCTGTTCTGTCAGTCAACACCACTACAGACATTGCGGATACAGCTCCATAGAGAACTCCATCTTTTACAAGAAAAGTGTTATTACTTCCTTCTACCTGATCGTAGTAAACGCCATCTTCCAAAACCGTCCCGGCACTAATAGTTGCTGTCTGTGAACTCTCATTTATAATCACAGCTCCCTGAACATCACTTCCCTTTCTCTCAACCATTATGGTCTGTACATTGCCTCCGGGATTTGAAATGACTTCATCAGCATTCTGCATTTTCTGACGGAAAAGATTGACTGCCTTTACTTCAGGTGCCTTATAAATGTCGCTTCCAGCCTCTCCAATAAGATTATCACCATATGGATTTTCTGCTGAACTATTATTAGGTCTTGAGAAGAAAAGAGGCGTTCCGTCTTTTCTTGCTGCAATATAGGCCCAGCCAAGTATTAACTGTTTATCATCAATCGTCTTCCAGCTGCTCTCACTGTCATTCATGTAATTGTCATGTGACTCAACCCAGGTAACAAGCTTTTCTGTATCTGCTGTATAGGTTCTGTCACCTATCGTTTCATCATAAATCTGATAGTCTGTTATTCGGGAAGCTGTCAGATCTTTTGACGAAAGAGCTGAGCGAATACTTCCGCCATAATTGCTGGCAGTTGTTCCTCCAATATACTCCTGATAAGAAGCAAGTCTGTCATTTGTTCCCTGAAGAACTTCTCCATATACAAAAAGCTCATCATAGCTCTTTGTACCAACTTCTTCAGAATACTCATCCAAAGCTTCCTTCATGTTTGGATAAAAACTGTTTCTGTCCTCATTTCCGGCATAATCACCAGGAACAGGATCATCAGGAAGGGAAATGTGCTTGGCAGTATCTATTCTGAATCCGTCCGCACCAAGATAAACACAGTCCTTTAAGAATTCATAAAAATACTCCTGAAATTCTATATTCTCAGTATCAACATCAGGAAGTCCGCCCATTTCATAATATGTAAGTTCAAGCCTGTCAACATATCCACCTGCAGTCTTACCTGTTGTGTGATAAAGATTCTCCACACCTCCAACAGCTTCTTTTAACGCATCAGAAACATAGTCTGCTGAAACTGTTGTGTGATTAGGAAGAATATCTACAATAACGGCAATACCATATTCGTCTGCAACATCACACATATGCTTGAACTCGTCGCGACTTCCAAGCTGGTAATTACCAATTACCCAATCAGTAGGCTGATAATGGTAATACCACATTCCGTCAGGACCATGGAGATTTTTTCCCGAATCAGTGTCCAGACATTCGTTAATAGGTGATGTCTGAACAGCAGTGTAGCCTGCTGCCTTAATATCAGCCATGTTCTCAGCGATTGTATTAAAGCTCCAGCAGAATGCATGGAGAATTGCTCCATCATGCACATATTCTTTTGTAATAAGACTGTTATCCGCTGCCTTTTGTTCCCTTGGTGCTGCATTAGATGGAAGCTCAGCCTCTGAAACTGAATATGTACTTGCTCCGGTTGCTGCTGTAAGACTATATTCATCATCTAATGAGCTGCCAAGTGATGAAGCTTCACTGCTCTCTTTTGAAGAGCCATCGGCTGATGTAAGATTACTGCTGCTCTCTGCAGATTCATCTAATGATGACGCATTGCTGCTTTTTACCACAGAACTATCCGTTGATGCTGCATCATTGCTGTTTGCCTCAGAACTATCCGTTGATGACGTATTGCTGCTGGTTGCCACAGAGCCTGCCTGAGCTCCATTTTCCAAAGAACTCTTCAAACCTTGCTCAATATCCACCTGTCCCGATGCAGTAGCCGCAGATACCTCACCGTCATCTGCTGAAGCCTTTGAAGCAGCAGCCTCGCTTTCTTCTGCAGCACTTACCGTAATGCCTGCATTATCAGCTTCTTTTGCAAATACATTGGAAACGTTTCCGAAAGAACTCAAAAAAAGAGACAGACCAAGAGTGGCTGCCATGACATTCTTTCCCCTCATTTTCCCCTTTTTCATATTACCTCCAACTCCTTGTTTTCTGCGGCATTTGAGATTATCTGCTCAAATGCCTTGATTTTTTGTTGCTACACTTGTTACCATAATTACACATTTCACGTTAACCGATTAACTTACTAATAAGATTATAGTTAAATGCCTTATTTTATGTCAATTGTACATGTTTATAGTTTTTCGGAAACGTTTTTGGTAAAAATGCACCAAAGCAGTGAATAAAGCATGATGCTTGCTTCATTCTATCTCAAGACTGTCAGGATTAACCCTGCATTTTAAAAATAATATCTCTACCCCCGCCTCTTTTGCCTCGTAAAAAGCTTTCGCAAACTCAGGATCAGTATCAGCATTTGGTCTGACTTCACTGATTCCTTCTCCCTGTATCACAAAGCCAACCATAGCATGATACCCCTGTTTTAGTGCACCTGTAAGCTCTCTTAGGTGCTTTGTACCACGCTCTGTAGGCGCATCAGGAAAATAGCCAACACCATCCCTAAACAAAGTACATCCCTTCACTTCCAGTAGGAACTTTACTTCGTCTTTTTCCATATAAAAATCAATACGGGAATTACCGAACCTGTACTCCGGATAAACGTTTGTATAATCCTGTTTTAAAAGCCATTCCTTCACAACTACGTTAGGAGCCTGCGAATCTATATTAACTATCTTCCCATTGTGTTCTACTGCCACAAGATCGTAAGGTGTCTTTCTGTCGGGATTGTCAGCTTTCTCAAGATATACAACACTTCCAGGCAAAAGAAGCTCGCTACACCTTCCGGTATTCTTCACATGAACCTTTATCTCTTCATCATTTATGCGAACTATCGCAATAAACCTGTTAGGACGTGATATAAATTCTGCCTTATAAATATTCTTATACTTCATTTTTCAGATTCTATTAATTGCATCTACAATATCTGTGTTATTAAATGGTTTCGACAAAAAATGAACCGCCCCCAGTTCCTTTGCCATATTCTTTTTTTCATCCTGACCCGCAGCAGTTATCAAAACAACTTTTGCACCTTCATCATACTCTTTTATCAATTTGAGTGCTTCCATGCCGTTCATCTCGGGCATGGTGATATCCATGGTCACAACATCCGGAGATAACTTCTTGTACTGCTCATAGCCTTCCCTGCCGTTTACCGCTTCACCAATTACCTCAAACCCTTCCGTTTCAAGAAGTTTTCTTAACATTTTGCGTGAAACTGACGAATCATCTACTATAAGTATTTTTTTCATGGTAGCCCTCCAATACGATATTTAAATAATATCTTATCTTTTTATTGCATCGCTATATAATCTATATTTATCGCCAAAAAGCCTTCCGCTCGATATATTAATTCTAATCGACCGAAAGGCTTTTTACAATCGTTAAATTAAGGCAGCACCTGTACTCAGATGCTGCCTGTTGTGTCATGCCCAAGGAGATAATTTTACGAATCAAAAGATTTTATTTATTCAAAAACCTACACAAGTTCCTTTAAGTGTTGCACCCTTTATGTTGTTCTTCCCATTCTTTGAAGTACAATCCTGTATAATAGCCGTTCCAAAAGTTACTTTCTTACCAAGTGCCGAAGGTGTTCCTTCCTTTGGCCAGTTAAAGTTATACTTCTTATTGCTGTCAGCAGTACATTTCTTCATTGTAACAACGCCGCTCTGATTGTTGCGGTCAAATCCGCTGGCATAGTTACCAACTGCAGAACAGCCTTCAAGCACATGATTCAATGGATCAAGATGTGCTGCAACACCCGGAGTTTTATTGTCTACTCCGCCAAGCTTAAAACCGTTTCCGTCTCCATAAATTCCATCACAATATCCATTATAATTTGCTTTACAGTTCTTAAAAGTAACTGCGCCATGTGCTGCATAAAGATCCCAACCGTCATCACTGTTATATTCTGCAACACATCCTTCAAAATAGTTACCGGTTCCTGAATGAAGTTTACATGCAAATCCGTCTGCATTTTCTCCTTTATGATCGGCATTGTGGTGAGAGTAGCAGCTATAGAACTTGTTGTTTGAACCGCCATTACTTATTTGGAAGCCTGCATCCTTATTGTAACAGCAGGTAACATTTGTAAATGTATTGTTGCTTCCTTCAACATATATTCCGTTATCTGCTGCATTTTTTACAGTAAAGTTGGAGAGATTGCTTCCACTTCCGTTAACTGTAATTCCTCTGCCTGAACTTCCGCTTGTGGAAGAAAAATCTATAGTCGCATTGTTTTTTCCCGTGATATGAACGCCACTTGGAAGGCTTACAGCACCGCTTTTTACTGTTCCATCGATAACTATAGTTGTCCCTTTGGAAGCTTTACTGATTGCTGACGAAAGAGATGTTCCTCCATTTTTTACTGTTATAGCGTTACCACTTGTATTCCCTGATGAACCTGAACTTGATGAATTGTTATTAGATGAACCTGAAGAACCGCTGCATGCCTCAAACTTAAACTGCTGACATGCAAGTCCGTTATATTCCCAGGTTGAAATATTTCCACCTGCAGATGTTGACCAGTTATATACATCTACTGCCTGTTTATTGCCGCTGCACTTTGTCTGAAGTGAGACAACACCGCTTGAAATACTAACAACCTTAAATGTCTGTGAATCCTTGCCATTTGCAGGCCAGATCTGAATGTTTGTACCGTTAGCAGCTTTTCCGCCATCTACATCAAGCATACGTCCTCCGGCCATACCATTCTGAATAGTAATATAGTTGCTCCCCTGATTTTTTACATACCATTTCTGACAGGCATATCCATTACCTGTCCACTGCTGAACATTTGCCCCGTTTACATCCTCACCGTTTTTCACATCAAGATATAACTGACTATTGATATTCTTGATGTAATACCATCCATCTGAGATGATATTTGACGCTGCTTCTACCTTTGTAGCAGTTTGTACTACACATGAAGCAGATGCTATCACAGCAACTGTAGTGATAGCAATGACAACTTTCTTCACCCATTTTTTTAACATTCTGAGTCCTCCCAATTTTCTGTTTTTATGCCTCCCCAAGCATCGTAACCTACACCGGTTCCTAAAACACGAAAAAATCATAACATACAGACTCAGCAAATGTAAACGCTTACATCCACTTAAAACTTAATGAATTTTGCATCAATTAATTGTATATATTTACAAATATATGTATCGACCAACAAAATTTTTTATATGCCGCTAAAACACAATTGCCTAATTAACATCCATATTAAATAAGCCAGCACATTTTTCTGTAATATTTTTTTAGAAAGTCATATCAAACTTTCACCTCAAATAACTCCCAAATGTCTTAGTGCGTTACTGATTCCGTTTTCGTATAGACCTGTACTAACAAAATCCGCATACTCTTTTATCTCATCTGTTGCGCCTCCCATAGCTACTCCTGTTCCGGCTGTAATCAGCATTTCCTTATCATTAACACTGTCGCCAAACGCAATGGTGTTCTCAACTTTTTCGCCTAATAAACTGCAGACTTCCTCAATTCCTATGCCTTTGTTGTATCCTTTAGGAACCATTTCGAGAACTGACTCATTATGAATAATAAAATCATACATTTTTTCAAGTTCTGAAATACAGCTCTTTGTGTCACAGTCTTTAGTAAGGCAAGACATCTTATTTATTGTCCAATTTCCCCAATTTTCAGAAACTCCAAGTAATCTGTCCCCCATCTCTCTCATGACCTTCTCTCCATAGACATCACCCATAAAATCAGCTTCATCCATATAAAGATAATCAGGTCCTTCAAGAATTGGTTTAAATCCATACCTCCTTATGGTCTCAAGGGTAAGGATTCCATCTTCCTTATTTATTAGCCTATTGTATACAATCCTCCCATCATACTCTATCATGCAACCGCAGGAAGAAACTATTCCGTCAAAACCTATGCCCAATAAATCTTTGTTGTAAATAAAAGCCCTGGATCTTCCTGAATTAATAAAGCATTTATGCCCGTTTGCTCTTGCTGCTCTTATTCCTGCTATTGTACTCTCAGGAATATAATTTTTATTATCCCAAATTGTGCCATCTATATCGAAAAAAAGAATCATTACTTCACCACCATTTTTTTCAGTTATTATACTTTAAAAAGTAAAATAAATTCCATAGGCAAAAAGTAAGCGGCAGAAATTTCTGCCGCCTACTATAGTTTTCAATATGCACCATCTGATTCAAATACAACCGGAATGGTTTTTAAAATTAGTTTTATATCTGTAGTGATGCTCATATCCTTTATGTATTTAAGATCGAGTTCTACCCACTCATCCCATTTGATATTCGCACGTCCACCAACCTGCCAGTAACAGGTAAGTCCGGGTTTAACGATGAGGCGCTGCTTCTCATAAGCATTGCACTCCTGCATCTGATTTAAAAGAATAGGTCTGGGACCAACTATGCTCATATCGCCCTTTATTATATTTAAGAGCTGTGGAAGTTCATCAATTGAATATTTCCTGATAAATTTTCCAACTTTAGTAACTCTTGGATCATCTTTTATCTTAAAAGCATGTCCTGTCTGCTCATTTTGTGCCTGCATGCGCTGAAACTGCGATTCAGCATTTTTGTACATACTTCTGAATTTATAAATTTTAAAAGGCTTCATATCTTTTCCGGCTCTTATCTGTGTAAAGAAAACCGGTCCACCATCTTCTAATATGATTGCCAAAGATGTAAGCAAAAAAATCGGTGACAATACGATCAAGGCAAGACTTGAAGCTACAATATCAAAAGCTCTCTTAGTCCACTTATAGATATTGGTCTTGTGATCATATACCTCCTGGTAAATCAGAGAAATAATTTTGTTCTTGGCATTTTCAAGTACAACTTCCTCTCGCTTAACTGCCGTATCGCTCATGCTTGTCTCCTTCCCCTCATTATCAGATTACTGATTCATCTAAAAGCTGCATCTTTTATGTACAGGCAACTATATTGCTTTAGATTTTCGAGGTTACATGTTCGCTATGATTTGTAGCAATTATCACATCTATTATGTATTTCGGACTAAAAGTAAAAAAGTTTAATATCAAAATTACGTTTTGTTATTATCCAATATTTCATTTTAGTGACGTGTATTAATTTTATCATAAAACCAAAGCGGGCGATTATTTTCTCGGCAGTTTTTATACATCTTTTAGTTTATTTAATTTCAATTTATTTTTGCGCAATCATATTTTTCCAGTGAATGCCCCAAAAGTTCCACTATACGCAGTTCATCAACCGCATCATATATAGCATTGTGAATTTCGCGATAATTTTTCTCACCTGAGAGCATTCGCATTATTGGCTCAACTCCATAATTAATTTTTAATCTTCCTGTCTTACAGCACTGTGCATCATCCGGTATTGCATGATTGTACTGCCTATAGGCTGCAAGTCGCATAATATCATACCATTCAAAATCTCCAAGTTCCGGAAGATGACTGCAATCAAATTTTGCATTATATGCCATAAGTTTAGTTATATTTCTTTCCCGTAAAAAAGCTATTATTTCCCGCATAGCTCTGCCACGTTCAGAATAAATTCCTTTTGTGCCACGGTATTCAAGAACATTTGAATATATCCCGCCTATAAGGCACTCCGGTTCAAATACATAATATCTTTTGTCTATACATTTAAAATTTTCTGCATCCGCAACAGCAAGACCAATCGACATGACTTCATCATGCCAATTGGTCTCAGTATCAATTACCGCAATCATATCCGACAAGCTGCTAAAAGAATGTATTTCTTCTTTCCTGCTTGCTGCAACTGACTGCTCCTTTATCATGTTCAAAAAATCAAGGGATATATTACTCATAAACCTCATCCTGTATTTAATTATTTAAACTGATTGGAATCAGCATCATAACTATAACCGATACCGCTCAGTCTGTCTATGGCAGCCTGCAGATCATCACTGCCAATATCAAGACCATCGCACAGTTTTTCAAGGTCAGAGTAGTTATCCCTAAGTTGTGTATTAATGTAACTTAACAATATAACAGGATCCTGTGGAAGCACTTAATTTCTCCTTTTTTCTTGAATTCTAACTTCTTTTGCCTACAAACTATCAATTATTATGGTTTGCTTTTGAAACTGCAACCAATTCATCATTTGATACATCAAACTCTATAGTGTCATGAGGTTTGACATCATCTCTTAGAATGAGTTTAGCAGACAGTGTCTCAACATATTTCTGTATATATCTCTTAAGAGGACGTGCACCGTAAATCGGATCATACGCATTATCTATGATATAATTCTTTGCTGCATCAGTAAGCTTTACGTTTATCTCTCTGTCTGACAAACGTCTGTTAAGATCATCAATAACAAGATCAACAATTCCGCCGATATTATCCTTTGTAAGAGGCTTGAACATAATAATCTCATCAAGTCTGTTCAAAAATTCAGGTCTGAAATGTCCACGCAAGTCTTCCATGGTTGCCTTTTCAGCCTCTTCACTTATACTTCCATCATCCCTGATACCATCAAGAAGATACTGTGCCCCGATGTTGGAAGTCATGATCAGAATAGTATTCTTGAAATCTACAGTTCTTCCCTGGGAGTCTGTAATTCTTCCATCATCAAGTACCTGCAAAAGAATATTAAACACATCAGGATGTGCCTTCTCAATTTCATCAAAAAGAACTACCGCATATGGCTTTCTTCTTACAGCTTCAGTAAGCTGACCGCCCTCTTCATATCCAACATATCCGGGAGGCGCACCGATAAGACGTGACACACTGTATTTTTCCATATACTCACTCATGTCAATTCTTACCATGTTATTCTCATCATCAAAAAGTGCCTGTGCAAGACTTTTAGCAAGTTCTGTTTTACCTACACCTGTAGGACCAAGGAACAGAAATGAACCAATAGGCTTAGTCGGGTCTTTTATTCCTGCCTTAGATCTCATGATTGCCTCTGAAACCTTTACAACAGCGTCATCCTGTCCAATAACTCTCTGATGAAGCTCATCCGGAAGATGCAGAGTCTTGTTTCTCTCACTTTCAGTAAGCTTATTAACAGGTATTCCTGTCCATCTGCTGATTATTCCTGCAATTTCCTCATCCGAAACTCTTTCATGAACAAGCGTCGTATCGCCTTCCTTTTCTCGAGCCAAAGCCTCAGCCTCTTCAAGCTGTTTCTTCAAAGCAGGAAGCTTACCGTATTGAAGTTCACCCGCCTTTTCATAGTCTCCGTTTCTCTGAGCTATAGCAATCTCGGAATTAATAGTATCTATCTGCTCACGCATTGCAGCCAGCTTATCCACTGCCTCTTTTTCGTTGGACCACTGTGTCTTTCTGGTGTCGAACTCTTCCTTTAACTCAGCCAGCTCTTTTTGCAGATTGGCTAATCTCTCAACACTTAAGGAATCATCTTCCTTCTTAAGCGCAGCCTCCTCAATCTGGAGCTGCATGATTTTTCTGTTGAGCTCATCAAGCTCGGCAGGCATTGAATCCATCTCGGTCTTAATAAGAGCACATGCCTCATCTACCAGGTCTATTGCCTTATCAGGAAGAAATCTGTCTGAAATATACCTGTTTGAAAGAACCGCAGCACTAACCAGTGCACTGTCCATTATCTTAACGCCATGGAAAACCTCATATCTTTCCTTGAGGCCACGAAGGATACTGATAGTGTCTTCAACTGTTGGCTCTTCCACCATAACAGGCTGGAAACGTCTCTCAAGCGCCGCATCCTTCTCAATATACTGTCTGTATTCATTAAGTGTTGTAGCACCGATACAGTGAAGTTCACCCCTTGCCAGCATAGGCTTTAGCATATTTCCGGCATCCATAGCGCCATCAGTTTTGCCTGCGCCAACAATAAGATGAAGCTCATCGATAAAAAGAATGATTTCTCCATCCGACTCCTTGACATCCTCAAGTACTGCCTTTAGTCTCTCTTCAAACTCACCTCTGTACTTGGCTCCGGCAACAAGAGCCCCCATATCAAGGGAAAAGATCTTCTTATCCTTCAATGCAGTCGGCACATCACCACTTGCAATACGCTGAGCCAAAGCCTCAACTACTGCAGTCTTACCAACACCGGGCTCACCTATGAGCACTGGGTTGTTCTTGGACTTTCTGGACAATATTCTTATCACATTTCTGATTTCTGTATCCCTGCCAATTACAGGATCAAGCTTTTGACGTTTTGCTTTTTCAACAAGCTCAGTTCCGTATTTATTCAAAGTGTCATATGTTGCCTCAGGATTATCTGTAGTAACATTTCTGTTTCCTCTAACTTCCTGAAGCACCTGCAAAAACCTGTTTCTATCAATTCCAAACTCTCTGAGGATATCCTTAACTTCTCTGTTTGGCTTCTTGATAACAGCCATAAAAAGATGTTCTACCGACACATATGAATCACCAAGAGCCTTGGCCTCATCTTCAGCCGATAAAAGAGCTTTGTTAAGGTCTGCACCTACATAAGGCTGTCCTCCCTGAACCTTGGTTCTCTTGCCAATAGCCTGCTCAATCCTGTTTAAAAATGAATCTTTATCTATTCCCATTTTCTCAACAAGTTTAGCTATAAGACTATCCTCTATAGTCATGAGCGCATATAAAAGATGTTCCTGTTCAATTTCCTGATTACCGTACTCTACAGCAATCTTCTCGCATCCCTGAACTGCTTCCATTGACTTCTGCGTAAACTTCTGTATATTCATAATTTCCTCCTCTCTATCGACCTAAGGGGGTACCGCTTGCGGTGGATTCCTTAGGTCTGTCAATTTTTTCAGAATTGGCTTGACACTATCGTCAAATCTATGGAAATCAAGTAGAAAACCGCACTGTCTTCTTACTCACCCACATACAAAATTCTGCATAGCTGATTTAATTCATATAAACAACTTTACAATAAAAGAATTGTTATTGTTGTTCTATTACAACTATAACAGTTCTTTTATTTAATGTCAATATTCAATTCCTTTTCTTGCCTGAACTCCCTGATCATAAGGATGGCGCAGCTTTTCCATATTCGTTATATAGTCAGCCCTGCTTGCAAAAAACATATCAGCATTTCTTCCTGTTATGACTATTTCCATTTCCTTAGGGCTGTTATCAATTAAAGACTCAAGCCTCTTTTTATCAATTATTCCATAATTATAGGGATAAGTTGCTTCATCCAGAATAAGAACATCGCACTGACCATTCAAAATAAAAGTCTCAATTTCATCAAGAATCTTATTGTGAACTTCAGTATACGCTTTTGTCTGTTCTTCATTATTGGAATCATACCATCCAAGATCTTTATCGTTTCTTAGTACCACAACACCGGGAATATTACACAACACCGCTAGCTCAGAAGTATCTCTACCTTTCATGAACTGTGCAAATACAACTTTTTTTCCCGCACCGGCAGCTCTAACCAAAAGGCCTATAGCTGCTGTGGTTTTTCCTTTTCCATCACCCATATATAAATGCAACATTTTCTCTAATCCTCTTTCTATAGCAAAAATATGACTTCATGTGGACGATTTCTGTTTTTGCCCGCATGAATCTGGTACGTTTTCTGTTTTTCTGAAGAAAAACAAAAAACTATAACTTCAAGTAGCATTCTTCTATGCACGCCTAAGCTTACAGTTTTTTGCACCACAAAGTTCACATTTATTATGCTTAATTATCTTTTCTTCATATAAAGGAACGCTGAAAACTACACTCTTTTTCGGTAATAATACGTATGCTTCGTTGAATATAACCTGTTTCTGTCCAAGTTTTGCCATAAGTCCCGGAAGATTTGATAACGGAAGGCGTGTATCTCCAACAAAAACATAGTCCCCTGGATTAAAGCCTGTAATTTCCATAAGCTTTTTATCAAGTTCATCATATGCAACGGACATAAGCTCAAGTCCAAGACAATCCATAATATAAGCTCTGTGTATATCTTCTTTTTTTAAAAAGCTATCCTGAAATTCATCAAAAGCCTGCCCCAGCGTCAACACCACCAATGCCTTCTTAGCAGGCCCCTTCTCATCCCATTCAGACTCAAAATCAGCTTCTTCAAGCACATAATGAAACTGAGCGTGTACTCTCGGAAGCAATTGTCTGCTCAGCCTGATTATTTCTTTTTCATCATCTTTATTAAAATGATATCGCTTGATGAAATCCTGTACACAAGCTTCATCAAGCGATATTTTCAGCGGAATAAAATTCATCTTCCTCTTTTTTCCTCTACTACGACAGCCTCTGAATCGATTGCATTTTCTTCCTGCTGCTTCTCTTTTACATATTTAGCAACTCTGCTGATGGTCCAGAGATTTGAACCACCATCTATGATAAGAAATACGCCAATTAACGTTACAATAATATTCTTGATAAATGTAGGCTCAAGCAAAAGAACAATTCCCATTCCAACAGTTATTACCGCAAACAAAAGTGAGAATGACCAGTATCCATACTTACTTCTCATAAGTGTTATAGTCTGCCACAGGTTCAAAATACCACTAAGGAGAATAAAGACACCAAAGAGCTTAGGGATAAAATCAGTAAATGTATCAGGATTTATGAAAATCCAGACACCTACTGCCGCAATTATTATTCCTATACCAAAACCGGTAGACGATACTACATTTCGATCTTTGCGAAGAAAATATGAAATAACTGTCACGACTCCAACAAGGACCAATAATGCAGCCAGTGCCCTTGCCACAAGCCTGATGCTGTCTCCTGTCCAAATGATTAAAACAACACCTATTATGATGGTCAGAATTGCCTGAATACAATAACTAAATGTTTTGTTCTTTAGTAAGTCCTTCATTATTCCCCTCCATTTTTATGACATAATCCTTTTTTAATTGCCAGATGCTGCGCAGTTTTATGCGTAAATTCACGTTACAATTCAGATGGCAGCTTTAGCCGACAAATGAATTGTATCGAATTTACTCTCTGTACTGTGCAAGAAGTTCATCCATATAATCATAAATTTCCTGTCTGCCCTCTTTGCTTAAAGCAGAATATGGGAAAATCTTTATCTCTTCAGGAAGTCCAAGACCATTTCTTAACATATTAATGTGTGACTCGCGCTGAGACTTTTTAAGCTTATCGAGCTTTGTTGCTATTATAACCGGCTGAAATCCCTGATGAACTATCCACTTATACATTTGAACATCGTTAGCAGATGGTTCGTGCCTTATATCTATAAGCAAAAAAACTCTAAGTAGCTGCCTGGAGGTATGAAGATAATTTTCAATCATTTTTCCCCACTGCTCTTTAGTTTTCTGTGATACTCTAGCAAAACCATAACCGGGAAGATCCACAAGGTAAAACTCATCATTTATATTATAATAGTTGATTGTCTGAGTTTTTCCAGGTTCCTGCGAAGTTCTAGCATAATTTTTGCGATTCATTAGACCGTTGATAAGTGAACTCTTACCTACATTACTCTTACCCGCGAAAGCAAATTCCGGATGAGGATTATCCGGCAAAGTACTTGTTATTCCACAAACTGTTTCCAAATTTACGTTTTTTATAACCATGTTTTCCAACTTTCCTGTAGCTTTTCACTAACTTGATTGCAATATGCACAAAACGCCAAACAGCATAACTGCCATTTGGCGCAAAAAACATTATTTAGCCTGTTTTAATTTCTTTTGATCACCGTGAACAAGAAGCGGTTTGCTGTCTCCATCAACTGATGCATCAGTAATAACACATTCAGTAATAGAATTATCAGATGGAATTTCGTACATTACATCCATCATAGTCTTTTCCATGATAGAACGAAGTCCACGCGCTCCTGTCTCTCTCTCATAAGCCATCTCAGCTATTTTATGTACAGCTTCATCTTCAAATGTCAGCTTGACATCATCAAAATCAAACAGCTTCTGATACTGCTTAACAAGAGCATTTTTAGGCTCAGTAAGGATTCTGATAAGTGCTTCCTTGGACAATCCCTCCAGAGTAACAGTAATCGGAACTCGTCCTACAAATTCAGGGATAAGACCAAATTTTACAAGATCCTGAGTTGTCACTTCCTTGAGAACTTCACCGATTTCTCTCTCAGATTTATCAGCTATTTCTGCATTAAATCCTATGGAGTTGCGATCAAGTCTTGCTTCTACAATTTTATCAAGTCCATCAAAAGCTCCGCCACAGATAAACAGAATATTGCTGGTATCTATCTGAATAAGTTCCTGATGAGGATGCTTTCTTCCACCCTGAGGAGGAACACTGGCAATAGTACCTTCAACAATCTTAAGAAGTGCCTGCTGTACACCTTCACCTGAAACATCTCTTGTAATTGAGACATTCTCGCTCTTTTTAGTAATCTTATCTATTTCATCAATGTATACGATGCCATACTGAGCACGCTCAATATCATAATCAGCATTCTGAATCAATTTCAGCAAGATGTTCTCGACATCTTCACCAACATAGCCTGCCTCGGTAAGTGTAGTAGCATCTGCAATAGCAAAAGGAACATTTATAATCTTAGCCAGAGTTTGTGCAAGATATGTCTTACCGGAACCTGTAGGTCCAATCATAATAATATTGCTCTTCTGGAGCTCTACCTCATTCTTGTCATCATTCTTAGGTGCAAGAACTCTCTTATAATGATTATAAACAGAAACTGCAAGAACCTTCTTGGCTTCGTCCTGTCCTATTACATACTCATCAAGGAAATTTCTGATTTCAACAGGCTTTAAGAGATTTATCTGCTGATCCTTGCCGCTGACAGGTTCATCCTCAAATTCTTCCTCAATGATGTCTGCACATATATCAACACACTCATCGCAAATATATACTCCCGAAGGACCTGCTATTAACTTTTTTACCTGATCCTGTGTCTTGTTACAAAAAGAGCACCTGATCTCACCGGAATTTTTTCCTGCCATTATTTTTCCTCTTTAATAGTTACAACTCTATTACTTTTCTTCTTTTTCTCTTGGACGGTTCTCAACAATTGAATCAATAAGACCATAATCAAGCGCTTCCTGAGCTGAAAGCCAGTTGTCACGCTCTGTATCTGCAGCAACCTGTTCATAGGTCTTGCCTGTGTTTGCTGCAAGCATTCTGTTCATCTTTTCCTTTGTCTTCAGAATATGCTTGGCTGCAATCTCGATTTCAGTAGCCTGTCCCTGTGTTCCTCCAAGCGGCTGATGAATCATTACTTCAGCATTTGGAAGAGCCATTCTCTTGCCCTTAGCACCGCCTGCAAGAAGGAAAGCTCCCATGCTGGCTGCCATACCGATACAAATTGTGCTGACATCACACTTGATATAATTCATGGTATCATAAATAGCCATACCGGAAGAAATCTCTCCACCAGGGCTGTTGATGTACATATGGATATCCTTGTTAGGATCCTCAGCTTCAAGGAACAAAAGCTGTGCAACTATAGTACTGGCAGAAGCAGCATTAACCTCTTCTCCCAAAAATACAATTCTCTCTTTTAAAAGACGTGAATAAATATCATATGATCTCTCTCCACGGCTTGTCTGCTCAATGACGTAAGGTATTAAACTCATGTTATACTTCCTTTCCTGATATCTATCGTCTAAAACTCAAAATATCACTTTTATATTATAAGGCTAAATAAGTTTTTTTATCAAGTTATAATATGTCACAATTAAATTTAGGTCAACCATTTCAATTATTAATTTTTTATAAAATCAAAGCCCGATACATTTTCATGTACCGGGCTCAATATTTAAAACAGATTATTATGCTGACTCATTGTTAAAAACGATGTAATCAAGCCTCTTCTTCTGTCTTCTTCTTTCTTGTTGTCTTCTTTGGCTTCTCTTCAGCCTCTGCCTCTTCTTCTGTCTTCTTCTTTCTTGTTGTCTTCTTTGGCTTTTCTTCTGTCTCAGCCTCAGCGTCATCAGCCTTCTTAGCTGCCTTCTTTGTCTTCTTCTCAGCAACTTCCTTAACATTCTCTACGATGAAGTCTGCTGCCTTCTGTACAGCAAGATCCTTACGCATTGTCTTAAGCTCTGACTCAGGCATGAGCTCCTTAAGCTTAGCAACATCCATCTTGTACTGATCAGCCATCTTCTTAAGTTCTTCTTCGAACTCTTCATCGCTGATTGTGATATTCTCTGCTGCAGCAACTGCTTCAAGAACAAGTCTTGCCTGGATTCTCTCGATAGCCTGTGGCTTAACCTGCTCGATCATCTTATCTACAGTATTTCCTGTATACTGAAGGTACTGATCAATGTTCATTCCCTGCATCTGAAGTCTCTGAGCAAACTCGTTAACGATCTGTCTCTGCTGAGTCTCAACCATAGCCTCTGGAAGCTCCATCTCTGAATCTTCGATAACAGCCTTAACTACAAGATCTTCTCTCTTAGCCTTCTCTTCTTTTGTCTTTCTGTCAACAAGCTTCTTCTTAACATCTTCCTTGTACTCAGCAAGTGTATCAAAATCAGAAACATCACTTGCAAACTCATCGTTGAGTTCAGGAAGCTCTTTAGCCTTGATAGCCTTAACTGTGCACTTGAATGTTGCATCCTTGCCTGCAAGATCTTCTGCCTGATAATCCTCAGGGAACTTAACGTTTACTTCACCCTCTTTACCGATTTCGAAGCCAACAAGCTGATCTTCGAATCCAGGAATGAAAGCACCTGAACCGATTGTAAGAGGATAATCTGTGCCCTTTCCACCCTGGAAAGCAACACCATCAACAAATCCTTCAAAATCAAGTGTTACGATATCGTCTACCTGAACTGCTCTGTCTGTTACGTCAACAGTTCTTGCGTTTGTATTTCTCTGCTTGTCGATTTCTGCATCAACATCCTCATCTGTAACGTCGATGTCCATCTTAGGAGCCTCAACTCCCTTATATTTTCCAAGCTTAACCGGAGGCTTAAGAGCTACTTCTGCAGTGAAGATAAAGTCACTTCCTGCCTCAAGCTGCTCTACATCAATCTTAGGAGATGATACAACATCTTCTCCGCACTCCTCAACAGCCTTAGGATACTCTGCCTCAATAAGCTCGTTGGCAGCATCCTCATAGAATACTCCCTTACCATACATCTGCTCGATCATCTTACGAGGAGCCTTGCCCTTACGGAATCCTGGGATCTGGATCTTTCCCTTGTTTTTCTGATAAGCATTCTGAATGGCCTTCTCAAGCTGCTCTGCAGATACTGTGATTTTAAGCTTTGCCATGCTCTTCTCAAGCTTCTCTACTGTTACGCTCATGTTACTCTTGTTTCCTCCTAAAAATGTTTATATGTAGAATCACCTGCTTACACCGCAGGCAATCCCTATTTCATACTGTTAAAATTCTTTATACACAGTATTACACGCCGTAAAGGCGCAATCGCTTTCAGATTATATCATAGTAAAATGTTTTTTTCCACACATTTTTTCATATTATACGTGTCTTTAATCTGATCAGGAAAATTATGCCTCTGAAAATAAGTTCCACGCACATTGCAATCCATGCTCCTGCAAGTCCGAACCCCGGTGTCAGGACCAAAGATAAGACAATTCTTATCCCCCACATACTGACAAGATTCATGATACTTGGAACAAGAGTATCTCCTACACCTCTAAGTGCTCCGGTTGCTACTATGGAAGCCGCAAACAAAGGCTCAGCAAATAGTTCAATACGAAGCACCTTGATTCCAAGCTCTCTGACAGCCATATCAGGTGTCAGAAATCCAAATATATACGGACAGATAAAATACATGATAATTCCTGTACCTGTCATGATTGCAATTCCAAAAAATGTTGTAATCCAGGCAAAGCTCCTGGCAAAGCTTTTTTTACCTGCTCCGATAGCTTGTCCTACAAGAGTCGTAGCTGCTGCCTGAAGCCCATACCCCGGCTCATAGCAAAGAGCTTCAACAGTTATGGCAAAAGAATGTGCTGCCACAGCCACAGTTCCAAGTGGCGCAACTATTCCTGTTGTCATAACCTGGGCTCCGCATAAGGCTATCTGCTCTACAGCCATAGGAATTGATATTTTAAGTGCCTTTTCCTGAGTGATTCCGGAAAATCTAAAAAGCTTATCTCTCCTGATAGCAATATGCTGTTGTCTGATACATGCAAAATAAGCCATAAGCGCCCCTGAAAGTAGCTCTGCAACGCCTGTTCCAAGAGCCGCGCCCTTAACACCAAGGCCAAGCCCCGGAACTTTAATTCCGGCAAAAGTAAATGTTCCTGTGTCAAAGATGAATAAAGCATTAAATATTACATCAAGGACACACATAAGCACATCTAAAGTGCCCGGGACCTTGGTATTGCCGCTTGCCTGAAGAGAGGCTCCGCAGTATAACAATATCTGCCTTACTGGTACAAACAGTGCATATATCATAAAATATGCAGTTGCTCCTTTTCTGATACTCTCACCAGCTCTAAGCCAAACCGGAAGCAATCCACTTATGGAAAGACCGATTATCATCATTACAAGTGAAAAGATAACTATAGAAATAAAGCCCTGTCTGAATACTCTTTTTGATGTATCTGTATCTCCTGCGCCCACTGCATGTGCTATCTGCACTGAAAAGCCATAGGACGCTGCTGAGCAAACTCCTCCAAAAAGCCAGGTTGTAGATGATACAAGTCCAATAGAAGCTGAGGCTGTTGCACCTAAACTTCCTACCATAGCTGCATCAATATACTGCATAGCTATCATTGAAATCTGCGCAAGGATTGTCGGTATACTCAAAAGCCATACCAACTGAAGCTTTTTAGCTAAATTTATTTCTGTTTCTGAACGCATTACTGCTGATATATCTTTAGCCATTATTTCTGTTTTTCTTTCAAGTTAATTTTTCTCTGCTCATCTGAGAGTTACTGTATTTTCTGTCACCGGTAACATCCTCATCAAACCATGATGCCGCCTTATACTGTCTTGCAGCTTCTTCACTTGGAAATTCTACTTCCGCAAGGATTCTACCATCAAATGGTGCTTTGAAAACGTCAAGTTCTATCTTGATTGAACCGTTTTTTACTATTTCCCAAAGCTCCGGATTTTTATTTAGATATTCCTGTGTATACGCATCCTCATTGATTGGAATTAAATATCTCCTCTTCCTGATAAAATTACCATCTGCCTTGGCAGATAAATGCTCATAACTTTCTTTATCAAGCGGCATATTATACTCAACCTGACCGATATCCTTTTTCTCAGAATCCTTTCTATTTCCTTCACCAGTATCAGCTTCTGCTTTTAATTCATTCCCGCCGTTATCACTTTTCCCCGGTGTTCCTTTATAGGTCATGTAGTAAATATCATCCTCTCTTCTGACTCTTATAGCAGGATGCACATTCAAATATCCCTGCTCAATTTCATGAAATGGATATTTTTCCAGATCAAACGGTATTTCTTTTACTGTAAACTTCTTTTCTATTTCAATTCCCATATTACCAATCTCCAATCATCTTTCTAATTTCTAAAAAAAATTTCTTTTTAATGTTATCACATTCTTGAGAAAGGAAGCTTGTTTCCTCATTTGAATCTATATGGATTAAAACTGAATAGTGGCTTTACCACCTATTATAACAAAACTTTTTAATATACATAGATTCATTTAAAGGTGTAAAATCATTATTATGAACAATGCATCAAATTCTGACAAAATGCGCAGCACAGTGCGCGTTTTGTCAGAACAGTAATTACAATAATACAAGCACATATGGAGGTCAGTATGGCAAAAACAGCAATTTTTTTGGCGGATGGTTTTGAAGAAATAGAGGCACTTACAGTTGTTGATCTGCTTCGCCGTGCAGGAATAGAAATTACAACTGCATCTATCATGGGAAGAAAAGATGTCACCGGCTCACATAAAATCACAGTTGAAGCCGATGCTCTTTTAGAAGATATTGATTTTGACAGCACCGATATGATCATTCTTCCAGGAGGAATGCCCGGAACAACAAACCTTGGAGCATGTAAGCTACTTGAAGAAAAAATACTTGAGTTTGACAAAAAGGAAAAGATGCTTGCAGCAATCTGTGCAGCTCCTACAGTATACGGAAAACTTGGTATTTTAAACGGTAAAAAAGCCTGCTGTTATCCAGGATGCGAAAAAGATCTTGACGGAGCAGATGTTCAGGTAACTACTGTAACCAAGGATTCACATTTCATCACAAGCCGCGGTATGGGAACAGCCATAGATTTTGGTCTTGCAATCATTGAACATTTCCAGGGTGAACAGGCAGCCAAAGATATGGCATCCAAAATCGTATATACAAAGTAAAAAAATCAAATGAGATTACAATTCAGTTGTCACCCAGATTATATGAGATGAGTATAAATGTGTAGTTCTCGGACGAGGAGATAATTCATAAGATAAAAATGCGTTGCTGAATCTACAATTTTCTTGTTGATTCAGCAACGATCAGCTCTCCCGGGAAAATAAGGTGCTTATGACCTCTTTTTTCCTCGATGAGATCAAATATAAGTCTTATCGTTTCCTCAGAAATATCATCAAGAGGCTGCCTTAATGTAGTAAGCCTCGGCACAGAAAACTCAGATATTTCCTGTCCGTCAAATCCTGCCACAGATACATCCTCGGGAACTCTTATACCTGAATCCGCAAAAGCTCTTAAAGCACCTATAGCAAGCACATCAGATATGCAAAAAAGTGCAGTAAAATCAGCTCCCGATTCAATCAAAGACTTTGTAGCCTGATATCCGTTTTTCATTGTATAAATTCTCTTATCAACATACTGTATCAGACTGTCATCTCTTTCTATCCCGTTGGATTTAAGAGCATCCAGATATCCCTCAAAACGAAGCTTTACTACAGAAGGTTCATCATTTCCCTCAGTCAAAATAGCTATTTTCCTATGTCCAAGCTTTATAAGATAATCCACCATTTTGCGGCTTTCAACCGCGTCATCCACTGATACAGTTGAATAAGAATTCCTGCTAAGTTCTTCTGAAATATCAGATCCGATAGTAGCAAATATCACAGGGACATTAAGCTGCTTCATTTTTTCAGCAGAGTGCTTGGAACTTCCGCCAAGAAAAATAATTCCGCGAAGCCTTTTCTCTTTTTCCAGTTCAAGAGCAACATCCACCTCATTTTCATAGGCTTCAACATGCCTTAGGACCAGCGCATATCCTTTTTTGTCTGTCTCCTGCTCTATCTTCTCAATAACAGGAGTAAAAAAAGGGTTAGTAATACCTTTTACAAGTACACCAATACACTTTGCATCTGTTCTTTTGAGGTTTCTTGCACTGTTATTAGGGATATAACCGGTTTCCCTGATTACTTCCATTATTCGCTTTTTGGTTTCCGGATTTATATCGGAGTGATCATTAATTGCTCTTGATACGGTGCTGACACCAACACCGCATCTTTTAGCAATTTCTCTTATTGTTATTTCTGACATTTCTACTTAACGAAGCCTTCCGTAAATTCTGGCATAATCATGCATCTTTTGGCAAAGCTCTTTGGAAAGAGCATCGCTCTTCATTCTCCATACCCAGTTTCCGCCAAGGGTAGACGGAGTATTGATTCTTGCAGTTTTATCAAGTTCAAGATAATCCTGCATCGGAATAATGGCTGTATCCGATACGCTTCCAAAAGCAAGACGAATCAAAGCCCAAACTGCATCCCTTGCATATTTGATTCCAAGATATTCATTGGCAAATTTCTTATCAGCCTTTGGAAGAGTCTTATACCAGCCAAGTGTAGTCTCATTGTCATGAGTACCTGTATAAACAACACAGTTTTTATCATAGTTATGAGGAAGATAATCGCTTTCTTCCCTTGAATCAAAGGCAAACTCCAGAATCTTCATTCCGGGATAACCTGTCTTTTTAACAAGCTTAATAACTGATGGAGTCAAAAAGCCAAGATCCTCAGCAATAACTTTCTTATCGCCAAGTTCCTTCTTCATAGTTTCAAAAAGTTCAATTCCCGGACCTTTTCTCCACTCACCGATTTCAGCTGTAGGATTTCCGTAAGGAATTGCATAGTACTCGTCAAATCCTCTGAAGTGGTCTATTCTGACTACATCGTAAAGTCTGTAGCACTGGCTGATTCGTTTCATCCACCACTTATAACCTGTTTTTTTATGATAGTCCCATCTATACAGCGGATTTCCCCAAAGCTGACCTGTTGCGCTGAAAGCATCCGGCGGGCATCCTGCAACATCAATCGGAACATTGTTTTCATCAAGCTGGAACAGCTCAGGATTTGCCCATGTATCTGCGCTGTCAAAAGCTACATAAATCGGGATATCACCAATGATCTCAATACCTTTTTCATTTGCATAGCTCTTTAACTTTGTCCACTGCTTTAAAAATAAATACTGTATAAAGCTATAAAAGTCAACTTCTTCCGCATATTTTGAAAAAGCTTCCTTAAGAGCTTTTTCTTTTCTAAGTCTTATATCCTCATCCCAGGTGTTCCAGGCTCTTCCGCCGTTTGCATTCTTAAGTGCCATAAAAAGCGCATAGTCAGAAAGCCAGTCATTTTCAGGATTCTTTTTAAAAGCTTCAAATTCTTTTCTAATCTCTTTTGCCTTAGGAGATTTATCAATATTATCAAATGCAAGCTTAAGAAGCTTAAATCTGGAACGATAAAGCTTCTCATAATCTATAAACTCTTCATTGGTTCCGAAATCGAACTTATCTGCATCTTTTTTTGTAATTAAGCCTTCATTAATTAGTTCATTGATATCAATAAAATATGGATTTCCTGCGAATGTAGAAAAAGACTGATACGGAGAATCTCCATAACTTGTCGGTCCAAGCGGCAGAATCTGCCAGTAGCTCTGTCCTGCTTCTTCCAAAAAGTCTACAAATTCATATGCCTCTTTTGAAAAAGTACCAATTCCATACTCTGATGGCAATGAAAAAATAGGGAGTAATACTCCACAGACTCTTTTCTGCTTTTTATTGCTCTTTGCCATAGTAACATCCCCTCTTTGATATTAATAAAATATATCGGAACAAACCGCGCAATTACCGGTAACGTTTCCATGATTCTACTTTACCACTCACGTCACCTTATATCAACTTATTTTTCTTCAGAAAGCGTATCAAATTCACTTTTCTTAATTCCCCAAATAAGATTACGCCACTGTTCAAGCTGCGTCGTAGTCATGAAACCATTTGAAGTTCCCATATATCCAATCTTGTAGGATGCAAACAAAAGTGCATTCTTAATCGCATTGACACTGTCACCATTCTCAACATAATAATGTAAGAAGCACGCAAACAGAGCATTTCCGGCTCCTATAGTGTTTACTACTTCATTTGTCTTTACTGTTTTATAGTGAACACGAAGATTTTGACTCTTATCGAACAAAATCAATCCTTCGCTTCCCTGTCCAAGGATAATAATTTCAGTCCCATATGTCCCTGAAATTCTGTCAATAAAATCATATGGATCCTCAGTAAGCGTATCATCCGAGAAATACAGAATCTTTGCCGGCTCAAGGAAGTCGGTATTATATTTTTCCTTTTCAGGATTGTAGCTTCTGATATTTACAGCAATCGGTTTATTGTGCTCTGCCGCAGCCTTTGCAAAGGGTCTGCAGAAATTGGCATTTGCAAGAACCATCATATCACAGCTCTCTGCTATAGGCGCAACCATTGACATATCATACACATTATCTCTAAGGTCTTTTATGTCTTCAAAAATCTGCTGTTTTCTATTTTTATCATAGAGCACAACTTCAGTAGGAGTTTCTTTCATCTGAGGAATAATATACTCAGTAGAAAGAGTAATCTTTCTATCCGGAGGATTTATCATGCCAAGATCCTGATTTCTTCCAACAATAGACATAAAAGTAACATCATCCCCAAGCCACTCAAGCGCAAGCGATTCATTATAAGCATCTCCACCCATCTCAGTAAAGATTGTATCATTCTCACATGTGATAGGAGCATAGCTTATCGGTATCTTATCCACTCTCACTATTGTTTCAATCTGTGTTACACCTGCTACTAAGAATTTGCTCATTTTGTGCCTCCTGATTTTTATTCTCGGTTTATAGACATATTTTTGATCAATTCTATGTATTCCTCAGCCTCTTCCATAAAAAAATCTGCCCGAAAGCTCTCATTTTTGATATTCTTTCTAAGTAGTCCATCAATTGTATAATCCAATATATTTCTAAGCTTTTGGTAATCAATTCCCTCAGCCAACATTGTGATATCAGCCCGGTCTTTTAAGGTGTTCATGATTCTTTGATATTTTTCTCTGCGCTCACTGATTTCCGCCAATGCTTCCTGGTTAACTTCTTCATTAGCCTTATCCAGAAATAGAAGTATATACGGATACTGAGCCATAGCTGCCGTTTCAGCAGAAAGTATCTGATGATACAATTCAAAATATCCGTTTTCATTCTTATCAACATTAGCGGTAAGCTCAAGCGTTACAAACCTTGTGGCATAATCATACAAAAAAGCATACATTCCAATCTTGCTTCCAAAATAATGAAAAAGAAGTCCCTTACTTATCTGCGCCTCTTTAACTATCTCATCTGTACTGGCATGATTATATCCATATTGTGAAAAGACCTTTAGGGCTGCATTTATCATTCTGTCCTGCTTTTCTTTTTTTAATTCAAAAAACTTTTCATTCATGTTCTGGCCTCACCTGTGTTGCTAATATTGACTAAAATAGTCTAAGATTAATATACCATTTACACAATACACATTCAAACGTTTTTCCGTTATTTATAAAATTTTTACTATCTAAAAAGGGTATTTCGCATTACTGCGAAATACCCTAAATAATTACTTCTCGTCATCAAAAAATTCTTCTGATTTAGTAGTAACAGTTTCTTCGGCATCATCCAAATTTTCTGTATCTGTATCCGCTTCCTCTTTGTTCGCGGTCTTCTCAGCCTCTTCCTCTTTACATTCTTCTTTATCAGAATCAGCTTCAGATTCTGGCGAACCAATATCAACATATTTTCGAGAACCTGCTTTGAATTCTGTCAGCTCGTCATCATCCTCAAAATCATCGAAATCGTCAAAATCATCATCAAAGTCATCTGCTAAATCTTCATTCTTTTTAGAAAGATAATAGTAAGCCCCGGCTGCGGCAGCACCTACTGCGGCACAGAAAACCACAAACTTACCAAATCCGCTTTTCTTGGACATTCCAGCTCCTCCTCTACTACGCACGCTAATAACCAGCTTATACCGGTTGAATGCGGATACTTTTATTTTAATACATTAAATGTACAAATAAAAGTATTTTTATGCTTCTCCCTTTTTTTCTGCCATAATATCTTTCAAATCTCTTGCCTTATCTTTAATTCTACTATTGGCAGTTCTGGATGTAAGCAGTTCGGAAATAAGCTTTCCTGCAATCTCATAATCCTCAGTTTCTACTGCCAGTGCAGCCATGAGGTAATCAAGCGTTGATGCATCCATTCCGGCAATAGGGAACTCTTCAGACTGTCTAGCCATAACAAAACCATTGAGCGCATTTACAAGGAGTTCCTTTTCCTGCGCATCATTAGTTTTCTTTTTCTCCTCATAATCAGGATCTGTCTGATCAAGTCTCTGTGTTTCGCCTCTGATCAGCCATGCATTTCTAAGACAGATATATGCCTTTTCACTGTTCTTAGCCTTCTTGACAACTGCATTTGCCAGAGCAAGCTGATAAAGGCTCTTGGCATATTCATAACTGTATGTCGGCTCATTGTAATGCATCTGTTTGTAGTTCATACTGATTTTCACTCTGACATCATCTATCTGATATTTATTGATAGTTGGAAAATATCTTCCAAGTGCCGCATAGCCACAATCAGGACAAGCAATTACTTCATACTTGCTCATATCAACTTCATCATAGTCAGGTCTAAGATCCATATCTACATTTTTCATCCTGACCTTACCTGTTCTGACCGCTTTAACGGAAAAATCAATTTCACAGACCGGACATTTATATTTCTTGTCAAACAAGAAGTCTTCTTCTTTTGCCAGAACAAGTTTCTTCTTAGGTTCTTCCTTCTTTACCGGTTCTTCCTTCTTGGCAGGGTCCTCAAACAGATTTCCACCGCCCAGATTTCCAAGTCCAAGTTTCTCAAGTCCAGAAAAAATACCAGCCATAAGCTTTACCTCTTGTTATTATTTTAAGCGCTGACAACAGTTACATGAGCTTACTTAGTTCTTCTTTGGAACTGAAAATGAGCTCTTAAGTGAAACTATCCTGTTAAATACAGGTGCTCCTGGCTTTGAATCCTTACTATCCACGCTAAAGAATCCATTTCTTACAAACTGGAACTTATCATAGGCAACAGCCTCTGCAAGTTCCGGCTCAAGCTTAGCATTACTGATAACAGTAATTGAATTAGGATTAAGGTTCAAAGAGCCGTCCTCATTGTATACACCCTTCTCCTCGTCAATAATATTTTCATACAGACGAACTTCTGCATTAACAGCTTCTTTTGCGGAAACCCAATGAATTGTTCCCTTGACCTTGCGACCCTCAAAGCCACTTCCTGACTTGGTTGCAGGATCATATGTACAGTGTACGGCAATAATATTTCCGTTCTCATCCTTGTCACAACCTGTGCAGGTCACAAAATAAGCATTCATAAGTCTTACTTCATTTCCTGGGAAAAGACGGAAATACTTCTTTGGAGGTTCCTCCATGAAGTCTTCTCTCTCAATATAAAGTTCCTTGCCAAACGGAATCTTTCTGACTCCCATCTCAGGAACCTCTTTGTTATTCTCAATTTCAAGATACTCGGTCTCGCCCTCAGGATAATTGTCGATTATAAGCTTAACAGGATTAAGAATAGCCATCATTCTCTTTGCCTTAAGCTTAAGATCCTCACGGATGCAGTACTCAAGCATAGCATATTCTGCAGTTGAATTAGCCTTGCTGACACCGCACATATCAACAAACATCTTGATAGATTCAGGCGTAAAGCCTCTTCTGCGTAGAGAAGCAATTGTAACAAGTCTGGGATCATCCCATCCATCTACGATGCCATCCTCTACAAGTCTCTTGATATATCTTTTACCGGTAACAACATTGTTAAGATACAGCTTTGCAAACTCAATCTGGCGAGGTGGGTTCTTATATTCGCACTCTGTTTTAACCCAGTCATACAACGGTCTGTGATCCTCAAATTCAAGTGTGCAGATAGAGTGAGTGATTCCCTCAATTGCATCCTCTATAGGATGTGCAAAATCATACATAGGATAAATGCACCACTTATCACCGCATCTGGCATGTGTCATATGAGCAACTCTGTAGATTATCGGATCTCTCATATTAATATTAGGAGAAGCCATATCAATCTTGGCACGAAGTGTTATTGTTCCATCTTCGTATTTGCCATTCTTCATATCTTCAAAGAGCTTCAAATTCTCTTCAACACTTCTGTCTCTGTTGGGATCATTTTTACCGGGCTCAGTAAGTGTTCCTCTGTACTCTCTCATCTCATCTGCAGAGAGTTCTGAAACATACGCCTTACCCTTCTTTATAAGAAGAACAGCCTTCTCATACATCTCATCAAAATAGTCAGATGCATGAAAAAGACGGTCCTCATAGTCAGCACCAAGCCACTTGACATCCTCAATTATGGAATCCATGAACTCAGCTTTTTCCTTGGTAGGATTGGTATCATCAAATCTCAAGTTGAACTTTCCACCGTATTCCTTGGCAAGTCCATAATTAAGAAGAATGCTCTTAGCATGTCCTATATGTAAAAATCCGTTTGGTTCAGGAGGAAAACGAGTATGAACGTGGTCATAAACGCCCTCGGCCAAATCCTTGTCTATTGCTGCTTCAATAAAATGTCTTGAAGGAGTATTGTCTCCCTCTGCATTTTCCTTTAAATTTTTTAATACTTCTTCTGCCATTACCTAATAAAACCAACTTTCTGTTTGATATAAGTGTCATAGTACAAACTACTAATGACCTGTTAAATTATTATAACATAAGTTTAATTATAAACATATTTTTCTTCAAAAGCCGCTCTGCGCAAAGGTTGATCATAATAAAAGCCCTGAACATATCTGACATCCATATCATCAAGCATATTAAGCTGCTCTTTCGTTTCTATTCCCTCCACGCAAACTTCAGCGCCAATTGCACTTCCCATCTGCACAATCGAGCGCACAAACGCCTGGGCGTAAGGGTCGTTTTCGATATCTTTTACAAAATCCTGATCCACCTTGATAATGTCAAAAGGAAGAGCTTTTAAACTGCTAAGCGCAGAATAACCTGTTCCAAAATCGTCAAGTGCAAGTCTGACCCCTAGATTCTTTATATCCAAAAGAGTCTGTTTAGTTCTTGCAAGATCATTAATTGTCAGCCTCTCATTGAGTTCCAGTACCAGACTTTCCGGTTTAAGATTATTTTCCTCAATGCACGACTTTATAATACCCACAATATCATTTTGCATAATCTGAACAACAGACAGATTTACGCCTATTGAAAAATCTCCTACGCCTGACTCATTCCACTGTTTCAGACATTGACATGCTTTTTGGAGTACATGATTACCTATAGGTGTTATAAGTCCAAGGTATTCTGCAAGAGGAACAAATTCATCCGGATTAAGGAATCCAAGTCTTTCACTGTTCCACCTGACAAGTGCCTCTGCACCGATATGTTTCTTTTTATCTTTTCCTGTAGAAATTATAGGCTGGAAATAAACCTCAAATTCATCACAGCTCTTACTGATGGCATCATACATGCTCTTTTCCAGATCGAGTCTATGAATTGATGACGAATCAATGTTGTCTGAATACTCTGCAATCCTGTTCTTACCGGATTTCTTTGCTTCATACATTGCAACATCAGACTTTCTTATAAGCTCTGAAACATTGTCGCCATTTTCCGGGAATCTCACAACTCCCATACTCATAGTACAGTAATAATCACTGTCCTTAAGATACCAGGGAGTTGCAAAAGCATTTTTTATATCCTCGATAATCTTGTCTATTCTGCTGTAACTGTCCGGAGGAACGATAATAACAAATTCGTCTCCACCCATTCGATAGCAGGAATCTGTAATTCCTTCAATTCTGCTCATTGCCTTTGAAATATCCTGAAGCAAAACATCTCCGTACTGATGTCCAAGGCTGTCATTTATATGTTTAAAGTCATCAAGGTCAAGATACATGAGAGCACCATTTCTTCCGGTGGTTCTTGCTTCATCCACATATCTTGCCAAATCCTTTTCGCAGCACATTCTGTTATAAAGACCTGTCAAAAAGTCTGTATATGCCTGTTGTTCAATACGTTTTTGATATAACTTCTTTTCAGTTACATCATAAATAGCGCATAAAGAAACAGGTCTTCCGTCAACCCATTTTATTCTAGTGTAATAAACATCATACCACTTGGACTTTGCCTTATGATGAACTTCATAATTACCGCTGTGGCTTTTTGGCGGAATATTCGATTCAAATAGCTCAATAAGCGTATTTTCAGCAAGCTCTTTGCTGAAATTCTTTTTAAAACTGCGATTAGCAAACAAAAGTATTCCTGTACTTGTATCCCTTACATAAATAGCACTTCCAACGTTATCAAGAACTGCTTCCAGAGATGCAAAAGAGCTTGCAAGAGAATTAGTCTGTATCCGCTTTGTAATAATACTCTGAAGAATTCTGATAGCATCATTGATAAATTTAATATCATCAATTGACCAAATTCTGTTTTCTCTGTTTTCAGATAGACAAGCATAAAACCTGGGAGCACCATTTATCACTATGGGCATAGCCACCAGAGCCTTTATTCCAAAAAAATCAAGCTGCTCACGTTCTCCCGCATTCATCTGAGTATCACTGGATACCACTATAGCCTTATCACTTCCGATAAACCAGCAGGCCTCCCGCTCAGTAGTCTCTGTGAACATCTTGGGAACCCCTGCTGCCGTCCACTGCACAACTATATCCATAAGCGTATTGTGATGTACTCTGCAAGTAAAAGCATTACTAATCTGAAGATAGGTACATAGCTTGTGCAGAATATCGACCATAATAGTCTCAATTCCTTCATTGCTGTCAAGAAGAGAAACTATCTCAGTCATTGTCTCTGCCCTGTGGAAAGACGTAGTCATCTCAAGTTCCTGTTGCCTGCTCTCTTCGCTTATGGCAACAGCCTGCGACCTTGACGTTTCAACCTTGATAAGAACATCAAGAGTCTCTCTTAACAGGTCAAGTGTCTTATAAAATTTGCTTTCAGAAATCTGGTAAGTAAAAGAATCTATAGGCGGGATATGAAAAAACTCTTTTTCATACTCTGCATCAGTGAATATCCCACAGACAATCCATACAGCAGCCGTCACTCTGTCACTCTTAACATCAACAGCAGCGAGCCTTAAGTTAGGCACTTCAGTTATTTCGACTGCCTGATCCTCCAACTCACTATTCTGTACTCTTTTAAAGATATTATGAATACGAACATCAGTTACGTATTTTTTGATTATTTCTATTTCGTGCGCGTTCCCTGAAAAAGAGCTCATAGGAGTTCCGCTGGCGTCCAGGCACATAGCATAGACCCCTGCCATCTCACAAAACTTATCCTGCCACGACTGTATCTCTTTGGCATTTTTGAGCGCAAAATTGCCAAGAGCTCCTTTTTCATCTTCAAAAGAGCTCCCGGCTGTTGTATTTTCAAATTCCGCTGCACTAAACGACTCTTGCATCTTTCCCCCTCAAGAAAGAAGTAGATTAGTTATTATCAACGCTATAGTTAGGTGCTTCCTTGGTAATCTGAATATCATGAGGATGTGACTCACGAAGAGCTGCGGAAGTCATCTTGATAAACTGTCCGTTCTCTTTAAGTTCCTCAATAGTACCGCATCCACAATAGCCCATACCGGAACGAAGTCCGCCAATAAGCTGGAATACAGTATCCTCAACAGTTCCCTTGTAAGCTACACGACCTTCAACTCCCTCAGGAACAAGCTTCTTTGCATCTTCCTGGAAATATCTGTCCTTAGAACCATTCTCCATCGCAGAAATGGAACCCATTCCACGATATACCTTGTACTTTCTGCCCTGGAAAAGTTCAAATTCTCCCGGAGCTTCATCACATCCTGCAAACATGGAACCAATCATAACAAGGTTTCCGCCTGCGGCAATTGCCTTGGTAATATCACCCGAATATTTAATACCGCCGTCTGCAATGATCGGTATGCCATACTTTCTGGCTACTTCATAGCAGTTCATTATTGCAGTAATCTGAGGAACACCAATACCTGCAACAACTCTTGTAGTACAGATAGAACCTGGTCCGATACCGACCTTTACCGCATCTGCACCTGCTTTAATAAGAGCTTCTGTAGCTTCACCTGTTGCACAGTTTCCTGCAACAACCTGTAAATCCGGGAATTTTTCTTTTATCATTCTAAGGCACTTAAGTACATTCTCAGAATGTCCGTGTGCTGAATCAAGTACGATAACATCAACCTTGGCATCAACAAGTGCTGCTACTCTTTCAAGACAGTTTGCTGAAATACCAACTCCTGCGCCGCAAAGAAGTCTTCCCTGATTATCTTTGGCAGCCAATGGATACTTTATTGTTTTTTCTATATCTTTTATTGTAATGAGACCTACAAGATTGTAATCATCATCAACGATCGGAAGCTTTTCCTTTTTGGATTTTGCAAGAATGCTCTTAGCTTCTTCAAGAGTAATTCCAGCCTTAGCTGTAATGAGATTCTCACTTGTCATTACATCTTTGATTTTCTGTGAATAGTCCTTTTCAAACTTAAGATCACGATTTGTTATGATTCCTACAAGCTTCCTGCCTTCAGTGATAGGTACACCTGAAATACGGAACTTGGCCATAAGAGAATCCGCATCAGCAAGAGTATGCTCCGGTGAAAGTGAAAATGGATCAGTGATTACGCCATTTTCTGATCTTTTTACCTTGTCAACTTCTTCAGCCTGAGCCTCAATTGACATGTTTTTGTGAATAATACCGATACCACCCTGTCTGGCCATGGCAATTGCCATTCTGTGTTCTGTAACTGTGTCCATTCCTGCACTCATCATAGGAATGTTAAGTTTAATCTTCTTGGTCAGATAAGTGCTTACATCTACCTGATTTGGTATAACCTGTGAATATGCAGGTACCAATAATACGTCATCAAAAGTAATTCCTTCACCGATAATGTGTCCCATTTTTCGCTCCTCAAATAATCAAATTATAATTAATCCATAAAAACTTTACGTGGCGCAACTGCTTTGATGGCTTCTACAAACTCTTTTGTAGGTTCAAGAATAAGCTTCTCTTTGCCATCATAGTAAACGGTATAAGTGGGATCCGGCTGTGGATCCTTTTCTCTAGCAGAGAAATCAAGTGTCTTGTAAGTCTTGTTTTTGAACTCATCAAGATGATATGAACGGGATGGAGCCATAGCCTCAATCCTTCCAACATCATACTTGGCAACATTCTTGCGTCTGCTCTTATTAAGGACCTTATCAATTGTAATCTCGCGATCGCAATACTGGTACTCATATTCGATGCTCGCATTGAGTGATGCAAAGTAATAACCCACACCCGCTACAATTGTAAGAATCATACCAATGATACCTAGTCCGGTCAGGAAAGTTGCAAGAAAGAACAGAACTGTAAGTGCAAGAGTGCATCCCTTGACTACTACCATTAAAGGAGATGCTTTGCTGGAGACAAGACATTCTACGTAGCTGTTATCACTAACCATATCTGTAACAATATCCTCCTGTAGTCTTTGCGCTGATAGAATTTCAAAGCGCCATTTTATCGACTATCTTATATTACTTTGCATAAAGTTTCAAGGTCTTTTCCTGCATGTAAACCATATTTTTTTCATTGATTTATAACAATCTGGTGGTATACTTAGCTGTATTGAATTTTCAAATTCATCACTCAACACGTATCTACTGTATATTATATATGTTTTAACAGTAAAAAAAAATTATATTTCTGTTAAGAATTTAAATTAGAAAGTGAGAAAAAAATGTCTGTACATGAAGAAATACGCGAACAACAAAAAAAGCTCAAAGGCCAGGGATTCAAAGCACATTGGGATTACTTCTGGGAATATTACAAGATTCACACTATAGTAGTGATAGTTGCAATAATTTTTATTTCCATGCTCCTTCATGATGTACTTACAAGTAAGCCCTACGGCTTCTACGCTGTTATGCTAAACTCCGGAGCTTCCTCGGCGCAGGATATTCTTGAAAAAGAATTTGTTGAATATACAGATTTTGATTCAGAAAATTATGATTGCTTTATTGACACTTCTTCATCCTATAATTTAAGTGTCATTGATGAGATGACTATCGCTACAAGTCAAAAAATGATGGCAAACATCGCTGCTGCTGAGCTCGATGTACTTGTTGCTGACAGTGATGTCTTTACCTACTACGCAAACCAGGAGACCTTTGCAGATTTAAGAACAGTTCTTTCTACAGCTCAGCTTGAAGCTGTTTCCGACAGACTTGTATATGTAGACCAAAGTTACCTTGACTATCTTAATTCAGACGCATATCAGGACTACATTAGCACCGGAACCTTTGATGAAAACAACAAATACGCAGTTATGGCTGATAACTACAACAAGGATTTCAAAATGCCCTCAACTGACAAGGATACAATGGAAGAACCGGTTCCTGTAGGCATCACAGTTTCAGATTCTACTGTACTCTCCGGTTCAGGTGCCTACTATAATTCATCTGCTGTAGCCGGTGTAGTAATTAACTCTAAACGACCTGCACTTGCAGCACAGTTTTTATATTTTCTGTGTCCTGAACTAGCAGATATTTAACCAAAGCAAAACGCCTCTTATCACTAAATAAGAGGCGTTTTTCTATATCAGATTTGTGTTGTAACAAAAATATCATAAATAGCACGTATTGCCTTTTCAAAGTCTCTGTTTTCAACGCCAATTATAATGTTAAGCTCAGACGATCCCTGATCGATCATACGGACATTAACGCTTGCATGAGCAAGTGCTGAAAAAATTCTTCCGGCAGTTCCTCTTGTCGACTTCATTCCTCTCCCAACAACAGCAATAAGAGCAAGATCTGACTCGATTTCAAGCATATCAGGATGGGCAAGTCTGTGAATCTCAGAAACAACAGCCTGCTCTTTTTCTATAAATTCATCCTGCTGAACAAAAACTGTCATTGTATCAATTCCTGAAGGAACATGCTCTATAGAGATGTTCTGATCTTCAAATGCCTGAAGAACTTTTCTTACAAATCCGACCTCTGAATTCATCTGATCCTTAAGGACATTCACACAGCAAAATCCCTTTTTGCCAGCAATTCCTGTAATAACGTACTTGGACTTTCTTGCTGTTGACTCAACAATCCATGTTCCGGGATCCTCAGGCTTATTAGTATTTCTGATGTTGATCGGGATGCCTTCTTTTCTTACCGGGAAAATAGCATCCTCATGTAATACTCCTGCTCCCATGTAAGCAAGCTCTCTAAGTTCTGTATATGTTATAGTCTCAATGTGCGGTGGCTTCTCAATAATTCTTGGATCTGTTACAAGGAATCCTGAAACATCAGTCCAGTTCTCATAAACATCTGCTTTGATAGCTCTTGATACTATAGAGCCTGTGATATCAGAACCTCCTCTTGAGAAAGTCTTTATACTTCCGTCAGGATAAGCTCCGTAGAATCCAGGAATTACAGCTTTAGGAGTCTTTTCAAGCTTCTTCGCCATGAGCTTGTTGGTCTTTTCAGCATCAAACTCGCCATCTTTATCAAAAGCCACAACAGTAGCTGAATCGATAAATTCATATCCAAGGTATGCAGCCATGATAATTCCGTTTAAATATTCTCCACGGCTGGCAGCATAGTCATTACCTGCCTTTGCCTTAAAATTCTTTTCAATAGTAACAAACTCATCATCAAGAGAAAGCTTTAGCTTAAGTCCATTAATAATCTCATCATAACGGGCTCTAATATCTGAAAGCTGCTTGGAAAAATCCTTCTCAGCCTCTGCAAGAGCATAAGTCTTGTAAAGCATATCAGTAACCTTAGTGTCCTTGGAATTTCTTTTTCCAGGAGCAGAAGGAACTACATAAATACGATCAGGATCTGCCTTGATAATGTCCCCAACCTTTTTGAACTGCTCTGCACTGGCAAGTGAACTTCCACCGAATTTTACAACTTTTTTCATGATACGTTATCCTTCTTCTATTTTTATATAATTAGTATAATCTGATATACCCTTTTACGCTGTCAAGCTTTTTGATCCTATCCTCAAAGTCTTTCTCTGAAATCATATCTGTGACAAAAGCAAATTCACCATGAACATTTTCGCCTTCGATGACTTCTATCTTACTTCCAAAAATTTCTTTCGCTTCGTCCGCTTTATTCTCAGGAACTCTTACAAAAAAGCTTCTAACTGCGTTGTCCTTTGGTGACAGCTGCGCATTTTCAGCCTTCATATTCACTTCAATGTGATGTCCTTTGTGTTTTGTAATATCGATAACATCTGCAACTACAGCACTGGCTGTTGCATTTTTTCCTGCGCCTTTACCATAGAACATTACATCCCCGAGCATATTTCCATGGATATCTATGGCATTAAATACTCCATTTACATTAGCAAGCGGATTTTCAAGTGGAATCAAAAATGGCGCAACCATTGTAAAGAATCCGTTCTGATTCTTCTTGCACATTCCAAGAAGCTTGATCGCCATATTCATTTTTCTTGCATAGGAAAAATCTTCAATACTGATTTTGGTAATTCCTTCTGTATAAATATCTTCATAATTGACATGCTTGCCACTCATAAGACTTGAAAGAATTGCAATTTTACGGCAGGCATCATAGCCCTCAACATCTGCCTCAGGATTGCGCTCTGCATATCCCTTATCCTGTGCCTTTTTAAGAACTGTCGCAAATCCAACTCCCTCTTTATCCATCTTTGTAAGGATATAATTGGTAGTGCCGTTTAAAATGCCTGTGATAGCATCAATTTTTTCATGTTTAAGGGAATCATTTATTGATCTAAGTACAGGAATTCCTCCTCCTACACTTGCCTCGAACAAATAGCTTACGTTGTGCTGTTTAGCAAGTTCAACAAGCTCAGGCCCATGTGCAGCAACAAGTTCCTTGTTGGAAGTGCAGACACTCTTTCCCTTAATAAGAGCATTCTTTTCAAAAGTAAATGCAGGCTCTATTCCGCCCATTGTCTCACAGATAACATCTATCTCAGGGTCTTCAAGGATTATATTTATGTCGTGAACCACTTGTGATTCATGCTTGTCTCCCGGAAAATCGCGAAGATCCAAAATGTACTTAAGCTCAACTGCCTCTCCTGCACTCTTTGCAACTTCCTGTGCATTGGTATCAAGTACTTCCACTACTCCGCTTCCTACTGTTCCATAACCCAAAACTGCTACCTTTGCCATGCTATCCTCCAATTATATTAGTCATAAATCAATCTATTTTATCATAACACAATATCTTTAACTTAGTGCGACGCTTCGCCCTGTTATATGTACTTTGTGTACTCCCTCGACCTTTTCCATTTTGGCAATCATCTCCATAATATCTCTTGTCGTAGGAAGTACCTGTATTGTAATCGACAGTGATGCAACTCCGTTAAGCGGGATAGATTGATGAATAGTAAGAATATTTGCACCAAAATCCGCTATCAGATTGAGTACATAAGACAAAAGTCCCACCTCGTCATTCATCTGAAACGTAAGTGTAAGTGTCGTCCCCTGCATACTATCGTGAAATTCATAAATATCTTCTTTATATTTGTAAAAAGAGCTTCGACTGATTCCAAGCATTGAAGCAGCCTCATTGACTGTCTTGACCTTTCCTGATTCAAGTAGCTTTTTAGCTTCAACAACTTTTAAAAGAACTTCCGGAACCGCCTGTTTTCTGATAACATAATAGCCTGTATCCTGTTGCATTTTTATTCTCCGGAATAATTTGATTGTCTGCCGCGGACATTTGTTTTCTTATCACGCATTATCTAATACTAAAGGCGTTTATATGTTTTCCTGTCGCGGACATTTGTGTGTACTTAAAAGATTTTAGCACGTTAAAGTTTAAAAGGCAACTAACATTTTGCATAAAATAATGAATATTATACATTTATTCTTATATAAAATTACTATTCATGTCAGCAAATTTATTATTCCAAACAAAAAGCGAGAGCCATGACATCGGGGAATGTCATGGCTCTCATTTAGCTTATAAAAGGAAAGAGTAACCTTAATAAAGGAGGAGTTTCCCAATATTACTTAGATGCCTTCCAAGCATCATACTGGCTCTGGAACTCAGCAAGTACATCCTGGTATCCGGCTTCATCAAGAGCTGCCTGATACTTTTCAATTGTCTTCTCAACGTCTGCTGCAGGGATACCACCATTCTCAAGAGGGAATCCATAGCTCTCGAAGAGGTTAGCGCATGCTGTGTACTTATCTTCTACAGGTGTCTTGTCAAATCTGAAGCCTGCTGCTGAAGATGTATTAGCACCACCATTGAATGCATCATAGAGCTCTGCCTTGTTAGCAGGTTCGTTTGAAAGAGGAGTAACGATTGTTGCGTTAGCTGACTCCCACATTGAGTGGTTGTACTTATCAGAAGTCTGCTCTACCTGGTGATTTGCATCATATGTGAAGTCTTCGCCTTCAATACCAAATGTGTACATATCAGCAAGTGTTGAATCTGTGTAAAGGAGACCAAGGAAGTCTACACAAGCCTTAGCCTGCTCAGGTGTTGAGTTTGCAGTTACACAGTAGCAAGAACCAAGAGCTGATGTTGAATGTGCCCATCTGCTTGTTGCAGGCTGCATAACAACATCCTGGCCATAACGAGCATTAGCTTCATCATTTACAGGGATATCTGTCCACCATGAAATAGCCCAATCCTGTGTCTGTGTTGTTGTATCTGTTGTAACCTTTGTGAAGTCATCTTCAGAAATGTAACCCTTATCAGCCCAGTCAGCCATAAGCTTACAGAACTCAAGGTACTCAGGAGTCTGAATTGTATCAACAACTTCGTCTGTCTTTCTGTCTACAGCAAAGAAGTTTGTAGCTGAATCTGCTGTGAAGAAATCAAAGCTGTCAATGTACCATCTGTAGAACATTGCTGTCTTCTGTGTAAGGAAAGGATACTTAAGTCCATCAGCCTTTGCGTCAGCGAGCATTGGTTCAAGGTCAGCAAGCTTCTTAACACTTGTTATATCCCAGTTGTGCTGGTCAACAAGGTCTTTACGGAACATAAAGTCATATCCTTCAACGTTGTCCTTGTATACAGGAACGAAATAAATCTTTCCGTCATACTTTGCAGCTTCCCACTGACCTTCAGCCATTGAGTTGTAAAGATCTGTTCCCTGAATAATATCTGTAAGATCATATACAGCGTTTGCAGGGTAAAGATCATTGGTTCCGATTGTGCCTTCCCATGAAGCTGTCCAAAGAAGGTTAATCTCGTTGTTTGCAAGAGCAAGGTTAGCCTTTTCTGTATATTCACCTGATCCGATATCTGTAAGATTGATCTGTACAGGAATCTTATCAGCAATGTAAGCATTGATTGCATCCTGAACCTTCTGAACCTGAGCAGAATCAGGTGATGCAAGATTGAATGTACATCTGTAAACATTGATTGTTGTTGCGTCAGATGAAGCTGTAGAATCTGTAGTTGTTGCAGTTTCTGTTGTTCCTGCATCTGTTGTAGTTGTTGCAGTCTCTGTTGTTCCTGCGTCTGTTGTAGTTGTTGTGGTTGTTGTGGTTGTTGTCTCAGCTGAGCTTCCACATCCTGCGAGCAATGATGCTGTCATTGCTGATGCCATAAGCATCGAAAATAATTTTTTCTTCATTTTAAACCTCCCTCAATTTGTGGATTTTTTATATTCATGCCTCAATCGGCTGAATAGTCACTATTGTATTAACCTTTTACTGAACCAACGGTAAGACCTTTGATAAAGTACTTCTGGAAGAACGGATATACCACCATGATAGGTCCGATAACTACCAAAACTGTTGCCATTGTTGCTGAGTACTGCGGAATTGTTCCTCCCATAGCTGCTCTTGCAGAAGCAGGTACATTAGAGTTATTAAGAAGGAATTCAATACTCTTCTGAATATTTATAAGAAGAAGCTGCAAAGGCTTCTTTGCATCTGTATCAATGTACAAAAGAGCATTCTGCCAATCATTCCAATATGCTGTTGCCATCATAAAACCAACTGCTGCAAGTGATGGTTTCAAAAGCGGAAGCGTGATCTGGAAGAAGGTTCTGTACTCTCCTGCTCCGTCAATCTTGGCTGCTTCCATCAGCTCACCCGGAATGCTGTTTACAATGTATGTTCTTAAAATAATTACATTCATTGTTGATACACAAAGCGGAAGAATAAGGAGCCACAAGCTGTCTTTTAAATGATAGTAACTTGTGAAAATAATATATCCTGAAAGTGTTCCTCCGTTAAAGAGCATCGGTATAAGCAGATATATTGATAAAAATTTTGAAAGTCTAAAATCTTTTCTGCTGATAGAATATGCAAACATACTCATTAGCAAAAGACCCATAAGTGTTCCGAATACAGTAACAAATATCGTTACCATATATGATCTTGCAAGCTGCTGACCATATTTAAGCACTGTTGACATACCTGTCAGTGACCAGTCTTTAGGCCAAAATCTGAATCCGTTCTGAACAATACTCTTTTCATCTGTAAATGCTGCTACAAATGTAAGTTCAACCGGCAAAAAAGCAAACAGTGTGCAAACCACCAATATGATTGCCAGTATAACCTGGCCGACTGTAACTTTTTCTTTTTTTGAAGCTTCTAAATCTTTATTATTCTTAGCCATCTCTTTTCCTCCCCTTTAGAACAATGCATTCTCAGGTGCAATCTTGCGAACCGTTGTATTTGCAAACAGCATCAGAAGCAATCCAACAACTGACTGGAAGAAAGAAGTAGCTGCAACAAATCCGAAATTAGAATTCTTAAAAATCGCATTAAGTACGAATGAATCAATAACCTGCGTTGTATCATAAAGAACACCGCTGTTACGTGTTACCTGGTAGAAAAGACCTGTGTCGGAATGCATTACTGAACCAACTGACAAAAGAAGCATTACCGTAATCATAGGAATAAGTGAAGGAATTGTGATGTGGAATATCTTCTGCCATGAATTTGCTCCATCGATATCAGCTGCTTCATAAAGCTCTGAATCAATTCCGGCAAGAACTGACATGTAAAGAACTGAACCATAACCTGTATCCTTCCAGATTTTTACAATAAGGAGTATCCATGGCCACAAATTAGCTGCAGAGTAGAATCTTGTGCTTGTTCCAAGGCTGTGATTGATGATACCTGTATCGGAACTGATAAATGCATATACGATAAACTGAACAGCTGCATAAGAAATGAACACCGGAATGATCATGAGCGTCTGCATGGTCTTTGCCATTCTCTTAAACACAAGCTTGTCTATCATAATTGCAAGTGTGACATTTAAGAATGTTCCTACTAATGTAAAAAGAAGGTAGTAAAGAATTGTATTTCTTGTAATTGAAATAAATGTTGCCTTTGACGCAATAAGGAATTTGAAGTTATCAAGTCCGTTCCACGGGCTCTTCCATATTCCATCAACGTAATTAAAATTCTTGAATGCCATGACAAGACCTGCCATCGGCACATACATGATAAAGAATAAAATAAGGAAAACCGGTAAAGCCATAATTACATGTGCTCTGTGTTTCCATGTATTTCTCATAAAATCCTTCATATCATAACTCTCCCTTTTAAAAACAATTTGATTACTGCCCGATCTTTGCAACCGATTCCCCTTTTTCAATAGTTCCATCCACAATTATCTGTTCGATAAGTGTACTCTTGGGATTATTGATAAGATTGATCAGCTTATTTGCCGCAATGGAACCGATTTTCTCAGTATCCTGAACCAGAGTCGTAAGTATCGGACTAATGCGTCTTGCTATTTCTATTCCATCATATCCGACAACCGAAACGTCATCCGGTATCTTAAGTCCCCTTTGCCTAATTGCATTCATTCCGCCAAAAGCAGCGAAATCATCAGGATACAATATGCAGGTAGGAGGCTCTGGCAAATCAAGCAATTTCTCTGTAGCCTTGAACGAAGCCTCAGTGTTGCGGTAAGGAGCCGATACAACATAATCATCATTTACCTCTATGCCATGTTCTTCCAGCGTCTTGTAAAAAGATGACAGTCTGCTCTGAGTAACAGAGGATTCATCCCCGTGAACATATGCAATTTTCCTGTGCCCCATCTCATAAACATAATCAACAATATCCTTCATGCCTCTTATGTTATCTGAAACAACCGCAATTCTGTTGTTAAAAAGATGGTCTATAGTAACTACAGGAATATTGCTCTTGATAAGCTCATCAACCTGCGGATCAGAAAAATCCACGCATGCAATGACAACTCCATCAAAGCCTCTGTATATGGCATGGGATAGGTACGACATGTTATTCATACTGTTCTTGGCACCGTTGATGAAAGTAATGTCAAATCCGTTATCCTCTGCCGTTCTCTTAAAACTATCAAGCACATGATTGAAATAGTCATGTGTAAGTCCACTGTTAGCAGCATCCACAAACAAAACTCCAATATTATTGGATCTGTTGGTTTTGAGTGCTTGAGCAGCAGCATTGGGTCTATAGCCCATCTGATTTGCTGTTTCTCTGATGCGTTCCTTAGTCTCGCGGCTGATGTCGCTATGATCATTTATCGCCTTTGACACCGTCGCTACTGATACGCCACAGGCTTTTGCTATGTCTTTAAGTGACACCATCTGAACTTCACTCCCGTCTCCCGAAAAGCTAAATCGTTTTCGTAATTTAAAGATACAACATTTTTACCCCTTAGTAAATAGTTTTTTAATATTTTTTGTGCATATTTTATATTTTTAGCACTTTCGTACAATATTATATACGTGTTTTCGTATATTTCACATAATTCATTCACATTTTGTTCATATTGTAGGTAAACGTTTTCGATAATTCTTAAGTGTTTTAGTTTTATCTGAATTTCTTTATCTTTTTATTTGGTTTCATTGTCATATCACGGAATTTTTCTCAGTAATACTCAGCATTTAAATGTTTTATTAAATGTGATTTTTTTATAATTTTTTATATTGCAATCTATATTCATTATAGATATAATGACACTAGAATTTAACCGAAAACGTTTAAGATTTTTTTGGGAGGTTTTTAATGAAATACGGACATTTTGATGACGCCGCTCTGGAATACGTCATCACCACACCAAAGACTCCTTTACCCTGGATCAACTACCTTGGTAACAAAGAGTTCTTTTCACTAATATCCAATACCTGCGGTGGCTACTCCTTCTACAAGGATGCCAAACTGCTGAGACTTACTAGGTATCGTTACAACAATGTCCCCTACGATAATAACGGCAAATATTTCTATATCAAAGACAACACTGATGAAGCTGTCTGGAATCCCGGATGGCAGCCGGTCAAGACTGCTCTTGACTCCTATGAATGTCGTCATGGACTTGGCTACAGTGTATTTTCTTCATCCAAAAATAATGTAAAAGCAGAAGTACTTACATTTGTTCCAATGGATGACAACTGTGAGATTTCCAAGGTAACTCTTACGAACAACAAGGAAAAGTCTGCAAATCTGTCTCTATTTTCATATGTTGAATGGTGTCTTTGGAACGCTGATGATGATATGAAGAATTTCCAGCGTAACTTAAGCATCGGCGAAGTAGAAGTAACAGATGGCGGAAGCACTATTTATCATAAAACCGAATATAGAGAAAGAAGAAATCATTATGCTGTATACAGCGTAAATTCCAAAGTCAGTGGATTCGATACTTCAAGAGATGCATTCCTTGGCGCTTATAACGGACCGGACAACCCTGATGTTGTAGCAGCAGGCAAGGCAACAAATTCTATTGCAAGCGGATGGTCTCCTATCGCATCACAGCAACTTGACGTAGAGCTTGCTCCGGGCGAATCAAAGACATTTATCTTTGTCCTTGCATATATAGAAAATCCTGACGACGATAAGTGGGAAGCACCCGGAATCATCAACAAGAAACCTGCGCTTTCTTTACTTGAAGAGTACAAAACAGAGTCTTCTGTTGATTCAGCGCTTGCTGAACTTAAGAATTACTGGAAAGAGCTTCTTTCTATTTACCACATTTCCTCCGAAAATGAAAAAGTTGACCGCATGGTAAATATCTGGAATCAGTATCAGTGCATGGTTACCTTTAACATGTCACGTTCTGCTTCTTATTATGAATCGGGAATCGGCCGAGGAATGGGATTTAGAGATTCCTGTCAGGATCTTCTTGGTTTTGTACATCTTATCCCTGACAGAGCAAGACAGAGAATCATTGATATTGCATCAACACAGTTCCAGGACGGAAGTGCATACCACCAGTATCAGCCACTTACCAAAAAAGGTAATTCCGACATCGGATCAGGCTTTAACGACGATCCTCTTTGGCTGATTGCCGGTACCAGTGCTTATATCAGAGAGACCGGTGATATTTCAATATTAAACGAAATGGTACCTTTTGATAACGATATGAGTGTAGCCAAGACTCTCATGGGTCATTTGAAATGCTCATTTGATTTCACTGCCACTCACAAGGGCCCCCATGGTCTTCCTCTTATAGGACGTGCAGACTGGAACGACTGCCTCAACCTCAACTGTTTCTCTGCTCACCCGGGAGAATCCTTCCAGACCTTCGGACCTTCAGAAGGACCTGTTGCAGAGTCTGTATTCATAGCCGGAATGTTTGTTAAATACGGTGAAGAATATGCACAGCTTGCTGAACTGCTCGGTGACGATGCTGAAGCTAAGAGAGCAAGAGAAGAAATCAAGAAAGTTTATGAAGCTACTATCACAGCAGGTTGGGATGGCGAATGGTTTGTTAGAGCTTATGACGCCAATAGCAACAAAGTAGGTTCAAAAGAATGTGAAGAGGGCCAGATTTACATTGAACCTCAGGGATTCTGTGTACTTGCAGGAATCGGTATAAAAGAGGGTTATGCTCAAAAAGCTCTTAAGAGTGTTGAAGAAAGACTTGACACAAAATATGGTGTAATGATTCTTCAGCCGGCATATACAAAATATCATCTTGAACTTGGCGAAGTTAGTTCTTATCCGCCGGGATACAAGGAAAATGCAGGTATTTTCTGCCATAACAATCCTTGGATTTCAATTGCTGAGACTGTTCTTGGCCATGGTGACAGAGCCTTTGATGTATATAAAAAGACCTGCCCTGCTTATATAGAGGATATTAGTGACGTTCACTGCACAGAGCCATATGTATACTCACAGATGGTTGCAGGTAGAGATGCCAAATTCTTTGGTCAGGGCAAAAACAGTTGGTTGACAGGAACCGCTGCATGGACATTTGTAAATGTTTCACAGTATATTTTGGGTGTTTATCCTACTCACAAGGGTCTTCAGATTGATCCTTGCGTACCTGCTTCTTTCGGTGATTTCAAGATTACCAGAAAATACCGCGGCGCAGTTTATAACATAAACGTAAAGCAAAACGGTGTACAGAAGGGAATCAAGTCACTTACTGTAAACGGCAAAGAGATAAGTGGAAACATCATACCTTATGAAGAAGGCGTAAAAGAATATAACGTTGAAGCTGTTATGGGCTAAAAAAGAAAAAGCTGCAGCACATTGGTAATATTCGTTACTATTCAGTCAGCAGCCAGCACTACGCTGCTGGCTGCGTAAGAAAGTGATTCAAGTGGCAATTTTGCCCATCGCGAAGCGATTTAATTGCAAAATTGCTTAGTTACTGGTCAGGAACTGAACAGTAACTAAAATTCATCCAATGTGCTGCAGTATTTTTTTAGCCTTGATTGAAAAGTTCTGAAAGAACATCTTCATGTTCTTTTAATACTTCAAGTACAAATTTATCCCAGTGTCTTGCATCTACTTCGGAATTGCCGAAAACATAATCCTCCTGACCATAGTCAATTACATCAAACCCGGGCATAGCTTTACTTGCACCATTTGTTCTGTATGAAAGTGCATCAGCAAGTGTAAAGGTTGCTGTTCCGTTCTCATAGCTTACCCAGCTTGAAAGATCTGTTCCCGAAGCCTCTTGTGAATCTCCGTTTTCTGTCTGTGTTTCTGCTTCAACCTTTGTAATATCAGTTACTGCACCATCAACATATTTTGCATACATCTGATCAACATAAAGAGAAAGTGATTCGCCTAATACCTCTGAAGGAACATGGCCTCCATCCCACTGCCACTCAATAGTTGCATCAATTCCGTTTGCAAGCGCTGCTATCTGGATATTAAGTGAGTTAAACATTGAAATATCACCTTCTGCAGCCCCACTGACAAGTCTCATCCAGGTTAGATCTGAATCTGTATCTTCGTTGATATAATTCAGCGGATTATAAAGATCTACCTGATTATTTCCATATCGGTCACCTGCATAAACAGCTTCTATATCTGCTTCATATGCTTCTACCATTTCTTCATAGCTACTATAATTTGCAGAGTCAGTTGAGCTTCCGGCTGCCTGCGTTGTTCCCTGATCAGGAGTACCTACTTCAAGCTGATTTGCGGTATTTGCATCTGCTATAGAAGTCTCTGAAGAATCTGTAGATGTTTCTGCAGAAGCAGTGCCATCTGTAGGTGCTGTGCCATCTGTAGGTGCTGCGCCATCTGTAGGTGCTGCGCCATCTGTAGGTGCTGCGCCATCTGTAGGTGCCTCGCCTCCAAAGTCTCCCATTTTTCCACCTTGGCCGCCCATCATTCCGGCTCCAGGACCGCCTTCTCTGCCACTACTTGCTTTTGTATAACGGCCTTCAATAAATGCCTGAGCTTTTTCTTCAGATGTCATAGCTGCTACTTCATCATTGCTCATTGCTGTTCCGTCTTCATTAAACCAGGTCCATCCTTCAGCATAATCAAGATTATCAAGATACCACTGAAGATTTTCAGTAAACTCAGCGAGATAAAGATCAAGATAAGTTCCACCATAACCATTGGTATCAGCATATTTTTCTTCATCGTATTCTATGGAAAGCGCTATAGTATCTTCAGTATCACCGTCATTGTTCAGATCAAATCCTACCGAATCCTCTTCAACAGAAAGATTCTGGGCATTTATATATTCCATATATTCAGCAGAGAGATATTCAGCCATTTGGGCCTGGAAGCTTGAGCCAAAGTCATAGGTTGTATCCATATAATACTCAAAAGCAAGTGTCATATCAGACTCATACAAAGATGTAATCGGGCTGTATGCAACTACGCCCCAGGCTCCGTCAGTAACCTCTGCTTCCTCTCCATCAATTGAAACTGATGTAGTATATGTTCCATCTTCATTTTTATAAACACCTACAGCGCCACATTCAATTTCATAATCGTAAAAATCGGAGCTGTTGCTTGTAACAGCAAACATTGTTGCATGAGCTCCACCACCTGAACCACCGGTAGAAACCCAGTAAACTGTACTTCCCGGAAGATTTCCAAGTAAAATATTATATCTTACGAAACGGGCTGCATTTTTCTGATCTACTAAAGTACTTGGTGCATCACCTGTATAATATGTATCGCCATTTTCATCTGTAGCCTGATCCTGCTTACCTCTGTTACCACAGGCAACATTTATATAGCCATCTGCTGCATACTCTGTAGATGCCAAAGAATTGTTTGTTGAGCTGTAACCTGCACCACCTGTATTTATAATAACCGGAGCTGTAGAAGCTGTGTAGACCTGCCCATTTGTACTTGTAACTTCAGCTTCATAATCAATTATAAGATTTCCGTTTACAGCATCAGTATATGAATCAGAAGTAATGTCCTCAGTTCCATCGCCATCTGTATCTATGCCCTTTACATAAGCACCGGGAACGCATACAGAAACGCCCTGTTCATCTTCAAGCTCAGGGTATGCAACCGCAGAAACAATTGACATTACCCATGCATCTGCCTCGCTGTCATAGCTCCAGGTATATTCCGTATTATTTGCAAGATTAAGAGTTTCTTCTATATATGCACGTTCCTCATCTGTAGTAGCAGGAACTGTCGTTGTATCTGTTTCTTCCACGCTCTCAGTCGTAGAAGCCTCCTGCGAGACGGCTGATGTTTCACTTTCATTCGTCGATTCGCTAACACTACTCTGAGTATTTGTACTTTCGCTACCACAAGCAGTTGCAGTAACCAGTGATCCCGCAAGCAAAATTGCAACTATTTTATTCTTCATTGTCGTATCCTTTCTTTCATGTCACCGTGCAAACGATAACCGCACTTTCATTTTTGTGTGTATTCGGGCAAGCATCCTTTTTCGTTAAGTGCATTAGTTTTTTACTAATGCCGTCTAATAGAGATGTACTGCCCGAGAACACTTTTTACACGTTTTTTTGAGAATTATTATGTTTACAATGAAAAGTATAAAATTTGTTCCTTGAAAGAACCTTGAAAAAGTTTTAAAAGAATATGAAGAATTTTTATAATGTAACTTTAAAAATTGTCATGCCTTCACATCGTTCCACAGTAATGTTTCCATTGTGAAGCTCTACAATTTTTCTGGCTATGCTAAGTCCAAGCCCGAAACGTCCCTGACTTCTGTTTCCTGATTTATCCAGTCTGTAAAATGGTTCAAATATCTTTTCACGCTCATCTTCAGGAATAGGCTCGCCTTCATTACACACAGATAAAACCGCTTTTTTCCCAATCGGACTTTCCTTAGTATATAGTTTAACCAGTACTTTGCCATTTTCAGCCGTATGCTTTATCGCATTATCAACCAGTATGCCTACAAGCCTGTCAATCTGTTCACCGTTAATTTTTTTATATATTCCCGATTCTATTTTCTGATTCAATATAACTTTATTTTCATACGCAATCGACTCAAACGGAAGGACTGCACTTTCTATGCAGTTTGAAAGATTCTCTTCTGTAAAAACTGTATTATTTGCATAAAAACCTATACACGAATCGTCCTTCGTAAGTTCAAGCATATCCGCAACAAGTTTTTTCATCTTCTGATTTTCTTCCATGGCATAACTAAGATACTTGCTTTTAATGCCATCCTTTTCCATCATGGAAAAAGAAGTCTGCATTATCGCAAGCGGAGTTTTAAGCTCATGTTCTGCCATTCTTATAAATTCATTCTGTCTTTTTATTGACTGTTCCAGCGGCTTTACAAGAATCTTAGAAATCGGAATTGAAATGCATATTAAAATAGAAAAAACGACTAATCCACAGGCAGAAACAGAGATAAGATTCCTGGTCTCTTTTACAATGCTGTCAGTAATATCTATAAACTCTATGCACAGACAATCATCAATCAGCGTCGATGCAAAAATATAATTCCTGTATCTTCCATTGATTTTTGAAAGCGAAAAAATATCTTTTGCCACAGAAACTATTTCTTCATCTGTAAGAGTTCCGTTACCCGCCCTCTCATAAACTTCAAATTCGCCATCTATATCCTGTCCTGATATAGCGACATTAATAAGAGCTTTCTGCCTGTCCATTGAATAATAATCATCCACAACTTCAACAGCAAGATTGTCATCAGAATTGTCTTTTTCTTTATAATTCTCAATATTGCCTTCGTTTCCGATTTCTTCAGCCAATACCCTAAAATGATTACTCATAAGAACATTGTAGTCATTTCTGTTCTCACTTTTTTCACTCAAATAATAAAACACAATAGTAGATACTATCAAAAGAAGATAACTTACTGAAAGAGCAATCACTATTTCTATTCGGGATTTTTTCACCATGGAATTTTTCATATTTAGCGCTCAGCCTTCTTTTCTCAATCTGTACCCCGCACCGCGTATAGTTTCTATCATAAGATCTGAACCTATGAATTTAAGTTTTTTTCTTAAAAAAGAAATATATACTTCCTCGTGATTATATTCTGCGTCAGACTCATATCCCCAAATATGCTCAGTAATCTGTTCTTTGGATAAAATCTGTTCCTTATTATTAAAAAAAAGCTCCATAAGAAGGTATTCTTTTGTTGGAAGAAGCACTTTTTTACCCGTTGCAGAACATGAAAGATCTCTTGATAAAGCACTAAGACTCGTGTCGCCAAAAGCCATAGAATTAGAGGCTTTTTCATTAGAAACATAGGCTTTATCTCCTCCCATAGCCTTCATGCCCAGTACTCTGATTCTGGCATACAGCTCTTCAATCTCAAATGGCTTTGTCAGATAATCCTGCGCTCCTTTTGAAAAACCATCAAGCTTATCCTCTAGTGCAGATCTTGCTGTCAGCATCAGAACCGGTGTAAGATTCCCCTTTTCTCTTAGTTTTTTTAAAATTTCAAATCCGTCCATACCGGGAAGCATGACATCAAGAACAATAGCATCAAATTTCTCTGAAGCTGCTTTTGAATAGCCTGAAATTCCATCAGTGCAGACAACAGCCGTGTCTCCCTTTGATAAAAAGAAATCCTTAACCATATCTGCCATATTAAATTCATCATCTATAATAAGTATTTTCATATATAATATTTTAACATAAAGAATAACTTTTATCGTTCACTCGCATTCGATATTACTATTACTGTTCACTCGCATACCGCTCACTCCAGCAACAGATTCCCGCATTTCTGCCTTAGCAGTAACTATTGTTGCATAAATGACGAGTGTTATGATAAAATTGTGGTATTGTTTAAAGATAAAAATGTTACTGCATATTGTAATGCAGTAACCCTGGAGACAAATATGAGTAGAGATAATAAGCCAAGAAAGCACAGGCATAAAAGACACTACACATTTATGATCATTTCCGGTGATTCCGACGGCACTACAAAAAGGCTTCATTTAAACCATTTCAAGACACAGCTTTTGGCATATTTTTGTTTTGCTGTTGCTCTTGCAATTATTTGCTACATAATTTATTCTGCTATGACCATCAATACATTAAGAAGTATTAACTCAGAGCAGAAAACAGAAATAGATGCTCTTAACGTCGACAACAGCACACTACAGGCTTCCAATGACAAATTACAGACTGAGGTCCAGCAGCTTAGTGCAGCCATCAACAAAAGACTTGAGGATGAACAGCAATCTGAAGAGGAAGCTGAAGCTCTGGCTATGCCTATAGGATTTCCGCTCACAGGAACAGCTTCTATGGTAAGCGCAGTAGATGATTTATCTTCAACTACCGTTACAGAGCTTACTGAAGATAACAAAGAGGATGCAACCGGTAATCCAATTGTTATTTTTACTGCAGCAGAAGGAAGTAGCATAATTGCTTCAGGTACCGGCACTGTTACTTCCGTTACGACTGACACCAAGTTCGGAAGTCAGGTTATCATTGACCATGGAAACGGCTACATCTCAATATACAGAAACGCCGGAGATCCACTTGTTTCAGAAGGAAGCACTATAGACAGAGGAGATATTATTTTTGTTGTGAGTTCTGATAACACTACCTTGGGTTATCAAATACAGCACGACGATCAGTTTATTGATCCAGAAGAAATGATTGAAATTAACGGCTAAACGCCGGTGTTATGGAGGGTGAAAAATGTTCGGAAGCAAAAAAGAAGTCACAGTTGATACCGCACTTGAACAGGTCGGTACAATCATTGGGCCGGGGGCAACTATTGAAGGACCACTTACCACCAAAGATTCAACACGTATTGACGGAACCATAAAAGGAAATGTATCTGTCAGCGGAGCTCTTATCGTTGGTCAGGAAGGCAAAATCACAGGAACCGTTTCATGTCTGAATGCTTATGTTGCAGGTGAAATAATCGGCAACATAATATCTCCTAAAGGAAAGGTTGAAATCAGTGATTCCGGAAAGGTATTCGGAGAAATAACCTGTAAAGGTATTGTTATCGACGAAAATGCTGTATTCCATGGGAAATGTGAAATGACAAACCTTGACAGAAACTCAGCCGCTATTGCCAAAGAGCGTGCTGCCGCAGATAAAGCTGCAGAAGCTGCCGCTGCAGAGAATAAGGTTGATGAAAAAAATACTGCAGAAAACAATGCTCAGAATAAGTGATAAGCAAGAAGAAATTTCCTATATCATAAAAAAAGACTTGATACATGGCTTTGCCTTGTATCAGGTCTTTTTTACATCCAAAATATTTACTCCCAATAAATGTTTTCTCAAGAAAAGCATTAAAAATATGTTCCAGTCGAATAACTTTTATTCTTCCTGCATTCTCTCAAAAACAAGTTCATACCCATCATCACCATAGTTTAGTGACCTGTTTACTCTGCTTATAGTAGCTGTAGATGCTCCGGTCTTCTCAGCGATTTCAAGATAAGTCTTGTGATCTCTGAGCATAGAAGCGACCTCAAATCTCTGAGAAAGAGAAAGAAGTTCGTTTACAGTACATAAATCTTCGAAGAAGCTATAACACTCTTCTTTATTCTGAAGACACAGTATAGCGTTGAATAAATGGTCTACTGCATCTGTTCTGATTTTTTTGTTCATAAAAAAAATCTCTCCTTTAAAATTGTATTTCGCCATAGTTATCAGTATCCCGTCTATAATACTTTCATGCTTAAATATTTTAGCACTCTGAACCGATAAAGTAAAGTACATAATATCGTAAATCGTAAAAGTACCGATAATATATTGTTTTAACGTAAAAGTTGATTAATTACCTTTACTTTCGTACTTATATGTGATAATCTAAATATGTTGTCATAGACAACAGAACGATTATTTTTTTATTTTTAGTGGAGGTATTACGATGAACAAAGGTACTGTTAAGTGGTTCAACAACCAGAAGGGTTACGGCTTCATTTCTGACGAGGCTGGTAATGATGTATTCGTACATTATTCAGGACTCAATATGGAAGGTTTCAAGTCTCTCGAAGAGGGCGCTTCTGTAGAGTATGATGTAATCCAGGGCGAAAAGGGGCCTCAGGCCGTAAACGTAAACAAGCTTTAATTCTTTGTATTAAAGCCATTAATCAGACTACAAAGTGCCTTATTCTAAAATAGATTTATTTTGAATTTGCAAGATTGTAACAATGATTAATCAATAAAAGCCATCTAACTTATGTTAGATGGCTTTTTTGAACTATATAATTTTATTGCGTTTTTTAAAGTAAATGCGAATTAACAATAATGCGCATTTAAGTCCGGACAGCATTTACTACATCTTTTATAGATAGTTGTCCTCCGAAAATATCAAGTGCACTACCAACAGTCACATCGATTTTCCCTTTTCCAATTTTCTTCAGCTTGGTAATATCCTTAAGATCATGAACACCGCCTGCATACGTAATAGGAATCTTGGCCCATTTCCCCAGTATTCCCGCGACATCCTCTTCTATTCCATTTTGCTTTCCTTCCACATCTGCCGCATGAATGAGGAATTCATCACAGTACTCTGAAAACATATCGAGTGTCTCAGCATTTACCGCAACATCTGTCATCTTCTGCCATCTGTCGGTAACAACTCTGTATTCTATATCGGGAAGCATCACATTTCTTTCTGAAATTTGCTCAATTTCGCTGTTGAGACTGTAAGGAATGCCACCAATACTATACGACTTACAAGAAAGATCCAGCACAATATGCTCTTTTCCGACTGTTTTTTTAAGCTTCTTCAAATTCTCGTAATTAATTTTCCCATTCTTAAATACAAAAGAAGTAACTATAACATGAGAAGCACCTGCATCAAGAAACTCACTGGCATTATCTGCGGTTATCCCGCCGCCCACCTGCATCAGCCCCGGACATGCGTTAAGTGCATCAATAGCCTGCCTTTTAGTTCCTTCATAATATGGACTTTGTACAGGATTTAAAAGTATAATATGTCCGCCTTCCAATCCAAGCTCTTTGTACATTCTGGCGTAAAAGACAGCATCTTTGCCGGAAACAAAATTTTCACAGGCAGAATCGGATTTATCCTGCAGGCTGCTTCCGACTATCTGCTTAACTTTACCATTGTGGATATCGATGCAAGGTCTGAATCTCATCTTTTTCTCCTGTAAATTAATTATGCAAGAACATCTGCCATATCATACATGCCCGGTCCTTTTCCTGCCAGAAACTTGGCAGCTTCAATGGCACCTTTTCCAAAGATAGCTCTTGAATATGCTCTGTGTGACAAAGTAACCACCTCATCATGACCTGCAAAAATCACATCATGGTCTCCTACTATAGTACCACCGCGAACAGCAGAAATTCCAATCTCCTTTTCAGGTCTCTTTTCCCTTCTGCTGCTTCTGTCATAAACATATTCGTATTCATTATTCATTGATTCATTGATGCTGTCAGCAAGAGCAATAGCCGTTCCGCTTGGCGCATCAAGCTTCTGATTATGATGTTTTTCAACTATTTCAATATCAAATCCGGCTGCTGCAAAAAGAGGAGACACCTCCTTAAGCACTTTCAAAAGAGCATTAATTCCAACTGACATATTTGCTGACTTCAAAACAGCAACTTTTTCTGAAGTTTCCCTGACTTTTTCAAGCTGTTTTTCAGAAAGACCTGTTGAACACAGAACTACTGGAATATTTTTTTCTGCGCAGTAGTCAAGAAGTCCGTCTGCTGCTGATGCATTGGAAAAATCAACTATAACATCAGCAGAAACATTGCATTCACCAAGGCTCTTGAAAACAGGAAAAGCATAACTACTCTCGCCGTATGCATCTACTCCGGCAACTATCTCTATATCAGCATCCTCTTTCACCAGATCTGCAATTACATGTCCCATACGGCCATTACAGCCATGCATAATCATCTTTGTCATCGCTATTCCACCTTTCATAGATCAAATCAGTCCAAACTTTTTCATTTCTTCTCTTAACACTTCTTCATGTGCAGTCTCCATTTTCGTAAGAGGAAGGCGAAGTGGACCTGCCTTGAATCCTATCATCTCAAGCGCACTCTTAACCGGAATAGGATTTACCTCTGAGAAAAGAGCTTTCACAAGTGGAAGTGCTTTAAACTGAAGCTCTCTCGCGCCAGCAAAATCGCCATCAAGACATTTCTGGCAAATCTCATGTGTTTCCTTTGGCGCTACATTGGAAAGAACAGAAATAACACCAAGTCCGCCAACTGCCATGATAGGTACAATCTCATCATCATTTCCTGAATAAAGATCAATGCATCCATCCGCAAGCTGCATCATTCTTGATGTCTGTGCAATATTTCCTGTTGCATCCTTTATTCCTACAATATTTTTCTTTTCACGGCAAAGTCTTACTGCTGTCTCAGGCTGTATATTGCATCCTGTTCTGCTTGGAACATTATAAAGAATAATAGGAATATTAATGGCATCTGCTACAGCGCTAAAATGAGCATAAAGCCCTTCCTGCGTTGCCTTATTGTAATATGGTGTTACAAGAAGCACTCCGTCAGCGCCATATTCTTCTGCAAGCTTTGAAAGTTCAACCGCTGTTTTTGTGCAATTGGATCCTGTACCGGCTATTACAGGAATTCTCTTGTTTACTTTTTCAATACAGAATTTAACTACTTCCATGTGCTCTGCTTCAGTCATTGTAGCTGCTTCACCTGTGGTTCCACAAACTATGATAGCATCAGTACCATTCTGAATCTGAAACTCGATAAATCGTTCAAACTCATCATAATTAACCTCTCCGTTGTCTAAAAATGGTGTTGCGATTGCAACTCCTGCTCCTTTAAAAATTGCCATAATTCCTCCTCACTTTTTTCAAGATTAAAAAGAATGTCGCTTGCGCATCCATAGCGGAGCGTTTTTTATTTCATAGGAATGCGAAGCAATTTCCTATGAAATAAAAAACCGACTCACAAGTATGAGCCGGCATAAAATTCCATACAAAAGCACCCTGTAGCTGAGTGTATTTCGTAATGATAGCGCCCCATCTTGCGATGACAGTCATATAGCTCTTAACTATATGCCCAAGCATCCGGTCATCAGGTGGCCGAACCTTTCGGCATATTTACCTTTCGCTCCATCTCATCTGCGCCTGACGCATCAATAAAGCTACTCATTAAATATGCAACCTCTATCTGTTTTTGTTCTTCAGTTTTTTAAATAGTACAACTTCGTCAAGAGGCTGTCAATACAAGAGCATTTTTTCCAACAAAAAAGACATTGTTGAGTGTTACAATTCAGTTGTCAGCCAATATATGAGTAGACATAAATGCTTATTTTCGTCTGCGTCGTAATTCATATAGATTCAAATACAAGAACAAGCTTCATTTCAACGTTGTTCAAAGCATTCAGCTTGTTCTTGTATTTTCATCTTATGAATTATCTCCTCGTCCGAGAATTGCACATTTATGTCCACTCATATAATCAGGC
>JAFSQI010000036.1 GCA_017446685.1 Butyrivibrio sp.
AGCGGCGGAGATGCCCTTCTCAAAGGGCAGTCTCCAAGAGCGGAGTTAAGGCTATGATAAAGCAAAGCCCCGGCATAAAAGCCAGGGCTAATGTTAAAGATTTTTTGAGACATTTTCAAAAATGCTTGACACAACTTTTTCAAAAATTTTTTGTTCAGCTTTTTCAAAAATTTTTTGTTCAGTAACCGGAAACTAAATAGGAACTTTAAAAATATTAAACCTGGATTATTCTTCAGTCTGTTCTTTCTCTTTCTTCATGAGTTTATCGCTTTTAACTGCGAAATATCCGAAAAGTCCTATTTGACTGCTTTTATCATAAATACCCTGTCCGGAATATAAAACTCATCTTTTTCGACAAAAATCCTGTCGGCAAAATTTGTATCAGCCACAATCTTTTTAAAGCCTATTTCACTAAGCACTTCTTCATCCCATTTTGGTCTGTCCAAAGTGCTTATTGTCAGCATATGATATATTTTGTGGCACTCATCTTTCATATCATCAGATACCATTTTATGAGCCAGGTTTTCCTGATTGCTCAGATTGTGGGCACCTTTAGCATATTCTGCATCAAAATTAAGTAAAATCCCGCCCTTTTTCAGTACTCTGAACCACTCTTTGTAAGCCTCAACAGGATGCGGTAAAGTCCAAGTAAGATTTCTGGTCACAATTACATCAAAGCTTTCATCCGAAAATGAAAGCTTCTCAGCATCCATAGTAACCGCCTTTAATTCCTTACGATATGGACCATTAAGCTCTATCAATATTTTTGCTTTATTTATCATCTCTTGCGTCAGATCAATTCCTGTAACATCATATCCGTCTTTCCCAAGAAGAACTGTAAAAAATCCCACACCGCAACCTATATCAAGTATCTTTGCATCCTCATCTTTAGACGGCACCTTTCCTGAAATCTGCGCTGTTATCTCTTTTAACCACCTGGATGCCATTGTACTTTTAAGTTCATGACATTTATGTTCAAAAAAACTATCGGATCTCTTAGTCCAATAATCTGTAACCTTATCTTTAATTTCTTGTGATTCTTCCTCGAAAGGAACATATTTTAGTTCACTCATTTATTTTCTTACCTTTATCATAAACATCGGTGTGGATGCATAATTTACCTTTTCTTTTTCAGAATATACTATTTTTCCAATATTTTCGGTGGTTTCGACTCCGGAAACCTTCATGTTCAGAAATACTTTTTTATCCCAATCGGGACGCTTTTTTCCTGTAAGCGGAAGTCCAAGAGCAATTTTATCCATAACATCAAAGTTCTCTCCTATGGTAAAGTCCTCAATTCCGCTCTCTTTAACTTTTTCTCTATCATTTTCAAAAGCTTGTTTCTTATCTTTGTCAATTAAAAAGTCATACCAATTGGCATCAAATATCATCAAAAATCCATCATCCTTAAGAACCCTTATCCATTCCTCATATGCTTTCTCAGGCTTTGGAAGATTCCAGGTGAGATTTCTTGTAACAATAACATCAAAGCTTTTGTCAGAAAAAGAAAGGTCCATAGCATTTTCTGTTCTAAACGATATCTTTTTAGCTAAATCTTTAGCATTGCTGCGAGCTTCATCCAGCATAGCCTCACTAAAATCTACTGCTGTAACATCATATCCTATTTCAGCCAGGACAATGGCAATAAAGCCAGGGCCTGTACCTATATCAAGAACTTTTATGTGATCTCTCGATAGATTTTTTTCGGAAAAATGATTCATGATTTCTCTATCCAATAATTCCGGCCATGTTTTTCTCTGGATTCCTTCAAGTTCTTCTTTATTAACATCAGAATAACCTTCGGCTCTCCAGTTCCAATATTCTCTATTTTTTGTATCAATATACTTCATTAACTATTTCCTGCTTCCTTGCACTTTCTATTAGCTTCCTTGTGTACTCATGTTGCGGATCACTTATTATTTTGCCTATCTCTCCCTGTTCAACACATCTGCCATCTTTCATTACCATAATCCTGTTACATATCATGGATACCAAAGCTATGTCATGGGACACAAAAAGCGCTGACATTTTACCATCATTTTTTAAATTTTTCATCACTTTAACAACCTGCGCCTGTGAAGATACGTCAAGAGCACTTGTTATTTCATCACATAATAAAATTCCTGCGCCACTGTAAAAAGCCCTTGCAATCGACATTCTCTGACACTGTCCTCCGGATAATTGAGAGGGTTTTCTTGATAAGAGTTCCTCATCAAGACCAACTTTTTTAATATGCTCCAAAATTAATGCTCTGTCAGCCCTTCCTCTACCTGCTTCTGCTATAGAACGCTCCATAGGCATTCTTGGGTCAAAAGAGCTCTTGGCATCCTGAAAAATCACCTGTAAAAACTCTCCGGTTTTTCTTGGCTTTTGACCGGTATATTTTTTTCCGTCATGAAAAAGATCCCCGCTATCCGGAGTTATCATCCCGGAAACAACCTTAAGAAGCGTACTCTTTCCTGAACCACTCTCTCCTACTATCCCCAAAACTTCGCCTTTATCAAGATAAAAGCTCACGTCAGTGAGTGCCGTTGTGTCGCCTTTTTCAGAAGCAAATCTTTTATTTAGTTCTTTTCCTTCCAAAATATGTTCCATATTATACTGCCTTTAATCCGGGAACATCCCGTAATAATCTCTTTGTATACTCATGCTGAGGATTTCTGAGAATTTCCTCCGTCTTTCCTTCCTCTACAACTTCCCCCTTGTACATAATAGCTATTCTGTCGGCAAGGTTAGATGCCATTCCAAGATTATGAGTAACCATGACAATAGTTGTCATCATATTATTTTTTAATCTACAAAGTTCTTCACATACTGATATTGCGGTACTTACATCGAGAGCGCTTGTTATTTCATCGCAGAATAAAAGTTTTGGATTCAGATAAAAAGATGCCGCAATAGCAATCCTCTGACTCATTCCTCCGCTTAGCTCATAAGGACAGCTCTTTAGGATTTTGGATGTATCTTTTAATCCTAAAGTATCCATAATATCTTTTAACTTTTCTCTGTCAAAAGATATACCATGACTCCTTGCAGTCTCTTTGAACTGAGCCTCAATTGTTCTTATAGGATTAAATGCTCCCCATGGATTTTGCTGAATAAAACCAATTTCTGTTCCCAGAAGCTTCTGGTAATCACGTTCCCGAAAACTTGAAATTTCCTGCCCAAAGTACAAGATGCTTCCATCAATCAGCTTAACAGCCTTATCTTTGATGACTGTCCTTATAAGCGTAGATTTTCCTGAGCCGCTTTCACCGACAATGCAAAGAACTTCTCCCTTTATAACGTCAAGATCAATTCCGGTTAAAACTTCTTTTTCTTCATAGGCGACATGGAGATTTTTTATCTCTAAAATTTTATTTCCCATGATTAAGCCTCCCTGTAGTCCATGACTGCATCGCCAAGATAGTTAAAAACAATAATGGTAACTATAGTTGCAAGAGCAGGATAGAATACCGCCCAAGGCGCAATCTGAATGTATGCTCTCGCCTCACTTATCATAGAACCCCACTCTGCCTTTGGTGGAATCACCCCAAGTCCCAAAAACGAAAGACCTGATAAGCCTATCATTGTTGTTCCTATCTGCGTCAACGCATTTGTAAAAACCGGTGCCAAAAGATTTGGGAAAATATGTATCATTATAATGTATAGATCGCTTTTACCTGCAAAAAAAGCGGTCTGAATGTACCCTTCATTTTTTAGCGATAAAGTATGACTACGAGACAATCTTGCGAAGCTGACCCACATAGTAATACCAAGTGATATCATTGCTCCTGTCATTCCTGTGCCGAGAATCCCTGCCACTGCGATGGCAACAACCATCTGAGGAAAAGCAAGGGTAATATCAGCAAATCTCATAAGAAGTCTGTCCGCCAATCCTCCGAAGTAACCTGCTATCATCCCAACAACGGTTCCAATTACAAAAGAAATAAACACAAGCAGAAATGTTGCAGCGATAGTAGTCCTACCACCATACAAAACTCTTGCAAATACGCATCTTCCAAGGTTATCTGTACCAAAGGGATATTGTAGACAGGGCGCAGTCCTTATAGCCAGGGCATTTGTTGCATAAGGATCATTATGAGCAAATAATCCGGCAAAGCACGTGACAAATATGAGTAGTAGTGCAAGTATGGATACAAATATTATCTTTATTTTTGCAATTCTCTTTTTCATAGCCGTGTCCTCGGATCAAGCTTATGACATAATACGTCAGAAAGCTGATTAATTAACACATAAATTGTTCCCATGATAACCACAAAGCCCATGATAACAGGATAATCTCTTGCTGTGATTGAATCCATAACAAGCTTACCTATTCCCGGCCAGCGAAAAATTGATTCTATTACTACACTCCCGCCCATGAGAGTTCCTATTTGAAGTGCAACAATTGTAAATATGTGTCCAAGGGAATTTCTTATAACGTTAAACAAAATAAATCTTCTCTTTACACCTCTTCCTCTCATTCCGGTGACATAATCCTCGCTTAACTGTGCCATAAACTCTGCACGCATCTGTCTTACAAAGCGCCCGGTCATTGGAATTGCCAAAGAGATAACCGGCATAAAAAGTCCCTGAAAATCCCCCTTTGCGATGACAGGAAATAAAGACAGCCTGATGCATAAAAAATACATCAGTAAAACCGCAATCAAAAAGTTAGGAAGGGAATTAGACACAAAGGAAAAAACTCTTATTATGTGATCTGCAATTCCATTCTTTTTTTCAGCTGAAACTATCCCCAGCGTAAAAGAAATCACAATAGAAATTATTAAACTTGATAGCGCCAGAATACTTGTATTCTTAAGCCCCTGTAATAATTTTGGAGCAACAGGCATATCGTCCTTAAAGGAAACTCCGAAATCTCCTCTTACAACGCCAAACAGCCACTCCGCGTATCTTACGAGGAATGGCTTTAAAAGTCCTAATCTTTCGCGTTCTGCATCAAGTACCTGCTTGGTCACCGCAACGCCTTGTGACGTCAGCCTCTTTTCAGCAGGGTCACCAGGAGCAAGGTACATTAGCAAGAACACCAAAAAGCTCAAGATCACAAGTATAAAGATTAAACCTGCAATTCTTTTAATTAGCTTTTTAATCATTCAATAGTTGTCTCCGCATCTATTCCATAGAAATCAAATGGAATATTTTCAGCAAATCCTGTAACACCGGGACGAAGTACAGTCGTGTTGTTAAAAAGACCTACAAACCCATAAGCATTGTCATCAATTGCGATCTGTACAATTTCATTGGCAAGCTCAGCTCTTTTTGCTGTGTCTGTCTCAAATCTTAGCTGTTCTATAAGCTCATTGCAGTGAACATCTGCAAATCCACCACAATCATAGTAAGAACCTTCCTTAAATACTGAATCGATGAAATAAAGAGGATCACCTGCTTTATCAGCGATCATACAGTAAAGTGCCAGGTCAAAATCACTGTTTGCAATGTAAGTAGAATCAGGATCTTCTTCAGAGCCAAGCACTGAATCAACACCGATTGCCTTTAACTGTTCCTGGATAAGAAGAGCAATTGTATCAAGTGATCTAGCCGCATAGTATTTAATGCTGATTGTAAGCTTTTCACCGTCCTTTTCGTAAAAACCATCGCTGTTTAAAATATATCCATCTGCTTCAAGAAGCTCTTTTGCCTTAGATGTATCAACGGAAGGAACTGTAACCTGACCATAGGCTGCAGATGGGTTAAAAGGGCCAACTGCCGCAGATACTGTGCCTGAAAGATAGGCAGCGATTGCATCCTTATCTACTGTAAGATTAATTGCTTCTCTAACGGCATCATCAAGAGTATTCTCATTTAAAATATAAAACTGAAGTCTTGCACCGGGAATAGATACAACATTGTACTTGTCCGGCTCCTGATTATAAACTGCAAGAGCTGCAGAAGAAACAGAGTTATAGCAGTCAATCTCTCCGCTCTGCATAGCTAAAAGCTTGGGGTCATCCTCCTGCATATAGTAAAAAACTGCGCCATCAAGATTAACGTCACCGCCCCAATAGCTTTCATTTTTAACCACTTCTACATCGCCCTCAGGCTGAAAGCTCTTTATAAGGAAAGGACCTGTGCAAATAGGATTGTTGTCAAAATCTGTGGTTGCATCAAGATCGATCATTCCAAGTTCAGGGCTTGCAAGGTCATTCTTGAGCGTAGGATAAATTTCTTTTGTATTGATTGTAATAGTCTTATCATCTACTGCTGTCATCTCAAAATCTGCAAGATAAGCAAATCTCTCATTTAATTCTGCTACTCTATTAAGGTTTCTAATAACCATTTCAGCCGTAAGAGGTGTTCCATTTGAAAAAGCTGCACCATCACTTAAGGTAATTGTCCAAACCGAACCATCAGCTGTTGCATCTTTGGCAAGGCCTGAAACCACGCTGACGTTTTCATTCATCTTGAAAAGAGTCTCTGATATTCCGTAAATCTGTGTATACCATCCATAGTACTCCTTGTGAACATCGAGACTTGGATAAGCAAATGACGCTGCAGTCTTGAGAATCTTAGGTTCTGTGGATGTTTCCTTCGTTGCAGCTTTATCTGTTCCATTATCTGTGTTTGTTGCTTCTACGGACTTTTCGGCAGAATCTGTAACTTCAGTTTCTGCGCTACCACATGCAACTGCAGTGAATGCTAAAGTTGCAGTAATAAGCATTGATAAAAATTTCTTTTTCATAATAAAACTCCCATCTGTTAGTAATTTATGTTGCACAAATGAGAGTTTATTCTATAATTTAAAAATTTTTAAGCCCCCCAGGGGGTTATTTTTTAAGTAATCTTACACTAATTTGGTATCTATGGACTTTTTTATCTTTTTGTGTTAGTATATGCTAACAGATATGTCAATATTATAAGATGATAAATTTTATCAGGAAAGTGTGAAAAATGATTTCAAATATAATCGCCGCAGGCCTCGTAGTGTTAATAGTTGCTTTTGCTTTAAAAGGCTCTATCAAGCATTTTAAAGGTGAGGGTGGCTGCTGCGGAGGAGGTTATGAAGATAAAGTTCTCGACAAAAAGCTGAACAATCCTGTTATAGGTAAGAAAACTTTTGATGTAGAGGGAATGCACTGCGAAAACTGCAAAAACAGAATAAAACGCGCCATCAACAACATTGACGGCGCTTCATGTAAAGTCAACCTAAGAAAAGGAAGTGTTGAAATAAAATATGACAGAGAAATCGATGACAGTGTATTTATTAAGACAATTGAAGCTTTAGGTTACTCTTTAAAATGAGATGCACGCTAATCTTCAGTAATAATCACGTATTCCATGAATGACATGAATATTGGCAATTCTCCGTTACTGTTCAGACAGAAATGCGCACTAAGCTGCGCATTTCGTGAGAACCTGATGCAGGAGTGAGCGCATTCCATCGACGAAGTCGATTTGGAATGAATGCGCGAAGTGGTTACTGGAGCGAGCAGTATGCGAGTGAACAG
>JAFSQI010000037.1 GCA_017446685.1 Butyrivibrio sp.
CATCACTATTATGAAGCATATCTCAAAGAAGATGGTGATGAATAACTAAACACTCTTTTATTTAAGAGTGAATGAACTTGTAAACCAATCATTCAGGTTTAGCTCCGGCAGAGAAAAGCTCAGACTGATTTAAGAATTCTGTCTGAAAACTAAAACTCCCCGGAGCTTTTTTTATTTGTGTGATAGAATTCATTCATAAAAACCTGAATGAGAGGATTATATTTATATATGAGGCAGCTTGATACTTGCGGGCTGAAGAAGATTCAGCTTGAGATTCTTGATGTTGTCATGAAATTTTGTGATGAGCATGATATTCTGTGCTTTCTCGATGGAGGAACTCTGCTAGGTGCTGTCCGGCATAAAGGCTATATTCCGTGGGATGATGATATTGACTTAGGAATGCTCAGAGCAGATTATGACAAATTCATGAACATCTTCAACGAGAAGAACACGCGCTACAAGTTTTACAGCATGGAGAACGATCCCAAATCATTATACCAGTTCGGAATGGTACTCGATACACAGACAGAATACTACGAACCAGACAGAAAAACCGGCATAAAAACATCAATTCACGTTGACATATGGGTTATGGACAATGCACCCGATAATGACAAAGAGCTTAAGAGAATGTTTATGTGGCAATATATCTACAGACATTTGAACGCTGGACGCTTCCTGCCGATGTTCGCTCCTCCAAACGGAAATATTTTCAGAAGACTTCTTGCCTATTCAATCAGAATTCCTATGAACATAATACCTGAAAAAATTCTGCCCAGAAATTATTTCGGATGGAAGCTCCTGAAAAACGCAAGAAAATATATTCATGAAGATACAAAACGTGCCGGAAGTTTTCTTGGCCGTCATGAGCTGGCAATGGACAAGTCAAAGTTCGAGAACTTCATCTACGCTGAGTTCGAAGGCAGAAAATATAAAATACCTTCGGGTTATGATGAATGGCTGACGAAATTATACGGTAATTATATGCAGCTGCCTCCATTGAAGGAACAGAAAACGCATCATCATTTTGAGGCGTACATCAATTAAGAATAAAGGTGAAAAAGAAACTAAGTGATATAATAATCAAAGCAAAATCAAAATTTTACGAAGGGAATTATTGACAGTGAGACAAAAAGGTATTTACAATGCTTACAGCTCACAGCTAAATTCTGTCTCTTCAACGCTTTATCATAAAAATCTGCTGCAAAAATATAGTACTGCTCTGTCATTAGTGAATGCAGGCAGCGCTTTTTGTTGCTTCAGAGCAGGAGGAATAACGTTATGATGAAGGCTCTTGATGTTGAAGGACTGAAGAAGGTTGAGCTTGAAATTCTTGATGTTGTCGCTAAATTCTGTGATGAGCATGATATAAAATACTGGCTATGTTACGGAACGCTTATAGGAGCAATAAGGCACAAGGGTTTTATCCCGTGGGATGATGATATAGACATTGCAATGCTCAGGCCGGATTATGAAAAATTCATGGAATTGTTCAATAAACACAATACGCATTACCGTTTCAGTACACCTGAGAATGACCCGACATATAAACGTTATTGTGGCAGGGTGTTAGATACAAACACTATTTTATATGATGATAAATGGAAATCTCATGTTTATTTAGATATTTTCTGCTGGGATAATGCACCTGATGATGATAAAGCACTGAAGAAAATAATCGATCACAGAAATTTTTTATGGTATTTCTATCGTCTGCAATTTAGATCTCTTATATCTGTTCCACAAGGAAATATATTCAGGAAAACAGGCGTTTTTGTTTTGTGTGCATTAATGAAGATTTTGACTTCTTTTATTATCCCCAAAAACTATTTTGCCAAAAAAATGAATTTTAATGCCAGAAAATATATGTATCAAAATACAAAACGTGTGGGTAATTTTCTGGGACTTCAGCTAATTGCAGTAGACAGAAAACTTTTTGAAAAATTTATTGATGCTGAATTCGAAGGTAAGATGTACAAGATACCTGCAGGCTATGATGAACTTCTGCGCAGTCTTTACGGTGATTACATGCAACTACCTCCCGAAGAAGAGAGAGTTCCAAATCATCATTTTGAGGCATACATCAAAGACTGAATAAAAACAGGGGAGCAATTAAACTCCCCCAAAAATATTTTTATTTTCATTTCCTGAGACCAAGACACTCCGTAATCTCAAGACATATTGCTTTAACTGATTCAATATCTTCACGGCTCAAATATTCAGGATGCGCATGAAAAACTGAATCACGGACATGCTGAAGCCTCGAAAATTTTTCCTTCCAGTAAGAGTCATACGGCTTATCACCGAAATATTTCCCGAATGAATTCGCCCAGTACTGTCCCATAACGCTCCCAAGTACGTTAATCGGCATAACATCAAGAAGACCTGCATTAGTATTATATTTTCGTCTCGTCTTCACAAGTGAGTTTTTATATTCATCAGAGTTTAATATCGGGTTCTTAACGCGCAGAACATCATCGAGATTATTTTCACTTGTCCCAAATATAAC
>JAFSQI010000038.1 GCA_017446685.1 Butyrivibrio sp.
CAACTTGAAAAAGAGATAAGTTATTTACATGGTTTGCTTGATGAGGCAGGTATTTCATATAGAAAGGAAGCGAAGATTGTTGAAGACCTATCTCCGGATAAGAACATTCTATTTGACGATAATCAAGGAGCAAGAATCAGCCCTTTGGAAATAACCAAGCATCGAATTAAATTCTTCCGCAACTTGTTTAACGGACGAAGTGATGTTTATTGTTTGCGTTATGGAAAAGTCAATAAGAAAACGGGTAAGCATAGCTATTATACTCAGTGTTGGTATTTCTGGAAGGATGGATTATGCCCAAAGAGGAATAATCCAAAGTTTTCATGTGGTGAATGTAAAAACCCGAATTATAAGGAATTGACTGATGAAGTGGTGTATGAGCATCTGAGAGGAAAGAAGGAAGATGCATCGGATGTATTAGGAGTATACCCGCTACTTCTTGATGAAACTATAAACTTTCTTGTGTTTGACTTTGATTGTCATAATGATGATTTTTGTGGTGATGATTGGGCAAATCCTGATTCTGAATGGATGATTGAAGTAAACACATTTAGGAAGATATGTGAAGACAATGACGTGCCGATTTTAGTTGAGCGCTCAAGATCTGGCAAGGGAGCCCATTTTTGGATATTCTTTGAAAAGCCGATATTGGCATCTACAGCAAGAAGATTTGGAACAGCTTTGCTAACCAAAGGTGCCGAATCTGTTAATATGAAAAAATTCACATATTATGACAGAATGCTCCCAGCTCAGGACCATATTCCGATTAATGCAAAGACTGGGAGACCTGGATTAGGAAATCTGATAGCGTTGCCATTACAGGGACTGGCTTTACAGGCGGGAAATAGTGCTTTCATAGATGAAAACTGGAATGCATATCCTGATCAATGGGAGTGCCTCAAGAATGTTAAAAGAATCTCTAAAGAGATTGTTGAAGAAAAGATAAAGGCCTGGGGAGCAGATGGCTTATTAGGGGGCCTATGTAATGATTTTGATGAAGATGCAGATGATACCATGGCGAGAAAACAGAAGCCTTGGGAAAAAGTGAAACTTTCTTTTTGTAAGGAAGATGCACCTTCCGTAGTAGAAATCATCATTTCTGATAAGATATACATTAATTCAAAAGGAATGCAATATAAAATGCAGAATGCTATAAGGAGAATGGCTGCATTTAGCAATTCGGAGTTCTATAAGACTGCAGGTATGGGCTTTTCGACGCAAGGTATGTCTAGAATCATTTTTTGTGGTTATGATGATGGAGATTATATTTGTATTCCGAGAGCTCTTTTAGATTCACTAATTGAAAAATTAAATGCATCTGGAATTCCATTTTCTCTTACTGATAACAGATGTAAGGGAACTCCTTTAGTTGTTTCTTTCAATGGTGCTTTATATGAGGAACAGATGAGAGGTGCACAAGCAATTTTGGAGCACGACAACGGTGTACTAGCAGCCACGACATCTTTTGGGAAAACGGTTGTAGGTGCATATTTAATTGCCCAAAGAAAGGTGAATACACTAATTCTTGTTCATAACACAGAAATTCAGAAGAACTGGATTGAAGATTTAAGCAGATTCTTAGATATTAAAGCTGAATTACCTGAATATAAAACAAAAACAGGAAGAATTAAAAAGAGAAAAAACTTGATTGGAAAACTGTATGCCGGGCATGATTCGATGACTGGAATAGTTGATGTTGCTATTTTTTCATCTCTTGGAAAGGGTGATGAAATCAATCCAATTATCGAAAACTACGGAATGGTAATTATGGATGAGTGCCATCATGGAGCAGCGCAGACGGTTGAAGATGTAATTGGGGCAGCAAAAGCAAAGTATGTATATGGATTAACAGCTACTCCTAAACGGGAAGATGGACTTGAAAAGAAAGTGTTTATGCAGTTTGGACCTATTCGGTTCAGATATACTGCTAAAGAGAGAGCGCAGAAACAAGGCATAGCGCATTTTGTATATCCTCGATTTACGAGGCTTGTAAGTTCTACAGATCTGAAGATAACAGACGCAAACCGGGCTGTAATTGAGTGTGATTCTAGGAATGATCAGATAATATCTGATGTGGAAGACTGTATTAAGGATGGTAGAACTCCGCTGGTATTAACCAAATACAAAGAACATGCGGAGCTGATTTATCAGAGATTGCAGGGAAAAGCAGATCATGTATACCTTCTGCAAGGCGGAGGAAGTAGAAAAGCTAAAGACGAAATGAGATTGCAGATGCGAGCTGCTTCTGATGATGAATCTGTAATACTCGTGGCAATTGATAAATATGTTGGTGAAGGGTTTAATTTTCCAAGACTGGATACATTGATGCTGGCAATGCCTGCAGCAGCTGAAGGCAATATTGAGCAATTTGCCGGGAGGTTACACAGAGATTATAAGACAAAGACGGAAGTAATAATATATGATTACGTAGATTCGCATATCCGAGTTCTTGAAAAAATGTACCACAAGCGCCTTAGAGCTTATAAGAAGATAGGGTATGAAATTTGGAATAATGCGATTATAGACAAGCAGGATGCAAATTCTATCTTTGACATGGATTCATATGAAAGTGTTTATGAGAAGGATCTTTTGGAAGCAAATAAGGAAATTGTTATTTCAAGTCCAGGCTTAAATCATTCTAAAGTTGATTCTTTTATTAGGCTTGTAAAGAAAAAACAGGAAGATGGGATCAGAATAACTGTTGTCACCCTTAACCCAGAAGGATATCCGGAGGAAAGGATTAAAGATACCAAAGGCATTGTGCAGTTATTAAAGGACAACGGAGTAAACGTCAGAATACAGGATCACATGCATGAACACTATGCAATTATTGACAATGAGATTGTGTGGTATGGAAGTATGAATCTACTATCCAGAGCTAAGCCTGATGACAATCTGATTCGAGTTAAGAGTAAAGAAGCAGCGCTTGAACTATTGGAGCTTACTTTTGGATAATCAAAGGTACAGATATGTTTTAAAGATTGATATCGCTGCTGTAAATATTGTTTGTTATTCAATAAATATGAATATCCTTTATCATACGAAAGTGGGTCAGAAATTGGGCCAAAAAAAAGGTGAGTCCGCCCTAAAGGACTAGCTGCGCGTCGCAAGGCTCCTTGAGTAGAGCACTTGCTGAGGTATTATCGAAGCTAGTGCGAACCATACACGTGCACTTAACGAGGTCCCTTCGAGTTTAGTGCAGCGTGTAATCCATGCGGGTTCCAAGACTTCTCAAAAGTTCGATCCCGGTCGCCGGCAGTAAGAGAGAAGCAGTGATGCTTCTCTTTTTTGTTGCCATATTGTACTATAAAAGAGTGTGCATATATGTTGGATGGGGGAAGGGGAGACTTAATTATGGTTATACATCCAATTGAACCAATATATGATAAAAAATCTAAAATCCTTATTTTGGGAAGTTTTCCCTCTGTAAAATCAAGAGAGGAAGGTTTCTTTTACGGACATAAGCAGAATAGATTTTGGAAAGTAGTTTCCAGAGTCTTTGAAGAGGAAGAGCCAAAGACTATAGAGGAGAAAAAAGCTCTTTTGATAAGGAACAGGATTGCATTATGGGATGTAATACAGTCTTGCGATATTGTCGGTTCGGCGGACTCCAGCATCACTAATGTAGTGCCAAACGACTTAAGCCGTATATTAAACACAGCGGATATCGAGGCAATATATATCAATGGTAAAAAGGCACTTAAGTATTATGAAAAGTATACAGAGCCTGCTATCAAAAGGTCTGCGATTTGTCTTCCATCGACAAGTCCCGCAAATGCGGCCTGGAATATGGAAAAGCTTCTGAGTGCTTGGAAGATTATAAAAAAGTATTGACCTTGCCCTTGGGGCAGCCCTTACCATTAAGTAATCACAGGAAGAAGTACGTACGAATCAGCTGTATTACTTAGTTTTTAAAAATGCATTTACCTAAAAAGGAGGGCATGGAATTTTTCAAGATATAGCGAGTGGAATCAGTTTTGATAAGCGCAAACAATTCTTTGAATTACTTGACGACATACTTGCAGGCAAAGTAAATAGAGTAATCATTGCATATAAAGACAGACTTTCGAGAGTTGGATTTGAACTATTTGTTTATCTGTTCAGAAAGTATGGATGTGAAATAATCGTTATTAGCGAAGTTGGATCTGAGAAACTTGACAGTCAGGAAATCTTTGAGGAAATCATAAGTTTGTTGCATTGTTATTCAATGAAGCTTTACAGCAGTAGAAAAGCCAAAAAGATTAAGGAGATTTTAGAGGAAGATGATAGTACAGAGAGTTGAAAA
>JAFSQI010000039.1 GCA_017446685.1 Butyrivibrio sp.
ATACAAGAACAAGCTTCATTTCAACGTTGTTCAAAGCATTCAGCTTGTTCTTGTATTTTCATCTTATGAATTATCTCCTCGTCCGAGAACTGCACATTTATGTCCGCTCATATAATTAGGCTGACAACTGAATTGTAACTATTATTCAACTATAGTAAATTCTACAATAGGCTTGTTTTCACGCTCTTCAATGAGCTTATCAAATTCTTCCTGCCCGCCGGTGTAGTCTGTAACATCTTCAAATGTATTTTTTTCTCTTGTAAAACCGGAAAACTCATTTGTTCCAAAATCAACACCATCAGATATATAATCCTTTTGCATAAGAGCACCTGAATCCTCAGCAAGGAAATATGTCTCATAAGTATGATTATCACCGCAATATAGAATTCCGTCTTCAAGTCTCAGCGGATATGAAGATCCATTTCCGGATACAACTGAAAGTTGTGTCACATTTCCATTAAGTTTACCGTAGATTGATGCTTCATAAGCAGAATGATCAGCTTCAAAAACCAGATCAGTTACTGCAAGAACTTCCTCATCGCTTCCAACAAGCTTTAAATATGCGTATCCTTGTCCTGATTTAAGCTCTGCAATAACATCGTCATATGTTGCAAAAGATGTTTTTCCTGACTGCTCCTGAAGGAAATCTGCAGCCATTTCTTCAAAAGTATTATTTTCTTCAGAATACATCTGCTCTGCTACTGCCTGAATATCAAAGCCATCAAGATCTGCTGCTGCAGCGGAAAGTGAGTAAGCTATACCCATTTCGATGTCATACCAGGTAATCATGTCAAGATATCCGGATTCATTAATTGAGCGATAAGTCTTTGCCGGCATATTTCCTTCAGCCCAATTTGCAAGTGTTGCCTCCTCAGGGCCAACTGTCCATTCAACGTAGTTTCCAGCAATATCAGTATCCTCTGCTGCTCCCTGCTGTGCTCTTGCAGTAAACTGTACACCGTCAAGAGTAAAAGAAAGCTGAATCATTGGGCCGATGCCTTTTTCAACATCTCCAAGTTCATCACACATTGACCAGATAACATCTTTAGCACCATCAGGCGCTTTGAACAGTCTAAAGCAATTATCATTAGCTTCATCCTCAGTAATATCAACCCATGGATTTTCCATTCCAACAGTTGTTTCCGCAGTTTCTTCTGCCACAGCAGCTTCTGTAACAGAATTCTGTTCAACAGCCTGCTCTGTTTCAGTAGTCTGTGCCTGCTCATCAGCATTTCCACAACCTGCTACGCTTCCTGCAACTACTGTTAATGCGCATAAAAATACCAACAATCTTTTTTTCATCTTATTCCTCCTCATAAAGTCAACATATCAAAATTAATGATACACCAACAAACGTAAAGGAAATAATTAAAAAACTATAAATATATTCAGTTACAATTCAGTCGTCAGCCTGATTATATGAGCGGACATAAATGTGCAATTCTCGGACGAGGAGATAATTCATAGGATGAAAATACAAGAACAAGCTGAATGCTTTGAACAACGTTGAAATGAAGCTTGTTCTTGTATTTGAATCTATATGAATTACGACGCAGACGAAAATAAGCATTTATGTCCACTCATATATCGGCTGACAACTGAATAGTACCTTAAATAATTGACACGGTGGAAAAACTAAATGCAGAAAAAATATAACTTCATGAATCTACTAAGAGCTCTATCTATGATAGCTATTGTCTTTTATCACATGGTTATCACCCTATATATTTATGGTATCAGACAACATGAAAGTATCAGCTTTTTATTTGAAAATACTAATATGCATATTGCTAAAGTCGGTGTGGGACTGTTTTTTATATTATCCGGCTGTGGACTTATGATGTCTTCACAAAAACCTGATTACAGCATAACAAAATTTTATAAAAAAAGATTTTTCAAAATCCTTATTCCTTTTTATATTGTATACTCATTCTATTTTATTTATTTGATCTCGACCGGGCAAATGCTATATAGTAATCCATTCGAAGGCAGAAAAATAAGCCCTTATAGTTTTATTTTCACTCTTCTTGGAATGGATACTTATATGGGAGTTTTCAACATCCCTACCTTCTCAATTGGAATTGGTGAATGGTTTTTAGGCTGTCTTATACTTATGTATATTCTTTTCCCATTTTTGAAAAGAATGATGCAAAAAAATGCATACATAACTATAGCAATTGCAACACTATACTATCTGCTCATTAATTTACAATACAATTATTTTGAATGCTTTGATAATGTTCCTATGTACATGAATCTTACAATCAAGATTTATGATTTCATACTTGGTATGTTCTTAGCAACAATACTTCACAAGTTACCGAAATTTACCTGCTATCTCGGACTAATTGTCAATTTATTTTTTGTATTTTGTCCTATTGAACTTCCTGGAATTGACAGTTTTCAAATTGTAATACAATGTCTTAGTGCATTTTTATTCTTTACGGGATTAGAAGATAGTATCAAAAAGATTCCAATTGTTATACATGTATCTGACAAAATCTGTAAATACAGTTATGAATATTTTTTGATTCACCACGTTGTTATACTTGAATTAACCAAAAACGGTCAAAATGTTGCTTTTAGTAATCTCGATATTTTACTTTTATTTATTACTGAAATAATCGTTACAACTATGCTTGCAATATGCCTTAAGTTTATTACAGATTTCTTACCGCAAATAATCAAAAAAACACTCAATAAAACGCATAATTAAAGTGGATATTTACTGAAAAAATCAAATAAACAATAGGAAATCCGAAGGAATTTCCTATTGAATAAAAAAAGAGGATACCCAATATTGGATATCCTCTTTATTACATTTTGAACGAATCTGCAAAAAGATTTTATTACTTGGCAAAGTCTGTTGCTCTACTCTCTCTTATGATATTAACCTTAATCTGTCCGGGATACTCCATCTCGTCCTCTATCTTCTTGGCAATATCACGAGCCATAAGAACCATATCTGCATCAGATACCTGTTCAGGAACTACCATTACTCTGACTTCACGACCGGCCTGAATAGCAAATGAGTGATCCACACCCTTAAAGCTATTTGTAATATCCTCGAGTTCTTTTAATCTGGATGTGTAAGTTTCAAGAGTCTCTCTTCTAGCACCAGGTCTTGCTGATGAAATTGTATCAGCTGCCTGTACAAGAACTGCTATAAGTGACTGCGGCTCTACATCTCCATGATGAGCCTCTACTGCATTGATAACAATCTGCGACTCTTTATATTTCTTACAGATATCAACACCAAGCTGAATATGTGAACCTTCAAGTTCATGATCCACAGCTTTACCGATATCATGTAAAAGTCCGGCTCTCTTAGCTACTCTCACATCAAGTCCTAACTCTGATGCAAGAAGTCCGCACAACTGTGCAACCTCTACAGAATGTTTCAAACAGTTCTGACCATAGCTGGTTCTGAATTTCATACGACCAAGAATTTTAATAACCTCAGGATGAAGTCCATGAACACCTGCCTCAATAGCGGCATTCTCACCTTCCTCCTTAATCTTGGCAGCTACTTCCTTTTGTGCCTTTTCAACCATTTCCTCAATTCTTGCGGGGTGAATACGTCCATCTACAATGAGCTTTTCAAGCGCAATACGGGCAACTTCACGGCGAATCGGATCAAAACCTGAAATAACTACAGCCTCAGGTGTATCGTCGATTATAAGGTCTACACCTGTCATTGTTTCAAGAGTACGGATATTTCTACCCTCTCTACCAATGATTCTGCCTTTCATCTCATCATTAGGCAATTGAACAACAGATATTGTAGTTTCGGAAACATGATCTGCTGCACAACGCTGAATCGCATTTACAACAATTTCCTTAGCTCTCTTATCTGCTTCTTCTTTTGCTTCAGCTTCCATGTTCTTGATCATGACAGCTGATTCATGTTTTACATCATCTTCTACAATTTTTAAAAGATACTCTTTAGCCTGTTCGGAGGTTAAGCCAGAAATCTTTTCCAGTTCCTGCAGCCTTTGTTCATTGAGCCTTGCAACCTCTTCACTCTTCTTGTTAAGAGCATCCTCTCGAGCATTTAAACTTTGCTCTTTCTTCTCGATCGCTTCCGATCTCTTTTCGACATTTTCCTCTTTCTGCTGAACTCTGCGTTCTGAACGCTGGATCTCGTTTCTGCGATCCTTAACTTCCTTTTCAAGGTCATTACGAGTCTTCATAGCCTCTTCTTTAGCCTCTAAAAGCTTCTCACGCTTAGTATCCTCAGCAGTTTTGAGTGCTTCGTCAATAATCTTTCTTGCCCTTTCCTCAGCACTTCCGATTTTCCCCTCAGTAACCTTCTTATGATATGAGGTAGCCAAAAACCAAGTTACAAGTACAGAAATGACAAGAGTTGCTACTACTGCAATAATAACACCGGTCATTACAGGAGCACCTCCTTATTCAATTTTCATTGTACAATATTTTGTATAGTGTGCTTAAAAAAAACACACTTAAATACAATTTTACAACACTTAAATTTTACCTTGTATAAAATGTAGTGTCAAGAGAAATGAATAGTAAGGTTAGTAAGGTTAGTAATCAGATGAGGTGACAAGTTCCATCGCCTTGCGTATTTTTTCCATGCTGTATCCCTTTCTTGCAAGGAATGCCATTATCTTCTGTTTGTCTTTAAAGTCACAATTTTTTGGATCATAATGCTTCTTGTTAAGTAGAGTTGTTATCTGAGACAATTCCGGATCCTGATTTTCCTCATCATACAATTCATTTGCAATTTCGTTTATAAGGTCCTTATCTACACCTTTGCCCACAAGATCCTGAATTATTCTAGCTCTGGATCTGTCTGAAATACGATAAGTAATATAGTCTCTTGCAAATCTCTCATCATCTAGATATCTATATGATTTCACATATTCAATTGCTTCATCAACAAGCTTTTCAGGATATTGCCCTTCAACAAGTTTCTCTCTGAGCTGTTTTTCTGTATAATCCTTTTTCTGCAGTAAATTCATGGCACGAAGCTTGGCTCTTTTTGAAAGAACTACAGATATAATCTCTTCATAAACAGATTCATTTATCTCTGCCCCTTGTTTTATACAATAGTCTCTAAGCTCACCTTTATAGAGGACAAATGCATATTCTCCATCAATGAACACTTTGCATCTTTTCTTATCAAGCTCAACTATTTCAGAAACAATCATAAATACACCTTGATATTATTTTGAAGCCTTGCTCTTCTTAGGAACTTCTGAGTCTGCTTCATCTTTACTTTCTGCTGCAACATCCTTCTTAGCTGTAGCAGCTATAAAAGACGTATCAACAGGAAGTCCGAAATGTGCTCTTACCTTTGCATCGATATCTGCAAGAATAGCAGGGTTGTTTTCAAGATAAAGCTTTGCATTTTCTCTTCCCTGACCAATCTTCTCTCCATCATACTGATACCAAGCGCCGCTCTTATTCACGATATCTACACTCGCAGCAAGATCAAGAACATCTCCTGTAGCAGATATTCCCTTGCCGAACATAATATCAAATTCAGCTTCTTTGAAAGGAGGAGCAATCTTATTCTTAACAACTTTGACTCTTGTTCTGTTACCGATGTTTTCACCATTTTGCTTGATTGCCTCAATTCGACGAACATCCATACGTACTGATGAATAGAACTTAAGCGCACGTCCACCCGTAGTAGTCTCCGGGTTACCGAACATAACACCAACTTTTTCTCTCAACTGGTTAATAAATACTACAGTACAATTTGATTTACTGATAACTGCAGTGAGCTTACGAAGAGCCTGAGACATAAGTCGAGCCTGAAGTCCAACATGAGAATCTCCCATATCTCCATCAATTTCTGCCTTAGGTACAAGCGCTGCTACTGAGTCTACTACTACGATATCAATAGCTCCGGATCTAACCATAGTCTCTGTGATCTCAAGAGCCTGTTCTCCACTATCAGGCTGTGAAATGTATAGATTATCCACATCTACGCCTATATTTTTGGCATAAACAGGATCAAGAGCGTGCTCAGCATCAATAAAGCCTGCAATTCCGCCTCTCTTCTGCACTTCTGCAATCATATGTAATGTAACAGTGGTCTTACCACTGGATTCAGGTCCGTATATTTCTATAATTCTACCCTTAGGAATACCACCAAGTCCAAGTGCGATATCAAGACTAAGTGATCCTGTCGGTATTGTCTCGATGTTCATAGCATCTGTTGAATCACCAAGCTTCATAACAGCGCCTTTACCAAACTGCTTCTCAATCTGACCAAGTGCTGCTTCTAATGCTTTTTGTTTTTCTTCTCTTTCCATACTGTTCTCCTTTTCAAACGCTCTTAGAACATCCGTTCTGCACAATAAACATAATAAAACAGATGTTCGCATATGTCAACATTTTTATTTTTCAATAATGAATTTTCCGGCAGAAGCGCCAGACATGCAATCTATCGAATGCTAAACGATAAAAACATATATTCCCCGCAGAACATACACAAGTCATTGCTTCGCTTGAAACAATGACTTGTTAACAATAACATATTTTTTTATTCAAAACAACTACCATTTAAATCTCAGGAATACATGCTCATATCATACTGCCTGCAAAGTGTACTGTACTCTTCATTAATAAGCTGAACCATCTCCTGATCGCCACTGATATTATCCGGATGGAACATCTTTATCAGATCCTTATACCTCTTTTTGAGCGCAAGCGGATTATTAACCCCTCTAAACAAAAGATCCAGTGCTTCATACTCATTCTCATGCTGATAGAGTTTTTCTCGCTCAAGTCTTACAAACTCACTCTCAAGCTTTTTCTTGTCACTGTTTAATTGTTCGAATCCGTTGTTCAAAATAGCAAGTCTCTGTTCAAAAAGAGCCTTGTCAGTATTTAATTTTTTGCTTGCAGCTTCGAGTTTTCTCTCTTCCAAATCCATTTTCTTTTTGAAAGCAATTTCATCTTCCTCAAGCTTTTTATATCTCTCAGAAAGTGAGCTTTCCATATTTTCCAGCCTCACACTTTCCTTAAAAAGCCACAGCCTTAGCTGCGAAAGATCATCCTGTGAACCGTTTAAAATAATCTCCTCAATATCTTTTCTGTTTTCCATAAGAAGCCCCCTTATAAAACACCTCGGCTGGGCAACCGCCAAATAATCAAGTCTCCAATATCTGCATTAGCCAGAGGTTAATTAACTCACTCTTTCTCCGGAAAAGCAATTGATGCTGCCTGGTCATCGTCCATCATATTCTCTTTTTTAGCTGAGAACTTATCTACAATGTCAGGTACCATATCAAGCACCTTCGTAACTGCATCCTGATTTTTGATATTTACAAGTTTAGTAGTTCCATTCTTGATTACAAGAACTGCACTCGGAGACATTTTTGCTCCAAATCCTCCGCATCCACCGTTCTTTTTTTCAGCGGTACTTGAGCCTGCTCCAACGCCAAAAGATACATCCACAAGCGGAACAATAATTGTATCGTCAACTTTGGTAGCTTCACCTACCACAGTCTTCGCAGCCATGATTGAATTCATTCCCCCAAGTAATGACTCTACTACTTCACTAAAATTACTCACTCTCACACCTCCAACAAATATAACTCAACTATTAATAATCTTTTTAAATCTTCGAATGACTTTCTTGACATCCTTATTAAAATAACAAACAAGAAGACAGTACAAAATTACAAACAAAGTAATATGCCCTTTTAAATGTACGTCAGCCTTTACCACACTGCGCTCAAAATCAGGATCAAATCTGACCGTGTCATAAAGAAATGGATAAAGAGCCCCATAAAATGCCATTACACCGGCTGTATCCGCCGGATCTCCGGTTCCAAGCATGAGCTCAATATCTGTCTTATCAGGTAAAATCATCTTTAACATTCTGATGATTTTCTTTTTACATAGCGCAAATGCTCTTTTAAAAATATCGTTTTCCAGTGTGTTTTTTATCATTTCAATCTTACCACACACTCTAGATATTGTATATTGCATTTTTTGAAGTACATCCTGTGGCGTTTTGATAATATGTTCAACTTTTTCAAGAAAGTCTGTTATTATTTCTATAAGCGCCCTGGACTCTTCATTTTTTATATCGGAAGTTTCTTCTTTCTCTATAGTATCATCCGGTTCTTTTTCATTATCTTCGGATTTTGCTCCATCCATCTCGCTTTTTTCTAAATAAGAAAGCTTTTCACTATCTTCTTTTTCTTCAGTTTTATCGTCTATTTCTTTTTCATCATTATCTGACGAAATGTCGTTATCATTCTTTTTTGAATTATCTTTTTCTTTCTGTTTTTTTCCGGAAGGAAAAATTTTTATTCCAAACAACTTAACATAAAATTCTTTTTGCCTGGGATAATCAATTCCTCCGCTGATGATATGAATAAGCCACGAAAATCTCGCAGAAGCACTTATCTTTTCAACATCAAAGCCTTTATCAAACTCAGTTTCAGGAACAAATGCATCCAGTCTGTATCTTATCGGCACAAATAAAATCAGGATGACCACAAAAAGAACTATTCCCAATATAGCAAGAAGAACTATACCAATTATCTTCAAAATGCTCAAAATTATAGCAAGCATATACTCTCCCCAAAATCACTTTGTCACAAATAATATAATATGTGACATTTTACCTGCTTTCAAGATACTCGAGGAGTCTGCCATCATAGCCTTTAATGGAAGCTTCCTGCGAAATTCTTAGAATAATGTCAAGAGCTTCCTGATAACTTTTCGCAATACCGTAAACCATAACCGGATGATATCGATAATACTTTTGTTTTAAAAAAGCACAGTGAATTATGTCAAGCTGATCATGTATGCCTTGTGCCTTCGTAATACAAAAGACATTAAACTGCCCCATCCCCATCCTAAGTTTCCATTTGACTATAGTACGGTTTTTGACAGTTTCTCCCCAATAAATATCCTTATAAAATTGGCAAAAGCCGCCTTTTTTCATTCCAAAATAATCTCCAAACAAATATCCCCAAGAATGCATGCCTATCAAATGCGAAATATCATTTCAACATAAAATAAACATAATAATATATTAACACAAAAAAATACCTAAACACTATTCCACATCAAAATATGCATCAAAAATTCTCTTGGCTATAGGAACCGCATAGCTGCCGCCTGAACCGGCATCTTCCACAATTATTGTAACACTTATTTCAGGATCTTCAGCCGGTGCAAAGCCTGTGAACCAGGCATGTGAATCTGAAGTGGAACTGTTAAATTCAGCTGAACCTGTTTTTCCTGCAGCAGTATATGAAAGTCCTTTGAGCTTTGAAGCAGTTCCGCTCTCAACAACCTGAATCATCATTTGTGTAAGAATCTGTGCCTCATTCTCTGTCATCAATTTCTTATAGGTTTCTGATGAATAAGACTTAACCGTTTTTCCATCCTCGCTCTTAACTGATTCTATAAGATACGGCTTCATAAGTATACCGCCGTTTGCCACTGCATTAGTGATCATATTTATATGAATAGGCGATACTGCAGTAGTTCCCTGTCCTATCGAAAGCTGCATAATATCATCTGTAGTACTGTCACCAGTTATTTCAGCATGAGATTTTGAATAATTCATGCTAAGAGGAAGCTCTGCATCAAACATCAGATTCTCAATAGTATCCGCAAATACCTCCCTGTCAACACTAAGTCCTATATTGGCAAAAGATGAATTACATGACTCGGCAAAAGAACTGATAAAATCAAGGTATCCGTGTGTTTCTCCGTGATAACATGAAATTGAATTACCGTCTTTTGAAAAACTTCCTGTACAATTAAATTTATAATCAGAATAACTGTCATTATTATCTCTAAGATATGCAAGCGACGTGACAATTTTAAATGTAGAGCCCGGCGGATAAAGTCCCTGTGAAGCCCTGTTTAAAAGCCTGGCATCGCTACTTGTATCCGCAATAAGGCTCGACCATTCCTCTTTAATTGTATTGGGATCAAAATCAGGCTTTGAAACCATGGCAAGTATTTCTCCCGTTTTAGGATTTGAAACAATTATGGCACCTTTCCGGGCTGATAAAGCATTATATGCAACTTCCTGAAGCTTAACATCAAGAGTTGTATACACACTGTCTCCCGGATATTTTTCGCCCTTTGTTTCATAAGAAACCTTATCCTTAAGGTCGATGCTCGTATTGATCAGGTAGTAATTTGCCTGTGATTCTATTCCTGCTTTACCGTTTGATGCATATCCAACCACATGTGCAAATTCTTTTCCATATGGATAAACCCTGGTTTCACTGCCATCGGAATTTTCAGTCGTATACGCAAGCACTTCACCATCTGCGGAATAAATCTTCCCCCTTGAATTCTGAGCAAGCAATATCTGCTGCCTTGTATTATAACTATTATCCATGAGCGTCTGTTTATTAGTATACGCATATACGCACACATATGTTAAAAGAGCTGCAAAAAGACATCCATAAAAAACAGAAAGAACAATAATCGGATAAGATCTGACTTTACGTCTTTTTCTTTTCACAGGCTCAGACTGATTGCTGCGCCTGCTTGGATTATGTCGTTCAATATTCGACTCTTCCCAATCTGTCACTATTTTTCCCTCCATTTATTACAAGTCTAAACGTAGTCTACTGCATGCTTAACAGCATTCATTTTCCTGCGTCGCCTCTCAAGTGCTTCATAACGCTCCTGCGCTCTTATCATACATACTCCCTCAGCTATCATTATCATGACAATTGTGGTAAGAACGGATGTACCTCCATAACTTACAAGCGGCAGAGTAACTCCGGTAAGCGGAATAAATTTTGCTCCTCCGCCAATCGTAAGAAACGTCTGAAAAATATATGCTATTCCTATTCCTGTTATTATCAACCTGTAAAACTTGTCTTTCAAATAATATCCTTCTCTCATCATCATGATAAATGAACTCACGCAGACAAGAACCATCAGTACCGCAAAGACAACCCCAAGTTCTTCGGCAATCGCAGAAAAAATAAAATCCTGTTCCACATAGGGAATTGATCCCGGCGAACCACCGTAAAGGCCAAGTCCAAACCAGCATCCGCTGCTTATTCCGAAAAGAGACTGTGAAAGCTGATATCCCGTTCTTTCAATATCACTAAACGGATCAAGAAAAGCCTGGACTCTGACCTGAATATGTGAAAAGAGCTTATATGCTATTACACTTGCAAGCATTCCAAATGTTAATCCGATGATCAGATACCCTATATTTTCAGTTGCTATATAAACAAGTGCCAGATAAATTATAAAAAATATAAGAGCACTTCCCAGATCTTTTGACAAAACAAGAATTATGACATGAACTGCCGCAAGCACCGAATCAAGAAATATTTCCAAAAAGCTTTCGGCTCTCCATAGTGCTGCAGCCATAAAAAATAAAAATATTATCTTTACAAATTCTGAGGGCTGGAAAGTAATTCCCGCAACAGTATAAGTAATTTTGGAGCCGTTGGTTGCAGCGCCAAGTATAAGAACTATTCCAATTGCAAGAATACCCGCAGCAGCATAAAAATATGTAAACTTTTTAAGAAAATCGAATTTGAAAATAATCTCAGGCACAAAAAATCCCAGCACAAATGAAGCTGCAATTATAAAAAACTGCTTTACTGCTTTGTCGTAAGACAACCTGGTAAGAATGATCATACCAATCATAAGCAGCATACAGCTATTATTGATAAGCAGCTTATTGCCATCAGGATATATTACGTAAAACAGCATTATCACAGATGCAAATACAATTATTTGGAACAGAAAGAAAAAAAGATATGCCACTTTTCCTGTTCTTGCCAATATCTGTATAAAGCATGCAATCTGCACAGCAAACATGCTGATAATCTGCCCTGCATAAATCCATTTACGTCTTTTTTCACTCTTATATCTGAAAGTCATAAATGCTTCAATTGTATAGAGCAAAAGAAAAAGGGTAATTACATATTTAGATATTTCTGTCACATATAATTCCATTACTCTACTCCGCGTTTAAAGTGACCTGTTGTGAATTTTAAATCATCAAACACATCGATATTTTCTGTAATATTCCTGCGTTTTTTATTGTCAGAAAGTTTTTCTGTACGTTCAAGGCATTTGGCATACGCCCTGATTATATTTCCGGTTTCCCGGGCATTTTCAACTGTAAAATCAAGTCTGAAATGATCAAACAACTCAGCCTCAACAATCTTATCCAGCTTTTTGTGAAGAGAAGTCGGGTATGTATTCCAGATAACATTGTAACAATTCCTGCAATTGGTAGTTACCACCATATTATTGCCCATACGATCTATGAGATTTGTTCTCTCAACGTGATGCTTTCCCATTCTCCCACTGCAATTATCCAGAGTTTTCTTAATACACCCGGCACTAACCATCATTGGAGCTCTTCCATAAATGTTATACGTAATTGGCATATTTCGAGACAACCTTGTTTTAACGCTTTGAGCCATTTCTTTTAACTCATGGAATGTAAGCTCAAGCGGAGAGGAAATCCCACTAACAAGTTCCGGAAGCTCAGTCAAAAGAGCTGCACTCTCCCTATTCCATACATATACTCCATAATCTGTTATAACATCTATAGACTTACCGCGCTCATTGTGTTTTTCGAAAACAATCCCAAGCTGCTCAAGGTTTCTGACAAGAACGCCGTCAAAAATCCCATCATATGCTTTATCAATGATATCTTCAATATCATTTTCCTTCATCCAATCTTCGTTTCTGGTAATAAAAGGAAGCGCAGCAATTATCTTTATATTTTTTTCACTGCATAAGTTCTTAAGATTTCTCACTGATTCAAAATCAAGATTGTAAATAAGATTGCTGTCAATATATATTCCTGAAACTTTAATATCATCTGACAGACAATCAAGTACTGCATCAAGCTGATCTTTCGTATTTACAAGAACCTGAATATCGCCCCTGACCTTAGAAAAATCCTTTAGTGAAATATCATCAAAATTATTATCATAAATAACAGCTTCTTTATCACCAAGCAGTGCCTTTTCCATCTTTTCACACAAAGATCTTCTTAAATCATTGAGCTCACTTACAGGCACAAATAATCCCTCTGATTTTCCCTTATCATCTATCTTTACAACTATATTTTCCGCACTAAAGCTTGTATTTCCAAGTCTTAAAAGCTGTTTCTTTACTGTTTCTTCATCAATTGGACGTTTTGAAGCAACATCCACCATATTTCCGGTCACACTTTCCCATATTTCCTCTCCGTCTCTGCAAACGCACATAGAAAGAACAACAGGCTGACCCAGCACTATCTCACAACTGATTTCACAACCAATTTTATGTGTTTTATCAAGATATTTTTCTCTTATCTCAGAAAGAACTTTCTCTGAAGTTCCATTATATGCAGGAGAGCCTATTGTCACCATCTCTCTGCCATTATGTCTGTTGTAATAGCCTTCGCTAATCTCTGTTCTAAGATAAAGAGATTTCAGAATATCAATATCTTCCCTTGATACTTTTATTTCACTAGAAGGCTTTTCATAATACATATCAATATATTTTCGATAAAGAGCTGTAACTCCGGCAGCATATTCAGGCTTTTTCATCCTGCCTTCAATTTTAAAAGAATCTATTCCTGCTTCGATAAGCTGCGGAATAATGTTTATTGTACACATATCCTTGAGACTAAGAGGGTAACATTCATCTTTTCCAAAAGAGCTCCCACTTTGATAGGGAAGCCTGCAAGGCTGAGCACATCTTCCTCTGTTTCCGCTTCGTTCCCCTACCATACTGCTAAAAAGACATACTCCCGAATAACAGTAGCACATTGCGCCATGAATAAATGCCTCAACTTCAACATCCGCCTCATTACGTATTGCAACCATTTCAGAAAGACTGAGTTCTCTTGCCGGAACAACTCTGCAACAGCCAAGCTTCTTTAAAAGTCTTGCTCCATTCACACCGGTAACAGTCTGCTGCGTGCTTGCATGCAATTCTATTTCCGGAAACTCGTCTCTGATAAATTTCATTACGCCTAAGTCTTGTACAATGACACCATCCAGCTTTTTTTGCGCAAATGGAAGCATGAATTCGTATAGTTCTCCAAATTCACGCTCTTTAACCAAAGTATTAACTGTCATGTAAATTTTTTTGCCATTTAAATGAGCATAAGTAATAGCATCAAGAACCTGGTCCTTGTCAAAATTATCTGCATATGCTCTGGCTCCAAATTTGGAGCCTCCAAGATAAACGGCATCCGCTCCGGCATTAAAAGCTCCTACCATAGTTTCATAGCCACCTGCCGGTGCCAGTAATTCAACTCTCTTCATTTTATATTCCTCAAATAAAATAACATATCACTCGCGACATTCTCGCGCGAGTGCGCATCCATAGCGCAGCGCTTTTTATAATATAGGAATTTCGGAAAAATTTCCTATATCATAAAAAAGGCTGTCGCAATGACAGCCTATATAAATTTCTTTATTTTTTTGAACTATTTTCCTTAGCCTGGGCTTCAAGCTCTATTATCTTCTTGGAAGAATCATCAAGCTTAGCCTGAAGGCTCTTACTGTTTTTCTCAGTATTTTCAAGCTTAATCTGAGTAGCGATAAGCTCATGTTTCAGATTATATAGCTCTTTTTCCTTCTCCGAAAGCTGTTCTTCCATCATTTCAATCTGCTTTTTTGATTTGAAATAATCATCTGCAATATTTAGCTGGAGCAAAACGTTCTGAGTATCGATTGGCTGTCTCTTAAAGCCATCAATCTTGTTGTACTCGGAAATCTTATTATTTATGTATGAAGCTACCTTCTGCAGATACTCTTCACTTTCATACCCACTCAGTGTAAAAACCTTTCCACCGATAATAACCTCAGTATCTGTCTTAGATGCCATAGCCTTCCCCCCTAACGTTTCATGTTCACTCATTTGCAGTTTTGGTAACATTGCGATCACCATAGTGAACATTATTCTTTAACATTATATATCGGCTCCCTCGGGGATTTCAAGCCCTAAATGACTATACGCAGTATCTGTCACAACACGTCCTCTTGGAGTTCTGTTTATAAATCCGTTCTTAATAAGATATGGCTCATAAACATCCTCAATCGTTCCTGCATCCTCACCAATTGCAGCCGCAAGAGTATCCAGTCCGACAGGTCCGCCTCCAAACTTGGAAATCATAGTCATAAGCAGATTTCTATCGGTATGATCAAGTCCCATTTTATCTACATCCATAAGATCAAGCGCTGTAATAGCAACATGCTCTGTTATTACTCCGTCATATTTTACCTGGGCAAAATCTCTTACTCTCTTCAAGATTCTGTTGGCAAGTCTTGGAGTTCCACGGCTTCTTCTTGCCATTTCCACAGCTCCCTTTTCATCTACCTCAACACCTAAAACTTTTGCAGACTGCAAAATAATTGAACAAAGTTCATCAATTTCATAAAATTCCATTCTATGAATCATACCAAATCTGTCACGAAGAGGTGCTGAAAGCATTCCGGCTCTGGTTGTGGCACCAATCAGAGTAAATTTAGGGAGGTCAAGTCTAATTGATCTTGCTGTAGGCCCTTTTCCAATCATAATATCGATAGCATAGTCTTCCATAGCAGGATAAAGAACCTCTTCAACCTGTCTGTTAAGACGATGAATTTCATCCACAAAAAGAACATCGCCCTCTTGGAGATTGTTAAGAATTGCTGCCATGTCACCCGGCTTTTCAATGGCTGGTCCACTGGTAATCTTAATATTTACACCCATTTCTTTGGCAATAATTACAGAAAGTGTAGTTTTACCAAGTCCGGGAGGTCCATAGAATAAAAGATGATCCAGACTGTCGCCTCTTTTTTTAGCTGCTTCAATATATATTTTCAGGCTTTCCTTAATTTTCTTTTGACCTATATAATTATCAAGGCACTTTGGACGAAGTGATCCTTCAATTTTGACATCTTCAATATTTGCCTTGGTATCAACACCTCTGGCAGTCGTATTAATCTTTCTTTTTTCCATATCAGAACATTTCCTTTAAAGACAGTTTTAACAAAAGCTCAGTGTCCTCTGCCGACTGTTTATTGGCAGCAAGAACTTTTCTGACAGCTTTCATGGCTGCTGCGGAATTGTAACCAAGAGCAACAAGCGCTGCCACAGCCTCATCCCTCGCAGAAGAAGCCTCAGCTTCAAGTCCGTCATCCGCAATAGCTATACCTGAGCCGCCCGTAAGCATTTCATCCTCAGTGACCTTAATCTTATCTCTAAGTTCAAGGGTGATTCTCTCTGCTGTCTTTTTACCAATTCCCGGTGCTGAAGAAATCGATTTGCTATCCCCTGACATAATTGCAAATCTTAGATCATCAGGTGTCATAACTGAAAGAATCGAAAGACCGCCTTTAGGTCCGATACCATTTACAGTAATCAGCATTTTAAAAAGATTAAGCTCATCTCTTGAAAGAAAACCAAACAAAGTAAACGAATCCTCTTTTACATTAGTATATGTATAGAGTCTTACAGCCTCACCAATTCCGGGCATTCTATCCATTGTAGAGCCGGAAATATTAACATTTATTCCAAAGCCGTTGACATCAACAACTGCATTGCCTTCTTCTAAACTCTCCAAAATCCCATTAACGTACGCTATCAAAAAATAATCCTCCAAAAAAGGTATGTACATATCGCACAGCTACACTGAAATGGCAATTTTACACAGTAAAATAAGAATTTACACTTATGCCATGTCAGTTGCTTGTGCAATATTCACATACCTGATAAAAATACAAATCTTTATATTTTTGAACTAAATTCAGTCAATTACATGAATCCATCCTTCAGGTGCTTCCACTCTACCCATCTGAATACCTGTAAGAGTATCATAAAGCTTCTTAAGTACAGGACCCATATCATCCATTCCACTGGCAAAACAGATTTCTCTGCCATGGTCATTGATTTTTCCAACAGGGCTGATAACAGCTGCAGTTCCGCAAAGTCCCATTTCAACAAAATTTTCTACTTCTGACAGCTTAACAGGTCTTTCTTCAACATCAAGTCCAAGAATTTCTCTTGCAACATATACAATTGATCTTCTTGTGATACTTGGAAGAATAGAATCAGTGTGTGACTTAGGAACTACAAGTCCGCCTTCCTTAGTAACAAATACGATGTTTGCTCCACCTGTCTCTTCAATATATGTTCTGCTCTCAGCATCAAGATATACATTTTCTGCAAATCCCTCTTCATGAGCTGTAACAATAGCATGAAGGCTCATTGCATAGTTGAGTCCTGCCTTGATATTACCTGTTCCATGTGGTGCTGCTCTGTCAAAATCACTTATCTTAACAACAATAGGCTTTGCACCGCCTTTGAAATAAGGACCTACGGGAGTTACAAAAATTCTGAACTGATACTCATCAGCAGGCTTAACTCCGATAACATTTCCCGTGGCAAACATTACAGGTCTGATGTAAAGCGTAGCTCCACTTCCATATGGTGGAACCCAATCCTTATTAGCTGCGACAACCTCTTCAACTGCCTTGATAAATCTCTCCTCAGGAAATGGAGGCATTTCAAGTCTCTTGGCTGAATCTACCATTCTCTTGGCATTAAGGTCAGGTCTGAAAGTTACAATCTTCCCATCCTCAGTCTCATAAGCTTTAAGTCCCTCAAAGCACTCCTGTGCATAATGAAGAACTCCGGCATCCTCACTAAGTGTGATCATGGAATTCTCTGTAATCTCACCATCATCCCACTTTCCATCTTTATAATTAGAGACATATCTCTTATCTGCTACCATGTAGCCAAATCCAATGTTAGCCCAGTCCAAATTTTTCTTGCTCATTTCTCCTCATCCCTTTCCTTACGACTTTAGTGCGTTGACGCGCTAATATATACATTATAATCCTAAATTAATCATCGTCAAGAGTTTAAAAAAATCATTTTTTCTTTTTATTCCAGGTTTTTATATTGAAATTAAACATCTTTTTAAATGTACTTCTCTCATTCACAGCATTGTATCTTGTATTATTTTTATCTGTAAGAAGTTTATACTCTCCTTTATCAATATATGCAAGATCCTGATATTTCTGAGTATCTGTAGACAGTTCTTTTTTTATCAATAAAACATTGGTAATTCTCGATACAAGCGCATAAAAAACAGCAAATATTGGAACACCTACAAGCCAGCCTGCTACTCCCCAGATTCCACCAAATAAAGTAATAGAGAAAATTACCCAGAAGCTTGTAAGTCCCGTAGAGCCTCCAAGAATCTTCGGTCCTAATATATTTCCGTCAAACTGCTGAAGTATAAGGACAAATATCAAAAACTCCAAAGAACTTATTGGATTTATGAGTACAAGAATAAACGCACCCAAAAATCCTCCAATATAAGGCCCAAAGAAAGGAATAATATTTGTCACTCCAACAATAACTGAAATAAGCACCGGATACGGTATACCTAAAATTATACATCCGATATAACATATAATTCCGATAATGAGCGAATCCATAAGTTTTCCGCCGATAAAGTTCTCAAAAGTATTATGCACAAATCTGAATCCACTGATTATCTCATTGGCATACTCTTCCTTCAAAACGGCATAAGCTATTTTTTTGCCCTTTGTAGTAAAACGTTCCTTTGAATTAAGAACATATATAGCCACAATGAAGCCAACCACCATGTCAAATATAACTTTGATAAAAGAAATAAAGCTCTTGGATGCCACTTTGAAAATAGTATTTACATTGCTTTCAAGAACAGGCATCAGCTTTTTTGTAACATACTGACTCAAAGTCTCATAGTAAGTGTCAAGCTGCGAGTCAATAAGATCCTGAAGATCAGGATTATTGGCAAGAAAAAGATTTGAATACTCATCGATGTTTCTTATATATACAGGATAATTATTCCAAATCTCTTTTATACTGCTGATAAGTTGAGGAATGATGATCCTAAATAGTCCATATATCAAAAGAATTACTATTATCATCGTGAGCAGAATGGATATTTTTCTCATCTGAGAACGCTTTCTTTTATCTGCATTCTCAGAAATTGATACGTCAATTCCTCTTTTATTATATATAGGAGAAAGTATCCTGTTCTCAATACCATTAAGTAGTGGAATCAATATGTACGCAAAAACAATACCTATTATAATTCCCGACAAAGAATCCACCGTTTTGGAAATACTGCTTATTAATGTGCCTCCATCAAATATCACATAATACGCAAGCATCAGACAAACTGCCACTGCAAAAATGGTAATTCCCCATGTCACCTGATTTTTTTCCGGTTTCATTTTCATTTTTTCTTCCGCCTTAAAATCAAATTGCATCAAATTATTCAATCATACCATCAAGAATATATGCAAGGCTTTCAAGATAATCTCCCTGTACATCCTCGGCTTTTCCGCCGTCACAAAGACCGGCAAGCTTTGGATCAAGAGGTATTCTACCAAGAATATCTATACCGCATCTTGCAGCATATTGCTCAATTTTGCTCTCACCAAAGATATTTATAGGCTCTCCGCAATGAGGGCAAGTCATATAGCTCATGTTTTCTACAATTCCAAGAACCGGAATGTTCATCATGTTAGCCATATTGATTGCTTTTTCAACTATCATCTCAACAAGTTCCTGTGGAGTTGCTACTACCACAATTCCATCTACAGGAAGAGACTGAAATACTGTAAGCGGTACATCACCTGTTCCCGGAGGCATATCCACAAACATAAAGTCCACATCGCCCCAGTTAACATCTGACCAAAACTGCTTTACAATTCCTGCAATAACAGGCCCTCTCCAAATTACGGGATCTGTCTCATTTTCCATAAGCATATTAAGGGACATTACCTTAATACCACCCTGTGTCGTTGCAGGTAAAAGACCTGTCTCATCCGCATAATTTGCCTTGCCAATGCCAAACATCTTTGGAATAGAAGGACCTGTAATATCTGCATCCATGATTGCAGTCTTGTACCCCTTTTTATTCATACATACTGCGGAAAGACCTGTAACAAGACTCTTTCCAACTCCACCTTTTCCGCTTACAATTCCAATTACTTTCTTTACATGACTGTGCTCAGAAAGAGCTACTTTCATGTTATCTTCCATTTCCTTCTTAAAATCTTCAGGCTTCTTGCCATGTCCGTTAGCCATTTTCCATCTCCTGTTCTTTTTTATTCTTTATGTAAAAAAACGATATAGGCGCTTGCCATTGTCCTTTATCTGTGAACTGATTTATCAAATACATCTTTGTCAGCATCATCTGCCAGATAAGACTCTATGATAAATCTTGGTCTGTTCTTGGTCTCAAGATAAATCTTTCCTATATATTCACCGATTACACCAAGCGAAATCATCATAAGTCCACCGATAGCCCACACAGACAAAACTGTTGTAGTCCACCCCGGAATAGTGTGCCCTGAAAAAAATCTGACAAGACAATAAATAAGAACCATTATACTGACAAAAAAGATAAATATTCCAAGGCCTGTTATCATCTTGATAGGCTTCGTGCTTAAGCTTGTAATACCCTCTATAGCAAAACTAAGCATTTTCTTTAACGGATATTTACTTTCACCCGCAAAACGTTCAGCTCTCTCGTAATAAACCACATCAGTTTTATAACCGACCATCGGAACTATGCCTCTAAGGAAAAGATTGACCTCTCCAAACTCAGCAAGTCCCAAAAGTGCTCTTCTACTCATCAATCTGTAATCCGCATGATTATATACAGTATTGGCACCAAGTCCGTTCATTAATTTATAGAAGCTCTCAGCTGTGAATTTCTTAAAGAAAGTATCTGTAGCTCTTTTTGAGCGAACACCGTATACAACATCCGCTCCAGCAAGATATTTATCAACCATTTCATCTATAGCATTAATATCATCCTGAAGATCTGCATCCATAGAAATAGATACATCGCACAGATCCTTGGCAGTCATAAGTCCAGCCAAAAGTGCATTTTGATGTCCCATATTCTTTGACAAATTAATACCTTGAAAAAGAGGGTTTTCTTCGTGAATACTATTTATTATCTCCCAGGTTCTGTCCTTGGAGCCATCATTTACAAATATTACTCTGCTATCTTCTGCTATTTTGCCTTTATTTATAAGGCTGTTCATTTTTTCACTAAGTCTTTTTGCCGTCTCAGGCAATACTTCCTGCTCATTGTAGCAGGGGATTATACAAAACAATCTGTTCATACTGTGTCACACTTTATTCATCTGCCTGTACATTCCGTAAAAATTCCGGCATATGAATTTCTTTTCCTATAATAATAAAAACACCATTTAATATAATAATAAAAAAATCCACAGATTACAACCAAGTTGTAACCTGCAGATTAAGACGTTAAAGTTCACTTTGAATTAATGTAATTTATAAGACCCTCAGAATCTATTATTTTTTGCATAAAAGGAGGAAATGCCTGACCTTTAAAGCTACTTCCTGTTGTTTCATCAGTAATAATTCCTGTATCAAAATCAATACTCACAACATCACCGTTTTTTATAGCATCTGCAGCCTCATCACATTCTATAATAGGAAGTCCAATATTTATACTGTTTCTGTAAAAAATTCGAGCAAAGCTTCTAGCTATAACGCAGCTAACACCGGATGCCTTAATTGCTATCGGAGCATGCTCTCTCGACGATCCGCAGCCAAAATTTTTATCTGCAACAATTATATCTCCTGCCTTAACCTTGGAGGCAAACTCCTTGTCTATATCCTCCATACAGTGTTTTGCAAGTTCTCCTGCATCTGTAGTATTTAAATATCTTGCCGGAATAATTACATCTGTATCAACATTATCGCCATATCTGAACACTGTTCCTTTAGCTGTCTTCATATTCTTACCTTTCTTGAGTTGGTCCTAAAGGGTACCGCTTACGGTAATTCGACATGAGGAAGAACCCATTTATGGTAAGAGTCCTGATGTCATTTATTCCTTAGGACAGTCTACTGTTTTCACAATTTTCGTATTTTATCAATCTATAACTTCAGATGGCTGCGAAAGCTTACCTGTAATTGCACTAGCTGCAGCAACAGCCGGTGATGCAAGGTAAATTTCTGAATCAATTGCTCCCATACGTCCAACAAAGTTTCTGTTTGTAGTTGAAACACATCTCTCTTTTGAAGCAAGTACTCCCATATATCCGCCAAGGCAAGGTCCACAGGTAGGAGTTGAAACTATTGCACCTGCCTCGATAAAGGTCTTTATAAGTCCCTCTTCCATCGCCTGAAGATATATTTTCTGTGTTGCCGGAATAACAATACACCTTACTCCATCAGCCACATGTCTGCCATTTAAAATTTCAGCGGAAATTCTAAGATCATCAATTCTTCCGTTAGTACAAGAGCCTATAACCACCTGATCAATTTTTATATCCTCTATATCATCGAAAGTATGAGTATTTTCCGGAAGATGTGGGTAAGCAACAGTTGATTTTAATGTACTAAGATCGATTGTATACTCTTCATCATATACAGCATCTTCATCAGCCTCATACACCACGTACTTTTTATTTGGAGCGTGTTCCTTCATATATTCTATTGCTATATCATCCACAGGGAAAATTCCATTTTTTCCACCTGCTTCAATAGCCATATTAGCAATTGTGAATCTGTCATCCATAGTAAGATTTTTTATTCCCTCACCGACAAATTCCATGGATTTATATAAAGCCCCGTCAACTCCTATCATGCCGATAATATGCAAAATGACATCCTTACCGCTCACCCACTTTGAAGGCTTTCCAACAATGTTAAACTTTATAGCAGAAGGAACTTTAAACCATGCCTTTCCCGTAGCCATTCCTGCTGCCATGTCTGTAGAACCAATTCCTGTAGAAAACGCCCCAAGTGCTCCATAAGTGCAAGTATGAGAGTCAGCACCGATTATAAGATCTCCGGCAACCGTCAGCCCCTGTTCCGGCAAAAGAGCGTGCTCAATTCCCATTTTGCCAACTTCAAAATAGTTGGTAATGTTGTTTCTGATAGCAAATTCTCTCACACACTTGCAGTTCTCGGCAGACTTAATGTCCTTATTAGGAACAAAGTGATCAGGAACAAGTGCAATCTTATCCTTATCAAAAACGCCTTCTTTTGTAAACTTCTTAAGTTCTCCGATAGCAACAGGACTCGTGATATCATTTCCCAAAACAAGATCCAAATCTGCCTCGATAAGCTGTCCTGCCTCTACCTTATCAAGTCCCGCGTGGGCTGCCAAAATTTTTTGGCTCATGGTCATTCCGCTCATACAATACCCTCTCCTTAATTTATATCAAAAATATTATAGCAAATATAACATACGATTCTGATAAATAAAACATAACAAATTTAATCGTTTTCTTGATTAAATTTAATATTACAGATTAAGAAATCCTTCTTAGCTTACAATTAGCTTTATTTTTTATAAGCATTATTCTTCTATTGAATCAGAATAATATTTCTTTACTACAAAAATATACCCCGCTGTCAGCATTACACCAATAATGCTCATAATAAGTCCGGTTTTAAAGCCTTCAGGAGTGTAAGTAACCTTAATGTCATGAACCCCTCCCGAAACCGGTATAGCCATAAGACCGTAATCCGCCTTAATAATAGGTGTCTCTTCCCCATCAACTGTGCAGCTAAATCCTTCTGTACATGGGACAGAGAAAAAGACTAAAGTATTATCCTGAAGCATTGCTGTCTTAGCACTAAAGCCAAATGTATCTGTTTCAAATGACGTACAACTAGTTGCTGCTCTTTTTGCACACTCATCTGTAAATTCAAGATACGTCAGCTCATTTTCCTGAATATCCTCAGCAGTAAGCTCAGTCATATTAAGACTATCACCATAAGAAAGTGCATCTTCATCAGAGATTATCAGTGTCCTCGCAAGATCATAGTCATGCTCCTGCGCATCAAGATCCTCCCACTCCGACTCAGTGATGTAATAATCAAAAGTAAATCCCATCGGAATGTAATTTAGGTTTTCAAATACATCAAAACCATTTTCATTTTTTAGGAAGAAATATCCATCTGTTCCCTCTCCGTTTGAAAAAGGTCTGGTCTTGCTTATATCAGCATTTTCAAAATAATAACGCCCTGATAAAATTGCCCTGGCACCTGCTCTTTCTATAGGCAGGTTTGTCTCAACTGTTCTTGTAATTCCACAGCTACCATACAGGAAATCAAAAATTTCAGACGGAACAGTACTTAAAAAACAGTGAATCGAAGGAATTCCCCATACCATATCATAGTTGGTAGAGGTGCTATCCACCTCACCTCTGGCAAAGCTGGTCAAATCAACTTCCACTTTATTAAACAGCATCTGTTCCTGCCACTTTTGCTTACCTCTGTCGCTTATTATTCCGCTTCCGTTTCTGATAGGCACATATGTTGCAATTACGCAACTCACAATAACAGCAAAAAGGATTATCCTGTCTCTCACAGCTGTTTTTGAATGACCTTTTTTATCGCCATCAGCTTTTTTTATTCCGATATATTTCGGAAGCGCAAAGACACATCCAAGAAGTAACAGGGACAAAATAGCAGTTCCAAGCACATCTCTCAAAAAGATAGTATTATTATCCGTCATATTAAAGAATACCATCTCGCCGTCATCATTCTTTGAAGGCAAAAGATATACAAGAAGGAAGAACAAAAACATTGAAACTGCAGCCACAACACCTTTTTTGAGTTGAGGCGACTTGCCTCTCTCGGCAGCCTGAGCTGTCATAAGGCACATTAAAAGAATCGGCATATAATACCATCTTGCATAATAGGATGAATTAAACATCGAAAACGCAGAATTAAACACAGGTAAAAATGCCATCACAAAGCACACAATAAGAAGTGTTTTTTCCCAGTTTCTTTTTTTCCTGTTAAGCAGAAAATAAGCAATAACTCCGGACATTCCAAACATAGGAAGATACGCTGCAAGAGACGCGTTTTTGACAGTGCCGGTATAAAAAAGCGTGCCCTTTCCTATTATGTCAGGAAGCATCGATACACTCTTTACAATATCCCACAGCAGTTTTTCACTGGGATAAATCAGCATATTATAGCCATTAATAAAATTATCCAGTCTGGTATTTCCTTTTATTCCCGCATAAGCCTGCATAAGGAAAAAACCTGAAAGAAGAACACCAAGGATACCACCCGCCATTGCTCTAAGCAGCATATACAAAACATTTACCGGCTTATTGTTTCTGACATATCTCACAACAAAGTAAATAAGAAAAAATACAACCTGACCAAAGAAAAAGTAATAATTCACCATGGACATAAATGCTGTCATGAATGCAAAATAGATTACTTTCATTCCGGAAGGTCTAAATGCTGTAATTTCTGTTCCATCATCAACAGCCATAAGATTCTCAAATGTCAAAAGGAACAGAGGGAAAAATGCCACCGCATCTGTAAAATGGTTGAATACAATATTACATGCATTAAATCCAGAAAAAGCATAAAGATATCCACCAATCATTGCATAGGTATATTTAGATACATATCTTCTGATATATAAATAAGCACATACCGAACAGCACGCATACTTTAGTGCCATAAGAAACGGCATAAGATATGGAATTGCACTTTCATCAAATAAAAGAGTTATCCAAAAAAACGGACTCCCCAGCAGATAAAACGAAAAATCACCGGAAAGAGAACCACCAAGATCTACATACCAGTTCCAAAAATAATCACCGTTTTGTATTGCCCTGTGAGCCACAATATAAAACGGATTCTGCTGAATATTGTAGTCACCATAATAAAAAAATGGCAGACCGCGCTTTATAAATATAGGCAGGACTGCCATTATGTACATCAAAAAACTGCTAAGGAACATTATCAGCGGCACATACCACTTTTTTTCATTTTGTTTTAAATACACATTATAATCAGACATCATAAGCTTCCTTTATTAAAATAGAATACGCTTACTATGTTAATCCAATTTCTGTACTTTTTCAAATTATAACCAAAATAAAACGAGGAATCCGCTGCAAAAGCAGATTCCCCGTAATAATATTTCTTTTTTAGTTGTTGATAAGCTTATCTGACTCGTTGTTCCAGCTGTAAAGCTTTCTGATTTCTTCACCAATCTTCTCTGATGGGTGCTCAGCATGAAGCTTTCTCATAGCCTTGAAGTGAACCTGACCACCTGCATCTGACATATCAAGAAGGAAGTCCTTAGCAAATGTTCCATCCTGGATATCGGAAAGAATTTTCTTCATAGTCTTCTTTGTCTCATCAGTGATAAGCTTAGGACCTGTGATATAATCACCATACTCAGCAGTATTGGAAATTGAATATCTCATTCCTGCAAAGCCTGACTGATAGATAAGGTCTACAATAAGCTTCATCTCATGAACGCACTCAAAGTATGCATTTCTTGGATCATATCCTGCTTCAACAAGTGTATCAAAACCAGCCTGCATAAGAGCACATACACCACCGCAAAGAACTGCCTGTTCGCCGAAAAGATCAGTCTCTGTCTCTGTTCTGAATGTTGTCTCAAGAAGTCCGGCTCTTGCTCCGCCGATTCCTGCGCCATAAGCAAGTGCAAGGTCAAGTGCCTTACCTGTAGCATCCTGCTCAACAGCAACAAGACAAGGTGTTCCCTTTCCTGCCTGATATTCAGAACGAACTGTGTGTCCGGGAGCCTTAGGTGCGATCATTGTAACGTCCACATCCTTAGGTGCCTTGATAAGTCCGAAATGTACGTTGAATCCGTGAGCAAACATAAGCATATTTCCTGGCTGAAGGTTTGGCTCAATATCCTCTTTGTACATCTTAGCCTGTTTTTCATCATTGATAAGAATCATGATGATGTCAGCCATCTTAGCTGCTTCAGCTGTGTTATAAACCTTAAGTCCCTGAGCCTCAGCCTTGGCCTTGCTCTTAGAACCTTCATAAAGTCCAATAATAACGTTGCAGCCTGAATCCTTTAAATTAAGAGCATGTGCATGTCCCTGTGAGCCATAGCCGATAATAGCTATTGTCTTGCCCTCAAGTAATGACAAATTACAATCTTCCTGGTAAAAAATACGTGCATCCTGTGACATTTGTTTTTCCTCCGTTTTTATAAATTATGGCTGCTATCCATTTGAGCCGGACACAGCTGGCATTTTGCCGTTATATGTTTACTCATCAAGGTAAATTACCTTGTCAGTACCTCTTCCAAGACCAGCAATACCTGTTCTGGCAAGTTCCAAAATCTCATAGCCTTCAAGAAGCTTCAAAAAAGCATCTATCTTTGACTGATTACCTGTAATCTCAATAATAAGTGAATCAGGGCTTACATCTACAATATTTCCTCTGAAAATATTTGCTGTTGCAAGAATGCTCTGTCTCTCATCAGAAGCAGCCCTAACCTTAATCATAGCAAGTTCTCTGTAAACACTGTCTTCAGGCTTAAGCTCATGAATATCTCTGACATCAACAAGTTTCGCAACCTGCTTCTCTATCTGATCCAGTATCACATCATCTCCGGATGCAACTATTGTTATACGCGTAAATCTCGAATCTGCTGTAACTCCGGCTGTGATACTCTCAATATTGTATCCTCTTCTGGAAAAAAGACCTGAAATTCTTGATAAAACACCTGATGTATTATCAACAAGTAGCTGAAAAACTTTTTTCTGCATTTTCTCCCCTTTATCCTTGTTCACTTGCTATTTTATGTATTTCCAAAATACAGTTGAATTGTTATCGCCAGGGTATCTTTTTTAAACAGTTTTTTTAAACGTAAACCCTGATATATTGCGTATACTTTAGCGCTTTAAACTCATAAAACAGCCATTTAATTTACACTGCTTAATGCATCTGATTTTTAATTAAATCAACTGCAAATGAACTAATTTATATCAAATTATACCACTCATAATTAACATGTCAACATTATTTTCTTTTATACTTTAAACTCTAATCATTTTACAGTACTAAAGTGCTTATGTTTTTGGCTTTTTCACAAAAATAAATCATCAAAAAAATTCATATTAAACTCAAAATAATTTACTTTTTTTACACAAAAAATCGCTGGCACCACTAATTTTCATCGGTGCCAGCGACATATTTTCAACCGTCTAAAATATTTATTACAGTAAATAATTTTACATGTTAATCCTTTAAAAGCAGGATCAGCCTTCCTTACATTTTGTAAGCGCTACAGTTCCTGTTCGCGCAATCTCCACAATACTTACACTTTTTAGCATCTCAATAAACAGCTCGATTCTCTCAGATGTATCACAAATCTGGATTACCATCAGATTTTTTGACATATCAACTATCTGTGCATTCATAATCTGACAGTTTTCCATTATGTCACGTCTGTTTTCTCTGTTATATTTGACTTTTATAAGCATGAGTTCCCTGTTGATACTCATACTTTCTTTGAAAGTCTTTACCTTGATAACATCAATTTTCTTATTAAGCTGTTTTTCAATCTGTTCAATGGTTCTCTCATCCCCTGAGGAAACAATAGTCATGCAGGACACACTGGCATCTGCGGTTTCACCAACAACCAAAGAATCAATGTTAAAATTTCGCCTTGAAAAAAGACCTGCAACTTTTGACAGTACACCTGCTCTGTTTTCTACAAGAACTGAATATATTCTCTTCATACAACTCCTCTTTCCGGTTTAAAATCCAATTATCAATACTTTACCAGTTCCATCGGATCAACAAGAACTTCCATAAGACATGACTTGTCATCTGATAAAAACTTTTCAAGCTCACTGTCTATATCACTGTGCCCGTCAACCTTCATGTAGCCCATGCCATATGCAGCCGCTATCAATGAAAGATCCGGATCTCCCTTGAGCTCAACCATTGAATAATGATCATTATATGCATGATGCTGATGCTCTCTTACCATTCCAAGGAAGCCGTTCTTCATGACAATTATTTTTATATTAATTCCATACTGTCTCATGGTTGCAAGTTCCATCATGGACATCTGAAAGGCGCCGTCACCTATCACTGCAACAACCTGCTTAGAACTGTCTGCAAGCTTTGCTCCCATAGCAGCCGGGATAGAATATCCCATTGTTCCCATGCCTCCGGAAGTAAGGAATCTTCCGTTTCTGACAATATGGTATGCACAAGACCACATCTGATTCTGTCCAACATCAGCGACATAGACTGCGTCATCCTGCATAGCATTTGACAATCTGGTTATAAAATCCTTAGGTTCAACATAACCATCATCCTTAGGCTGTCTTTTTGATGCCATTTCCTTTTTGTAGCCGTTTAAGATTTCAAGCCACTCATTATGATCATCTGCATGGTCATCCTGTTCAAGAAAATCTCTAAAAATATTTTTAATATCGCCCACAAGAGGAATTGTAGGCCCGACATTTTTACCTATTTCAGCAGGATCAACGTCAATATGAACCATGACCTTGTTCTCAGTAATAAGGTCAGGTCTGTTTACAGCTCTGTCAGCCACTCTTGCACCAACCATAAGCAAAAGATCTGACTCATTCATAGCCCTGTTGGCAAATGGCTGCCCGTTGTTGCCCACCATACCAAAATAAAGAGGATGTTCTGAAGGCATGACACCAATTCCCATCATGGTAGATACAACAGGAACATTGTTAAGTTCAGCAAACTTTCTGATTTCTTCAGCCGCCCCGCTTAAGTGCACACCACCACCTACGCATATTATAGGCTTTTTGGCTTTTTCGACTTCTTTGATAACTTTTCTTATCTGAACAATATTTCCTTTTACTGTAGGCTTGTAGGTTCTCATGGAAATTGTCTCAGGATAGGAAAAACGTCCGGAAATCTCACTGTTTTGTACATCAAAAGGAATATCTATAAGTACAGGGCCACGTCTTCCTGTTCCCGCAATATAAAATGCTTCTTTGATAATTCTTGGAAGATCTGATGCATCTCTTACAAGATAGCTATACTTAACAAAAGACTCTACAGCTCCTGTTATATCAGCCTCCTGAAATACATCACTTCCAATCATATCGCTGTTGACCTGCCCCGTAATAGCAACAAGCGGTATACTGTCAGCATAAGCTGTCGCAATTCCTGTAATAAGATTAGTTGCACCGGGACCTGAAGTAACTGCGCATACTCCAACCTTTCCACTGATTCTTGCGTATCCGCTGGCAAGGTGAGCAGCATTTTGTTCAGTTCTAACAAGTACCTGCTTAATATCAGAATCCAAGATTTTATTCCAAAAAGGATCTATGGCAACGCCTGAATAGCCAAATATTACTTTTACCCCTTCTTTTTCCAGACATTTGACGATAGCCTCTGCTCCAGTCATTGTTTTCCTCCTCGTATCAAATAATTAGTATGTAAAACATATATTGCCGCTTATGATATATTCAAGATCTGCTTAACAACTCTTACCGCATCTGCCGCATCAGATGAATAACCATCAGCCCCGATTTCATCAGCATAATCCTGTGTTACAACGGCACCTCCGATAATGATTTTTGAATCAAGCTTCTCTTCATGCGCAAGATCAACCACATTTTTCATCTCTTTCATAGTAGTTGTCATCAACGCTGAAAGCGCGATAATACTTGCATTGTGCTCTTTAGCTGCAGAAATGATTACTTCTTTTGGAACATCTTTTCCCAGATCAATCACGTCAAAACCATAATTTTTCAGCATAAGCGCAACAAGATTTTTCCCTATATCATGTATATCACCATGTACAGTTGCAATCACGATAGAAGGAAGCTTTTTGTCATCTCCTGATCCTGTCGAAAGCAAAGGTTCAAGATATCCTATCGAAAGCTTCATCGCCTCAGCACCTGCTATAAGCTGAGGAAGAAAATACTTTCCTTTATCAAAAAGATCTCCAACTTCATTTATCGCAGGCATCAGCACCTCATCAAGGATAGTTCTTGGCTGGATACCACTTTGAACAGCGCTTTGTGTATCTTTTACAATAGTTCTCTTAGAACCGTTTAAAACATCTTTTTTAATAATATCCAGAATATCATTTTCTGAATCAGACGTTTTTATTTTATCCGGAACAGTTGATGCCTTCGCAGCATTGTCGGCATATCTTTGCATTCTTTGAATGTAGCGAATATCTGCCCCTTCTTTTTTTCTCAAAAGATCTGAAGCAAAAGCAGCATTTACAAGCATTTCCTGTGAAGGATTAGCAATAGCCATGGTAAGTCCTCTGTCTATTGCCATGGTAAGAAATGCAGTGTTTACATTACTCCTTTGAGGCAATCCAAATGAAATATTTGAAAGGCCGCAAATTGTAGCAAAATCATTATTATAACAATAACTTATTGTATCAAGAGTATTTATTGCCGCCATCGGATCTGCTCCGACTGTTGCAACAAGACCATCCACAACTATATCTTCTTTTTGCAATCCGTAATTTCCTGCCATTTCAGACAGCACATTAATGTTTTCTATTTTTTCTTCTGTACTCTTTGGAAGCCCTTCGGGACTAAGCGGCAAAAGAATAAACATCGCCCCGTACTTTTGAGCTAAAGGCAAGAACTTCTCAGCCTTTCCCTTCTCAAGAGAAATTGAGTTCATCAAAGCACGCCCTGGATACAACCTCAAAGCTGCCTCCATAACCTCAGCACTACTTGTATCAATGCACAGAGGAAGATCTGTTATTGCCATAACTTCCTCCATGACTGTCAGCATCATGGTCTTTTCGTCTATACCACTCATACCAACATTTATATCAAGAATCGAAGCCCCCTCCTGTTCCTGATTGCCTGCAAATTCGCAAACCATATCAAGATTCCCTTCACGAAGCTGCTCCTGTAGTTTCTTTTTTCCTGTAGGGTTAATCCTCTCGCCTACAATCATAAAAAGATCGTCCATTCCAAATGAGATGCCTTTTCTCTCGGAAGCAAGATACCTTCTTCCGCAGATTTTTCTTGGAATCTTCATGCCCTCTTCATCAGTAATATTAAGAGGGCTGACATCACTATACTTTTCTTTTAAACCTTTTATATAATCCGGAGTTGTACCGCAACATCCGCCGATAATACTTGCACCTGCATTTACAAGTTTTTCCATTTCTTTTACAAAAGTGTCCGAATCCATATCATACTCGGTATCACCATTTTCTTTTACAGATGGAAGACCTGCATTTGGCTTGGCGATAATCGGAATACTTGTTACTGAAACCATATTCCTTATTATCTCTTCCATCCTGTCGGGACCTGTTGAGCAGTTCGCACCAACCGCACAAGCTCCAAGAGCTTCCAATGTAATTGCTGAAGCAGTGGCATCTGAACCATAAAGCGTTCTTCCATCGGATTCAAAAGTCAGAGTAACCATTGTTGCAAGATCAGTAACCTCTTTTGCTGCAATTAGTGCCGCTCTGCATTCCTGAAGACTCATCATAGTTTCAACAACCAAAATATCACAGCCTGCATTCTCAAGAATTTTTATCTGCTGTTTATAAACCTCAATAAGCTCCTCAAAGTCTAAATCACCAACAGGCTTAAGCTGTCTGCCTGTCATTGTAAGGTCTCCTGCAACCAGAACATTCTGTCCCACAGCCTGTCTTGTAAGTTTTACAAGTTCAGTGTTAATTTCTTCTATTTTGTCCCCCAGACCATAATCGGCAAGCTTTATCCTGTTTCCTGTAAATGTCGGAGCATAAACTATATTTGCACCAGCATCTGCATAACGTTTCTGAAGATCCAGCATCACATCCTTATGTTCCAAAATCCAGGCCTCCGGACAAACTCCGGCCGGCATACCTGCCTTCATAAGATTTGTCCCGGTTGCTCCATCAAGGAATATTATTTTATTATCACAAAATCTTAAAAACTCTTTTCTATTCATTTCTGTCTAAACAGTAACTCTCTCCCACTTTTATTTTTTATAATGAATTAAATCCTAAGAAGAAAAATATAGAACTTTAAATAATTCAATATATAGAAAACATCATATAAAAATTTTGCTAAATTGAAAAGTAAAAAAATTATGTTACAACCATATAATAAAAAGAATCAACCAAGCCCTTCGACTTAGTCGACTAAAATTGGCCTGGTTGATATATTCATTCTCCCTCAGTATCAGTTGAAATTGTTGAAAACTGATAAGCTTCCTCAGTAGTAACTGTTATTCCTTCTCCTGACGGAACTTCTCCGTGCAGAACCTGAAGCATGACCTGTACTCTGCTGTTAGCCCTTCCGTAATACTGCCCGGCAAGCTGTTCATAGTCCTCATTAAACTCTCCATCATACGCCTGATGATAAGCATCATTTGCCATCTGCATATAATCTGCAGCTTCTACTGCAATTTCAGATATTCCGGAAAACTCTTCCGGTATTTCAAGTGCAGCCATTTCCTGATAAGTAACATTCATCTCATCCATATACTGAAGAAGCTGGTTCTTTGCATTTTCATCCTCCGCATTAATGCCGTTTATAGAAGAATCATAATAAGCAAGTTTATTATAGAAAGCATCCATGCTCTCTTTGTAAGCCATTAGCTGCTCATTATTCTTTTGACCGCAACCTGTCATTAAAACGGAAATTAAAAGAATAAATACACAGTATTTTAATAATCTCAAGTTAAAAAAATCTCTCATAACACTCTACACAATTCTAGTCTGAATATTTTGATGCCGCTTTTAGTCTTGTCAAAGCTCTGGCAAGTCCTGCCTGAGACTTCTTGAATTCCTTTATGGATTGCTTCTGCTGCAAATGCTCCATAGCATATTCATAAGCCTCCTGAGCTCTTCTCTTGTCAATGTCTTCCGGCTTTTCTATAGTGTTGACTATTACGATACATCTATTGTGTGCAACCTGTACCGAACCAAGACTTACAACACCATAAATCCACTCACCACCGGGCTTTTTGATCTTTATGACTCCGTCAGAAATTGCCAGAATCATATCTTCGTGTCCCGCTAAAATAGCAAGTTCACCATCAAAACAGGGCAAAACTATCTCTTCTGCCCTGTCATCATAAAAAACTCCATTTACTGAAATAACCTGCAAACCAAAGGTTGATGTTTTTTCACCACTCATTCATTATGCCTCTATAAGCTTTGCCTTTTCAGCAACTTCCTCTATCGTACCTACATTGAAAAATGCAGCCTCAGGATATTGATCCATCTCACCGTTAATTATAGCCTTAAAGCCTCTGATCGTATCAGCAAGAGGAACGAATTTGCCCGGAATACCGGTAAACTGTTCTGCGACATGGAACGGCTGTGATAAGAATCTTTGAATTTTACGCGCTCTGTAAACCGTTATTTTATCTTCGTCGCTAAGTTCTTCCATACCAAGAATGGCAATTATATCCTGAAGTTCCTTGTACTTCTGCAATATTTCCTGAACCTTAAGCGCAGTTTCATAATGTTCTTTTCCAACTACATCTTCTTCAAGTATTCGGCTTGTAGATTCCAAAGGATCAACAGCCGGATAAATACCCTGTTCAACAATCTTTCTGGACAAAACAGTTGTTGCATCCAAATGGGCAAATGTTGTAGCAGGCGCAGGGTCAG
>JAFSQI010000040.1 GCA_017446685.1 Butyrivibrio sp.
TGCGCTATCCAAAGTCTCGTTTTCTTTTACTACTACTGTTGACATCTCTACTCTTACCCTCCCTTCAGTCCCTTCAAGTACATGACTGATTGGGTTATTTATTATGCTTATACTAAGCCCATTAGCTCACATAACATGAATTATTATAACACAATCTGTATGTCCGTCAAGAGGTTTTTTTAATTTTTTTACATTTTTTAATCAATCTGAGTTAAAAGCACCTTCTCTGCCTCAATAATGGCATCCTGAATACCTGCAGGATTCTTTCCGCCTGCCTGAGCCATATTAGGACGGCCGCCACCGCCACCGCCAACCTTAGGTGCAATCGCCTTGATAAGATTTCCTGCATGAGCTCCCTTTGCCATAGCTCCATCAGTAGCCATAGCTACAAGGTTAACCTTGCCATCATTTTCAGAAATAATTACAACAACGCCTTCTCCAAGCTTTGTCTTTAACTGATCACCAAGATCACGAAGACCGTTCATGTCTACACCCTTTATAGCTGTAGCAAGAAGCTTAACGCCCTTTATTTCCTTAACGCTATCCATCACATCACCAAGCGCTGCCTGAGCCTCTTTACTCTTAAGTGATTCATTTTCACTTCTAAGCGCTTTAAGTTCCTCCTGAAGCTTCTTAATCTGAGCAGTAATATCTGATGGATTAGCTTTTAACGCCTTTGCAGCATCGTGTAATGTAGCTTCTGTATTCTTGTAGTATGCTATAGCATTGCTTCCTGTAAGAGCCTCAATACGGCGAACACCTGCTGCTACACCACTTTCAGAAACGATTTTGAAAAGTCCGATGTGGCTTGTATTGGCAACATGAGTACCACCACAAAGTTCAATGGAATAGTCTCCCATATTTACCACTCTTACAACATCACCATATTTCTCCCCAAACAGAGCCATTGCTCCGGTCTTCTTGGCATCCTCTATAGACATCTCCTTTGTAACTACAGGAAGTGCCTCCAAAATTTTCTCATTGACTATTGCTTCAACCTTTTCAATTTCCTCAGAAGTCATAGCCTGATGATAGCTAAAATCAAATCTTGTCTTGTCAGGATCCTGATAAGAACCGGCCTGTTCTACACCATCACCAAGAACTTCCTGAAGTGCCTTCTGAAGAAGATGTGTTGCAGAGTGGTTACGGCAAGTCTTCGCTCTGTTCTCAGCATCAACATTAAGAGATACCTTGTCGGAAGTCTTGAAGGTTCCTGTTACAACCTTACCTACATGTGCTGTTCTTCCGCCTGCAACCTTAACTGTCTCAAGAACTGTAAACTTAGAACCGTCAGTTGAAACAATCTCACCGATATCACCAACCTGTCCACCCATTGTACCGTAGAAGGTTGTTCTATCTGTGATGATAGTTCCCTGCATGCCCTCGGAAAGCTCATCAACAATGGCCTCAGCTCCTGCCATTGCAACAATTGTTCCGTCACAACCAAGAGCGTCATAGCCAAGGAACTCTACCTTTACAGAATCATCAAGCTCATCAAACACGCCTGCGCCTGTAGAAAGATTTGCTGAGAAGTTCTGATTCTCTCTTGCCTTCTGCTTCTGCTCTTCCATAGAAGCTGCAAAGCCCTTCTCATCAACACTAAAGCCTTCCTCCTGTGCAAGCTCTACAGTAAGCTCTACAGGAAATCCGAATGTATCATAAAGGAAGAATGCATCCTTTCCTTCGATTTCCTTTTTGCCGTTAGCTGAAGTAGCATCAAGAATCTTTTTAAACTCTTTCATACCATTTTCCAGAGTAGACTCAAAACGAGTGATTTCTCTTTCAAGCTCTGTAAGAACAAAATTCTTGTTCTTTTCAAGGTTCTCATAACTCTCAGCATATTCATCAATGTAAATCTTAGCTACACCAAGAATCTGTTCTTTATTAAGGCCAAGTGTTCTGGCATGTCTTACAGCACGACGGATAAGTCTTCTAAGAATATAACCTGCTCCTGTGTTAGAAGGAAGAAGCTTAGCCTCATCTCCGATAAGCATTACAGAAGTACGTGTATGATCAGCAAGAATTCTCATTGATCTTGTAGTCTTCTCATCTGAATCATACTTGATTCCGCTCTCTTTTTCGATATAAGCAATTGCAGGCGCATGAAGGTCAATCTTGTATACGTCATCTGTACCGTTAAGGAATGCAAGAATTCGCTCAAGTCCCCAACCTGTATCGCAATTCTTCTGTGACAAAGGTGTAAGATGTCCATCATGATGCTTCTCATACTGCATAAATACATCGTTTCCGATTTCAGTGTACTTGCCACAATGACATCCCGGTCCGCAATTTGGTCCGCAATCAGGAACATCCTTAACATAGAACATCTCACTGTCAGGTCCACATGGACCGTATTCAAGTCCCCACCAGTTATCTTCTGCAGGAAGGTAATATATATTCTCAGGTTTGAATCCTGACTCTATTCTGTACTTGGCACCTTCTTCATCTCTAGGCGCATTGTCATCACCTGCAAATACAGTAGCAGCAAGATGATCAGCGTCAAATCCAAAAAGCTGTGTCAGAAGTTCAAAGCTCCACTGGCAGCGCTCCTTCTTGAAGTAATCTCCAAGGCTCCAGCTTCCCATCATTTCAAAAAATGTTCCGTGGCTCTTATCTCCTACAGAATCAATATCATTGGTACGAACACATCCCTGAACGTTGCAAAGTCTTGTTCCAAGCGGATGCTTCTTTCCAAGAAGATAAGGCATAAGCGGCTGCATACCTGCAACGTTAAACATAACGCCTGTAGATCCGTCAGATACAAGTGAAACTGCGCCACAGTCAACATGTCCACGCTCTATATAAAATTGTTTCCAAGCCTTGCGAAGTTCGCTAGCTGTAAATTGTTTCATTATTTATCCTCCAAGTGTATATGAAATACGGATTAAGCGCCACAAAAAGCTTTATATTTCCAGCTCTTTGTGGCATAAAAAACATATCATTAAAAATCAAATTTATCAGCAAAGAATGCTTCAAGCTCATCTATAGCGATACGCTCCTGCTCCATGCTATCTCTGAATCTTACTGTTACCATGTTGTCATTTTCAGATTCAAAATCGTAAGTAATGCAGAAAGGTGTACCTATTTCATCCTGACGACGATATCTCTTACCAATATTTCCACGATCATCAAATTCGCAGTTATACTTCTTTGAAAGCTTTGCATAAATCTTTTCAGCGCCTTCATTGAGCTTCTTTGAAAGAGGAAGAATACCAATCTTTACAGGCGCAAGAGCCGGGTGGAAATGAAGAACAGTTCTCATATCAGGCTTTTCTTCTGTTCCAATATTCTCTTCATCATAAGCTTCGCAAAGGAATGCAAGTGTTACACGGTCTGCTCCAAGTGATGGCTCAACAACATAAGGAATATACTTCTCATTTGTTTCATCATCGAAGTAATCCATTGGCTCTCCTGATGTTTCCTGATGTCTTGTGAGGTCATAATTTGTTCTTGAAGCAATACCCCAAAGCTCACCCCAATCAGTGAATGGGAATGCATATTCAATATCTGTTGTATGATCACTATAGAATGAAAGTTCCTCAGGATCATGGTCACGAAGACGAAGATGCTCTTTCTTGATACCAAGTGAAAGAAGCCATTCATAACAAGTCTTTCTCCAATACTCAAACCACTCAGTCTGAGTTCCAGGTTTACAGAAGAATTCAAGCTCCATCTGTTCAAATTCTCTTGTACGGAATGTGAAGTTACCAGGTGTAATCTCATTACGGAAGCTCTTACCTATCTGGCAAATACCAAATGGAATCTTCTTACGAGATGTACGCTGAACATTCTTAAAGTTTACAAAAATACCCTGAGCTGTTTCAGGACGAAGATATACAGTATCCTTAGCATCCTCAGTTACACCCTGGAAGGTCTTAAACATAAGATTGAATTCTCTTATTCCTGTAAAGTTGTGCTTACCACAAGATGGACATGGAACGCTGTGTTCCTTGATGAAGTTTTCCATTTCTTCATGTGACCATCCGTCTACAGAAGTCTCAAGAGTAATATTATTCTCAGCCGCAAAATCTTCAATAATCTTGTCTGCTCTGAATCTCTCATGACACTCCTTGCAGTCCATCAAAGGATCTGAAAATCCACCAAGATGTCCTGAAGCAACCCAAGTCTGAGGATTCATTAAGATTGCACAGTCCACACCTACATTGTAAGGGTTCTCCTGAACAAATTTCTGCCACCAGGCCTTTTTAACATTGTTCTTGAACTCAACACCAAGATTACCATAATCCCATGTATTCGCCAGTCCACCATAAATTTCTGAACCGGGATAAACAAAGCCTCTGGCCTTTGCCAGTGCTACGATTTTGTCCATAGATTTTGCGTTTGCTTCCATAATCCTCCATTCTGCGGCAATAAATCCGGTAGTGAATGCAATATTTTCACTGACCGTTCCAGCTTTTGCTTCTTACTAAGCTCAACCATGATGCCGTATTAAAACATAAAAATATTAAAGTAAACGACATTATATGCCGTTTGCAAACTAAAATTATTTTGACAGTATAAGCTGTATAATATCTGATGAAACATTAGAAAAATCAGCAGTTTTAATATTCTCTAATACTGTTCCATTTGTAGAATATAATATATTATATGGTGTGACAATACATGTTTTATCGGCCGAAATAACAATGTGTTTGTCAAGATAATCTGAAAGCTCTGACATCTTAAAGCTGTTGCCATCTTCATCCACTAATAATTCTGATATTTCAAACCCTTTGTCTAAAGCATCCTGTATTGTGCCATAGAAAAAAGAAAACTGATTAAAGTGAGAGTAATCGGAATAACTGTTAAACACCATAGTCATCTTCAAAACAGGCTGTTCGTCTTTTTCAATAACTGTGGTCTCCTCCAGGCTGATCTTGGGAGTAATGTACTCTGAATTGTAATAAGAAACTTCTTGCGCAGCCATATCGGAAAGCTCATCAAGATCATAATAATCCTCTGAAAATTCCTCATAAATCACGCTTGTAATCACTCCGTCTTTATCAATTGAAAGCTGCGTTTTCTCTGTCTTACCGGCACCACATCCCACAAGCATGATTCCTCCAAGACAAAAGACTGCAACTGCAACTCCAAGCTTCTGTATTCTGATCATTTGTTTCTTATTATTCAGTAACGACACTTTAACCCTCTTAACTTAAAAAAATACAAACAAAGTTATTATATCCAAATAGTTTTTCTTTTTCAATACCATGTATAATACACAATTTTCATGAATTTTCAAATACTTCAAGCATCTCAAGGCTCTTTAGCGGTCTGTCAATGTATCTGTTTCTGTATTCTCCTGTAATCATATCAAGCTGATTCAATACCTCTTTCCCCAGCGAAAAAGAATAAAGCTTATTAAGTGAAGTATCTGAGATAAATTTCATGGCATATCGTGTGTCATCAAGCATCCCCGGCATATTCGGGATTCCCGGATACTCACCTTCTATTTTAAGAGCTCTAAGCTCAAAAACACAACGCACCAGTCTGTTTGGGATGCTGTCCTTTTGAAGAGCTTTAAGTGAAAGATAAAGAAGATTCAAAAGTTCTACATCTTCATTATTTTCCCTTGTATAAAAACTTGTAATCTCAAGAAAAAAGGTGCCGTAGCAGGCACCTTCAAGATCCTGTCTGAAGCCCTCAAAAAAATTTTCTATATCAGCCTCTACTATCGTATATGAGTTTCTGCCTGCAAAAAGCTTAAAAGTTCCAAAGCAAAAGGGTTCTACCAGTCCTGAAAGTTTAGCCCCCGGCTTTCTTGCGCTTTTTGCAAAAGCGGTTATTTTCCCCCTGTCCGAAGTAAAAATGGTTACAACCCAGTCATAATCTCCAGTAGGGGCATGCTTTAGTATTATTCCACGTACTAAAACAAAATCTTCCATTACTTGTAATCCTTCATATCATATCCAAAACTCTTCATCTGAGTTCTGTCATCTCGCCAGTCTCTCCTTACTTTTACCCAAATCTGAAGATTTACATGACACCCCACAAGTTCTTCAATATCCTTGCGGGCAGCTGAACCTATTTTTTTCAGCATTGCACCGCCCTTGCCGATAACAATTCCTTTATGAGAATCTCTTTCGCAAATGATCGTAGCATCGATATCCATAATCCCATCAGGATCATAGTACTCTTCAGTATCCGCCTGCATATCAAAGACAACAGGTCCATCGATATCTTTGGCTTCTGAAGTAATATTTTCCTGTTCAAGTGCTTCCAGTTTAGACTTTTTCGGAGGATGTTGATGTCTTTTCTTCTTAGGCTTAATCTCCTCTTTTTTCTTTTCTCTCATACGCATGGTCTCAATCGTTACCGCGATACCGTGTGGAACCTCATCCTGTAATAATCTAAGTGCTTTTTCTCTGATTATTTCAGCGGCAATCTGTCTCTCCGGTTGATCAGTAAGCGTCTCTTCATCATAGAATGGCTGACCAAAAGGAAGAAGCTCTTTTATGGCTTCCATCACACCGTCAATATTCATTCTCTTGAGCGCTGCAACATGAACCACTCTGTCAAAGTCCATTTCCTGCCTATAAGCATTTTCAAACTTTTCAAGAAGATCCGGTGACACTGTATCTATCTTGTTTATGACAAGAATAATCGGCTTTTTGCACTTTTTAAGTTCTTCTATTATGGACTTTTCGCCTGCTCCAATAAAAGTACTTGGTTCTACAAGCCACAAAACCACATCAACTTCTTCGAGTGTACTTTTGGCTACCTTAGTCATATATTCGCCAAGTTTATTCTTGGTCTCATGTATTCCGGGAGTATCAAGAAAAATCATCTGGCACTCACCATCTGTATAAACCGTCATGATCTTGTTCCTGGTAGTTTGTGGCTTACTGGAAGTAATAGCGATTTTCTGCCCGATCATCTGATTCATAAGTGTTGATTTACCAACATTTGGTCTGCCTATAAGTGTTATAAATCCTGTTTTAAAATTATTGTTCATTTTTTCCTTCTGTTTTTTCTGTACTTACTGTACCGGCTTGTTGATTTTGAGGTGCAACATTCTGCCTGTTCTGGTTTGCATTAGGATTGTACTGCCCTGTATATGGATCGTAATACCCTTGTCTCTGCATGGCAGGTGCTGGATTACTCATCATCTTTTGTCTGTTTCTTGCATTAATCTTCTTTATTACAGCAAAACAAATAAGTCCGATTATCAAAAGAACTACAATCTGAGGTATATGACTTACAAACCATACACAAAGCTCAACCGCTGCTGTTACTATGAACATCACACTTTCCATAAATCCTGTGCCCATTCTTTCGATTGGACCAGCCTTTTCAGAAGGTGTAAACTTAACAACTTCTTCAATCGCAAGGTTCACAGTACTGTAAGATATCTTATTGTCATAGGTACGAAGCTGAGATTCTATTGATTCAAGCTGATATCTGACATCTGACAATCTTTCCTCGACTGTAATAATATCCTCGACCGTCTCTGCAGATTCAACAATTTCAAGAAGCCTCTCTTCTTCAGCTTTAAGAGCTTTTTTGCGGCTTTCAATATCAACATAGTTCAAGGTAACATCTTCTACATTGGTGGATTTATTTGTAATATTTGTATTTCCGTCCACAGTTTCTATAAAACTGTCAAGTTTTGTTGCCGGAATTCTGATAGTAATATCGGCATCTCTGCTTACATTGTCGCCCGAATAACTGCTGCCATTATAAATATTACTGGATTCCACATATCCGCCCAGCTCTTTTACCTTTGTATCAACTAAAGCCAGAGTCTCATCAAAATTCTCTGTTTCCGCATCAATATTAACAGTTGTAATAAGCTTTCTTGAAGTATCCTGAACCTGTTCAGTAGCTTCTTCACCACCCCCTGCAGTGACGTCAGCCATATCTTTTTCATATAAAGCATTGCTCTCGTAAAGAGCCTCATCTGCTGCCGATTCCATCGAATAATCATAATTTCCTGAACTATCCGAGCCTCCGCATCCAAGAAGCATACTCGCACCAATTAATACCGAAATAATTCCCACAACAAACTTTTTTTTCATAACATTCCCCTCCACTCATTGGTCCTAAGAGATACCGCTTGCGGTAATTAGGCATGAAAAGATACCCAAAAGCAATCAGTTCCTTTTTACAAGCTGCTCAACGTTATCAAAGAGCTGTCTGCTTTCATCAATTTTCTCAGAAGTACCAATTACACAAATACATTTATCAGACATAAATGCATCCACATAATCAGCCAGTCCTCTGATTGTATCTTTGGTTGTACCAAGAAGTTCATCTCTGTTTCTTTGAATATTTTCCATCCTGGCTTTGCAAAAATACGCTGTAAGTCCGTAAGTTCCCTTTCCTGAAGGAGTCTTAGGAGTATCAAGGTCAGAAACGGCACCTATAATATACTGAAGAATAGTTCTGTCGTCTTCATCAAAGTTTCTGAGATAATCAGATGCTTTTTCAAATACATCAACACTGTTTTTTAGGTTAGGATCTCTGTAGGTAACAAATGCAGCGTCCCCATTTTTTGCATAACTGCTCATACATCCATATGCACCGCCAAGAACTCTGATATTCTTCCAAAGATAATCATATCCCATCATTACTTTTAAAACTCTCAGCGCTCCGGTATACTTAAGTCCCTTTGAAGCAAAATTACCTGCTCTGCACACATACTGCACCTGTCCGGCTGTCTTAAATGCTTCGTTTTTCTTTACAGGCTTTAACTCAAGCTTTCCTGTCTCAACTTTTTCAGTATAAAGAGATGCAGCAAATTTCTTGGAATTTTCAGGAATACCTTCATATTCTTTTTCAGTTCCTGTTATATCTACTAAAAGATTTTCAGGTCTGAAGAGCTGTTTTGCAAGTTTTGTCAGAATTTCAGAAACTTCTTTTGCTCCTTTTTCTGACTGAAGCATCTCATTAACCTTCTCAACATGCCTGAAATATCCAATTCCACTTACATTATCCGAAATCATGGCTGTAGGTGAAACATAGGACATGGCTCTAATAGCAGCAGACTGTGAACCGGCTGCAGTAATATCAGACTGAAGCCTTGCATACTGCTCACCGAAAATTTCTTTTAATCTCTTTGTATCACCAAGCTTTGATGAAATGATGATCTCTTTTACAAGATCAAATGCCTTTTCAAGATTATCATGAAGAACTTTCACGCTAATTTCAAACTGAACCTCAAAATCATCCAGATTCTCAGCATCTGAGTAAGTTGCAATAGATCCTGTAATTCCACCTGTATAGATATTTATTTCATTGTAGAGATCTCCGTAGCTGTAATTAGCAGTATCCAGCATACCAAGGACCTTCTTAAGAGAAGCTGCATAAGGAATGTACTCTGCATCAATATTCTTCATATCAAATGCAAATGTCACATAGTCAATTCCATTTGTAAATATATCATGGAACAATATTTTACAACCATCAATCTCTCTAAGCTCGTAAATAAATTTATCTGCTTCTTTCTTTAAATCTTCAAGCTTAAGAAGAGGAATCTTTTTCAGATCCTCAGGTGCATCCGGTGTCTCCTGATATTCCTTAAGTTCCTTTGTTTCTTTTACAATCCTCTCGATTTCTTCTTTAGAAAGTGAATCTCTGTATTTGGCAAGCTTCTTCTTAAGCTCTTAATCTTTTTTCTCATTGAGACCGCGCACAGGCTCAAGCAAAAGAAGCGATCTGTGATTATTATCCAAAAGATATTTCTGAATCAATTCCTCAAAATAACCTGTCTCAACTTCTTTTCGAAGTTCAGCAAAGGTAGCATTTGCCTCAACATTGATCCAAGGCTTAAGATCATCATAGAGCCAGCTGTCAAAAACCTGAAGACCGTATAATAATCCCTTTGGAAATCTTCCAAAATCAGCTTCTCTGTATTTAAATTCATCAAAGCTAAGTCCGGCCAAAAGAGCTTTTTTGTCTATTCCATTCTTGACCTGATTTTCAAGAATTTCTCTGATTGTCTTGACAAATTCATCCTTCTGATCAGCATCTGCATTCTTGGCAACAATAGAAAATACCGGTTGTTGAATGCCATTGTCATATTCACTGTAGACATCCTGACCTATGCCTTTTTCAATAAGTGTCTTCTTGATGGGAGCACCAGGCGCAGAACAGAGTGCATAATCCAATATATCAAAGGCAATATAAAGCTTTTTATCAAGAGGAGTACCTACGCTGAAATTATAAGAAAGATAGGTATTTTGTTCCAATGAATCCTCATGCATTATAGAATATGACTTGTGGATTTCCTTAGGAGCAGAAAAAGCCTCCTGCCAGCCTATCTTGGAATCAACATCCAGATAGTCAAAGTTAGACAGATAGTTCTTGTCTATATAGTCAAGCTTCTCAGCCATATCCATATCTCCATAAAGATAAATATAGCTGTTTGAAGGATGGTAATATTTTCTGTGGAAATCAAGATAATCCTCATAAGTAAGCTGGGGAATCACATCAGGGTCACCGCCCGATTCCATTCCGTATGTAATATCCGGATAAAGAGAATTCTGTATTTCTCTGGAAAGAACATCATCCGCAGAAGAGAAAGCTCCTCTCATTTCGTTGTAAACAACACCGTTAATAGTAAGCTCATCATCAACGCTATCCATCTCATAGCGCCAGCCTTCCTGCCTAAAAATCTTGTCAGTCTTATAAATATTCGGATAAAAAACAGCATCAAGATATACATGCATCAAATTCTGAAAATCTGTATCATTACAGCTTGCAATAGGATAAACCGTCTTATCTGAATAAGTCATTGCATTTAAAAATGTATTAAGCGAGCCTTTTACAAGTTCAACAAAAGGATCTTTTAACGGAAATTCCCTGGAACCGCAAAGAACCGTATGCTCAATAATGTGAGCCACACCTGTTGAATCCTTTGGAGGTGTTCTGAATCCAATAGCAAACACTTTGTTGTCATCATCATTGGACAAGAGAGCAACTCTTGCTCCTGTCTTCTTGTGTTTCATGAGATAACTCATAGAATTAAGGTCATCAATTCTGCGACTCTCAATTATTTCATAAGTAGTTAAATCTTCAAGTCTCATCCACGGAACCTCTTGTGCCAAAAGCACAACCTTTCATATTTTTCTTTATATATCAAAATCATCCCCTTCGCGGAAAGGGATATCGAAATCATCTTTTTTAATTTTTTCCTGTTTATGTACCTTTTTCTCAGGTCTGTCCAGTGATAATTTTCCTTCAAACTTAGGCATCCGCATTTTAGCCTTGTCTGTATCCATTTCATCTTCAGAGCCTGTTGGAAGGACCATCCCTTCCGGTACAAATCTGATTTTTTCTGTATTTGCAGTTTCTTTCTTCTCTGCATTTACATGATTCTCAGGAGTAACATTATTTTTTATTATATTATTTGCTTCTATATTGTTTTTTTCTATATGGTTTTCTTCTAAGCTTTCAGATTCTAAATTATTATCCTCAAATTTATCTTTACCACTTGTCTCAGGCTTTACAACACGTTTTTCCGAATCATATTCAGCAATTTCTCTAATTTCCTGCTCTTCCTTGTCCACATCGGAAATTTCAGCATATGTCACCATACTTTCTTCTTTTTTGTCAGTTACTATAAGTGACACCACGCATCCAAGTACAAAAGCAAAATAAAAAGTTAAAACTCTCTCGTCATTCATTCTTGTAGCACCAAAAAATGGTGTTATAAAGAAAATAATTATTGTTGATAAAAGCCATGGTGATACTCTTTCAAAGTAACGGTTTCTCCAATATCCCACCATAACACCGAGCATACAGACAAAGGTTACCAAATATATTATCTTATAGTTGGTATATGTCCAGAAAGTATTAAAAGTATTGAGGTTATGAAAAAAATAGCTTCCCCACTTCGACAATACTACATCAAAACTCGAAATCCCGCCCTCCTGAAGTATCATTACAAAAAAAGTAACTATTCCTCCAAGTAAAACGAATATCAGCCTAAAGAAATTCTTAGAGTATTCACTTTCAAGCAAAAAGATAACTGAAAGAATTAATGGTAGTACAACAACTCCTGAACCTGCATCAAGATATGTCATAAAACCTACTACAGCGCCTGTAACAGCATAAAAAACAGCCCAGCCAGCCGACTTATCAATTTGGTGGTATGAAAAAGATAAAAAAATCGAAAGGACAAGTAATTCCACACCAAACATAGCATAAAACAATTCGTCGGTAGTGAGCATATTTTTATAAAGATTGTCAGAAAAAACCGGCATAAAAGACGTAAATGCTGCAAATGTCAATGATGCCCCTTTTCCAAGAAGCATTGCTGTAACTATAGTCCCACAAATAATAAAAGCTGTAAAAAGGGCAATGCTGAAATAAAAAGCAACTATCTGCTTATTACCTGTAAAAATCAAAACAATTTTAAGTAAAGCTGAATAAATAACTGAAAGCAGATCATATTCCTCTGATGGCATAACTCCAATCATTGCATTTGAATATAATGAGAGCTTTCCCGAAGGGTCATAGGTTGTATTCTTAAGTACTCCAACCCTGTCAACAATTCCGCCAACTATCACAAGAATTGTTAAAACAAGATACAATATTTTTGCTCTCACAGTCTCTGCCTGATCAGTCAATCTGAAGTAGTCACATATTTTTCCGCACATATAGGTCAAAATTCCTATAAGAGCAGTACTTATAATGGTAAAAATGACCGCATAGATCAATTTGTTTGTAGACGGAAAAAGCCCTGAAAAAAAGCTGGAACTTGCCACCATGATCACATCAAAAATAATAAATACTGCCCAGATGCATACTGCCGGCCACATACGTTTTAGCTTCATTTCAGGACTCCCCCACGTCTCATGAATTATTTTTATGAATTATTTTTATAAATTATTATTATTCTTCAGGCTCATCCCAGTTATGATATACTGCCTGAACATCATCATCCTCATCAAGAAGATCAAGAATTCTCTGAAGATACTTAACAGTCTCAGGATCTGTAACAGATACATAGTTCTGAGGAATCATAGTAACTTCTGCAGAAGCTGTTTCAACCTTTGCCTCCCCAAGTGCCTCAACAACAGCTTGGAAATTATCAGGAGTTGTAAGGATTTCATAGCTGTCCTCTTCCTCATTGAAATCATCAGCACCTGCATCAAGAACAAGCATCATAAGATCATCAGAAGACATACTGCACTCTTCCTTGTCAATAAGAATCTGCCCCTTGTTATCAAACATGTAAGATACGCAGCCGGGTGTTCCAACGTTTCCGTTTCCCTTTGTAAAAGCACTCTTAACATTAGCAGCTGTTCTGTTCTGATTGTCTGTAAGTGTCTCTACAATGATAGCTGTTCCGCCAGGACCATATCCTTCGTATGTAATGCTCTTATAATCTACAGCACCGTCTGCTCCTGAAGCCTTCTTAATACCACGTTCAATAGTATCGTTAGGCATATTGTTGGCTTTTGCCTTGGCAATAACTGTTGCAAGCTTGAAGTTATTGGCAGGGTTTGGTCCGCCCTCTTTAACAGCGACAGCTATTTCCTTTCCGATAATTGTAAAGATTTTTCCTTTTGCAGCATCATTTTTTTCTTTTTTGTGTTTGATGTTTGCAAATTTTGAATGTCCTGACATAAAAACTTCCTTTCATTTAATACTATTTTGCTATTTCTAATTTTTCTTCTTCCTCATTTTCAGCCACTTCAGGGAGCTTAGTAAAAAGCACATTCTGAATCATGTGGTTATCTACAGAAAGAATCTTAAAACTATAGCCACTGACTACTACGCTAAAATCTTCATCCTGTTCAGGGATTCTGTCAAGTTTTGAAATAATATAACCGTTTAGCGTCTCAAATTCACTTTCTTCAAAAGAAAGCTTAAATCTTTTTTCCAAAATATCAAGAGGTGTCTTACCTTCTATGATAAATTCACCTTTATTTTTGGTGGGTTTGATGTAGTTTTCATCCTCATCATACTCATCAAGAATATTACCTACTATTTCCTCAAGAATATCCTCCATAGTAACAAGTCCGGCTGTCTGACCGTATTCATCAATTATTATGACCATCTGCGTCTTGGTGGACTGCATACTGTGGAAAAGAGAATCAATATTCTTGGTCTCAGGAACAAACTTAGGCTGTCTCAAAAGACCTTTAATCTTCCTTATGGGAAGCTGAGCATCTGTTTCTTCAGAGAGCTTTTTCATAGCATCTCTGATATGCATTATTCCGATTATGTGATCAATGTCATCAAGATAAACCGGAAATCTGCTGTTATTGGTATCCATCATAAAATTAACAGCATCTTTCAGACTGATATTGGCATCGATTGCAACCATGACCTTTCTGTTAGTCATAATATCTCTCGCTTCTTTATCGGAAAACTCAAAGATATTAGTGATCATGTCAGCCTCAGTTTCCTGAAGCACTCCCTGCTCCTGTCCTTCAGATACCATTGACATTATTTCTTCCTCAGTCACATCAGACTGATTGTCATCACCACGAATTCCAAATATATAAAGGATTCCCCTGGATACAACATCAGTAATCACTACCAAAGGATACAAAACAGTACTGAAAACACTGAATGGATAATAACACATGTATGCCCATTTAAGAGGATTACTTCTTGCAAGTCTCATCGGAATCATGACACCTGTACACATTGTGACAAGAATAATCATAAGTCCAACAAAAAAATAAATCATCAGTTCAAATAAAGTGTTGCCCCCAATTTCAAAAAAGGCTATTGCTCTTTTTGAAAATCCGGTAGTAACCATTCCTCCAAGAAGCATATTCATTACTATAGAAAGAAGCTGCATACTCTTATTAAAGTCCGAATCATTTTCAATTATTTTAAGTAGCTTTATACTGACTTTATCCTTGACATCCTGAGCCTTTTTCTCAATATCATCCTCTTTCACATGAGTAATGGCAACACCAAAGCCATGCACAAATATGTTAAGAACTATTATAAAAAATAATACAAAAATACTGACAGAAGGCAAGCCTTCGTCCATAAAATATCCCTCCTGAAAATAATTAAAAATATAAATACACATAAAATAACAAATTAAACTATAACACATTTTTGGCTTTTCTTACAATAAATCTTTTAAATACCTTTTTTTCATAGTAAAATGCTAAAAGATTAAATTGGGAGAGTTAATATTTTTATGATTTCAATTATTTCCATGGCAATTAATGTAATTACCGGTTTTCTAATATATATTCTGAAGGCATTTTTTTCTGTTCTCACATGGTTTGGAAAGCTTATTTTCAAATTTATAAGACTTTTTATTTGTGCGTTGCCGGTATGTGGCACACTTTTCTTCATCCTGCTTCTTTTTAATACCTTTGTAATGCTGACTGAAATTCCCGCATTTTCAAATAAAATACCTGCCGATTACGCAACAGAATTTGTAGACAATCTTCCAGATAATATACCTTCAAATCTGCAAAATTCTTTACCTCAAAAATCAGAGCAGGCAATTAGTCCCAAAGATATTTTTTCAAAGGACAAAACGTATATATCAGCGCTTTTTCAGGTTCTGACCGCCTGGTGGAGAGAAAATATATACGCCTATCACGGAACAATATCATTTATAATTCTCCTGATCCTGACAATCATCATGATCATTCCTGTACTTGGAATTTTTTTGATAATATCGGTCTTCTCTTCTTTTGGCCTGTTGCTTGCAGGTGCATGTACGATAGATGGTTTTTTTTATGTCATAAGATTTCTTTTTGGAAAAAGCATAGTCTATCAGTTCCTGGACCGATACTACAAGCTTTTTCCAGATAAAGGTCAAAGACATTATGAAAAAAGCTATAAAAAATGGCTCAGAAGGCATCATGAAGAATTTGAAGATTGCCTAAGTGCAAGTAAAAAACGTTCATTCTATGATGATAACGAAGATGATTACGATTCTGACGAAGATAGTGACGAGTATGAAACCAACGAAGACGATTATTTTTATGAAGACAGCGAAGATGATGATTTTTATGAAGGCGAATATGAGTCCGATGATGATTATGACTCAGATGACGAGTACGAAGGCGAATATGAGTCTGACGACGATTATGAGTCTGATGATGATTATGAATCAGATAATGAGTATGAATACGAGTATGATTCTGATGATGATCATGACTCCAGTGATTATTATGAAGATGATTTTTACAAGCACAAATCCAGTCGACATAGTCGTGACAATATAGCCCAAAATCATTCTTCCAATTCATTTGATTTCTTTGCCGGTTGTAACAGCAGAGAAAGCGTAGATAAAAAATACCGCTCTCTCGCAAAACTCTATCACCCCGATAACATCGACGGAGATACTGCAGCGCTTCAGGAAATCAACATACAATATGAAAAGGCAAAGAAGCGTTTTTCCTAAACGCATCTTTGCCTCTTTTTATTCATATCAGTTATTACTCACCATCGCCAACAAAAACTCTTGGCACTCTTTTATTGATATCGCATGTAAGTTCGTAATTAAAACGACCGCTAAGTTCTCCTAAATATTCAGCAGTAATCTCTTCTCCTGACTTTTTATCTTTTCCAAGAAGAACAACCTCGTCCCCTTCCTTTACACCGGGAATATCTGTGACATCCACCATAAACTGATCCATGCAGACTCTTCCAAGTATATTAGCATGATGTCCATCTATGAGCACGTACCCTTTATTTGAAAGACTTCTTGGATATCCATCGCCATAACCTACAGGTACAGTAGCAATAATTGTCTCTTTATCTGTAACAAATGTTCCGCCATAACTTACAGGAGTTCCTTGCGGGACATTTTTTACCATCACAACGTGACTTATTATCTCCATAGTAGGCTTCAAAGATATTATATTCTTAGGAACCTCGTCAGAAGGCCACATTCCGTACATAGTAACACCTGCTCTGACCATGTCCATGGAAGACTCCGGTACAGCAATTATACTTGCACTGTTTGCACAATGTTTTATGGCAATAGTTTTTCCGGTTTTTTCCTGAATATTTTTCAAAAATCCTGCAAATACAAGTTCTCTTTCTTTTACATTGGTAAGATCTTTTTCATCTGCTCTTGCAAAATGGGTAAAAATTCCCTCCACCTGTATTCCATTAAGATTCATTACACTGTTTACAAAATCAATTCCTTCATCGTCAGGAGTAATTCCTATTCTCGACATTCCGGTATCAACTGCAATGTGCACAGGCGGTTTTTCCTTAAGAATTCCCTCTCTTAAGAGCTCTTCTCCAACGCTGCTAAGCTCCTTAGCCATATCAAGCCTGAAAACTGCAGGTCTTATGCCCTCAGAAAGCATCTTTTTATATGAATAAGAAAAAGTATATCCAAGAACCAGAATCGGCTTAACCGCACCACTTTCTCTAAGTTCATAAGCCTCTTCACAGGTAGCTGTCGCATATCCCCAAATGTAATCTTCATGTTCAAGCATTTTTGCAATTCTTACTGCTCCATGGCCATAAGCGTCAGTTTTTATAACTGCCATCATCTTTGTTCCAACAGGGATATTAGCCCTCATAGCTTCTAAATTATATTTGATAGCATCAAGGTCAATCTTAGCATAGACCCTTGAATATTGTTCCCACATTGCAATTCCATCCTTAAAAAAATTATTCTAAATATTCAGTCAGATACCCGATGATATCCGAAGCAAGCAACGAATGCTTTGATAGCTCACGACTGGCTGCAGCTCCGCATAATCCGTGAAGATATACAGAAACGCAGGCTTTTTCAAACATTGACATCGAAACAGCCGTCATAGCGCCCATTATTCCGGAAAGAACGTCTCCACTACCTGCCGTTGCCATTCCATCATTGCCGCTCATATTAATATATATCTTTTTTTCATTACTGTCAGTTACAATTGTTCTTGCGTCTTTACAAACAATTGTACAGTGCATCTTCTTTGCCACTTCTTTAGGATATTCCAGAAAATGCTCTTTTACTTCACTGATACTATAACCGGAAAGTCTGGCAAACTCAGCTATATGCGGTGTCATGACCATATTCTTTCCATTAGTTGAGTAATTCTCGCAAAGCTTTTTTAATCCTTCATTTTCCGCAATAAGATTTATTGCATCAGCATCAACAACGATATCCTTGTCATATTCCTCTAATGTAAGCTTTAAAATTTTTTTACTGATAGCAGTCGTACCAAGCCCGGGACCTATAACAGCAGCCGTCGACCACTTAAACGCATTTCTTAATCTGTCTTCAAAAGGCTCATTCTCTGAATATGTATCAAGCATTGCTTCCGGCAAATGATTCTTCACAACTTCTGCATTTTCAACTGCTGTAAATACTTTTACCATTCCTGCGCCGGATCGTAAACATGCGGTTGAAGCAAGAATACACGCTCCGCTTACACTCTTTGAGCCTGCAATAATGAGAATTTTACCGTTTGTTCCCTTATTGGAATCTCTTTTTCTGGGAGGAAGCAGTTTTTCAACAGATTCATCATAGTAAAAAAACTGTGGTTCTTTTCCAAGAAAACTTTCTTCTGTAATACCTGCATCTTCCACAAAGAGTTTGCCTGTATATTCACAACCAGGATAAAGTATCTGTCCCAGCTTAGTCTGATTGAAGGTAACAGTCATATCCGCCTTTACAGCGCATCCGCAAACTTTGCCGTTATCTGCATTTATTCCTGAAGCAATGTCCACTGAAGTAACTAATAAATCCCTACCACGCTCACGCTTACAGGTATTGATATAATCAACTGCTCCCGCATAATCGCCTGAAAGATTTCTCGACAGACCGATTCCAAATAATGCATCTACAATAATATCCCATTCCGCTGAGCTTTTGTTGTCTCTTATATGGGAAAAAGTGTCCGTATTTACACCATATTTTTCAAGAATTTTAAGCTGCGTCAAAAGCTGCCCGGTGCATTTGGTATAGTCACCTATAACACAAACTGTAACCACAATTCCACGCTGTTTAAGTAGTCTTGCTATGCATGCACCATCTCCGCCGTTATTTCCGACACCACAAAAAACAACAGCCTTATATCTGCGATTTGTTATCCTTTCTGCCACCCAGCTCATAATTCTTGAAACAACCTGTAAAGACGCTCTCTCCATCAGCACCAATGATGGAATGCCAAAGTACTCTGAAGTGTTTTTGTCATAGTTTCGCATTTCCCGGCTACTTACAGCATATTTCATATATTATCCCCCTAATCAAGTAGAAAACTTTAGTCTTCCTCCTCAGCAATAAACCAATAACAGGCTTAAGCTCAACACAACTAATCTGCTCCGGAACAGAAACAAGCTCATCCCTTAGTTTCAGGATGAGCTTGATATTTATCCATTACTGTTCAGTTCCTGACCAGCTCTTATTCAACATATGAATCTTCAGGTCCCGCAAGCGGCCTTCTGATAGGATGTCTTCTATCAGGATCGTATTTCATATCAAAAATCTCAATTACATCAGGTCCAAATATCTGATGCATATAAGAATAGAGCTTATAATTTTCCATCTCGGTTTCCTGAAGTCTAATGATATTCTTCTTAAGTTCAATACGAACCTTGGAAATCCAATCATCAAGCCCCTTTATGTCCGCAGTATTATCATGCAGTCTATCATAACACACACTCATGGTTTCAAGCATAAGTTTATAATCAACATCATAAATCTGTCTTGAAAGATTCAAAAGCTCATCCTCATAGCTGTCCAATCTCTCATTACACTCGTTGATAAGGCGCGTTCTTTCTTTTATTTCTCTTTCAATGACTGCATCATCCGTTGACTTATTGGCTTTGTCCCTTAATGGCACAATTTCACCAAGAAGTTTTTTCTTTAATTTCTTGATATCTTTGGTTTCGCTCCTTATCTTTCCGTCTCGTTCTACAAGTGAATTAAGTTCATCCGCCAATTCTTCAATTTCATGCGTCATTTCTGTCTGTGTGAACAGTTGGTGCCACTTGTTATCAAGCGTCAGAATGGGAATACTTTTTCCCTCCAGAGCTGACATATACACTTCATCTTTATTAGCCATGAATTTCTCTCGCTTTAGTTTTTTTAGAACTATAGCGAAAAAACTATATGCTACAGTTCTTTATTATTTTCGTACCTATTTATATTATACGATAATTTCATCAAACTGTCAGATAAATGTACATTTTCTACCTGAATATTGTTAGGAACATCCAGATCAACATGCGCAAAATTCCATATAGCCTTGATTCCACAGGCAACAAGCTTCTGTGCCATGGGAACAGCCTGGTCTTTGGGTATAGTAAGTACAGCTATCTCGATTTTGTTATTTCGAACAAAGTTTTCCATTTCATCGATAGGTCTTACTTCTACATCTCTTATTTTAGTACCAAACAGCTCAGGATTGCAATCAAATGCCCCCTTAAAAACAAATCCGCGCCTTGTAAAATTTGTATAACCGGCTATAGCTTTACCAAGATGTCCGGCACCGATGATCACAAGGCTGTGCTGCTTGTCAATTCCAAGAATCTTACTGATTTCATCATACAAATATGTTACATTGTAACCATAGCCCTGCTGTCCGAATCCTCCGAAATTATTAAAATCCTGCCTAATCTGTGAAGCGGTAACCTTCATTATTTCACTAAGATCCTGGGAAGAAATTCTCTCGATTCCCTTTTCCTTTAAATCTCCCAAATATCTGAAGTATCTCGGAAGTCTGCTTATAACCGCCTGGGATATTTCTTTTTCTGCCATTCCTTATTCCTTACTCCTTATTAATATATATTTCCCCTCTAATTTACTGAAAAAAAAAGTAGGCTGTCTCCCTACTCAATTTATTTATAAATAAAAAACTAAATATATTATATTCATTCGTTAAAGTTATGTCAATTGATATATCAGAGAAGTTTTGGTTATTTCACCTGTATTAATCGTTTCATAAAAAAAATATTACTGCTGCAATTCTTTGTAGATTTCTTCCACATCACAGTTAAATCTATTATTTTCCAGTATTTCGTAAATTTTCTTAATATGTTCATAATCTTTAGTACTATGTCAGCAGTATGAATAACAAGCATTCTTATCCTTTATAAAGTGACTTGGTAAGCTCATATACTGCATTCTTCTGTGAATCACTTAAATTCTTATAATAATATACAAGCTCATCCAGTTTGTACGTATCATCTTTTATTTTCTTTAGCTCAGGAACCTCGATTCTCCCGTTATCATTTTCAGAAATATCAACAGTATCCCGCCCAATTTTTTGCAAAAAGACTTCCGCATTAACACCATAAAGTTTTGCAAGAGCATATAATTTATCCGCAGAAGGAACTATTCTCCCAGTTTCATATGCAGAATAAGTAACACTTTTCACACCAAGCATATCAGCAATTTCGCTCTGATACTTGCCAGCATCCTTACGCATTTGCCTCAAAAGCTCAGGTAGAGTTGTTTTATCCTGCTCGATTGTCTTTCTTACCATAATAAAAACCTCCTGTAGAATAAATCCGGTATAACCATAAACCTCAGATATGCTCAACCGAACCCTTTTAAGTGCTCAAACAAAAAATCCCAATATAAAGCAACCTCATATCTCATCTTTGCTCTACATTGGGATTAAATAAGCTTATTCAGTTTACAATAATTACTCGTTTTCCTGAACTATGCTATTATACAGTTCTATCACTTTATCCTTTGAAAGACCTGTATTCTCAGCAATCGAATCTATTTCATAACCGCTCTTCAAAAGATTCTTTGCTATCCTGATTGCTTCCTTCTCATACATAACTTTCTCAACCTGTGTTAGCATAAGCACCTCCTCTATCCGCTCAATATCAGCTTTGTCTATTACCTTATCTGTAAAAACCAAGAGACATTTCAAAATAAATCTCTTAATCTCATTATCAGATATCTTTCCAACGAGATATATTACATCTCTGATTGCATTCTGCTTATCTTCTCTCTTTTTAAATGAAAGCGGATAAACAATAAGTTCCATCATCTCCTGAGATGTAAAATCTTTGTTTTCGCATACTTTCCTTGTAACCCTGGACCATATTTCATCATGATCCAGTTCTGACAAAAAAGCTTCCGTTATCTCAAACTTGTTACTTCCGATGTCCATTTCTGGATTAGTGCTGCCACGCTTAACATCAGCAGTGTAAATCACAAGCATCCTCACTTTGGGATATTTCTTAAGCTCATTATACAA
>JAFSQI010000041.1 GCA_017446685.1 Butyrivibrio sp.
CCGACCACATATTTTCAGGAGGTGCCATAATGGCAAAGAAAGTCGAAGGATATATTAAGTTACAGATCCAGGCTGGTAAAGCAACACCAGCACCACCAGTTGGACCAGCACTTGGTCAGCATGGTGTAAACATCGTTGAATTCACAAAGCAGTTCAACGCTCAGACAGCAGATAAGGGTGACGTTATCATCCCTGTTGTTATCACAGTTTATGCAGATAGAAGTTTCACATTCATCACAAAGACTCCACCTGCAGCAGTTCTTCTTAAGAAGGCTACAAAGATCCAGAAGGGATCAGGAGTTCCTAACAAGACTAAGGTTGCAACTATTTCTAAGGAAGAAGTTAGAAAGATTGCAGAGACAAAGATGCCTGACCTTAACGCTGTTGACATCGAGGGTGCTATGAGCATGATCGCTGGTACAGCTCGCAGTATGGGTATCGTAGTAGAAGACTGATGGAGGATGAGAGATGAAACACGGAAAGAAATATCTTGAAGCTGCTAAGCTTATTGATAAGACTCAGCAGTATGAAGCTGCAGAAGCTATCGCTCTTGTTAAGAAGTCAGCTACTGCAAAATTTGATGAGACTGTAGAATTACACATCAAAACAGGTTGTGACAGCCGTCATGCTGATCAGCAGATCAGAGGCGCAGTTGTTCTTCCTAACGGAACAGGTAAGACTGTTAAGGTTCTTGTATTTGCTAAGGGAACAAAGCTTGATGAAGCTCAGGCAGCTGGCGCAGATTACGTTGGTGGTGACGAGCTTATTCCTAAGATCCAGAATGAAGGATGGCCTGATTTCGACGTTGTAGTTGCTACACCTGATATGATGGGTGTTGTAGGACGTCTTGGTAAGGTTCTTGGTCCTAAAGGACTTATGCCTAACCCTAAGGCTGGTACAGTTACTATGGATGTTACAAAGGCTGTTAACGATATCAAGGCTGGTAAGATTGAGTACAGACTTGACAAGGCTAACATTATCCATGTTCCTGTTGGAAAGGCATCTTTCACAGAAGAGCAGCTTGAGCAGAACTTCAATGCTCTTATGGATGCTATCGCAAAGGCTAGACCTTCATCAGTTAAGGGGCAGTACCTCAAGAGCATCACTCTTGCTACAACAATGGGCCCTGGTGTAAAGGTTGTATCTAACAAGTATTAATTTTTATATCCAAGCGCATAAAAAGCTGTGCACAGAAATGTGTACAGCTTTTTTCTTTTCTTAATTGTATCAAAGTGTATATTGTTTTATTATTCCGCGAACTGTCTGTTCAAGATGTGGCTTAAGTTCTTCAAGTGGAACAGGATCGTTATACATAATGGAGCTATAGCCCGTTGAGCCAACTAGCTCGATGATCAAAAAGAGCATAACTTCAGGGTTGGAGAACTTTACATCGGATTCCTCAACCATTTTTCTATATATTTCTCCAAAATCAACGTCATCATTGCCCATAGGAGTAATTAGGGCCTTTTTAAATACAGCCCAGCTTAAGTCCTTGTAGATGAATGCAAGGAGTCCTTTATTGGCAGCAAGTTCATCGAGAACATTGTCCATTATGAAGATAAGTCTGTCTTCAAATACATCAATTCCAGATTCCTGAAGAGCTTCATATGCCTGCATAAAGAGTTGGCTGGACTTATGTGCAATCAGCCTGTTCCTTATATCATATTTATCCTTGAAGTATAAATAAAATGTTCCCTTGGCAACACCGGCTTTGTTTACAATATCTGAAATGGAAGTCTTGTTTATACCCTGAGAGGTGAACAACTCAAACGAAGTATTGAGAAGATTTTCCATTTTTAATCTTTTATTCTGATCAGCTTTTCCCATTTTATATTGCTTCCTTTTTATTTGAAATGTGCATTTTCTTGAATCATTGTATCACGAAATGCATTGTTTAGTGTGCATTTCGTGAGAACTTGATGCAGGATACTTGTTGTTACAATTCAGTTGTCAGCCAATATATGAGTGGGCATAAATGCTTATTTTCGTCTGCTCTGCATGACATTTCACTAAGCTCGATAAAACCTCGCTAAGTGATCTGCACATACGTCGTAATTCATATAGATTCAAATACAAGAACAAGCTTCATTTCAACGTTGTTCAAAGCATTCAGCTTGTTCTTGTATTTTCATCCTATGAATTATCTCCTCGTCCGAGAATTGCACATTTATGTACACTCATATAATCAGGCTGACGACTGAATTGTAACCACACAAGGCCGTGATTCATTCCGTTCTCAAGGCTTCGATAGGATCAAGCTTTGCCGCTCTTTTTGCAGGGTATATTCCGAAAAACAATCCGATTGCCGTAGAAATTGCAACTACTATCAGAACGAGCATAGGATTGACATAAAACGAAAAATCTATAACCTTGCAGATTATATACGAAATAGTAATTCCCAAAAGCATTCCTATCATACCGCCTGTAAAGGTAAGAATCGCCGCTTCAGCCAGAAACTGCGTAAGTATTGAGCTTGTCCTTGCTCCGAGTGATTTGCGGATTCCTATCTCTCTTGTGCGCTCGGTAACAGAAACAGTCATGATATTCATAACACCTATTCCGCCAACCAAAAGCGAAATAGCGGCAATTATAGCAACTACCGAGGTAATGATATTAAGAATACTGTCTGTTGTGCTGTCAAATCCCAAAGAAGAAGAAATCTTTACAGCATTCTCTCCTCTAAGTCCCATAACATTCTCCACAACGGAACGTGTCTTTGAAAGAACCTCTTCCTTGTTCTCGCCTTCAAGATAAATACTAAAGCTCTCAATATTGTCACTGGCTATTCCGTAAGCATCACAAATGGAAGTATACGGAGCATCAGCCATAAGAGTCGGAGAATCGGAAAAGCTTGCAAAAGCAGTGTCCAGAGTCATATCCTTTCTTACTCCAACAACCTGAAATTCAACAACTGGGCCATAAGCATCAAGCTGCACTGACTGTCCCACAACATTTTCATAGCCAAAAATCTTCTTTGCTGTAGTCTGGCTTAGCACAATGACCTTTTTAGCTTCATCCACATCACTTTTTGAAAAATATCTTCCATGAACTATTGTAACCTGGCCGGATTTCTCCATTGCCGCAAAGCCTGCGCTTATGTAAGCATCATAAGTCAGATTATCTCTGACAATAAAGCTTCCGCCCATGTTTTGAGATGGCGAAACTCCATATATGCCATCGATATTTTCTTCTATATCGTTAAGAAGCTCCGGCGAAAACTTTTTATCTGTCTTGGTTGAATCCATGGATACGGTTATGCTTGTGGCTCCGATGGAATCAAGCTCTCCGTTTACTGTAGCCTTCATTCCGTCGCCTATAATAAGAACCGTAAGCACTGCCGCAATTCCGATAATAATACCGAGCATTGTAAGAAAAGAGCGTCCTTTATTGCTTCTTATACTGGACAATGCACTTTTAATATATTCAAGATACATGTATTCTTCCTCTGTTTTACAATCTTAGCGCATCAATAGGCTTCATCTTGGCAGCCTTTCTTGCAGGGTACAGTCCAAAGAAAAGACCGATAAGAATAGAGAACAGCGCTGCTCCTAAAATCGAAGTTGGGGAAACAATAACTTTAAATCCGATAAGCGTACAAATAATATAAGCCATTATTATTCCCACAATTATTCCTACTATTCCTCCAAGAAGCGTTAAAATAGCAGCCTCTGCCAAAAACTGTGTCATTATTGCCCCTGTCTTGGCGCCTATGGATTTTCTGATACCGATTTCTCTGGTTCTCTCAGTTACCGAAACCAGCATGATATTCATAACCCCAATACCACCAACAACAAGGGAAATAACAGAAACAAGCAGCAAAAAACTTGTCGCATATCCAAGTACACTGTCAAGCTCCTCGGAAAAATCTGCCATACTATACCCGTTTAGTGCCTTAGTACCTCTAAGTCCATGTATATTGGTCAAAAGATCTTTTGCCTCATTTACTCTGTCTGAAAGAATGCTCTGATCAGCAAAAAGCATAAGTGAGTAAAACTTTTCAACATAATAGTCAAAGTCTGCACCCATAGAAGTATATGGTATTTCAATGTTGGCATAGTAGTCCTGCCCTTCCATCAAAAACTCATACATTCTGTTCATGCTCTCTCTAAGTCCTACTACAGTGTAGGTTGCGGTCTTGCCATACAAGGTTATGTCAAGTTCAAGTCCAATTGCATCTTCTGTTCCAAATATTTTTCTGGCATCATCAATCAGCATTACGCATACTCGCTGGTTACTGTCAACCTGCTGTTTAGTAAAATACTGCCCCTTCACTATTCCATTGCTCATTTGGTGAAGGAAACTCTCTGACCCTCCCGAGACGTTTGCTTCATAGGTTCCTTTTCTGGTTGTTACTTTTCCATAACCTGATATTTCCGGAGATACCCCTTTGATATCTGTAAGAGTTGTCTCCAGAAGCTCAATATCATCCTGCGTAAAAAGCTCGGAAGTCTTACTGGTATCGATGTTGATGATACCATAGTTACCCGCAATTCCATTAAGCTGACTCTGAACAAATTCAGTCATTCCGTTTCCAAGTGCCACAACCGCAATAACAGCAGCAATACCTATGACAATTCCAAGCATTGTCATAAGTGTTCTGTAACCGTTACCTATAATCTGTTTAATTGCACTTTTTATATATTCACCTAATTTTCCCATTATTCAATCACTCTGCAACTGCTACAGACATGCCTTCTGTAAGGGTATCGTAGTTTCCTGTAATAACCTGCTCTCCAACGCTTATGCCATCTACTATCTGCGCCTCTGTACTTGATGCAATTCCGATAGTTACATTTTTTCTTGTAACAAGACCATTTTCTACTACATATACAAAATCACCCTCAGAATCAGTCTGAACATATTCGTAAGGAAGAACAAGGGTGTTCTCTGCCTTCTGAGCATGAATCTTGTTGCTTGCTTCAACGCCAAGTATTATGTCTGAATCAGCATCTTCAATCTTGATTGTTGTATCTACGACAGCAACTCCGTTGTTGTTCTTGGTTGCTGTTCCGGAAATCTTGGTTATTTCACCGGTATATTCCTTATTATTTACAGTTATGTCAACGTCCTGTCCGATTGAAATCTTTGAAAGATCACTTTTGGAAATCTGCACTGAAACCTCAACATCATCACTGTTTGCAATAGTAATCATTTTGCTGCCTGCCTGAACTGTCGCACCCTCAACTACTGAAACTTCAGTTACAATTCCGTTGAAATCAGCCTTTACACCATCCTTTGCCTCTTCGAGCTTTGAAATAGTATCTTCCTGGTTGATTGTTGTGCTGTCAAGCTGAGCCTTTGCTGATGAAAGCTGGGAACCGTTTAACTGTGCTGCCTTTGCTGATGATAAATGTGACTGTTCCTCCTTAAGAGCTGTTATCTGATTATTCCAGGCATTGATTTCTTCATCATTTCCGTTTAACTGATTACTTATAGTTAGTTTTGCCTGCTGAGTCTGCAAATACATTTCTTTGCCGTCAGAGTCTTTTCTTTCAGTTGCAATGTAGCCTTCAGCCTCGTCAGAAATTCCGTTCTCGTTATAATCCAAAAGAACCTTATTAAGATCTGACAAAGTCTGATTTAATCTGTTGGTTTTCTCTTTTATTTTATCATTAAGAGCATCTATCTCTGCGGTAATTGCATCCAGTCTGTCATTTATCTGCTGTGCAGTCATACCTTCCGCATATTTTCTGTCAGCTTCACCTGTTGCGGAAAAATTAGCGCCATAAGACCCCTTTGCCTGCTTTATGGCAAGCTCTGCTGTCTGCTGTGCAAGCTCAATTGCCTCCTGATCATAGGTAAAAAGCACATCTCCGGCACTTACCTTATCACCGACTTTTACATTTACTTCAGAAATCGGAGCCGATACATTTGAAAAATAACTCTTTGTCTCAGCACTCTGAACAGTTCCGGAAACCGATACAATATTTTCAACTGTGCCAAGCGCTGCCTCCTGGGTATTTACATAAACGACCGCATTTTTTGCAGCATTTATATTATTAAAAACAAGAGCCGCTACAGCTACAACTGCTGCGCCGATCACAATATATCTTTTCTTAAATTTCTTTTTTGGTTTTTCTGCTATCTCAGTGCTGTCATAATCCTCGTACACAACCGGTTCTTCGGGCTTTTTAGAGATACTTGCAGTGTTTGACACTTCTGTACCTTCTGATTTCTTTTCTTTTATCACTGTCTTGCCTTCCTCAACTTCTTTTTTTACTTCAAGCTCTATTTTTTTATTGTCCTTTGCCATGACATGCTCCTCCCAAATAATCAGCAATCCATCGCTCTGACTGCTGTATACATCAAATTATTACCTGTTCTATTTAGTCAACATAATCCGGATTCATCATATCACTTACAATTTTACCGTCAGAAATTGTAATAATTCTCTTTGCCTGCTTTGCAATTCCGGGATCATGGGTAATTATGATAACCGTCCTTCCTTCATTGTAAAGTCTCTTAATTATTGAAATAATTTCTTTACTTGACCCTGAGTCCAGATTTCCGGTAGGCTCATCTGCCAAAAGAATTGGCGGCGCCTGCGCAATTGCTCTTGCTATTGCTACTCTCTGCTGCTGTCCACCTGACATTTCGTTCGGCTTGTGAGTCATACGCTTACTAAGTCCCACGCTATTTAGAGCAGCCTTTGAAAGATTCTCTCTTTCTTTTTTGCCTACTCCTCTGTATATAAGCGGAAGCTCCACATTTTCAAGAGCGGTCAATGATGGAATCAGGTTAAAGCCCTGGAATATAAAGCCTATTTCCCTGTTTCTGACATCCGACTGCTCGTCATCAGTCATATGTGAAACATCCTGTCCATGCAAAAAATATTTTCCGCTGGTAGGTGTATCAAGACATCCCAGCATATTCATAAGTGTGGATTTACCTGAGCCGGACTGGCCAATGATTGCAACGAATTCCCCTTCGCCGATTATAAGACTCACATGATCAAGAGCCCTTACTTCATTTTCTCCCGGATTGTATATTTTACATACATCCTTAATCTCTACTAACTTTTTCATTTTTACACCCACAAAATCAAGTCTTTTTTAGATTGAATACAATCTATTTTACTTTATGATATTTCTGATTCAATGTAAAGCAATTTTATAAAAAGTAATATTATAAATTTTTTATTAAGTGCTGATAAAGCTCTTTGGGCGTCTTGCCATGTGATGCGTATATATTAGAAAAGCCATATTTTTCATTAAGTTCATCTGATATCCTGTCAAAAGAAATATCGCCTTTTTCAAAGATGACCTTGTCATCTGTTTCATTCAAATGTGTAATCAAAATAGAAACTGACATATCTTTAATTGCTTCAAAACTATCGACACTTTTTATATCGTATGAAATCTGCCCGACAAATTTTTCCATGCTCTCATGCTTTGCATATCTGATACTCCCCTGCCATTCATTATATACATTGGTCATATCCTTACATATTCCCGGAATAAAGGCCACGTTGCATTCGCAAGGAAGCGGTCCATTACCATGCCTTGTCACGTAAGAGCGCGTCACATATATGACTTCATCAAGCTTTAGATTTCTTTTTTCAAGAAAAGCTGCTATATTATGCAGCCCTGTCTTTGAAGGTGTAAGATATGGAGCATAAATATTATAGTCATTATCAAGTAAAAGCCCCTGAGCATTTTCAAAAATTATCCTGTCATATCCGGACAAAAAATCTGCATCCGCATCGACAATGCTTATTTTTTTTACTGTTTCCTTGATAAGAGCTGCAAAATTCTCCAGAATACTCTCATCCTTAAGCATGTCATAGTATTCTGCCTTTTTCCCCGGATTGTTTTTTTCAAAATCTTCTTTTATTGCTTCAATGTTTTTTTGGCCGTATTTAATTCTATAATCCTTTAGTATGCTTAGAATCTGAGCATACGATTTATCACGTACTTCTTTTACAGAAAGAGAAAGCCCCTGTTTTTGCCTGTTTACGCATTCATTGATTCCCATTCCACAGCTGCCATGGCGCATATCACCTCTGGCAGTTTCTATAAACATATTTCGAAGTACATCGTCTATTATTGTTATCTTAGTATTTTTTTCGGCATAGATTTTGGGCGTAAATCCAAAGATATCCGCAAATTCTTTTAACTCCTTGTCAAGCTGAAACAAATCTGTCAAAAAAGTATCTGCAAGAAGTGTATCTGCGCCATACTCTGCTCCTGAACCAATCTGGTGATGTATGAAATGCCTTCCCGTCTCATCTTCAACTGTATGCCCTGCCTGGCCTCCGCCATTATGCCTTATCACAAGCGTCTTTTTGCTACTGAGGGAAAGAGCTGCACAGGCAAGCCCCTTTCCCTCATCTCCAAAATTCTTGCCAATAACGGCAACAGTTTTCATAGACTTAATCCGCCTTCAACAATTGCTATCTGAGAAAGAGCAGCTCTTATAGAAGGTCTTTTGAGTTCTTCCCACTGTTCCAATACTTCATCAAGCTTTTTACCTTTCTGCATTTGGATGGTACTGATTATGATTTCCGGAATATTATCGATTTCATCACGGCTTATATTAACTGTATGTCCGGGAAGCAGACTGTCATTGCTGGTATTTCTTCTTCCGATCATAATGTGAAATACGTGGAATTTCTGCTGCACATCGCTCAAAGCTGCCTCTCTTGTCCCATATGAAGTCGTATCACCTATAACACGGGCAATTGTTTGATCAACATTATTTTCTCTAATTCGTGCATCATCACCGATTGTAAATACAAAACCTTTTTCATGTCTTTTATTTACTGCATCTATATTGGTATGGCAAGCCAGAAATTCCCAGAGACATGTAGGAACTACTTCTCCATTTCCTTCATTTTCAAAATAGATATCAAGAAGCTGCTGGGCAATGCGAATATCTGACTCAAACTGAGTAACCTGAAGCGGTGAAACATCCAGAATATCTCCATAAGCCGCACACATAAGCGCCGGATCTTCAACTGCGCCTGTTGAATAGAGCTTGGTGATAAGCTCATTTAACGCACCTGTCGCCACTTTAACTGCCAGATATCCCATAGAACCTGTTACATCAAGACCTACAACTATAGGCGTTGAATTAGGGTGATCTTCTGAATCAAAACATTCTCTTGTTCCGATAAACTTAGGATCATATTTAGGATCACAGCTTTTCCTTGTAAATACTTCCTCTACCCTCTGATTACCTGAAAGCTGTCTGCTGTTCTTGAGTTTTGCCCAATCTGATGCTGAATAACTACCATATCCCATTATAATTTCCTCTTTTCACATTTTTATAAATTTATGGCCACCGAATCCTTTTTCAATTACGGTATCCCAATATTCAAAATCTTCATAAGCATTTTTTCTTGGAGATGACTCCAAAAATGCCTTTAATTCTGCCGGACCACTATTCTTTTCCATTATCATTTTAGCGGTATTTCTAATAAGCCCCAGATCTTTTGTTGTCGCACTTTTTTTAACATTCCTATAATCTCCAAAGAGCATTCCTTCATGAGTTACCGGATTGACCATAATACTCGAAGGGCTTATATCTCCGTGAGAAATACCGGAATATTCAAGTGCACAGCATATGTTTTCCATTCGTGAAATCACCCATGCAAGGTGCTCAGCTTTGAGCGGAGCAAATACCTCTACAGGATAAAAGAATGGTCTGCGGATAAAAATAAGTGCTTCTCTTCCATCCTTTAATCCGACTCTCTGAGTGAATTTAGGAAAACATCTGTCAAGCTTCATATCTGCTTCAGGAAATGTAAGGCTAAGGTACCCTCTCATGAAGATATCCGCGTCATCTTTTTTATCAAAGACATATACAACGTTTTTTCTGGCGAGATAACATTCCATTCCCGAATAAGTATTTTTGTCCATGTAAGCAATCGAAAACGGTTGGCCATTTTGCAATGTAAAAGATACAGCTCCGTTCTCTTCCCAAAGATTGTCCCCGGAATAGTCATTCTCCTTTTCAATTGCCTTTGCCATATAGTAAGAAACTATTTTTTTCCGAAACTCATCATTTCCTCTAAGTTCCGAATCCGACATAAATGCTCTGCTGCCGCAGTAAGGACATGTAAATCCTCCGGCATCTGACAAATCAAGCTGCGCTCCGCAGTTTTTGCATTTGTAAGATATCATTTTCTAATTCCTCTCAAATTCTTATTATTCAAACCGGCTTTGATATAGCCTGTAATATATTTGGAAGTGTTAGCTCAGACATTGTAACCATGAGCTTTCTGAATATAGTAAGAAATTTTCCCCTCTTGAATCACTGTCTCACGAAATCCGCAGCCAGTGCGGTTTTCTTTAATATTCTTTTTTATATACACAAAAAACAATTTCATAACAAAACTCCCCCAAAAAACCTACGCTCAATTATACAATATCCTGCCCAATATGCCAAAAAATTCCTCTCCAATAAAAAAGAATGTCGCATGCGCATCCATAGCGGAGCGTTTTTTATTTCATAGGAATTCGAAGCAATTTCCTATGAAATAAAAAACCACCACAGCTCTACAGGGCATAAAAGACAGTTTGCCAAGTATAGCTGCAGTGGTCTGAAAAGCTTAGAGCGCATTTCCGTCTGAACAGTAAACTTCATTTTCCTGATCATCATCATGCTTAATATCTACATCGATGATCTGATATTCCTCCTCATCATCTGATTCATCGCCGTCCGTAGTTGAGTTATCTTCTGCAACACCTGTGAACAACATTCTGTCAGATACTTCGTTTGTTTGCACATTTTCAGGATTTGTGCTATCTTCATCGCTATTTCCAGATGAAGCTGTATCAGGCAAATTGTCATCATCTGATGTCATATCATTAGATGTATCCTGATTCTCCTTTGTACTGTTTTCTGTGGAAGCTACATCTGCAAGCTCTTCTTTGCTGCCTTCTGCAGATGACGCATCTGTAGTTTCCTCTTTGCTGCCTTCTGCAGATGATGCATCTGTAGTTTCCTCTTTGCTTCCTTCTGCAGATGATGCATCAGCCGCTTCTTTACTGTTCTCAACGGATGACGCTTCTTTGTTGCCGCTTTCCGAAGCCTCTTTTTCTATAATGCCTTCAGCGCTTCCTGCTGCGGACACATTTTCTGTCAAATCTTTATTATCACTTCCGGCAATATCGTCTTTTATTTCATCAATACTGCTCTCTGATGATGCTGATTCTACAGTGTTCTCTACACTTTTTGCATCATCTGGCCTGGTATCTTCCATTTCTTTTTGTGCGGCTATTGCAATATCTTCACTTAATATAGGATCCGCATTCTCATCCAAAGCCGTCTCATGAAGGCCGCCGCCTTTATATGTCGATTCATCATCCACCGTAGACGCTACATATGTATTTTCAGAATCAGTTATGATATATGCAAGCTTTTCAGGCAGTTCTCCGTTCAAATCAATTTCAAATGAAGTTTCTTTAGCAGTATCAAATGGTAAAAGAATTGACCCGTTCGCAAGAGCATTCTCATCATTTAACTCTTCTTTTAGATTATTGCTAACGTCATTTAAGTAGTTTAAAAGTTCAAGGCAAAAAGATACTGAACCATCATTTTCAGTAAGGAATGCATCCTGAAATGCTTTTGTATCAGCATACTGGTTCTCAGAAATATCATTTATTACTTCATCAAGAGATTGCCCATTATGTAGCATATACAAAATACTATCTAAACCTTTTCTGATTGCTTCAGAATCAATATAACTATTATTTGTATCTGCATCTGAATACTTTACAGTCTGAACACCTTCAACTTTTCCATTTTCAACAGCCATCGAAGCGAGATACAACACAGCCAGATATCCGCTTACATATGCACTGGCAGCATTTTTCTCTGCATCATAATATTTATTTGTACTGTCTATACTTGGACTACCATAATAATCATCATTATAATTATTATAATAATATATCAGACGTTCTTTAGTATACTCAGAATCAACCTCAGGTTCCTCATTGCTTCTATCAGTGCGCATTTCCTGAAATATATCCTGTCGGTAAGTATAAGCATTATCCACCGCAGTTGCCGTTCCTTCAACAAACCACGCAGGAAACATATTATCATAATCTGACTTGACAGTATTTCCCATCATGCCTGTTCTGTTATAATCATCCATAAAGGCATGCATCATTTCATGTGTCAGGGTGTTGTAAAGCGTTTCAGACTCATCAGTATTAACTACATATTCACCGCTTCCTTCTTGAGTTTCTTTATACAAGGACTCTGTGTTTATCGCCAGGAAATATTCAAATGAATTATTATCATTCTCATCTGTATATTTTGCGGAAACATATGCCAGCACATTAGACATACCATCTTCCGATTTATTAAATCTGCTGTCAAATACATAGAATCCTATTTGCTCTCCAAGTTCATTAGATTTATCAGCTTCTTTATATGCAGGAAAACTCTCGATAAGCGTATTAACAGCCATTGGCTCTACATAATTGATAATAATATTCAAAAATTCTGCCAAACTGCTTTCTCCAAATTTTTCAATGATTTCAGGAGTGCAATAAAGCTTTACCAAACTAGCGTCAACAGAATCTGAAACATCGTTATCATCTCCTGCACTGTTTTCCGTAGAATTTTCTCCGCCTGCAGAATCCTGGGGGATGTTATCAATTATTTGCGCAGACTCAGTTTCAGCAGATGCACTGTTCTGTCTTTCTTCTTCAATGATGTCATTTAAAAAACCTTCAAAAGACTTGCGGCTTATAAGTTCATCTCTCGAAATAATTGTGCTGATTTTAGAAGCAGTTCCACTATGCCAAGAACTATTTCCCGCATTTTCAATCAAAAAAGAAGGACTGGTAATATAGGTAATTTTTGAAGTAGCACTTATTACAGAAATCAATTCTTCATTGCCATAAAGAGTACTTACAAAATCCGGGATTTTAATTGAATAATCTGATGCCCCATCCGCTCCGGTAACAACGATATTTTCCGGAACATAATATGCAAAAATAGGTATATATTTTTTCCTGATAGCACATACTGTCGAAATATTATTGTCTTCATCAACCCAGATTACCGGAATATTCCAGCTAATTTTCTGGGAGGTCATAATAGTAGCTTCGCTATCAAGCATTTGTCCCACTTTGGGATATTCAAGATTTATGATTTGAAGACCTGTGACAACAGTTTTCCCTTCAGTCTGCACCTCAGCATTATTACCAAGAATCTTAATTGCTGAATCCGCCGCTATTGCCGTATACGTGCGCACATTTAAGCTGATAAAGCATACGCACAACAAAATACTGATTTTACTTAGCCAACCATTTCTTTTTACTTTCATAACACTTTCTCTCCTAAACAATAACTATGAGCCAACTGCAAAATCAATTAACTCTGCCAAAAAGCATTGAAAAACATCGACCTAAAATTTTGCAATATAATTATCTCATTTTATCGTTGATAAATTGATTAAAAAACAATAAATTTTCTTTTTTGCAAACAAAAAAACTCCTAAGCATCATTGGCATTTTCCAAATCTGCTTAGGAGTTCACCTGGGAAATTCAATTATTTATTTAATACATTCAGCATGATTTCATTGCTTCTGGCGATGAACTTGCTCATTGCATCTCCCTCAAGTGGAGCATTCTGAATGCGAGCAAGGTCATAGAGCTGCTCACAGATCATCTTTGTGTTGTCATCATCTTCATGTTCCATAACATATTCAACAAGCGGATGATTTGCATTGAGGATAAGAGTCTGGCCTTCGTTGCCAAAATCTCCCATTCCCATTCCATTCATTGCATACATCTTCATCATCTCAGCCATACGTCTGGATTCTTCAGATACTGTAAGAATAGAAGATGTCTTTTTATCTTTAAGCTTTTCAAGCTTTACTGTAAGCTTATCATTCTTGAGAGCCTTCTTGATCTTCTCTGAAAGTTCCTTTTCTTTTTCCTCAAGAGCCTTGGCATCCTTTTTAGAAGTCTTGGACTTAAAGGTATCAGTAAGATCAGCATCAATTCTCTGGAAACGAATGCCTTCATTCTTACTTTCAAGCTGCTGCATGAACGGCACATCAATGTTATGATTCATAATGAAAGCATCCATCTTCTGGGCTTTGAACATCTTGATGTACTGGCTCTGCTGCTGTTCATCTGTTACATAGTAGATAGTGCGAGGCTCTTTTTCCTTCTCGTCTTCTTTCTTATCATCCTTTTTCTCTTCGGACGATGCTTCATCTTTCTTTACAGGATTTCCATCGGCATCAACTATGTCTGCCTCTACCTTCTGACCATTCTCATCCGTAGCTTTTTCTGCCTTTGCAGCCTCTTCTTCAGCTTCCTTATTGATCTGAAGAGCTTCAGGAGTTGTAAGATACTTTCCGTCAAGATTCTTAAAGAGGATGTAATCTGTCATCTTCTCACAGAACTTGTCATCTCTAAGGCATCCGTATTTGATGAATGGGCTGATATCATCCCAGTATTTATCATAATTTTCCTTATCTGTCTTGCAAAGTCCTGCCAGCTTCTCAGCTACCTTCTTTGAAATATAATCTGAAATCTTCTTTACAAAGCCGTCATTCTGAAGTGCTGATCTTGATACGTTAAGAGGAAGATCAGGACAGTCAATAACACCCTTAAGGAGCATAAGATATTCAGGAATAACTTCCTTGATATTATCAGCAATAAATACCTGGTTATTATAGAGCTTGATAGTTCCTTCAATAGACTCAAACTCCATATTGATCTTAGGGAAGTAAAGGATACCCTTTAAGTTGAAAGGATAATCCATATTCAAATGTATCCAGAAAAGAGGCTCCTTGTAATCACGGAATACTTTTCTGTAAAATTCCTTGTATTCTTCCTCTGTACAATCCTTAGGTGTCTTAGCCCAAAGAGGATGTGTATCGTTAAGAAGCTGAGGTCTTCTTCTGATCTTAAGCTTCTTTTCTTCCTTCTTTTCTTCCTTCTTTTCCTCTTTATTTTCCTCTGTATCTGCTGAATCCTTGTTTTCTTCCTTTTTCTCTTCCTTCTTTTCAGGCTCGATTACTTCGATGACAACATCATCATCGCGCTTCTCGGATTCATTTATTGTCTCTGTTCCGTCCTCATTCTCTTTTGAAAGATAAATTTCATATGGCATGAATGAACAATACTTCTCAATTACTTCTCTGGCCTTGTACTCATTGCAGAACTCAAGACAATCCTCTGACAGATGAAGTGTAATTGTAGTACCTACTTCCTTCTTGTCTCCGTCAGACATCTCAAAATCAGAACCGCCGTCACATGTCCAATGAACAGATGCTGCATCTGACTTGTAAGAAAGAGTATCTATATCTACATAATCAGATACCATAAATGTTGAATAGAAACCAAGACCGAAATGTCCGATGATCTGATCTCCGCTGGCCTTATCCTTGTATTTATTAAGGAAATCAGTAGCGCCTGAAAAAGCAACCTGGTTGATATATTCCTCAACCTCTTCAGCTGTCATACCAATACCGTTATCAGTAATTTTAATTGTCTTATCCTTATCATTGAGAACCACATCAACGCGTGGCTTAAAGCCTTCAGGAAGTGTATACTCTCCCATCATATCCATCTTGCGGATCTTTGTGATAGCATCACACGCATTAGAAATTACTTCTCTGTAAAAAATATCATGATCCGAATACAACCATTTCTTTATGATTGGGAACATGTTCTCGCTGTTAATAGAAAGATTACCTTTTTTTGAAGCCATAATTCTCACTCCTTTTACTATTGATATCTGCACATAAGGCAGTTATGAAACGTTTGTCCGCTTCTATATCGTACAATGTTAAGTTTAATTCTCATAAACACAAAAGTCAATAAAAAATTAGCACTCATTTAAAATGAGTGCTAATAATCGTTACAATTCAGTTGTCACCCAATATATAAGTGGACATAAATGCTTGTTTTCGTCTACGCTGTATGACATTTCACTAAGCTCGAAAAAACCTCGCTAAGTGATCTGCACATGCGTCGTAATTCATAAAGATTCAAATACAAGAACAAGCTTCATTTCAACGTTGTTCAAAGCA
>JAFSQI010000042.1 GCA_017446685.1 Butyrivibrio sp.
CTCATCGCCTGTTGCATGGGGACAGGCGGTCGCCAAAACACTGGAATCAGGCGTTTTTGGTCTGGCCCTCCTTATACTGTATTGGAAGACAAGAAATATCTGGGCCTGCGGCCTGGCTCACGGACTGTTTGATTTTTTTGCAGGTTATACAGAAGGCCTGTTTGTTCCGGTTGGAGATTCGGGTTCATCGTATATTAATACCGGTGAAGATGGCGTGAGAATCCTCATCACATACTTTATAATTGCTGCAATAAATGCAGTTCTGACGTTTATTGTGTGGAAGAAAGTCGGTAAGACTATTGATTTTGAAAAGATCAGACGAGAATGGTAAGGAGAGATTATGATGGCAAAGAAGATATTGGTTATATTGCTGATTGGAAGTATGTTTCTTGCAGGCTGTGGGGAAAAAACTCCGGACACCATTTCTGATGAAAAATCGCAGGATGATTCTGCTGCAGATGTAAGCACATCAGATGAGCATTATACTGAAGAAGGTGATGAGTTACCAGTTGAAGAAACTGTGCAAGAAACATCCGAAGAATCGGATGGCGGAGCATATGTTATAAATGGCGGTGATCCATGGATAGATTCCAATCTTAAGGATAATGTAATAAATACCGGAAAGCTATCTGAAAAAGATGATTTTAACGTGGCAATTAATTATGACTGGATAATTAGCCATGATATTCCTGAAGGATACAGCAGATATAGTTCTTTTACGAAAATAGGCGAAATTGTAGAGGAAAAAGCTATTGCAGCTTTGGATGATGACACTCTGACAGGGCACGATGCTGAATTGGTCAGAGCTGTATATCAGGGATTTCTTAACTGGGATGAGAGGAATGAAGAAGCGCTTGCTCCTCTTGAAGTCATTGTGAAAGAGATTGAAGCCCTGTCCGGTACCAGGGATATTTCAGAATATCTTTGCGACCCCAACAGGTCTGTATTTTTACCTTCTATTTTTGAAATAGTCAACACTGCTGATCTTATTGATTCTACAAAGTATGTAACGGCACTTAATTTTGGTGACCTAATTTTAGATGATTCTGCTGAATACAAAAACAAACGTGTAGTAGGAGAAATAGCAGATACGGAATACAGGAAACTTTTTTCAGAAATATATGTAAGAATGGGGTATTCCAGGGAAGAAGCTGATGCGCTTTATGATAATGCTATTGCATATGAAACTGCACTTGCAGATTCTATCTTAACAAATGCTGAACTTCAGCAACCTGATATATATGAAACGATACTCAATTACTATGATCCGGAAGAGCTTTATAGTCTTACACCAAATTTTCCTATGGAAGAATTCATTAAAGTAAGGGGCTTTGGCAGCACAAAGAAAATTTGGTGCATGTTACCGGAAAATATTAAAAAGATATCTGAGCTATATACAGATGAAAATGCAGAGAATATCAAAGCATACTTAATAGTTCATGGAGTTATTAAATGCGCGGAATATCTTGACAAGCAGGCTTTTGATGCCAGCATTTCTGCGACGAATAAAATAGAAGGTGTGGCAGGTGTACTTGCTGATAAACAATATGCATATCGCTGTGTACTTCAGTCCCTGCCTGAATCTATCGGAAAAATATATATACAAAAGTATGATTGCACAGAAACAAAGAATACTATCACGGAAATATGCAAAGAGACTTGTGCGATTTACAGAGAGATGCTTTCAAATGAAGAATGGCTATCTGATGAAACAAGGCAGTATGCCATGGATAAGCTTGATGCCATCGGGATTAATGTTATTGAGCCAAAAGAATATCAGGACCTGAGCGATCTTGATCTTAACAATCTTTCATATTTTGAAGCCAGTATGGCTGTGGAGGATTACTATTACAAGCTTAATGCTGCTAATACCGGAGGTGAAGTAAACAGAAATTTATGGGATAACTCAACACTTAAAACAAATGCTTTTTACAATGCCACAAACAATTCAATAAATATTTTGCTTGGAATCCTTGATGGTGATTTCTACAGGGAAGATATGTCAAAGGAGCAGCTTTATGCCTCAGTTGGAACTATTATTGCCCATGAGATTAGTCATGCATTTGATCCAAGTGGTTCTCAGTTTGATAAGGACGGGAACTATAATAATTGGTGGACCGAAGATGATACCGCGGCATTTCAGAAAAAAGCACAAAAGCTGATTGATTATTATAACGGAATAACCGCATTTGGAAATGAAAAAGTAAACGGCAGCATTGTTCAGGGAGAGGCAGTTGCGGATATAGCAGGGCTTAAGGCAATGTTGCTCCTTGCTTCAAAGGAGGAAGATTTCAATTACAAACTGTTTTTTGAAAGCTACGCAAATATGTGGAAAGAAATCTGCACTTATGAAGCAGACTATTCACAACTTACCCAGAACCCTCACCCGCTGTATTATCTGAGAGTTAATGTAGTTGTACAGCAGTTTGATGAGTTTTATGAGGCCTTTGACGTTAAGGAAGGAGACGGAATGTATCTTGCTCCTGAAGATAGAATTAGCGTTTGGTAAGGAGATACTTATGGTATCCTCTGCGATGGCAATCCTTATTATCGGATGCATAATCATAAATGCTGTATATAGTGGACTTGCTTTCAAACCATCAGTTTCTTTCGTGTGCCTGGCACTAATGGCTGGCATTAGTGAGGAGACCATTTTCAGGGCGATGCTTATTCCTATAGGAATGAGATATCTGAAAGTGAAGAATAGGGCAGTGGCAGCAGTAATTATCTCATCTGTCATCTTCGGACCGCTCTATTTGACAAATAATTTCGTATTATGTGATTATACTGGCGGTTTCGGTGACGCTTCTTGGAGCAGGATGCTATCTTATCAGAAAGACTAAACAGGAAACAATAGAGAATATATGGCAGACCAAGTGGAGCAACTGAATTCAATCGGAGAAGGAAAAATGAGGGAAGGTATATAAAGCATCGGAGGAGATAAGACGAATGGATAACAAGAAAGTTATGGCTGTTCCAAGGATTTGTGCGTATCTTGTGATAATAGTTTGTATTTTAGGGATTATAGTGGGCTCTATTTTTGATTACAGTATTAACGTAGCACTGGCGAACAAGACTGACATTGGAACCTTTTTTGCTACCTATGGTTCTTATTTTTCCTATTGCTTATATCCTGCAGCTGGGATGTGTATCTTTAAGGGGCTCATGAAAAAGGGCGACAGATTTAAAATGCTGGCTTGGACAATAATGCTGATCTCATACTTTATGGCTGTTTACTACAGCAATAATTACAACGGATCAAAGGTAAGAGAGCTGTTTGGATATACAGCGGGAGATGCATCACCGCTTTTATCAGTAGTAAGCTGGGGATTCTGGGTAGTACTGTATGCCTGGGTGCCATTTGTCTGCTATCGTGTATTTGATGATGTGAGTCCGGACAAGTTGATAATGACAGGTGCAGCTATTCTGGTAGCCGGGATTGTAGCCGATAATACAAACCTCTGGCTCAAGCAGGTAGCATCAAGACCAAGATATAAGTACCTGATAACCCTTGATGACCCTATGTCGGAGTTCAGAAACTGGTGGCAGATGATTCCTAATCTCGCCGGATCAAATGACAGTTATAAGAGCTGGCCCAGCGGAAATATGACAATAGCAAGCATGATGTTTTCGCTGCCAATGCTCTCGGATGTTCTTAAAAAACGTTCAGAGAAAAAGAATATTGTCTGTTTTGTGATTGCAGCATGCTTTGTTGTGCTTTACGGCTATAACAGAATTCATATGACAAACCATTTTCTTTCTGATGTATGCTTTGGAACACTGATCACTTACATTATTTACCTGGTTGTGAGCACAGCGTTTTTACAGGCTGTGAATAGGGAAAAGTAAGGATTATGATTAAGCCTGGTATTGAAAAAGACGGAAACAAATCTGTTCTTATCGGTGTTTTTAACAGCGGATATGTCATTGCCCTGTTGCTCTTTCTGGCGGGTTCTATAGGGTCTCTTTGTGATGGGGTTATCGCATTTTGATAGATGACTGTGAAGAAGCAGGAGCAATTTTCTATGAGAGAAAATGACAAGAGAGTAGTAGACAGATTTACAGAGCTTGCGCTGATAGACGGTGAATCCTTTAATGAGAGGCTTGTCGCTGATTATCTTATAGCAGAGTTCCAAAAGCTGGGAATAAAGCTTATCGAGGATGATATTGCCGGTAAGATCGGTGGTAACTGTGGGAATCTGTATGGTTTTGCAGAGGGGCGGGGAAAGTATGCAGACTCTGAGCCTATTCTGTTCTGTGCACATATGGACACCGTATCTCCGGGGAACAATAAGAAGATCATATTAAATGACGGCGGAACAATCACAAGCGATCATACGACTGTCCTGGGAGCA
>JAFSQI010000043.1 GCA_017446685.1 Butyrivibrio sp.
TACGCAAGTAAGTAAGACCCCTTGAAGAGTACGAGGTTAGATAGGCACAAGGTGTAAGCATGGTAACGTGTTCAGCTGATGTGTACTAATAGGTCGAGGGCTTATCCAAGAAAAAGGTGTATAGAGATTGAAGAAGGAAAAGATGGTTCAGTGTTCGGTTTTGAAGGTACAATCTTTTGTATTAATCTAATAAAAAAATAAAACAGAGAAAAATATATTTAAGTATCATGTGTAAGCATGGTACTTTTTTTTGTAAATCCAGGCATTTAAGAAAGATATTTATTTCAAAAATGAAACAAATTATATTGACAAGGTGACTTTATATAGTTAGAATAAATTTAAAAGTGAAACAAAATAAAGAGGGAAGCAAAAATGGGATTACTTGAATATAGGCATCCGTATGTGACAGTGGATCTCTTGCTCTTTTCGGTTATTGATAATTCTTTGGCAATATGTTTGACTAAAAGAGATGAAGAGCCGTTTAAAGGAATGTATTCACTTCCTGGTACATTTATTCATGAAGATGAATCAGGAGAAGGAGCAGTTGAAAGGCTTTTGGCAGACAAATTACAAATACCGAAACAGATTTATGTGGAGCAGCTTCAAACTTTTTCTGATTTATACAGAGATCCGAGAGAAAGAGTGATATCAATTGCATATATAGGAATTATCCCGGAGAAAGAAATGGTAGATATTTCCTGGATGCATTGGTTTATAATATCTAATTCAAATGTGGATTGTCTTAAGCTTACAAGTTTAAATGATGAAGACAAACTACTTAGCTCAGAGCTAGGATTTGATCATGGCAAAATGCTTAATATTGCGCTGAATCGTTTGCGAGGAAAGATAGATTATACGGATATACTTTTTAAATTTATTCAGGAAAAGCAGTGTTTTACAGCAAGTGATCTAAGGAATGTTTATCAGGCAGTTGCAGGTAAGGAAGTTAACAGAGGAAATTTTACCAAGTATCAAATGAACACATATATTAGTACAGGACTTATCAAGAAAACAGGTACTCAGTCAGTTGGTCGTGGAAGACCGGCAGATACCTATACATACACAGGAGGAGAAAAATTATGGATAAGATCTTAGTAGTTGTGGATATGCAGAATGATTTTGTAACAGGGGTTCTTGGAACTAAGGAAGCACAAGAGATAGTTCCAAATGTAGTTGAGAAAATCAAGAATTTTGATGGAGAAGTTGTTTTCACAAGGGATACTCACGGTGAAGATTATATGTCAACCCAGGAAGGAAAAAATCTGCCGGTTGAACATTGCATCAAAGGAACTAAAGGATGGGATATTATTCCTGAGCTTGAACCTTATGTAGAAGGTAAAGTGTTTGATAAGTATACATTTGGAAGTGTTGAGCTTGCAGAGTATATAAAGGCTGAAGCTGAAAAAAGAAACGGTGAATTAAATGTTGAACTTGTAGGTGTATGTACAGATATTTGTGTAGTGAGTAATGCATTACTCATAAAGGCTTTTAACAGAGAAATTCCTGTTTCTGTGGATTCAAGTTGCTGCGCAGGAGTAACAGTTTCTGCCCACGAAGCAGCACTTAATACCATGAAGAGTTGTCAGGTTTGTGTTGCGTAAATAAGGTGACGAACTATGAATGTCGGAATAGTATTTGGAACTTTTGCACCTATGCATTTGGGGCATTTGGATGTAATAAAAATTGCCAAAGAAGAAATGGATAAAGTAATAGTTATCTGTTGCGGACATGAAGAAGATAGAGGATATCCTCTTTTTCCTCTTCCTAAAAGAATTGAGATGGCAACCAGGCAGTTTTCTGATGATTGTCAGGTGTATGTTACAGAACTTTATGACACAGATCCTGAGATAAAAAAGAACTGGAATCAGCAACAAATTTGGAATTATTGGGTGGATAGAATGTTGTTGAAGCTCTTTCAGGAAGAATTGATTGTGGCGAAGGACAGACTTGTGTTTTATACTTCTGAGGGAGATTACACAGAGCTTCTTCAAAACACACCTCAGCATATTGAGGTTCATAAGAGCAGTCGTGTAAGACCAATAAGTGGCACAATGATAAGAGAAGATACAGATAAATATTTTGATCAGATAGCGCCTGCATTTAGAGAAGCGCTTCAGAAATAGAGGAGAAAAGGGTATGGAACAGGTTATTAAATCTTTATTGGAACAAGATGCTTACAAATTTTCAATGGGACAGGCTATTTATCATCAGTTTAGTGATTATAAAACCACCTGGACATTCAAGTGTAGGAATAAAGATGTGCATTTTACATCTGAAATGGTTGAAGAAATCAAAAGACAGATAAAAGCGTATTGTAACCTTAGATTTACCGAGGAAGAGCTTGCGTATCTTGAAAATATAGTTTGGATAAAGGGATCATATGTTGATTTTTTGAGATTGTGGCAGGCGAGATATGAAGATTTTACAATAGATGATAATGCTGAATGTGGTCTTAATATTGAGACAAAGGGTACGTGGCTGAACACATCTATGTACGAAATACCAACTCTTGCAATAGTAAATGAAGTATATTTTAGAATGCAGTACAATTATGATGAGCTTTTTGAAAGCTTCAAGGAAAGACTTGAGAAAAAAATTGAAAAAGTAAAGGATGGAAGCTTTCAATTAGGTGTGTTTAGTGAGTTCGGTTTGAGAAGAAGACTTTCTGCAGAAGCTCAGGAGCTTGCTGTAAAGATGCTTGCAGATGCACACTTAAAGGAATCAACTTTCCTTGGAACTTCAAATGTTTATCTGGCAAAGAAATTTAATGTTACACCTGTAGGAACTATGGCTCATGAGTGGATCATGTGTACAGGACAAGGAAATCACAAGCACAATCCGGCATATTCAAACTGGTATGCACTTGATGCATGGGTAAAAGAGTATGGTATTTTGAACGGCACAGCGTTAACAGATACAATAACAACTGATTGTTTTTTGAAAGATTTTCAGCTCACTTATGCAACACTCTTTAGCGGAGTAAGACATGACTCAGGTGATCCTATTGAGTGGGGCGAGAAAATGATAAGTCATTATGAAAAACTCGGAATAGATCCAAAGACTAAAACTCTTCTTTTTAGTGACAGCCTTGATTTTGAAAGGGCAGACAAGTTGTTCAGACATTTTAACGGACGCGCAAGGGTTGGTTTTGGAATTGGTACATATCTATCTAATGACACAAATGTCCCTGCACTTAACATTGTTATGAAAACAACTGTTTGTAACGGACAAGATGTGGCTAAGGTTTCTGATACTCCCGGAAAAGGAATGTGTAAGAATCCAGAATATGTAGATTATCTGCTCAGATGCATAAATTGGAGAATGGAGCACGAAAGGAAGTAATCATGATAGAGGCAATTAAAGATTTTAATGCAAAAAAAGAAGTTGAAAATATTGTAGAGTGGATCAGGCAGTGGTTTGAACATAACGGGCCGAAGGCAAGTGCTGTAGTTGGAATTTCAGGAGGCAAGGATTCTTCTATAGTAGCAGCTCTTTTAGTGAGAGCTTTGGGAAAAGACAGAGTAATTGGAGTTCTAATGCCTGATGGAGAACAAAAAGACATTGATGATTCCAAAAATGTAGTTGAGCTTTTAGGTATAAAGTATCATGTAGTAAATATCCATGATGCGACAGAAGGCATGAAAAAAGCATTGACAGATGCTGGAGTGGTTCCAAGTAAAGATACACTGATAAATATTCCGCCACGAATCAGGATGACAACTCTTTATGCAGTTGCTCAATCCTGTCCTAATGGCGCAAGAGTTGTAAATACATGCAACAGGTCTGAAGATTATGTGGGATACTCTACAAAATATGGAGATGCAGCGGGAGATTTTAGCCCGTGCAGCGATTTTACAGTATCTGAAATGTATCTTATTGGTGAAGAATTGGGCCTACCGAAGGAACTAATTTTTAAAACACCTTCAGATGGGTTAAGCGGAATGTCAGATGAAGATAAACTCGGATTTACCTACAATGAGCTTGATCGATATATTTTAGATGGGGTAATTGAAGATGAGGATAAGAAAAACAAAATTGACCGTCTTCATGACATAAACCTGCATAAACTTATGCTGATGCCAAGCTATAAAAGGTAATTCTATTGTAAAATGAAATATTAATTTTTTATTAAATTTCAATATAGAAATTATAATGACAATCTGCTAAAATTTAATCCGCAACTCAAAAAAATGCTATCCGGCAGTATGATGTTGCGGTTTGACAGTAACAATTTTGGGGTAGATTTGTCATGGGGTTATTAAGGGGAAATAATACAAATATCAGATGGGACAGTAAGAGAATTGCGACTATCGTGGTTCTTGTGGCTTTGTTTTTTACAGCCTACTGTCTCATTCATTTTGTTCTTATAAAAAAAGAAGATGATTCTTCAACATCTTTTTTTGTTCGGGGGAAAGTTGTTAATCTTATGCAGGATAACACTCAGGCTGATGATACAACAGAAGGGGTGCTAAGAGGATCTCAGGAAGTGATTGTTGAAATTACTTCTGGTAAGTTTAAAGGGAAGCAGTATCAGACTACAAATTATCTTAGTACTCTTTTTAATATTGATGCCCAGGATGGAACAAGAGTTATTGTGCGGCTTGATCCAAAAGGTGAGGGATATAGTGCGTTTATCTACAGTTATGACAGGAGTATGATAATACTGTTTATGTTCATTTTTTTTGCCGCTGCGCTTCTTTATATAGGAAGGGGAAAAGGCGCAATGGCTCTTATATCGCTCCTTGTTACACTATGCTCTATTGTGTGGATTCTTTTTCCACTTATTGAATATGGATTTCCTATTATATTAGTTACAGTTCTAATTGTTTTCTATAATATTGTTTTTACCTTTGTGATGATTGATGGAATCAACACAAAGACTGTCAGTGCGGCATTGGGTACACTTTCGGGTGTACTGGTTGCCAGTCTTTTTGCTGTTATAGCAGGTTATTTTTCTCATATTTCAGGATTTCAGACTAATGAAGCTGAAGAATTATTGTTGATCGGTACAGACCATGGTATGAAAATCAAGGGTCTTTTTACAGCGGGTATACTTATCGCAGCGTTGGGAGCAGTCATGGATGTGGCAATGAGTATTGCATCCTCGGTACATGAATTGCATTCGGTTAATGATAAGTTGAATGCCGTAGAACTGTTTCGCTCAGGTATGAATATCGGGCGAGACGCTATGGGAACTATGGCAAATACCCTTATTCTCGCATTTGCGGGTTCGTCCTTCACACTTCTTTTGTTGATCTACTATTATGACATTTCTTTTACGCAGCTAATAAGTACAGATCTGGTCGCAAGAGAAGTGATACAGGGACTTGCCGGAAGTATTGGAATAGTGTTGACTGTACCGATTGTGGCTTTCCTCTCTGCAAAAATCGAAACTATGAAGCTTGTTTCATCAAAATAAGAGGATGTATGAAAAAAAGTATTTAGAAAGGCGGGAGTGTATGAAAAACAGAAAACGTTTGCTGGCTGTAATTCTTGCAGGATTTATGTCAGTGACAACAGCTTTCCAGGCTACATCAGCGGTGGCATTTGCAACTGAGAAAGTGGCTATGGAAGCTTCAAGTACTGCCGGAAGTTCAGAAGATGGGGAGACAGATGGGGAATCTGCCAGCCCTGAAGCTTCTTCAGAGAACTCTGCGGAAGTGAAGGAAGAGAATTTCGCACAGAATTCCGGTGAAAAAAATGATGTGGATAAGGCAGAAGCATCTTCATCATCAAGTTCTGAGGAAGAAAAAAAAGAGGAGCTACAAAGTGGTTCAGACTCATCTGAGGCTGCATCAAGTGGTTCTTCAGATGAAAAAACAGTTTTAGCTGCTACTGAAGCTTCTTCGGAGACAGTAACCGATTCAGAAGTTAAAGTTACATCAATTGCAGATGTTCTTAAGGCTGAAAGCGGTGAATTTACAATTACAGGTGTAGTTAACTATGTAAGTGGCAAAAATGTATATGTTGAGGATGAAACAGGAGCAATTTGTGTTTATCTTTCAACAAAAGATTCCAGCATTAAAGTTGGAAATCTTTTGACAGCTACAGGTAGCAGAGCTGATTACAACGGACTTATAGAATTAAGCGGTGCGAGTGTAGATGCGAATGATTCTGATAATGTAAAAAATTACGGATTTACTGAATTTGATGCCGCAAATTTAAAAGAACTTGTTGATAACCATGACACTTATGAGTGTAAAAAGGTTGTTTTAAAGGGCGTTACAGTATCTTCAATTGCTTCTTCGAAGGTTGTTGTGGCAGGAGGAGATTCAAGCGTTTTAATTTACGGTAGTGGTACAGGAAAGAAATTTGAAAATTATCCTGTTGGTACGCTCGTAAATGTAACAGCAGTAATGTCTGATTACAACGGAGCTCAGCTTATTCTTATTTCTGATGATGAGCATCCTGAGGTTGAGGCTGTAAAAGCTGAGGAAGAAGATCCAGAGAATGTAACAGTTGATGATTCGATTGTACTTAATATTGCTTCTTTTGCAGGAACAGCTCTTGGCAGCAAGGTTGGAGAAAAAGTAATTTATGCAGATGAAAATGCTGCTAATGATTTTGCTGATACAGGTAGTTCCATATCACTTGTTCAGGGTGGAACAAATGTATCTCCTGTATATAAGGTTTCTGATACAAATGTGATCATTGGATCTAAGGGAATGGTTTCAGGAGATTATTATCAGCTTGATCTTGACTCCAAAGGCTATGGTCTCTATGAGCTTGATTTTTCAATGAAAGGCTCCAACACAGGAGCAAAGAACTGGAAAGTTTCATATAGTACTGATGGAGAAACTTTTGTAGATTTTTCTACATTTACAGTCAGCAAGGATGGTCAGGAATATGCAATTAAGCTTCCTGAGAGTCTTATTCATGTAAATAATCTTATTATAAGAGTTGCTCCGTCTGACAATGTTGCAATAAATGGTTCTGAGATTAAATCAGGTGGTGTAAACCGCTTCCAGAACATTACTTTTAAAGGTTCACCTGTAAAGGCAGGAAATATTACAAACTATGTTACTGTGACACCTGCTTCCGGAAATATCGGCGTAGGTCAGGAACTTACAATGGAGTGTGCATCAGAGAATGCTGTTATTTTCTACACTGTAAATGGTGGTGAGACAAAAACATACGATGCATCTTCAAAACCTGTTTTAGCTACAGAAGATTTTATTCTTGAAAATGATCTTGATGTAACTGCACAGGCGACTGTTGTTGCTTATGCAAACACAGAAGAATACGGCGACAGCATAAAGATTAAATATGTTTATACGCAGACTCAGTGTGAAGCTGTAAAGGCAAGCCCTAACGGCGGAGCTGTGAAAAAGAACAGTCTAATCACACTTAAGACTGCAACTGAGGGAGCAACGATTCTTTATTCTCTTGATGCAGGAGAAAACTGGATTACTTATACAGAGCCTTTTAAGCTTGAAACACTTCCGGTATCTGTTATTGCTAAAGCTACCTGCGACGGATATGTTGAAAGTGTTGCTACACAGTTTGACTTTACTGAAAGACTTAATGAAGAATATAACCTGTATTTTGGTCAGCTTCACTCACATACATCATATTCTGATGGTGCAGGAACAGCTGAAGATGCATTTCTTCATGCAAGCTCAGAGGTTGATAATCTTGATTTCCTTGCTGTAACAGACCATTCTAACTATTATGACAATGATACATCTGTAAATATTAACGATGGTTCAGCAAGTTCTGAATGGGTTGAAGGACATGAGATAGCTCAAAAGTACACAAGTGACGAATTTGTTGGTATTTTCGGATATGAAATGACATGGTCAGGTGGAGCGCCGGGACACATGAATACTTTCAATACCGGAGGATTCATGAGCCGTAACATGACCGGATATGAGAGTCAGAGCAGAGTTGCACTTCAAAACTATTATGCTCAGCTTGTAAATACTCCTCAGTCAATCAGCATGTTTAACCATCCTGGAACAACTTTTGGTGATTTCTATGATTTTGCATATTATTCCAAGGCAAATGACCAGCAGATCACACTTATTGAAGTAGGTAACGGTGAAGGTGCAATCGGTAGTTCAGGATATTTCCCTTCATATGAATATTATACAAGAGCGCTTGATAAGGGCTGGCATGTAGCACCTGCTAATAACCAGGATAACCATAAGGGAAGATGGGGAGATGCAAATACAGGAAGAACGGTTATTCTTGCAGATTCTCTTACAGAAGAAAACATCTATGATGCAATACGTAATATGCGAGTATATGCAACAGAAGATAATGACCTTAACATTTACTATACTTTAAATGGCGAGGACATGGGAACAGTCCTTGATGAAATGCCTGAGAAGGTCAACATTAAGGTTAAGACAAGTGATGTGACAGACAGTAGCACAATGACAGTTGAAGTAATTGTTAACGGTGGACTTTCAGTTGCATCCAAGACAGTTGAAGAGTCAGAAGGTGAGACAACATTCGAGCTTTCCCCTGATTATTCATATTACTATATCAGAATCACACAGGCTGATGGTGATATTGCAGTAACAGCACCTATCTGGCTTTCTGATGTCGAAGCCATCGGTATCAGCTCAATGTCGATTGATGCTTCACTACCGGTTGCGGGAGATGCTCTTAATGTAAGTACTGTATTTTATAACAATGAAGCAGCTGACTTCGATGTTAGTTCAATTGTATATTCGGTTGACGGAGAAATTATTCATACAAGTGATGTAACAGGAGATTTAGATGTTCTTGCTCCTCAGGCTGAGGTTACTGATACATTCTCATATTTGTGTGAAGAAGCTGGAAAAAAGACAATTGAGGTTACACTTTTAGGATACCTGAATGGCGTTTCAAAGAGTTATACAGCTTCTATAGAAATTACTTATGTTTCACCGGATATGGTTTCACATGTAATCATTGACGGTACACATTGTAATGATTATGTAACAGGATACTATGGCGGTAACACAGGTAATTTTGCTGATATAGCTGCTGATGATTATGTAAAGGTTGAAGTTGTATCTACAGAAATTACAGAAGAGATGCTTGAAGATTGTTCACTTCTTGTAATTTCAGCACCTGCTAAGAAAAACGGAACATATTCAGACAAAGCTTATGCACCTTCACATTTTGAAGATTCTTTTGTCGAGCTGGTTAAAAAGTATGTAGCTAATGGTGGAAATCTTATTCTCTGTGGACTTGCAGATTATCAGGATTCAGCCAATACTCAGTCTTCAACTGAAATCAACAAGATTCTTGAAGCTATCGGTGCTACAACAAGGCTTAATAGTGATGAGATGTGTGATGATGAAAAGAACGGCGGTCAGAATTACAGACTGTATTTCACTGAGTTTAATACTGACAGCTATCTGCTAAAGGGTGTTTCATCAACTCAGACTTACAGCGCTTATAGCGGAGCATCTGTTCTTGTTGATGAAGCTGCCAAGGCTGCTGGAAAAGCTGAAGCAGTAGTATATGGACATGAATCTACATATACAATTGATTCAAAGAAATATGATGATAATTATGTTGCTGTGGATAAAGGAAATGTAGTTGCACTTGCAAGAGAAGACCTTGCCGGTGGCGGTGAGGTTCTTGTTGCAGGAACTGTATTTGTATCAGATTTCGAAGTTAAGTCAGAACTTGACAACTACGGCTCTGAGTACTATGCAAACAGAAATATACTTCTTAATTTCCTGGACAATCATCAAAAAACTGTAGATGTTAGCACTATTGCAGAACTTAGACAGGGAAATCCGGGTGACATTTTTACAGTGGAAGGATATGTAACAGCAGGAACTGCAGTAAGCGGAAATAAGTTCTTTGATACAATCTATATTCAGGATGAAACAGCCGGAACAACTGTATTCCCTATAGGCGATGAAGGCATAGAAGTAGGCACCAAGATCAGGGTTACCGGATATGTAGATGGATATCAGGGTGATAAAGAAATACAGGTATACAGTTATAAGATACTTGACGAAGCTCCTTATGTCTTTGAACCAAAGCAGGTAACGACCAAAGAGGCTGCTGACTATGATGCACTTGGCGGAATGCTTTTAAAGGTTCAGGGTAAAGTGACCAGGGTTGTAACAAACTCTGCAGGTGTTGATTATTTCTATGTTGTTGATGAGTCCGGAACGGAGGCGAGAGTATTTATTGACGGATATATTCTCGCATCTGACGGAAATGACACTGTTAACGAGGATGTCGCAGTTGGTAACACTGTCAGTGCAGTAGGTCTTTCCTACTACAATCCTGATGGTGCTTGTCTTCGTGTACGTGACAGGGCAGAGATTGAACTTGTGGAAAAGGTTCCTGAAGTGGTTCTTAGCATAGTGGAGAAGTGGGGAGCTTATTACTGCGTTGATCAGGATGGAAACAAAGTTACAGGTTTCCAGACAATCGATGGAGTAACCTACTATTTTAACAATAAAGCAGCTATGCAAAAATCTGCATGGATTACTGTAGATGGTGTAAAGTACTACGCCCTTAGTGACGGAAGTATCGCTAAAAATATGAAAGTTACAAAGTGGGGAGCTTCATATATTTTTGACGAAAACGGAGTACTTCAGACAGGATTTACAGATTTTAATGGAAATACATATTACTGCAAGCCATCAAACGGAGCAATTCAGAAATCTACATGGATAACTGTCGATGGTAAGAAGTATTACGCAAAGGATACCGGAATTCTTGCAAAGAACGAGACAATTACAAAATGGGGAATTAAATATTCCTTTGATGAGAATGGTGTTCTAATAAAATAATTTTTTAAATATAAACTCCGTGATAAGGGCGACTTCTTATCACGGAGTTTTGTGCTATACTATATTATGGTATATTATTTAAGCACAGTATTTATTGTTGGGAAGAGGAATTATCTATGCCTACTAAAAACAGGGTTAAGATTAAAGGAAAGTTAAAAACGTATTTGAGAGTTTTTACTTATCTGGGGATTCTGCTGATTCTGGTTAATCTGGCGGTTTTAACTGTGGATATCACCGCAGGACTGATTCTGATTGTATTTACAGGTTTGTATTATGTAGTGGTTTTGTACATCAATTTTTATAACAAACCACTTATAATGAACGAACTTGTGAGTTTTGCCACAGAATATGGCCAGATTCAAAAAAAGCTTCTTAGAGAACTGGATCTTGCTCATGCTGTTTTGGATGATACCGGAAAAATTGTCTGGACCAACCAGGCTTTCGAAAGAATAACTCATTTGGAAAGAGGCTATAGAAAGTCTATCACAACTCTTTTTCCTACAATAACAATGGATAAATTTCCTGTGGGATACGAAGAACAGTCCTATGAGCTTGATTATGAAAATGGCAACTATACCATGAAAATGAAGAGAATATCTCTTCATGAAATGGCAGTAAACAGTGATATTATTGATGCTAATGGATATGATGGCAGTTTGATTGCGGTGTATCTTTTTGATGAGACTGCACTTAAGCTTGCTATTCAGGAAGTTGATAACCAGTCATTGGCAGCAGGACTTATTTATCTTGACAACTATGAAGAAGCTCTTGACAGTGTTGAAGAAGTAAGACGTTCTCTTTTGACAGCTCTTATAGACAGAAAGATAAATAAATATATAGCTTCCTGTAACGGAATTGCTAAGAAAATAGAAAAAGACAAATACTTTGTTGTAATGCCGAAAAAATCCTGTGAAATGTTAAGGGAACAGCGCTTTGATCTTCTTGAAGATGTAAAGACTGTAAATATCGGAAATGAAATGGCAGTAACACTTAGTATAGGAATTGGATTAAACGGCCTTTCCTATGCTCAGAACTATGAATTTGCCAGAAATGCCATTGACCTTGCACTTGGTAGAGGTGGTGATCAGGCAGTTGTAAAGAGTGCTGACAGTATTGCTTATTATGGCGGAAAAAGTCAGCAGGTGGAAAAGAGTACGAGAGTTAAGGCAAGAGTCAAAGCCCATGCTCTTCGAGAAATTATTTCCGGAAAAGATACTGTTATTGTTATGGGACACAGACTTGGGGATGTGGACAGTTTTGGATCATCAGTAGGAATTTACAGAATAGCCAAAACGCTCGACAGAAGATGCCATATTGTACTTAACGATGTGACAACATCAATGCAACCTTTAGTTGATCTGTTCAAGAATAATCCGGAATATGAAGAGGATATGATCATAAGCAATCAGCAGGCTATTGATATGGCTGGCAGTAATACAGTTTTGGTTGTTGTTGACGTAAATAAGCCAAGTATAACCGAGTGCCCTGAATTGTTAAGATTTTGCAAGACTATAGTTGTATTGGATCATCATAGACAGGGAACTGAAGTTATAGAAAATGCAACACTTTCATATGTTGAGCCCTATGCATCATCGGCGTGTGAGATGGTTTCCGAGATACTTCAGTATATTGGCGAAAATGTTAAAATCAGAAATGAAGAAGCCGATAGCCTTTATTCCGGAATGGTTATTGATACCAACAATTTCATGAATAAAACAGGCGTAAGGACCTTTGAGGCAGCAGCGTTCCTTAGAAGGAACGGAGCTGATGTAACAAGAGTCAGGAAGCTGTTCAGAGAAGATGCCGGAGAGTACAAGGCTAAGGCGGATGTAGTCAGTCAGGCAGAGGTTTACAGAGGAAAATATGCAATATCAATACTCCGCAATGATCAGATTCAGAGCCCTACAATTGTAGGAGCACAGGCAGCAAATGAACTTTTGAATATTAAGGGAGTTAAGGCGAGCTTTATTTGTACTGAATATCAGAATCAGGTCTATGTCAGCGCCAGATCAATTGATGAAGTTAATGTTCAGGTTATTATGGAAAAACTCGGCGGAGGAGGTCATATGAGCTCTGCCGGATGTCAGTTTGAAGGTAAGAGTGCCGAACAGGCAATTGAAATAGTAAAACTTACTTTGGATAAAATGATAGAAGAAGGAGAACTTACATAAAATGCAGGTAATATTATTGGAAGATGTTAAGACATTAGGAAAAAAAGGTGAAATAGTAAAAGTTAGCGACGGATATGCCAAGAACTTTGTTATTCCTAAAAAACTTGGAGTTGAAGCTACACAGAAGAATCTGAATGAACTTAAAAATCAGCAAAAGAGAGACAGCATAATTGCACAGCAGCAGCTTGAAGAAGCCAAAGCATACGCGGAGAAAATTGAAAAGGAAACAGTTCATGTTACAATGAAGGCTGGAGAAGGCGGTAGAGTTTTTGGTTCAGTTTCTTCAAAAGAGATAGTTACAGCCGCAAAGTCTCAGTTTGGGTTTGATATTGATAAAAAGAAGCTTCAAATGGCTGAACCTATAAAGGCATTTGGAACCTACGAGATTCCGGTTAAACTTCATCCACAGGTCACAGCAACATTAAAAGTAAGTGTAAAGGAACAGTAATATGGCAGAGGATACACTGTTAAAAAGAGTGGCTCCAAACAGTATTGAAGCTGAGCAATCAGTGGTCGGCGCTATGCTTATGGACAGAGATGCAATAGAGATTGCTGCGGAAATTGTAACTGCTGAAGATTTCTATGACAGACAGCTTGGGACTCTTTTTCAGACTATGGTTGAGCTAAATCGTGAGGGAAGTGCGGTTGATATTGTTACACTGCAGAACAGGTTAAGAGAAAAAAATGTTCCGCCCCAGGTCAGCAGCGCTGAATACATGGGAGACCTTGTAAATGCTGTTCCGACATCTGCAAATGTCAAGTATTATGCCAAGATCGTGGCTGATAAGTCCACTCTCAGAAAGCTTATAAGAGCTAGTGAAGATACAATAAATGCATGTTATTCGGAAGCGGATAATATGGAAGGCATTTTGAATGATGCCGAAAAGAATATATTTCAGATAACTCAAAAACGAAATACGGGTGATTTTGTATCAATTGATCAGGTTGTTATGAATGCCCTCAACCGAATAGAGGTTGCAAGTAAAATGAAGGGTAATATAACCGGTCATTCCACTGGATTTGTTGATCTGGATTATGATACTGCCGGATTCCAGCCTTCGGATCTTATTCTGATTGCTGCAAGACCTGCTATGGGTAAAACAGCATTTGTACTGAATATAGCTGAGTATATGGCATTTCATGACAATAAATGCGTTGCAATGTTTTCATTGGAAATGTCAAAGGAGCAGTTTGTAAACCGTCTTCTTTCTATGGAATCACATGTTGATTCTCAGAATATCAGAACCGGTAATATGTCAGATATGGACTGGGAAAAACTTATTGAAAGCGCTGACGTTATTGGTTCTTCAAAACTTATAATTGACGATACGCCGAGTATTTCAATTCAGGAATTAAGATCAAAGTGCAGAAAATACAAAATGGAATTTGATCTTCAGGTTGTAATGATTGACTACCTGCAACTTATGTCAGGCGGAGGTGGAAAGAGTTCTGAATCCAGACAGCAGGAGATTTCTGAGATTTCAAGATCACTTAAAGCATTAGCCAGAGAATTGAATGTTCCGGTCATAGCTCTTTCACAGTTGTCGCGAGCTGTTGAACAAAGACCGGATCACAGACCTATGCTTTCAGACCTTCGAGAGTCCGGAGCTATTGAGCAGGATGCCGATATGGTAATGTTCATTTATAGAGATGATTATTACAATAAAGATACAGAGAAAAAGGGCGTTGCTGAGATTATTATTGCTAAGCAAAGACACGGTCCGATAGGCACTGTAGAGCTGCTTTGGCTCCCTCAGTACACAAAATTTGCTAATCTGGAAAAAGGACATTAAAAGGTACTGTTCAATCAGAAATACGCACTAAGCTGCGTATGTAGTGAGAAAATTTTGCAATAAAAAAGTGCAGTCAGGCAAGTAAAATTGCCAGCTGCACTTATTTTTTTGGATTTTGTATCAACCCTGAGAAATAGCTGAAACAGGACACTGAGCAGCGCATGAACCGCAATCGATACATGTGTTAGGATCGATATTGTACTGTGTATCTCCCTGAGAAATAGCTGAAACAGGGCACTGAGCAGCGCATGAACCACAGCTGATGCAACCATCACTAATAACGTATGCCATAATATTCTCCTTCCATAATTGAAAAAATGAATTTTTGTAACAAAAACAGATTGGCTTAGCCGTACCAACCTTTATTACATGATAATGATATAATAATGGACTTGTTTCTGCAAGGGTTTAAACGAAAACTTTTTTCAGATGAAATCATTAAATAATTATAAATTTACTGACAATACAGATAAAGACTGATAATGTAAGCACTTACACAAATTGCCGTTAAACCCTTGGAAACATTGACATTTGTATGACTTTAATGATACTATTGAAAGCGGCAGAATACGAGTGAAAATGTCCGTCACATCTTGTTTTCTCGGGAGGAAAAGGATTGTGCGCGGAATTTTTGCGCGATTTTGGGCAAGAATTTAAATTGCTAATACAAATTAATCCAAATAAAGGTAGGAGGAATCAAAATGGCAAGAAACATGAAAACCATGGATGGTAACGAAGCTGCTGCATATGCTTCATATGCATTTACTGAAGTTGCCGCTATGTACCCGATCACACCATCATCTGTTATGCCTGAGCATGTAGATGAGTGGGCAACAGCCGGAAAGAAGAATATCTTCGGCCGTACTGTTCAGATCACAGAGATGCAGTCAGAAGCTGGTGCAGCTGGTGCTGTACACGGTTCATTGGTAGTAGGTGCACTTACATCTACATACACAGCTTCACAGGGACTTCTTCTTATGATCCCTGATATCTACAAGATAGCAGGTGAAAGACTTCCCGGAGTATTCAACGTATCAGCTCGTTGTGTAGCTTCACACGCTCTTAATATTTTTGGTGATCATTCTGACGTATACGCTTGCCGCCAGACAGGTGCTGCAATGCTTTGCGACTCTAGTGTACAGGAGGTTATGGATTTAACACCTGTTGCTTACTGCGCAGCAATTGAAGGAAGAATTCCTTTCATTAACTTCTTTGATGGATTCCGTACATCACACGAAATTCAGAAGATTGAGGTTTGGGATTACAAGGATCTCGACGAGATGGTTAACCATGATGCAATCGATGCATTCAAGGCAGGAGCACTTAATCCTAACCATCCATGCCAGATGGGATCAGCTCAGAACCCTGACATCTTCTTCCAGACAAGAGAAGCTTGTAACACAGGTTACAATGAGCTTCCTGACATTGTTCAGAAGTACATGGACAAGGTTAATGCTAAGATTGGTACAGACTATAAGCTCTTCAATTACTATGGCGATCCTAATGCAGAAGTAGTTATCGTAGCTATGGGTTCTGTAAATGATACAATCGAGGAGACAATTGACTACCTTGAGAAGCAGGGCAAGAAGGTTGGTGTAGTAAAGGTTAGACTTTACAGACCATTCTCAGCTAAGGCACTTGTTGCTGCTATTCCTGATTCTGTTAAGAGAATCGAAGTTCTTGATAGAACAAAAGAGCCTGGATCATATCGTGAGCCTCTTGCTCTTGATGTTATTGCAGCTCTTAAGGGAACAAAGTTCGAGAGCGTTCCAGTATTCTGCGGACGTTATGGACTTGGTTCAAAAGATACAACACCTGCTCAGATCGTTGCTGTATTCAACAACACTGAGAAGGAAGAGTTCACAATCGGTATCGAAGATGATGTAACAAATCTTTCACTTGAGGTTGGTGCACCTCTTGTTACAACTCCTGAAGGAACAACAAACTGTAAGTTCTGGGGACTTGGTGCTGATGGTACTGTTGGTGCTAATAAGAACTCTATCAAGATCATTGGTGATAACACAGATATGTATGCTCAGGCATACTTTGATTATGACTCTAAGAAGTCAGGCGGTGTTACAATGTCTCACCTTAGATTTGGTAAGAAGCCAATTAAGTCTACTTACCTCATCAAGAAGGCTGACTTCGTAGCATGCCATAATCCTTCATATATCCGCAAGTTCAACATGGTTCAGGAACTTGTTGATGGAGGATCATTCCTTCTTAACTGCCCTTGGACAGTAGATCAGCTTGAGGCTGAGATTCCTGGACAGGTTAAGAAATTCATGTACGATCACAAGATTAACTTCTACATCATGAATGGTTCTAAGATTGGTGTTGAAGTTGGTATGGGACCTACAAGAATTAACACAATTCTTCAGTCAGCATTCTTCAATATCACAAAGATCATTCCTGAAGAGGATGCAATCAAGTTCATGAAGGATGCAGCTCAGAAGACATACGGACGTAAGGGTGAAGACGTTGTTAAGAAGAACTGGGCAGCTATCGATGCAGGTGCTGATCCTAAGAATCTTATCAAGGTTGAGATTCCTGAGTCTTGGAAGGATGCACAGGATGAAGGTCTTGACTTCAAGACAGCTTCCGGAGACAGAAAGGATGTTATCGACTTCGTAAATAACATTCAGTCAAAGGTTAACGCTCAGGAAGGTAACACACTTAAGGTTTCTGACGTACTTCCTTATGTTGCAGGTGATACACCTTCAGGTTCTGCTGCATTTGAGAAGAGAGGTATTGCAGTTAATGTTCCTAAGTGGGATGCAACAACATGTATCGGATGTGGATTCTGTTCACTTGTTTGTCCTCACGCTGCAATCCGTACTATTGCTATGACAGATGATGAGATTGCAAAGGCTCCAGAAGGACTTCAGACAAAGCCTCTTGCAGGTATGGATGGCTACAAGTACTCAGTTGTTATTTCAGCTCTTGATTGTACAGGTTGCGGATCTTGCGCAAATGTTTGTCCTGGTAACAATAAGGGTGAAACTCTTAAGATGGGTGCTATCGCAGCTAATAAGGATGAGCAGAAGTACTTTGATTATGCTGTAACACTTCCTATCAAGGAAGATGTTGTTGCTAAGTTTGGCGAAGCTACAATCAAGGGATCTCAGTTCAAGCAGCCTCTCCTTGAGTTCTCAGGAGCATGTGCAGGTTGTGGTGAGACACCTTATGTAAAACTTGTTACTCAGCTCTTTGGTGACAGAATGTACGTTGCTAACGCTACAGGATGTACATCAATTTGGGGTAACTCTTCACCTTCAACTCCTTACACAGTAAATGCTAAGGGCCAGGGTCCTGCATGGGATAACTCACTGTTTGAGGATAACGCAGAGTTTGGTATGGGTATGGTTCTTGCTCAGAACGCTCTCCGTGATGCTATCAAGGAGAAGGTTGAGGAGATCGTAGCTGCTGGCGGATCTGCTAAGGATGCTGCTCAGAAGTGGCTCGATACATTCAACGTTGGTTCAGAGAACAGCGCTGCTACAGAGGCTCTTGTTGAGGCACTTAAGGGCGACAGCTCAGATGCAGCTAAGTATGTTCTTAAGAATAAGGACTTCGCTGCTAAGAAGTCACAGTGGATCTTCGGTGGTGACGGATGGGCATTCGATATCGGATTCGGTGGTCTCGATCACGTACTTGCTTCCGGTAAGGATGTTAACGTTCTCGTTGTAAACACTGAGGTTTACTCAAATACAGGCGGACAGTCATCTAAGGCTACACCTACAGGTGCTGTTGCACAGTTCGCTGCAGGCGGAAAAGAGATCAAGCAGAAGGATCTTGCTTCTATCGCAATGAGCTATGGTTATGTATATGTAGCACAGATCGCTATGGGTGCTAACA
>JAFSQI010000044.1 GCA_017446685.1 Butyrivibrio sp.
AAAAACTTATTTGAATCAATTCATAATCTCCTAAAGAAAAAAGAAAACAATTTAAATAAAAGAAAACAGCTTCAATACAAGAAAATACTTATTATTATCACCAATCGAAAGAAAATATAAAAGAAAAGAGGACAAATAATTGTATGGATTAAGAGAAATGCTTTTACAGGAGCAAAAGCACCTGCAAGGCATAATAGCTAATATAAGAGAAAAAGATATTGCTACGCCTGAAGGACGACTTCGCATATCAGTTGATCATGGAGTGGCCAGATATTATCAGTGCATAGATGACAGATATGGAGAGTATATCCCAAGGGATAATGTACAGCTTCCTCGTCAACTGGCACAGAAAGCATATAATGATACAGTACTTAAGACTGCTGAGGCAAGAGGCAAGCATATTGCCAGGTGCCTCAAGAATTATAATGATGATGAGCTTGAACAACTATTTACGTCGCTACACCCTGAGAGACAGAAACTTATCACTCCGGTTGAGCCAGCATTTAGCCAATTACAAGAACAATGGTATTCAGAATCATATGTTGGGAAGGGTTTCAAAGAAGGAATACCTGTAATTCTTACGGAGAATGGAGAACGTGTACGATCAAAATCGGAGAAAATCCTTGCCGATTTCTTTTACCGGAACAATATTCCATATAAGTATGAAAAACCATTAAGCCTATCAGGTTATGGGATAGTCTATCCCGACTTCACATTCCTTTCGAGAAAACTACGAAAAGAGATATATTGGGAGCACGAAGGGATGATGGACAAGCCTGAATACTCCATCAAGGCGGTTAAAAAGCTCAATAGCTATCAAAAGAATGGGATACTTCCCGGAGAGCGCTTGATCCTTGCGTTTGAGACGGAACAGGATGTTTTGAATACAAGGATTGTCAGTGAATTGGCGGATAAATATCTCAGGTGAATATATGTTATTATAATATTGATCTGAACAAAAGCTCTTTGGATCACCGCAGGCGGGAAGAATTTCCCGTCATTTTTTTGAGTAACAGTATGAAAGAATTAATGGGAAGGCTTGCCTATTTTGATATGACTTTATTAAAATGTAAGAAAGCAATATGGAATAATATTGGATTAACCGATGAGAGAAGATAGATTATGGACAAATCATGGTCAGAAAACAATAAAGAAATACAGAAATTGCTGACGAAGGAAGCAACCTTTAAAGATGCTATAAAGAAGCTTTTGGCTTTCCGCGAGGAAATGTTTGAGCAGATCACACAGATTGTGAGTGGATATCCGGATGAGGCCTTTGCCAAAATGCCTTTTGCGGGTGCAGATGGATATCACAGTAAAACCCTTGCCTATTCTATATGGCATATTTTCAGGATTGAAGATATAGTTGCTCATGAGATGATAGCAGGGGATAGTCAAATCCTTTTTACACATGACTTTCATAATCGCATTGGCGCACCTACTATTACTACGGGTAATGAACTTCAGGGGAACGAGATTGCAGAGTTTTCAGAAAAACTGAATATCAAAGAGTTATACCTGTATGTAAAAGCTGTAAAGGAATCTACGGATCAGATTCTTAGAGATCTGACATACAAGGATTTAAAGCAAAAATTCGGCGACGATGTAAAGGAAAAACTTATCCGCAGTAAATGTGTCAGTGAGAATGAGAATGCCTTTTGGCTGATTGATTACTGGTGCGGAAAGGATATAAAAGGACTGATTCAGATGCCATTTAGCCGTCACTGGATCATGCATATCGAAGCCATGCGCCGCATCAAGAATAAACTCTGCAAGATAGCACGAAAGGGTGTTGATCCTGTTGCTTATTGTGGCTTTTCCTGTAATCACTGTTTCCTTTCAGAGTGGTGCGGATCCTGCAGAACGAAGTACAATGTCTGCTCTTTTGCTACCTGTGCGGAGGACAGAATATGTCCGAATGTGAAATGCTGTAAGGAAAAAGATTTGGACGGATGTTATGAGTGTGATGAGCTCGAAAATTGCAATAAAGGATTCTATATTCCATCAAATGACGGAGCAAATGCAGCAAAGGCTCAGGCATTATATATAAGGAAATACGGAAAGAAAGAGTTCTTAAAGGTTCATGACAGACTACATGAGAAGTATGACTTCCAAAAGACACAGGAAGTTTTGGGACAGGATTATAAGGAAGGATTGAGAATTCTGGAGGAAAGCTATATGGAATAAGGAATGTGGAAAAGGCAGCCAATCTTCTTTATTTCATGATAAAAGACCATCCTTTTGAGGATGGTTGTAAGAGAATTCACGACTCGGTACATTGTACCGGGTCTTTTTTGTGTGCCCAAAGTGGACCAGGGGGACGGGGTTCCTAGCTCATTTTGCAAAGGCTTGAATATTGAAGAGCATAGAGGAAATACTTATACTATAAATTATTGATTATAGCGTAAGGCTTATATATACAAATCGAAGGTTGTCGAGATAATTGAAGTCGATTCTTATGTTGATTTTAGTACGGAGGGAAGGAAAAAGATGAAATACCAATACAAAGAAATGCCGGAATCTATGAAGGGGACATACGGAGAATTTGCAAAAAACTTCGGCTTTGATTGGAAAGAGTTTATTATGGGAATCCCGACGCCGATGTTCCTTGTCACAACATATAAATCTAACGGACAGCCCAATGCTACGATGCAGTCATGGGCAGGGTTTACGAGCGCGAATCATGGAGGCGGGTATTACGTGATTCTATGCAGCGTGAATAAGTGTGGACATCTTTACCAAAGCCTAAATGAAAAGAAGGCAGCAGTGCTGAATTTCATGTCTTCTGATTTATACAAAGCCTGCATGAAGACGATACAGAATAATCAGC
>JAFSQI010000003.1 GCA_017446685.1 Butyrivibrio sp.
CGAGGATTATTTGTTAGTAACAATGCAATCAAAATTAATGCTGATGTAAACGGAGCTTATCAGATCATGAAAAAAGTATTCCCTAAAGTTAATTCTGATGGGATAGAGGGTGTAGCGTTACATCCGATTAGAGTAAGTGTTACGTAAGCGATACTGACTAATAAATATTTTGTGTTATAGATTTTTAATATTATTTAAGATTTATAAGCAAAATGATAACGTGGATAGCACATTTTATCATTGTTATAAGAGAGAGGGTTAAGGGATGGATAATAAGCTCTTTCCGGAGAGTCAATAGAAGAAGCTGTCAGAAGAGAGGTTATGGAAGAAACCGGATGCACAGTGAAAGCCCTTAAGTTCTTGTGCTCTCAGAATCCGTCAAATGGTATGTCAGATCAGGTGATGTATGTTTTCTAAAGGAGCGCAATTTTCCTGACACTTTTATAGTTTATTGAGTTTTATGGAGTTTATTTTTTTTACACAACTAGGAGAGACATGGTGATGGATAGACCTGTAACAACACTTTTTATGCTTATGTCACTTGATGGGAAGATAAGTCCCGGTGCTTCAGATGACCTGGATATGGACAAGGATTTACCTGCTATAGACGGGCTGAAAGAAGGACTTCATCAGTACTACGAGATTGAGCAGACTACGGATTTATGGTCCTTTAACACAGGACGAGTTCAGAAAAAGATGGGAGTCAATGAAAAAACTCTTCCGGAGAAGACTCCGGTTTCTTTTGTGCTGCTTGATAACAGCCATTTGACTGAGCACGGAATAAGATATTTTTGCGCCAGATCAAAGGAATTTGTTCTAATAACTTCTAACAAGAATCACCCTGCCTTTAGCGTTGAGGAAGATAATCTTCATATCATTTATCAGGAAGAGCTTTCTCTTGAAGATGCCCTTTGTACACTTAAAAATGAATATGGATGCGAGAGAATAACCATTCAGAGTGGCGGAACAATTAACGGTTTATTTCTTAGGGGAAAACTTTTCGATTTTGTGGATATCGTCGTGGCTCCGGTGCTTGTTGGTGGAAAAGAAACCTCAACTTTGATCGATGGAAAATCTATCGCAGATGTAAGCGGGCTTGGAGATTTAGGAGTTCTAAAGCTTGAGAGCTGCGAGCCACTTGATGATTCTTACATCAGACTTAAGTACAGAGTGATATCTTGATCACATTTACCTGCATGTGAGTAGGCATAATCTTTTTACAGCAATGACAAAGGTGTTATTGACTTTGCTTAAAGCGACAGCCCCCTTTTTCTGTTATAGTAAAAATATGTTTTTTGTTGGAGGGCGTTCAGTGAAGCTTATTGTTATAGATATACAAAAAGGAATCACCGATGAAAGATTATATAATTATGACGGATTCATAAAGAATGTGACAAGTATTATTGATGCTGCAAGGAAGAATAATGTTCTTGCAAATTATCTCAGAGAATCCAAAGAAAAAGATTTGATGATAGTCGGATTGCAGACGAACTTTTGCGTTGATGCCTCTGTGGAATCGGCTTTTGAAAGGGGATACAAGGTAATAGTTCCGAAAGGCACCAATTCTACTTTCGACAATGATTACATGGATAGAGAAACTACTTACAAGTATTACAACGATATGATGTGGCCGGAAAGATTTGCAAGCTGCATTTCTGTTGATGATGCAATTAAGATGATAGAGGATTATCATGAAGTCGATAGCTGAAAAAGTGGGACCGACAACATCAGCAGGTGCGATTTGTTTTTCACTCCCAGTAACAGAAATTGCAGGAATAAGAATGCTGGAGGACTGAATAAGCAAGTATGTAATGCTAGATGCTGATTTGGCTATGCATTATATACATGAGCATACAGAGAGGGTTACGCGATTAACCCATTGCAAAAACGGCGCTTCTGTTGAATAATCAATTCAAAAGGAGCGCTTTTTTATGTGGGATGAGAATAAAGTCAGGATAATAGATATTGCAAATGAACTGGGACTTAGCACTGCAACTGTTTCCAATGTGCTTCACGGCAAAACAAAAAA
>JAFSQI010000045.1 GCA_017446685.1 Butyrivibrio sp.
AAATACAAAAACGCTTTCATCTAAATACAAAAAGTTGTTGACAAGAAATAAAATATATGTTAATTTACTAAAGGTTGTCCAATATATGTATGACAACATGCCGAAGACAGCAGGTGTTCAATTTATGAACGTAATGATTTATTCGCCTGCCGAGGAAAAGTTTAAACAGACTTTTTACCTCTCGGATTGTCTTCGAGAGGTTTTTTTTCGGCGGTAAATTCTATAAGGAGGTAAAAAGATGGCAAAGGTTGAACTTAAGAAGCCTGTAGTAGAAGAGATTTCTGCTAAGATTAAAAACGCACAGGCTGTCGTACTTGTAGATCACCGCGGACTTACTGTTGCACAGGATACTGAGCTTCGTAAGAAACTTCGTCAAGAAGGTGTTTCATATAAGATTTACAAGAATACGATGATGAATTTCGCATTCAAGGGAACAGATTATGAGCAGTTAGGAGATCTTCTTAATGGTCCTAGCGCTATGGCAGTTTCTGAGACAGATCCTGCAGCTCCAGCTCGTGTTCTTTATGAGTTTGCAAAGACTGCTAAGGCTCTCGAAATTAAGGGTGGTGTTATAGAAGGTAAATTCTATGATGCAGCTGCAATGACAGATATTGCTACTATTCCTTCAAGAGATGTACTTCTTTCAAGATTGCTTGGTTCTATGCAGTCACCTATCACAAACTTCGCACGCGTTATCAAGCAGATCGCTGAGAAGGATGGAGAGGCAGCTCCTGCTGAGGCAGAGGCACCTGCAGCTGAAGAAACACCTGCAGCAGAGTAATATCGTGTTTACTAATGTAGTATTACTACATAATCCGCATAACGGATTGTTACAAAAAAATCTAATTATACTTAATGGAGGTATATTATAATGGCAAAGTTATCTACAGCAGAAATTATTGATGCTATCAAAGAGCTTACAGTGCTCGAGTTAAATGATCTTGTAAAGGCTTGTGAGGAAGAGTTCGGCGTATCTGCAGCAGCAGGCGTTGTAGTTGCAGCAGCTCCTGGAGCAGCAGCAGCTGGCGAAGAGAAGACTGAGTTCAACGTAGAGCTTACAGAAGTTGGTCCTAACAAGGTTAAGGTTATCAAGGTTGTTCGTGAGATCACAGGCCTTGGACTTAAGGAAGCAAAGGATCTCGTAGACGGCGCTCCTAAGATGATCAAGGAGAACGCTTCTAAGGCTGAAGCTGATGATATCAAGGCTAAGGTTGAGGCTGAAGGCGCTAAGGTTACTCTTAAGTAATTTTTGTTTCTTTGATATTAGAATTATAATAAAAGAGGGAAAATTCAAATCTTTGGGTTTTTCCTCTTTTTTTGTTGACATATTCGTACTCTCAAAATAAAATAGTCTACGTGTTGCGGTAAATAGTTTTTTACAGTGTAGTGGAAGATAATGAAGACTGTTGAGAGAGATTTTTTAGAACTAACCAAGAAAGCGATAAGATGCGATTATAGTAGAGATGATTCTTTTAAAGAGACAGATTGGAATGAAGTTTTTAATCTGGCAAATGAAAATTCTATTGTTGCAATTCTTTTTGACGTAGTTAAAAATCAGGAAACGCTTCCTGAAGATTTGAAAAAAATCTGGGATTTATATAAATTTAAGACATATGTTTGGCAACGTAGGCATTTTATTGCATTAGTTGACCTGCTAAAAGAGTTAAACGATCAGGAAATTGATTATGCGTCATTTAAAGGAGTTGTGATATCTCAGGGATATCCTAATCCTTCTTATAGAATTTCTGCAGATTCAGATATTCTCGTAGATGTTTCTGACAGACCTAAGGTATCCAAGCTTATTGAAAAGAGGGGATATGTTTTAAATCCACTCAAGACCAAAGAAAAAGTTTTTGTATATTATAATAAAGAAATTGATCATGTAATCGAATTACATACCAGCGTTTTCGAAGACTATGAAGGTGGCAAAATCGATATTTTGAAGGAAGCCGGCATAGAAAGAGCTGATCATAGAATAAATTGTGAAATTGAAGACAATATTATCAGAACACTTAATCCTACTGATCATTTGATTTATCAGATATTTCATATTGTCAAACATTTCATTTTGGAAGGTGCCGGAATACGTTTCTTTACAGATATAGTACTATTTATAAAAAAGTATGGTGAAGAAATAGACTATGAAATTTTCTGGAAATGGATGGATAAATGTGGTTACACGCAATTTGCTGAGAATTTTCTAACTGTATGTGTCAACTATTTTGGGATGGATGATAAAGTTTTATATAGACACGAAAACAATACGGACCCTGCAGTTATAGAAGCGCTTCTTATTGATTTTGTTTATAGAGGCGATGAAGAAAAACTTCGTAGCAAAAAGTGGATGATTGCAGATGAAATGGAGCAATTTCTTGTAGGAAAACCACATCAGGCAGAAAAAAAATCCCTTGGTGATATTGTTGAATTTCTATTTCCAATGCCGGGAATGTTAGATGATGCATATGGTTATGCCAAGGAAAAACATTTTTTGCTTCCGATTGCATGGATACACAGAGGATTTAAGAAAATCATATGGCTTATATTTGACAGGGCCAGCGATCAGAAAAAGTGCGCTATCAGACTTGAAAACAGAGTTGACCTGCTTGGCAGAGTTGGATTAATTGATGAGGATTGATTTGGCTTGTGTTATTTACGAGGAAATATAAATGTTTGAACAGGGTAAAAAGATTATAGAGTTGGTATGAGTGTTTCGTTATATAGATTTATAAAGCTTAATAAATTTAAGAAAATGACATTGGCTATTTGGTGGCTTACTGCGTTTTACAGAATGCAAATGCTTATTGTTCCATCAAAAAAGTTGGAGCATAGATGGGGGCAAAAAGGTGTGGAATCTCCTGAAAAAGATACAATGGAGCATTACAGATATGCCTATGTGGTATCAATGGAAGTAAATAGAATCGCAGATAAGACACCGTGGGAGAGCAAGTGTCTTGTAAGAGCCTTAACTGCCAGATTTTTGCTTCATCGTAAGGGAATAGAAACGACATTGTATCTTGGAGTAGGAAAAGATGAAAAAGGTAAGATGATTGCTCATTCCTGGATTAGATGTGGTGAAATGTACGTTACTGGTGGAAATGGCAAAAGCTATGCTACAGTTGCCAGGTTTTGTATGTAGGAATTTGAGCAGTTACTGTTCAGTTCCTGACCAGTAACTAAGCAATTTTGCAATTAAATCGCTTCGCGATGGGCAAAATTGCCACTTGAATCACTTTCTTACGCAGCCAGCAGCGTAGTGCTGGCTGCTGACTGAATAGTAACTTTGAGCATCTATAGTAAGTGACAATGCTCCAAAAGGATGTGCACAGATTTGGCTTCAAAAAAATCAGTTGAGTGCAAGATAAAATAGTAGATATGAATATGCGAATAATCGGAGAAAATTTATGATCTATAAGTATTATTTATATGGAATTAATGTACAGTCTGAAATAGAAATCGAAGAAGCATATGCGAGGGATTTTGATACTGAGGCTGATGTAAAAGTGGTTTTAGGACAGATGCCTGATGATGTGAAAAAAATGTATGCAGATAAGAGCCTGGATGATTGGTATTTTGCTACTTCTGCACGTGAGCTTGCCTTTCGAGTTCCCAATGTGGCTGATTATTGGGTGACAAGCGATACTATAACAGTCAATCCTTTCAAAAATGCAAAAAAATCCGATGTTAAATGTTTTATTTTAGGAAGCTGCTTTGGATATTGCATGTTTCTAAGAAAAAAAGTAGTTATGCATGGCGGTGGTATTTCAAAAAATGGCAAAGGAGTAATAATTACAGGTGAATCCGGCGCCGGTAAGTCAACAGTTACCGACAGCCTTTTGAATAACGGCTTTTCTTTTATTGCAGATGATGTATGTGCATTGTCTGAAAACGTAGATAAGGTTCATATAAATATGGCTTATCCACAACAGAAACTATGTAGAGATGCGGCAATTAATAAAGGATACGATCTTTCTGAGTTAATTTATATTAATGAAGATAGAGATAAATTTGCTATCAGGTTAAAAGATGGTTATTTGCCTGACGGAGCAGATTTTGATTATTTATTTGAATTGGTTATTTCTGAAAATGATGACCTTTCTTTTAGAAGAGTTTCAGGTCATGAGAAACTCATGCTTATTTTGAGGAATATATACAGAGGTGATGATGGTTTTAGAACTTGGGGACTTCCTCCAGAATATATGCAGAAATGTTTAAAAATTGCTTCTACTATAGAAATTTATCAGATAGCAAGACCTAAGAACCTGAATACTCTACCTGATATCGTCAAATTTATTGAAGATACGGTAAAAAATGATTGAATAATTTGAGAGGCTTTATTTATATGTCAGCAATTTATGGAGCAATTGATTTAAAAGGTGATAGAGTTGATTCAAAACTGTTTACTAATTTTGTGGATGAATATAAAAATTGCGTAATAGACAGAAATGAGCACATATTGGATGATAATGTGCTTATGGGGTGTGGAATACAATATTTTTACAAAAGGGCTGAAAAAGAGAAACTTCCGTTTAAAGACGAGGGCAGTGATATTTTTATAACTGCAGATTGTGTGCTTGATAATTATATTGAATTAAAAGAAGAACTCGGCCTAAACGAAAATGCTGCTGATGGCGATATTATTTTAGCTGGTTACAGAAAATGGGGAAGAGATTGTGTATCTCATTTCAGAGGTCTCTTTGCTTTTGTGATTTATTCCAAAGAAAAAAATGAGATTTATGCTGCGGTGGATCAGTTTTCTCAGAGATGCCTTTTTTATCATATTAGAAATGGCATTTTTTATTTTTCTACGCTGTTTTTTCCGCTTCTGCAGGCTTCAGGTCTTAAATTTGAAGAAAATGAGAGGTGGCTGGTAGATACTGTTTCATTAAGGTCGCCGGTTATGCTTACTGAGCCGAAAGAAACGGCTCTAAAAGATGTTGTAAAAGTTGTTTCGGGAACATATATAGTAGTAAATTTTCTGGACAATGACCAGGTTAATATATCAGAGAAAAGATATTATGATCCTAAAAAAACGATTCCTACTGAATGGACAATGACCTTAGAGGAAAGTGAAAAACTGGTCAGAAAAACTATGACTGATGTTCTTGAGAAAATTCTTAGAGAACAGGATAATGTCGCAGCTCAGTTAAGCTCAGGACTGGATTCATCTACTGTAGCATGTAATGCTGCAATAATATTAAAAAAACGTGGTGGTAAAGTTTTTAGTTATACTTCTGTTCCAAATAGTGATGCAGGTATGAAGAATACACGTGGGACACTTTATGATGAATCTGATATTGTAAAGCTTATTTGTTCCCAATATGATAATATCATACCTTCTTTTGTAGAATGTAAAGATAGAGACTTCTTGGAGAAAGTGCCTGATTACATTAATTTTTGGGAGCTTCCATGCAAATCACAGCAAAATGCAGTTTGGATTGAGGAAATATCTAAACAGGCACATTCATGTGGAAATCGGATTATTTTATCCGGAAGTACAGGCAATTGTACACTTTCGGCAGGGAATAGCACTGATCTTGCATATTATTATTTTAAACATTTTCATTTTATTAAAGCATATCATATGTTTGATATTTATAAAAAATATGGAATATCAAGGAAAGAAGTTTTTTCATATTTGTTGCAGGATATAATCAAATATTATAAATGGTATTTTGATTCGGATGATAAAGACTGCTACAAAAATAATGTTACACGAAGAGATATTGGTGAAAAATACAATTTAACAAAAAGATTTAGAAAGCATTTTATGCACTACTATCCATTTGCTAGTATGGAAAAAATGCGTAAAGATATGTATATTCTTAATGCAAATGCCCAAATTGGCGAAATTGAGGTAAAGGACAGCTTGAAAAATGGTATTCTTTCAAGAGATCCAATGAGGACAGTTGAATTTAATGAAATGTGTTTTAGAATTCCTATTTATTGCTATGCTGAAAGAGACTATGATAGAAGACTTGTAAGAGTTGGAATGAAAGGAATTGTTCCTGAAGAAGTTAGATGTAATGTTTTCCAGAGAGGTAGACAGTCTGGAGATAATTTATTTAGAGTTTCAAGATGCTGGAATAAAATCAGATCTAAGTGGACTGATAGTGTATATTCGAAAGAGGTATTACATTATTTAGATAAGAATAAGATAGACAATCTGGTAAAAGTTTTTGATAAAGGAATTGAAAAAGCAGATTACATAGATGTACTTTTGATCGGAGATTTATATGCTTTTTCATTGTTTTTGTCTAAAGTAAGTAAATATTCTAATTCAGATTTGCAATAATGTTACAATTTTGATAGAAATATTGTAATGGATTATCTGACAGATTATAATAAGGCTATCTTTTTTGGGAAAGGAAGTGGAGAGGTATGAAGAATTGGAATACACCAGAAATTGAAGAAGTAGTTTTCTCTGAAACAGCTCATGGTGGAGATTCATGGACAATCATTGATAATACATGGACTGATAAAGATGGTCAGATTGTGGATGAATTTGGTACTCAGAGTTGATTAGTGGATAGGAGAAAGCAATATGAAAAAATGGGTTGATGCTGAAATAGAGGCAATTAGTTTTGAAGAAACAATGCATGGTGGAACTAGTGAATTAGAGCATGACAGTTATTGGACAGATGATGGACGTCACCTTGGTTCAAGAGGATCACAGGCGCCTATTCCTTCATAACTAATTACTAATAAGCTATTGTTATGATTTGAAAGAACAGTCATTTGGGCTGTTCTTTTTATTTTGTGGGTTTGCCAAAAAAATAAGTTGGTTGTATAGTATTGAAGGTAATGTATTCTTATAAATTTTTTTTAAGAGGGAGAATGAAATGAAAATAGCAGTAGCTGGAACCGGATATGTTGGTTTGTCGATTGCGACATTATTATCTCAAAACCATGAGGTCCATGCAGTAGATGTAATACCAGAGAAAGTTGAAAAAATAAATAAGAGAATATCACCTATTCAGGATGAATATATAGAAAAGTATCTTTCTGAAAAGAAACTTAATCTTGTCGCAACTCTTGATGCGAAGGAAGCTTATACTGATGCAGAATTTGTAGTTATTGCTGCTCCAACCAATTATGATGCAAAGACACAATACTTTGATACATCTGCAGTGGAAAATGTAATAGAGCTTGTGCTCAAATACAATCCTGATGCAATTATGGTAATCAAGTCTACAATTCCTGTTGGTTATACACGTTCAGTAAGGAAAAAATTTGGAACCAAAAATATTATTTTCAGTCCTGAGTTTTTGAGAGAGAGTAAAGCTCTTTATGATAATCTATATCCATCAAGAATCATTGTTGGAACTGATTTGGATGATGAGAGATTAGTTAATGCTGCACATACTTTTGCAGGACTTTTGCAGGAGGGGGCTATAAAAGAAAATATTGATACTTTGTTTATGGGATTTACAGAGGCTGAGGCAGTTAAGCTTTTTGCCAATACTTATCTTGCTCTTAGAGTATCATATTTTAACGAATTGGATACTTATGCTGAGATGAAGGGGCTGGATGCACGGCAAATCATCAATGGTGTATGTCTTGATCCCAGAATAGGATCTCATTACAATAATCCTTCATTTGGATATGGTGGATATTGTCTGCCAAAAGATACCAAACAGCTTCTTGCCAATTATAAGGATGTACCTCAGAATATGATGTCTGCGATTGTGGAAAGTAACAGAACACGAAAGGACTTTATTGCTGACAGAGTACTTGAAAAGGCTGATTATTATCATGAAAATGGTGAATATTCCAGCGGCAAGGAAAAAGAGGTAATTGTAGGCGTTTACAGACTTACAATGAAATCTAATTCCGATAACTTCCGCCAGAGTTCTATTCAGGGTGTAATGAAACGAATCAAGGCAAAGGGTGCAACAGTAATTATCTATGAGCCAACTCTTAAGGATGGAGAGACATTCTTTGGCAGTAAAGTAGTAAATAATCTTGAGGAATTCAAGAAAAAGAGCCATAGTATTATTGCAAACAGATATGATTCTTGCCTTGATGATGTGGCAGATAAGGTTTATACAAGAGATATATTTAAGAGAGATTAAGATATATAGATTTGGAGACAGTTGGTAATGAGAGTTCTTATGGTAAATAAATTCCTCTATCCAAATGGAGGATCTGAGACATACATTTTTAAACTTGGTGAAGCGCTTATTAGTCGTGGACATGAAGTGCAGTATTTTGGAATGGAACATGAAGGAAGATGTGTTGGAAATGCTGTGAATGCCTATACATCAGATATGGATTTTCATAATGCTGGTAAACTGGAAAAGATGACATATCCGCTAAAAACAATTTATTCAAAAGAGGCTCGTGAAAAAATAAGACTCGTGCTTGATAATTTTAAGCCTGATGTTGTTCATCTCAACAATTTTAATTATCAATTGACTCCTTCAATTATTCTTGAAATTGTGAAGTGGAGAAAACAGACCGGAAACCATTGCAAAATAGTATTTACAGCTCATGATTATCAGCTTGTTTGCCCAAATCATATGTGTAATAATCCAAACACTCATGAAAATTGTGAGAAATGTTTAGGTGGTCATTTTTTGAACTGTACAAAAGGAAAGTGTATTCATGGAAGTACTGCAAAGAGTTTTATTGGTACGTTGGAAGCTTCTTTTTGGAAAATGAAAGGTACATACAAATATATTGATACCTTTATTTGCTGTAGTGAGTTTATGAAGACCAAGCTTGATTCCAATCCTCTTTTTGCTTCTAAAACAGTTGCAATACATAATTTCCTTGATGCAATTGAGTGGAAAGATGTCGAGAAGGAAGACTATATCCTTTACTTTGGCAGATATTCAGAGGAAAAAGGAATTAGAACTCTTATAGAAGCAGCGAGAAGACTCCCGGAAGTGAATTTTGTTTTTGCAGGAAAAGGACCTCTTGAAAATCTGTTAAGCGATGTATATAACATAAAAAATGTTGGATTCAAGAGCGGAAAAGAATTGGAGGATCTAATCAGAAAAGCGAAGGCATCTGTATATCCTTCTGAATGGTACGAGAATTGTCCTTTTTCAGTTATGGAATCACAATTGTACGGAACTCCTGTGATTGGAGCTGATATTGGTGGCATTCCTGAACTTATAAAAAATGGAAAGACAGGACTCCTATACAAAAGCGGTGACGCAGATGCATTATGTGATGCGATACATACTCTATGGCAGGATGATTCAAAGGCAAACAAAATGCATGAAGAGTGTAAGACACTTAGCTTTGATACAATAGATGAGTATCTTGATAAGATAATGAAGATATATGCATAAAAAAATCAGTTGTCTGTTAATTTAATAGGCAACTGATTTTTTTTCATAGGAAATTGCTCCGCATTCTTATTTAGAAATATGCTTGCCAAATAATATTTTATGCAATATAATAGTTTCAAATTTATAGATTGTGACTTTAATATAGTTTGAAAAAATATTAAGAGGTATATAATAATGAGTGATAAGATTAGCTTTTATGAAATGGCAAAATCCAGAAGAAGTGTCAGAACATTTGATGGAAAAGGCTTAGAGCAAAGTGTACTTGATAATTTACATGAGTATGCTAAAACTATTGAAAATCCTTTTAGCATCCCTGTTGAATTTCTTTTTCTTAACGCTAAGGAACATAAGTTGTCCAGTCCTGTAATTGTTGGCGAGGAATATTATATCAGCGCAAAGGTTAAAATGCAGGAAAATGCTGAAGCTGCATATGGATACAGCTTTGAAAATCTTTTGATGAAAGCTCATGAAATGGGACTTGGCACTGTCTGGATAGGCGGAACAATGCCAAGGGAGAAGTTTGAGAACGCTTCAAATCTGCAGGATGGTGAAGTGATGCCATGTGTCAGCCCGATTGGTGTAACAGCGTCTAAAATGGGTGTCAAAGAAGTACTTATGAGAAAGGGTGTTAAGGCTGATACCAGACTTGATTTTGAAAAACTGTTCTTTGATGGCAGCTTTGATAAGCCACTTAATAAGCAGAGTGCTATGGAAAGAGGACTTGTTAATTCACTTGAAGCAGTCAGAATAGCTCCTTCCGCTGTAAATAAGCAGCCCTGGAGAGTTGTTATAAAAGGCAATACTGCTCATTTTTATGAGAAAAAGGATAAGGGGTTTGACGCAGGGGATTATGATCTTCAGAAGATTGATGTTGGAATAGCTCTTTATAATTTTGAACAGCAGATGCTCTGTGAGGGTAGAAAGCCTGTATTTGAGCAGAAAGATCCTGGAATTTCCCATGCTCAGGATATCGAGTATATTGCTTCATACAGGTGGTAATTTATTTTTTATACGTTGATAAAATTAAAAAAAAATAAAATATGAAGGAGAATGATAATGGAGAGAACAGCACAGTTTTTAAAAGAGGCAGGTACATATTATCTTGCCACAGTTGAAGGTGACCAGCCTAGAGTAAGACCTTTTGGTACAGCACATATTTTTGAAGGAAAGCTTTACATTCAGACAGGAAAAGTTAAGGATGTTTCAAAGCAGATTCATGCTAATCCAAAGGTTGAGATTTGTGCGTTTAAGGGCGGCGAATGGCTTAGAGTAGCAGCTACACTTGTTGAGGATGACAGAGTTGAGGCTCGCAGGTCAATGCTTGAAGCTTATCCTTCACTTCAGAATATGTACAAAGAGGATGATGGAAATACGGAAGTATTTTATTTAAAAGATGCAACTGCAACCTTCAGTTCTTTTACCAGAGAACCTGAAGTAGTTAAGTTTTAATTCATTTTCTTTTTGTTAGTACCGGAAATAATAAGCGCATTCCAATTTGAACTTTTATCGTGGAATGCGCTTATTCTTAGTTATTATCAATGTCATCAAGGTCGTGAATATCCCCGGCACCAAAACCTATATCCTGCATATTGACTGTTCTTCTGCGAATTTTGGCAGATTCTGAAGCTTCCAAAAGGAAATCCTTTATTTCCCTGCCGTGTTTAATGTTCTTTAATACGATTGTTTTGTCTGTGACATCTGATGTGAACAGTATTATTGTGGACAGACCAAATATTCTTTGACCAAGGGATCTTGTGATTTCTACGTCACTAATCTTGTACATGTAGCAGTCATTTTCTGTTACGGTTAAAAATCCCTTTATTTCAGTAAGGACGTTTTCTCTAAGTTCATACTTTGTGAAAGTCCATGGAAGTCCGAAAAAAAGCAGTCTCTTTGGTTCGTTATAGCAAAGCTTTCCCTTTGCTCCGGTGGACTGGGAATATTGCTCTGGATTGACTATCTTCATGGCATTACGCTCCTTTTTTGCATAAATACAGTGCTTATTTTTTAGTTTATCATATATAAGATTTTATGAAAATATTAAAAATATGTGAAATGTAAGGAATAAGGTTGACAATATGTAGCAGGCTACTTATTATTGTAATGTACTATGCTACATATTGTCTTGGTATTAAAAAGAGTTTCCCGGCAAAAGCTAAGTCGGGGAACTTTGAATGTTTGTAAAGTGAGGTGCAAATGGATTGTAAAAAGGAAGGAAGAGAATTCTTTCGGGACAGGGAACATGAACCCCTTAGTTTCAAGTTCAAATTGATTCATGAATCATTTGCCGCTATGCTTAACAGAACTCTCAGAGAAGAGGATATGACTTTTTCACAGCTCATACTCATTTACTTTCTTTGGGAGCATCGTGATGGAAAGGTTACTCAAAAGGATATTTCTGATGCGCTTCATATCAAGCATCCGACAACCATTGGACTTTTGAAACGCCTTGAAGACAAAGATATGCTAAAGGTTGTAGTTGATCCGGACAACAGGAAGTACAGAAATATAGCGCTGACAGAAAAAGGCATCGCTTTTATAGAAAATGACAAGAGAAGAAAGCGCCATACCGATGAGTACATGGTGGAAGGAATGACAGAGCAGGAAATAGCAAGCTTAAGAAAACTGCTTGACCAGGTTTATGACAATATGAAAAAGCATGAGGCAAATGCGGAAGAATCAACAAATTAAAGATGTTACTGCTAAAAAGTGCAGTGACGCAAAACATTACATAAAGGGAGAATATTTATGGTAAAGACACTATTAAAAGAACTCAAGGAGTTTAAACTCCCATCAATATTGACTCCGTTATGCATGATTGGCGAAGTTATTGCCGAGATGATAATTCCTATTCTAATGGCAAAAATTGTCGATGATGGTATTAACGGTCAGGACATGGGACTGATTTTCCAAACAGGCGGCATGATGATTGTAATTGCTCTGTTTGGACTTATAGCAGGTCTTGGAGGCGCTTATTTTGGTTCGAAGGCTTCTGCAGGATTTGCAAGAAATTTGAGAAAGGCTATGTTTGATAATATACAGACTTTTTCTTTTTCAAATATTGACAAGTTTTCAACTTCAGGTCTTGTAACAAGACTTACTACAGACGTTACCAACATTCAGAATGCTTATATGATGCTTCTTAGAATGGCTATGAGAGCACCTTCTTCAATGATTGTTGCCATGGTCATGTCATTCATTATAAGCCCAAGACTTGCAAGCATTTATCTGATTGCTGTAATTTTCCTTGGGATTATCATTATTTTTGTAATGCAGAAAGCTACAAAATATTTCAAAGAAGTATTTGAAAAATATGACAAGCTTAATGAGAGTGTTCAGGAAAATGTTTCAGCTATAAGAGTCGTAAAGGCATATGTTCGTGAAGATTATGAAAATGACAAGTTCAAAAAGGCAGCACTTAATATCTACAATATGTTTGTAAAAGCCGAAATGAATGTGGTATATATGAGCCCTATCATGACAGGTACTGTCTATGCCTGCATTCTTCTTATAAGCTGGATCGGTGCGCATATGATAGTGGGCGGAAGTCTTACAACAGGTGCGCTTATGAGTCTTTTGACTTACTGCATGAATATTCTTATGTCTCTTATGATGCTGGCAATGATATTTGTTATGATCACTATGGCATCAGCAAGCGGAAAGCGTATTGCAGAAGTAATTGAGGAAAAAACAGATATTACAAACGGAAGTAATCCCATTAAAGAAGTTAAGGATGGAAGTATTTCTTTTGAACATGTTAATTTTGCTTACAATAAGACTTCAGAAGAACCTGTGTTAAAAGATATTAATATTACAATAAATTCCGGCGAAACAATAGGTATTATCGGAGGAACGGGTTCTGCCAAGTCTTCGCTCGTTAACCTTATCAGCAGATTGTATGATGTTACTGCCGGATCAGTCAAGGTTGGAGGTGTAGATGTAAAAGAGTATGATCTTGAAACACTTCGAGACCAGGTATCTGTTGTTCTTCAAAAAAATGTTCTGTTTTCAGGAACTATTCTTGATAACTTAAGGTGGGGTGACAAGAATGCCACAGAGGAAGAGTGCAAAAGAGCCTGTGAAATGGCATGTGCAGACGAATTTATTTCAAGAATGCCACTTGGCTACAATACGCAGATAGAGCAGGGCGGTGCCAACGTATCCGGTGGTCAGAGACAAAGACTATGTATAGCAAGAGCACTTTTGAAAAAGCCAAAGATCCTTATTCTCGATGACTCAACAAGTGCAGTTGATACAGCAACAGATGCAAAGATCAGAAAAGCATTTGCAGAGGAAATTCCCGGAACCACAAAGCTTATCATTGCGCAGAGAATCAGTTCAGTTCAGAACTGTGACAGAATTATTGTTATGGATGACGGAAAGATTGATGGCTTTGGAACACACGATGAACTGATAAAGAGCAATGACATTTACAGAGAAGTTTATGAATCCCAGACAGGTGCTGCCGGAGATGCTGATTTTGATCAGGCTTCAAATGCATGATTACGGATTCGCAAATAAATCTCATTGTTTTGGCAGATTTAAGTCAGATATAAACTTTTGTTTATACAGGAGGAATAGTTAAATGGCAGATAATAAAGTAATAAAAGGTGGTCCGGGTGGCGGAAACAGACGCGGAATGCCAAGACCAAAGGTTCAGAACCCCGGTGCTCTTTTCAAAAGAATAATGGGATATGTCTTTAAATACTATCCTGTTCATATGGTAACAGTACTTGTTTGTATTTTGCTTACAGTTTTTTCAAGCGTACAGGGTACTCTTTTTACAAAAACTCTTATAGATTCCTATATTCAGCCGATGCTTGATACGGGAAGCAATGATTACGGCCCGCTTCTTGTTGCAATGGGAAAAGTTGCAATCTTTTATGCAATCGGTGTAATAGCAGCCTTTGTACAGGCGAAGGTAATGGTTTATATCAACCAGGGTACACTAAAAAGACTTCGTGAAGAACTCTTTGAGCATATGGAGAGCCTTCCAATCAAGTACTTTGATACAAATGCCCACGGCGATATCATGTCAATTTACACCAACGATATTGATACCTTGAGACAGATGATAAGCCAGAGTATTCCACAGCTTTTAAGCAGTGCGATCACAATTGTGAGCGTTTTGATTTCTATGGTTGTACTGAGCATTCCGCTTACACTTATTACTCTTTTGATGGTTGGAGTTATGATGTTTTGTTCAGCCAAGGCTACGGCAGCTTCAGGAAAAAACTTTGTGGCTCAGCAGAAAAATATCGGTGCTCTTAATGGATACATTGAAGAGATGATGTCCGGACAAAAGGTCATAAAGGTCTTTAACCATGAAGAAGAGTCAATCGAAAAATTTGATGAGTTAAATGAAATGCTCTATCAAAGTGCATTTAAGGCAAACGGATTTTCCGGAGCACTTGGACCTATCAATACACAGCTTGGTAATACAAGTTACGTACTTTGCGCAATGATCGGTGGTGCAATAGCTCTTTCAGACAGCGTTGCAGTCGGATTTACAGTAGGTGCGCTGGCAAGCTTCCTTTCCTTTAATAAGAGCTTTAGTATGCCAATCAACCAGGTAAGTATGCAGTTCAATTCAATTATCATGGCACTTGCGGGAGCAGAGCGTATATTCAGACTTCTTGATGAAAAGCCGGAGACAGATGACGGATATGTCATGCTTGTTGATGCCGAGGAGAAAAACGGAGAAGTTGTTGAGGCAGATCATCATACAGGACACTGGGCTTGGAAACACTATCACAAGGCTACTGATACAACAACCTATCAGCCAATGGAAGGTGATGTTACCTTCAATGGAGTTGATTTTGGATATACTGATGAAAAGATGGTGCTTCATGATATCGTATTGCATGCACTTCCGGGTCAGAAGATTGCATTTGTAGGTTCTACCGGAGCAGGTAAAACTACAATTACCAACCTCATCAACAGATTCTATGATATTCAGGATGGTAAGATCAGATATGACAATATCAATATTAATAAGATAAAGAAAGCAGACCTTCGCCGTTCTCTTGGAATTGTGCTTCAGGATACGCATCTTTTTACTGGTACGGTAAAAGAAAATATCCGATATGGAAAACTTGATGCAACGGATGAAGAGGTAATTGCAGCAGCTAAGCTTGCAAATGCCCACAGCTTTATAAAACGTCTTCCTGATGGATACGACACAATGCTCACAGGAGACGGAGCTAATCTTTCTCAGGGACAAAGACAGCTTCTTGCGATTGCCAGAGCAGCTATCGCAGATCCGCCTGTTCTTATTCTTGATGAAGCAACTTCTTCTATTGATACCAGAACTGAGAAAATTGTTCAGGATGGTATGGACAGACTGATGAAGGGTAGAACTACATTTGTTATTGCGCACAGACTTTCAACTGTAAGAAACAGTGATTGCATCATTGTTCTTGAGCAGGGCAGAATTGTAGAGCAGGGTACACATGATGAGCTTATCGCCAAGAAACAGCGTTATTATCAGCTCTACACAGGTATGAAGTCTGAAACAGCCTGAATTACTGAATAAAAATACAATATAATACATAAAACGCAGTGGATAGACTCCCCGCTGCGTTTTTTCGTTTTTATTTGACATGAGGCTCTCATGTGGTAAAATTCTAAAGTATATAATTTTGATAAAATACAAAAAATGTATTTATTTGTTAATAATATATAGAAGGAGCATAGTATGTCAGAAGTATACAACCACCATACAGTAGAACAAAAGTGGCAGAAAGTCTGGGATGATAACAAGGCTTTTGCTGCAACCAATGATTTTAGTAAGCCTAAGTTTTATGCGCTTGTCGAGTTCCCTTATCCTTCAGGACAGGGACTTCATGTAGGACATCCTCGTCCATATACAGCTCTTGATATAGTAGCCAGAAAGCGCAGAATGCAGGGATACAATGTTCTTTATCCTATGGGATGGGATGCATTTGGTCTTCCTACTGAGAACTATGCTATCAAGAATCACATACATCCTAAGATCGTAACAGCCAACAATGTAAAGAGATTCAAGGAACAGCTTCATTCACTTGGCTATTCATTTGACTGGGACAGAGAGATCAATACTACAGATCCCGGATATTATCATTGGACACAGTGGATATTCAGAAAGCTCTTTGAGGAAGGTCTTGCCTACAAGAAGGAAATGCCTATCAACTGGTGTACTTCCTGTAAAGTTGGTCTTGCCAACGAAGAGGTTGTAAACGGAGTCTGCGAGAGATGCGGTTCTCCTGTTGTTCGTAAGGTTAAGAGCGAGTGGATGCTCAAGATTACAGAATATGCAGACAAGCTGATCGATGGACTTGATACAGTTGATTATATAGAAAGAGTCAAGGTTTCACAGAAGAACTGGATTGGACGTTCCACAGGTGCAGAGGTTGATTTCGTGATCGCAGGAACAGATGACAAGCTCACTGTATATACCACAAGATGCGATACACTCTTTGGTGCAACTTATATGGTAGTTTCACCTGAACATCCTTACCTTGACAAGTACAAGGATAAGATCAATAACTTTGATGCAATTCTTGCATATCGTGAAGAGGCAGCCAAGAAGTCTGACTTTGAGCGTGCTGAGCTTGCAAAGGACAAGACCGGTGTACAGGTTGACGGTCTTGTAGCAATAAATCCTGTTACCGGAAAAGAAATCCCTATCTGGGTTTCAGATTATGTTCTTATGAGCTATGGTACAGGTGCAATTATGGCTGTTCCAGCACATGATGACAGAGACTGGGAATTTGCCAAGAAGTTTGGTCTTCCTATCATCCAGGTTGTAGCCAAGGATGGAGAGGAAGTAGATGTAAATGCAGCAGCATTTACGGATGTTGCTACAGGTGTGCTTGTTAATTCAGGTTTTCTTGACGGTCTTTCAGTAGAAGATGCCAAGAAAAAGATGATAGAGTTTCTTGAGGAAAAGAAGATCGGTCATGCGAAAGTTAATTACAAGCTTCGTGACTGGGTATTCTCACGTCAGAGATATTGGGGAGAGCCTATCCCGATTGTTCACTGTGACAAGTGCGGATATGTTTCATTACCTGAATCAGAGCTTCCACTTCTTCTTCCTGAGGTTGAGAGCTATGAGCCTACAGATAACGGTGAGTCACCTCTTGCAACAATGACAGATTGGGTTAATACTACATGCCCATGTTGTGGTGGTCCTGCAAAGAGAGAAACAGATACAATGCCTCAGTGGGCAGGTTCTTCATGGTATTTCTTAAGATACTGTGATCCTACCAATGACAAAGAACTTGCAAGCAAGGAAGCACTTAAATACTGGATGCCCGTAGACTGGTACAACGGAGGAATGGAACATACAACACTTCATCTTCTGTATTCAAGATTCTGGCATAAATTCCTGTATGATCAGGGTGTTGTAAATACTCCTGAGCCATACCAGAAGAGAACTTCTCACGGAATGATCCTTGGTGAGAACGGTGAGAAGATGAGTAAGTCAAGGGGCAATGTTGTCAACCCTGATGATATTGTAAGAGATTACGGTGCTGATACACTTAGAACTTATGAGATGTTCATTGGAGCATTTGATCTTGCAGCGAGCTGGTCTGAGGACGGAGTAAAGGGATGCCGCAGATTCCTTGAAAGAGTTTGGAAGCTTCAGGATATCATGACTTCTGAGGAAGGCTATTCCAAGGATCTTGAGACAAAGATGCACCAGACAATTCAGAAAGTTTCTAATGACTTTGAGAACCTTAAGTACAATACCGGTATTGCAGCTATGATGGCGCTTATCAATGACTTCTACAAGAAGAACAGTGTTACAAAGGGCGAGTACAAGACTCTTATTACACTTCTCAATCCTGTAGCTCCTCATATCACTGAGGAAATTTGGCAGGCTATTGGCGGTGAGGGATATCTTTATCAGCAGAAGTGGCCTGAATTTGATGCTGCCAAGACTGTTGAGAGCACTGTAGAAATTGCAGTTCAGATCAATGGTAAGGTCAAAGCAACACTTTCAATCGGAAAAGAGGATCCTAAGGATGAGGTTATAGCAAAGGGCAAAGAGCTCATCAAGGATAAGCTTGAAGGCAAGACAATTGTAAAAGAAATCTATGTGCCTGGACGTATAGTAAATATCGTAGTTAAATAAAAATTTTTAAGGCCCCGGCCTGTCGGACTGATGTGTTCGTTAGTGTTTTGTGGATGAACATCCAGCCCGGCAGTGTCGGGGCCTTTTAATTAAGATTTTATTTATTATTCATTTTAATTTTGTTTCATAAATGAATTGTAAGAATGTGTTATACTTATTGTGTATGGCACAAAATTTGTCTTAATAACGTACTAAAGAAACCATCAAATCTTATCCGGTATATAACTGACAATATATTTTTGGTGTATTCCGGTCATGTGATAACACGATTAGAGAGTGAAATGACAAAGAAGAGAAATGTTACTTTAGGATTAGCTACATTTGCTGTTACACTGGCGCTTACAACAATTATTGCGGCCTTGGCAATTTCAACTATTTCGTCAAGCCGAAAGGAAAGAGCTCTCTTTATTGCAACTTCCATTGCCAACAGGCTGGAGGCTGAAATTACTGCGCGAGAATATATTACCAGGATTTTTGAAATTATAATCATGGGTAATAACGGCAAGATGTCTGAGAAGGAATTTAATACTATCTCAGAGGCTCTTTATGACGATTATCTTGATGTGGCGGGAATAGCCTTTGCTCCGGACGGCATTGTTAATTTTTCATATCCTGAGGATGCATTGATTGGAATTGATACGAATCTTTTTGCAAAAACTGACCTTGGTATTTACTCTGACTACAGTAAGATGTCGCGTCTTCCTGTAATTATTGTTCCTACAGAGATTGCAGAGGGAAAAGACGGAATAGTAATTAGAAGACCGGTTTTTTTAGATGAGGATACCTTCTGGGGGTTTGTATCAATCAGCTTTGATATGTCATACTTTTTAGCTGAGGTCAATATTTCGGAGCTTGCCAATCAGGGATACGAATACAAACTTATCAGCAATAACAGTATTTTGGATGAAAAAACGGTCATTCTTGAATATTCAGAAAAAGAACTGACTTCTCCGGCTTCAGCACTTATTAGTACAGTCGGTGGAAATTTTTGGACACTGTCTATTGAACCGATTGATGGTTGGATATATCTGTATGAGGTTATTGCAGTTTTATTTATAGCTTTTATAATCAGCGCACTGGCTGCTTCATTTATGTATGCTTACATGACAATGAAGGCAAATGCCAAAGAACTTGAAATCCTGTCCTATAGAGATGCGCTTACGAACCTTAATAATCCAAGAAGCTACCAGGAGCACATGGAGGATCTTTCAAAAAAGAAGCTTCCATATGGTCTTATCTTTATGGATCTTAATGATTTTAAGAAGGTCAATGATACGTATGGTCATGAGGCAGGAGATGCGCTTTTAAATATCGTGGCAAAGAGACTTCAGAACAGTATCAGGGAAAAAGATAAGGCTTTTAGAATAGGCGGTGATGAGTTTGTTGTTGTCATACACGGTACTCATGACAAGAAGTTTTTTGAAGGCGTAATTGCCAGAATGAGGCAGAATGTTGCAAGAGAAGTAACTATTGGGGAAATATCTCTCACAGTTTCGATAAGTGCAGGATATGCAAGATGTCCTGAGGATGGTACGAAGTATGAAGATGTTGTTAAAAAGGCAGATGATGCAATGTACTACAACAAGAGACTTATGAAAGCAAGACGAGAACAGAAGTGATTCATTATAGGAGGAGCTGACAGCATATGGCCGGAGGGACCTACGACACCATTAACAGAATATTTGAAACCTTCGCTGTGACATCTAGGAGCCGTTATGTTTACGTTTTTGATATGGATAAAAACATTTCAAGATGGTCACCAAATGCAGTTGATTATTTCGGTCTGACGGGAGAGTATGTGTATAACGCATCTTCTGTTTGGGGAAACAGAATTCATCCTGATGACAAAGAAAAATATAACGAGTATCTGAACATAGTATTTTCCGGTAAAAAGGCAAATCCTAATTTTGAATACCGTGCAAAGAATAAAAACGGTGAATATGTTGTATGTTCATCACGCGGAGTTGTAATAAAGGACTATTCGGGTAAACCTGTTTTTTACGCATGTTCAATCATCAACAAAGGTATAGTTGATAATAATGATCCGATAACTCTTTTGCCGAATCAGTTTGAAATGTTCAACTATATGCGACAGCTGAAAGCCCGGAAAAGAGATTACTCTGTTCTCATGATTAATTTCATGGATTTTGGGGATATAAACAGAAGATATGGCTATGCGATAGGTAATAATATTTTGAGAGCCACTGCCAAAAAACTGATGCAGGAAGCTGTCAACAGCGGTAAGGTTTACAGAGGCGACGGCACGGTTTTAGTGTTTATAAGTGACAACATGACTATTGATGACATGAAAAAGTTCTATGGCAGAATGAGAGCTTTCACCAGAGAATCACTTGCAATCAGTGGTAAAAAAGTTGGCGCAGAAATAGGTGGCGGTTTGATAATTGCCACTGATTTTACGGTTGATGAGCATTCAATTTATACAAGTGCAAAATATGCGCTTGATTTTTCAAAGAATCAAAGACATGGAAACCTTATTATTTTTCACAATGATGAGCTTGATAACAAAAAGAGTAATATTGAGCTTGTAGATGCTGTGAGAAATAGCGTTATTAACGGAATGGAAGGCTTTTACCTTGAGTATCAGCCTATTATTTCCGCGGTTGATTCAAGGCTTGTTGGAATGGAAGTATTCCTTAGATGGCATAGAGAGCCTTTTGGTTCAATTTTGCCTTCTGAATTTGTGCCGTGGCTTGAGCAGGATCAGGTATTTTACACTCTGGGAAACTGGATACTTGAGCAGGCGCTTAAGGACGCTCTGGTAATCAGACAACAGATAAGGGATTTTTATCTGAGTGTAAATCTTGCTTATATGCAGCTTGAAAGATCAGAATTCAGGACAACGCTTATAGATATTTTAAGAAGGACGGGATATCCGGCTACCAGTTTGTGCCTGCAGCTCACACAAAGCAGCAGACAGATGAGTATAGAACACTTGAAGAGCCAGGTGGAATTTTTGAAATCCTGCGGAATCAAGGTTGGACTGGATGTGACTGATTTTGGAGCGCTTGATCTTGCAAGACACATGCCAATTGATCTTGTGACGATAGTTCCTTCGCTTACTAAGGGAATTGACCGCAATAATACAAATAAATATGTGGTTGAAGCTATGACTTCTTTTACACACAGACTCAGCATCAGGACTTGTTTTACCGGAATTGAGGATGAGGAAACATCCGCAATTGCAAAACAATATCCTGTTTCTGACCTCATGGGATTCTTCTATGGAAGACCATGCCCTATAGAAAAATTTAAAGAAAAATATGTGCAGTCAATAAAATAATATTGCTGCATTGAGTAATAAAAGGAAGAATAAGAAATGAGTAAAATCTTTAGATATGTTCAAAACGATGATGTGGTGAAAACTTTTAATAATCTCAAGGGAACAGTACTTACCAAGAGACCGGTTGTTATTGCTCGTCACGGTGACTATTCTCTTTTGCTGGAGGCTGCAGATGAGAACATACTGAAGATAAGTATTGTTAATGATGAAAAGAAAAAAATCTATTCAGAGCGCACTTTTGATATTACCGAAACATCAAATGAGCTTGTTTCAAGAGGTGTAAGACACGCAACTCAGAAGCTTTCAGAGCTCTGTGATGCAGAGGTTAATAAGCGCAGATTTCAGATCTGGAAATGGTATATGATAGATTGGCAGAAAGAACATGCAAAAGAAACTGAGGAGTTCATTGATCACGAGATTGCCTGGAATGAAGATGAAGTAGGCAATGAAACAGAAGTTATGGATATGGAATCCTTTTTGCATGGTGAATATCTGAATCTTGGAAATACGCTTTCACTCATAGAAAGATATGTGGTTGACGAAAACCATAAAGAAATGTTCAAAAAATTTGTTATTGCCGATATTATGGAGATGACTACCGAGGATACCAAGGAAAAATCCATAGAAGAGACAGAAAAAAGGCTGCAAAATGATGAACTCAAGCGCCATTCCTATCGATTTACCGTATGTGTGGAAGCTACTGACAAAGAACACGCAAGACAGGCTTTACTTAATCATTTAGCAGGTGATGAACGTATTACAGTACAGAAATAAAATTCAGTTTATACTTTTAATAAAATTTTAATGTTTTAATTCGAAAAAGTGCCGCATTTTCTCTATCTTTTGTTGAAATTTTAGTTTATAATGTACCCATTAAATGAAATTTTGTTGTGGACGTGTAGAGGTTGAGGGGCCTTAAAACCTTCCACAAGTCAATTCGTTTAATAATTTTCTTATGAGATGGAGGAATTGAATAATGAGAACTTCTGCAAAGGCAAAAAAAGGCATGAGCCATGGCTGCATCGCAATCATGTCGGACGCAATTAAAGCAAAGGAGCAGAACTTATCATATGGTAAGTATAAGGCTCTTGATATGCTTGGAGCAGGCAGCATGTTGGATGAAGATTACGAATCTGAATATCAGGTTTATTCAAACAACATTGTTCGCAAAACAGAGCATACAGAGAATAAGAAGGCAGTTGCCTTCGTAAAGGTCAGGAGCCTTTGACTTACAACTAAATAGAGGGTTATTTTTTTAGGGATTAGCAAATTTAGATAAAAGGCCGGTGCAAACGCATCGGTCTTTTCGTGTGTATATGAATAAATAAATTTTAGTGTATTTACATGTGCGAAGTGTAAGCTATTATGTTATACTTGGAAACTGTACTGAAATTTTATTTTGAGGTTAAATGTTATGAACATACATCTTTGTAAGGGTGATGAGACTCTTGAACAGGCACTTGAATATATCAATGAGCACGACAGCGAGGGGAGAAAATATACTTTTGATAAAGAAGCTGATAGATGCTACATAGGTGATGAGGCTTTTATTAATGCACCGGTACTTATAAATTACAAAAATCAGTACTGGGCGCTGCATATAAAGTAGTCCGTAAAAACAGCTACACTAAGATGTGCTAATAGTTTTACGGAAAAAATATTTTGGGAGCGATTATTATGAAAGAGTTTTTGGAGAATTATTTTTCACAGAAGGATTTTAAGAAAAGAATGATCCTGATGTGCGTCGGCGTTTTTTTTATGGGATTTTTCCTTTCATTTCTTATCAAAGTTGATCTGGGAACCGACCCCTGCACCTTTATGAATCTTACATTGTCAAGAGCTATTGGTATCAGCTTTGGAACCTGGCAGCTTATACTTAATGCCATTCTTTTTATTTTTGTTATATTATTCGGAAGAAAATTTATTGGATTTGGAACTATTGCCAACATGGTGTTTATCGGCTATATAGCAGATTTTTTTGTATGGCTTTGGGAAAAATGTATTCCTGAGAATTATTTTACAGATATGCCATATAGAGCAGTAATATTTTTACTTGCTTTGTTCATGTTTATTGTAGCGGTGTCTTTTTATATTAATGCGAATATGGGTGTTTCACCATATGACGCCATTCCGCAGATCATATCTGAGAGAGTATTTAAAAAGGTTCCTTTTGCAGTAGTAAGGATATGCTTTGATTTTCTGGTTATCATAATCGGAGTAATTTTCAAGGGAACACCCAACATAGGAATTGTTTTGATGGCGCTTTTCCTTGGACCAATTATTTCAGTAGTTGGAAAATTTATAAATAAATTCTTATTTAACTGAATTTGGTTAGTAAAGAGACTGTATTTTTGTTATACTGAAAATGGTGTAATAATCCTTTTTCAGTATATTTTTATGTTATTAAAAAAGTAAAAGGTGATATTGGAAAATGGAAGAAAAAGATATTATACAGCTTTTGAAAGATGTAAAAAACGGAAACACACAGGTGGAGGATGCAGTCCTTAAGTTAAAAGAGGCACCTTTTGAGGATTTGGGTTACGCTAAGCCTGATTTTCACAGAGGATTAAGGCAGGGAATACCTGAAGTTATCTATGGCCAGGGGAAAACTCCAATGCAGATTCTTGGGATTTCTGAAAAGCTTCTTGAAAAGGGTCAGGAAACAGTTCTTATTACAAGGATGAGCAGGGAGGCTGCAGATTTTTATACCTCTAATAAATCAGACAGTGGCAAGTTCATTTATTATGAGCTGCCCAAAATCGGAATAGTGGGAAAGCAGCCGGATAAGGGAAATGGTGTTGGAAAGATAGTTGTTGCCACCGGTGGTACAAGTGATATGCCGGTTGCAGAAGAGGCTGCACTTACAGCCGAGACTTATGGTAATAAAGTAGTGCGTCTGTATGACGTGGGAGTTGCCGGAATCCACAGACTTCTTGACAGACAGAGTATGGAACAGATTATGAGTGCTAATGTTATCATTGCGATTGCCGGAATGGAAGGCGCACTGGCAAGCGTGGTGGGAGGACTGGCAGATTGTCCGGTTATAGCTGTGCCTACAAGTGTCGGATATGGAGCTTCTTTCGGAGGTCTTTCAGCTCTTTTGTCAATGCTCAATTCCTGTGCAAGTGGGGTGAGCGTTGTGAATATAGATAACGGTTTTGGGGCCGGTTATCTTGCAAGTATGATAAATAAAAAATAGGGGTAGTCATGGTTGATCGTAAATTGCTTGAAATGGCAAAGGTATATAGAATGCCGACGGATAGCGTCATAAGGTATATCTATATTCCGGAGATAATATCATTCTTTAGAAAGAAGTTGGGGAAAAGAAGTGATAATTGAAGTTAAAGATGTGTCCAAATCTTACAATGGGAAAAAAGTTTTGGATAATTTCAGTTTAAACATAGAAGATGAACATTCCTATGTTATCACGGGGGATAGAGGCTGTGGAAAAACAACTCTGATGAGGCTGATTCTTGGGCTTGAAAAACCGGATGAAGGACATGTGGGACTTCTTGGTGATTATAAATATCCTTATATCAACGCAGGAGTTGTTTTTCAGGAAGACAGGCTCGTGGACGGACTTGATGCCGTGACCAATGTGGCAATGGTCAGCAAAAAGATATTCAGAGAAACAGTTGCTGAGGAATTGATTAAATTTCTTCCGAAGGAGCTTATAAATGTTCCTGTCAGGAAACTATCCGTGGCTCAGCGCAAAATAGTGGCTATTGTAAGAGCCTGCTGCATTCCAAGCGATGTTCTTATAATGGATGAGCCATTTACCTGCGTCGATAGTGACACAAAGAAAAAACTGATATCTTTTATAAGGGAAAAACAAGGAAAAGGCCCGCTGGTTATTATGGCAGATAATGTTGAAGGCTTTGACTTTGCCAGAATTATAAAAATGTAGTGACAATATGTTTTTAATGGGGAAGAGGAGATTAACTTATGGTAACAAATGACGAAAGTATGAACAGTTTTAAACATAAAATAATGGAAGAAGTCTGCAGACTTGAGTGGGAGGGCAAAAATGACCAGGAACACATTGAGCAGCTTGTCCTTAAGACTATTCCCGGACCTAAGCCGGAATACAGATGCTGTATTTACAAGGAAAGAGAGATTGTAAGGCAGAGAATCAATCTGGCTATGGCAAAGAATCCAACCTACAATCCGGATTCAACCAATATCGTTCAGGTTATTGATCCGGCATGTGATGAGTGTCCGATCTCTGCATATTCAGTTACAGATAACTGCAGATTTTGTATGGGAAAGGCATGTCTTAATTCCTGTAGCTTTGGCGCTATTTCACCCGGTGATACTCATATGCACATTGATCCTGCAAAATGTAAGGAGTGCGGAAAGTGCGCAGCAGCTTGTCCTTATAATGCGATAGTTCATCTTGAGAGACCTTGTAAAAAGGCATGTCCAGTTGGCGCAATCACTTATGATGAGTATGGATTTTGCAAGATTGATGAAGATAAGTGTATTCAGTGTGGTCATTGTATCCATAGTTGTCCATTCGCTGCTATCGGTTCGAAGACTTTTCTTGTTGATATAATCAAAGAAATAAAGGCCGGAAAAGAAGTTATTGCAATGTGTGCTCCTGCCACTGAAGGCCAGTTTGGTGAAGATATTTCGATGGCATCAATAAGAGAAGGCCTTAAGAAGATAGGTTTTGCAGATATGATTGAAGTAGGTCTTGGCGGTGATATGACAGCTGCCTATGAATCAGAGGAGTGGACAGAGGCTTTCAAAGAAGGAAAGAAAATGACAACTTCCTGCTGCCCTGCTTTCATCAATATGTTAAAGAAGCATTTCCCTGAACAGTATGAGAACAATATGTCGTCAGTTGTTTCACCTATGTGCGCAATTTCAAGATATATGAAGGTAACTCATCCTGGCTGCGTTACTGTATTTATCGGACCGTGCATTGCCAAAAAGGCAGAGGCTCAGGATAAATCTGTAAAAGATAATGCGGATTATGTTGTAACCTATGGTGAACTCAGAGCTCTTATGAGATCAAAGGGAGTTAAGTTTGAGCCTGTAGCAGAAGAATATCAGGAGTCATCTCTTTGGGGAAAGAGATTTGCAGGAAGCGGCGGTGTTGCCAAGGCAGTTATCGAATGTATGCAGGAAAGAGGAGTAGAAACCAAGGACATCAAGCTTTTGGCAGCTCATGGAGGAATTGAATGTAAAAAGGCCCTTACCCTTCTTAAATTTGGCAAACTGCCGGAGGACTTCATTGAAGGAATGGTTTGCCCGGGTGGCTGTGTAGGAGGTCCTTCAAAGCACAGAGCTATTAGTGAGATCACTAAGGCGAGGGAAACTCTTTTGTCTAAAGCTGATGACAGAAAAGTTTTGGAGAATATAAAGAATTATCCTATGGATAAATTTTCTATGCATAGAGATGGACATATTGAATAAATGATTTAATCTTTACCGGAACTTAACAATGAGCAGTCATAGTGGTTTGAGGCATGATTATGGAAAAAAAGAAACAATTTGTCGGTAACATAATTCTGATAATAGCAACTATTCTTACAATCGCTTACAATGACCATGTGATGTTTGTTGATGTTTCAAATTATTACTTATCAGGACTTGTATATGCTTTCAAGTACGTACCAATCATGCTTGTGGCAGCCTTTTGCGGCTCTGTCCCAAGCATGGTGTGTGTGCTTGTTCTTTTTTTCTACAGATGTATTATCTACAGTAGTTTTTCCTATCTGACATTTATATATCTTATGGTGTCAATAATTATAAATGAGTTGACCAAAAAAAGAATGTTTAACAGGATTGGAAAGACTTTCATAGCTTCATTTTTGATCCAGCTTGCAACAGGACCTTTTTGGGGAGTGGTGTTGTGGCTTTTGTCAGGACGCGGTATTTCCACATTAACAGTGACTCATTTAGCCATGTACTACATGAATGAGACATTGGGCACCTGGACAGGATGCCTTATTATTTATTGTGTGTTCAGATTCCTTCCTGTGGGAAAAAAGCTCCTTCTTGAAAATGGAAAATATTACGTTGATCCCAGAATCCTTGATGATGATGACAGATATGAGGCTGAAGGAAGGTCAAGACTAAGCCGCGTTGTGATGAGAGTTATTGTTTTTGAAGCAATTATTTTGGGAGTTTCTGCAGAAATTGCTTCCAATACTCTTGTGCCTACAATGAAATATGTAAGTGAATCGGAAGAATATGAAAAATCCATTGAGGAAAACTGGGAAGAAATTTATAGTACTGAGCTGCTGGAAAGCAAAGTCAGTAGCAGCCTCGAAACCGAAGCAAAACTCTATGCTCAGACTGTAGAGGATCAATATGTTCTAAGCACAGGACTTAGAGATGCGCAGTTTAGTGTTAAACTTGCCATGCTTATTTCCATAATAGTTATTCCCCTTTCTATTTTTGTCAATCAATATGCTCAGCGGCGCATTGCCATACCAATCAAGAATCTTTCCAAGGCGGTAACAGATATCTATAATTCTGAAGAACTTGAGATAAGTCGCAAAGTATCTGAGGTTCATAATCTTGATATACATACGAAGGATGAAATCGAGGAGCTGTATCACGCTGTGGATCTCACTTTTTACAGACTTATGGAGTATATTGAGCTTGTAAAAACCAGGCAGACGATTGAAGATCAGCTTCAGAGTGAAAAAACTGCGAATGAAGCAAAATCAAGATTCTTGTCAAATATTTCACACGAGATAAGAACTCCTATAAATGCAGTTCTTGGTTTTGATGAGATGATACTTCGTGAAACCGAGGATGAGACAATACTTGGCTATGCCAGAGACATTCAGGGCTCCGGAAGAACTCTTTTGGCTCTGATAAATGATATCCTTGACTTTTCCAAGATAGAAGCAGGAAAAATGGAGATAATCCCGGTAGAATATGAGCTGGGTTCATTAATAAATGACCTTGTCAGCATGGCGACAGTAAAAGCCAACGAGAAGAAGCTTGATTTTAATGTGAGTATCAATAAGGATCTTCCACATGCGCTTTATGGCGATGAAATACGCGTAAAACAGTGTATACTTAATATAGTAAATAACGCAATCAAGTACACTGAATCCGGAAGCGTCAATCTTGAAATAGACTTTGAGAAGATCGAAAAAGACAGTATTGAACTGGGAAATCTTTATGAAGATGATAGTATTTTTCTCAAGATAAAAGTCACAGATACCGGAATTGGAATAAAAGAAGAGGATATGGATAAGCTCTCTGCAGCTTTTGAACGTATCGATGAAAAGAGAAATCGAACCATTGAAGGAACCGGCCTTGGAATAAATATTGTAAATTCGCTTCTTGGTATGATGGGTTCAAAGCTTAATGTAAAGAGTGAATACGGAAAAGGGTCCGTCTTTTATTTTGACATTGAACAGATGGTTATAGACAATGAGCCAATAGGAAATCTTGCCGATAATTATAAACAGTCTATTAAGAATGCCAAATCTTATGTGGAAAGTTTCCATGCTCCTTCAGGAAGAATACTGGTTGTGGATGACACAAAGACAAATCTTACAGTCATAAAGGGCCTTTTAAAGCAAACTCAGCTTCAGGTAGATACAGCAACCGGCGGTATGGAAGCAATTGAGATGGTAAAAGAAAATGTTTATGACATGATATTTCTTGATCATAGAATGCCTGAAATGGATGGAATACAGACCTTTCATGCAATGCAGGAAACAGAAGGCAATTTGAATATTGATAAACCGGTTATCGCACTTACCGCAAATGCGATATCAGGCTCCCGTGAGATGTATTATAAAGAAGGCTTTACCAACTATATGTCAAAGCCTGTAGATCCTGCCAAACTGGAAGAAATGATACTTATGTATCTTCCGCCTGAAAAAGTTTCAAGACCGGGTGACAGCGATTTTGTTTCAAATGCAGAGGAGGACAATGAGCAGGAACTTTCTGCTATGCAGGAGCTTTTGAAGGTCTCCGGAGTAGATATAGAATATGCCATAGAAAGATGCGGTTCACCTGTTGCTGCAAGGGATGTTATGAAAGACTTCAGGATGTCTATAGATGAGAGGTCCGGACTTATAGAAAAGTATGAGCGTGAAGATGACATAGCCAATTATACTATTTATGTTCACGGCCTTAAAAGTTCTGCCAGGGCAATAGGTGCTATAGAGCTTTCTGAGAAGGCAGAATATCTGGAAAAATGTGGAAATGAAAAAAATATTGATGAAATACGTGAACTTACACCGCAGCTTCTGGAATTATACAGAAGTTATCTGACCAAACTTGAATTGTTTGAGGATGATGAAGATGAAAATAAACCTGAAATTGGCGTGACAGAGCTGGAAGGCGCCTATGCTTCAATAAAAGAATTTGTATCTGCTTCATATTTTGACAGTGCCGATGACATTCTCAAAATGCTTGAAGATTACAGAATTCCTGATGAATGTAAAAAGAAACATAATGAAGTAAAAAGACTTATGTCAGCAGTTGACAGAGATGCACTTTTAAATATACTGTAAATAGTAGCTAAAAAATGTGGAAGGTGAGTAATGGATAAGCGAGTATTATTAATTGGCAAGGAAAAAAGTTTTATGGTCAATGCCATTGAAAAAGGCCTTGAGAAAGAAAACTATGAAGTTTGTTGTATTGAACCATCATCAGATAAGATAAAACAGCTTGCGAACAAACCTGAAATATATGTTCTGTATCTTGGCGACCTGACACCTGAAGATGTTGAAGTTTTCAAATATCTTGACGAAGCTATAGATTCAGAGAGATTTTTACTGTATCTTATAGGTAATAAAGAAGAACTTGAACTTGCCCTTATGTATATCGCAAAAGAGAAGGTTCAGGAGACCTACTTAAGACCTCTTGACGTGAAGCTTCTTGCTGAACAGCTTGACACAGTGGTTGATTTTAGCGGAGTTGATGAGAATCTTAAGAAAAAGATTCTTATTATTGATGATGATGGTGCCATGCTCAGAATGATGAAAACCTGGTTTTCAGTCAAATACAGAGTGTATATGGCAAGTTCCGGAAAAATTGCACTTTCTTTTCTTGCTCAGAATAAGGTCGATCTTGTCCTTTTGGACTACGAGATGCCCGTTATGAGTGGTCCGGATGTTTTAAAAGATATGAGAAATAATTCAAAGCTAAAAGATATTCCGGTTATCTTCCTTACAGCCAAGGACGACAAGGAAAGTGTAATGAAGGTTGTCGGCTTAAAGCCGGAGAAGTATCTTCTAAAGTCAATGCCTAAGGAAAAGCTTATTGGCGCAATAGATGATTTCTTTCTTTCAAAATCAACGAGGAAATAAATAGTAATTATGTATTTTAAATAGGCACATTTTTGTGCAAAATAAATTAGGAAGGTATGAAAATGGTATCCAGGTTAGTAGACAAAATAGTGGACACAGGGGCACCTATTGTAGTGGGGCTTGATCCAAAGCTTGATTTTATTCCCGACTCCATCAAAAAGAGATGTTTTGAAGAAAAAGGTGAGACCCTTGAGGGGGCAGCAGAAGCCTTTTGGCAGTACAATAAAGAGATAATTGACAATATTTACGATATTGTACCGGCAGTAAAACCTCAGATTGCAATGTATGAGGAGCTTGGAATTCCGGGACTTATAACATTTAAAAAGACAGTTGATTACTGTAAAGAAAAAGGACTTATAGTAATAGGAGATATCAAGAGAGGCGATATTGGCTCAACATCCGAATCTTATGCGGTTGGTCATCTTGGCTCAACTAAGATAGGTGACAACATTTTTAAGGGATTTGATGAAGACTTCGCTACAGTTAATCCGTATCTTGGCTCCGACGGCGTTAAGCCCTTTATTAATGTCTGCAATAGAGAAAACAAGGGCATATTTGTTCTGGTAAAGACATCTAATCCTTCCAGCGGAGAATTTCAGGACAGACTTGTAGACGGAAGACCGCTTTATGAGCTTGTAGGTGAACAGGTTGAAAAGTGGGGCCTTGATTCTATGGATGGTGCATACAGTAATGTAGGCGCGGTTGTAGGTGCTACTTATCCTGAGATGGGTAAAATACTCAGAGATATCATGCCGCATGCATATATCCTTGTTCCCGGTTACGGAGCACAGGGCGGAAAAGGTAAGGATCTTGTTCATTTCTTTAATAAAGACGGACTTGGTGCAATCGTTAATTCTTCAAGAGGAATAATTGCAGCCTGGAAGAGCGAAAACTACAAAGAGTTTAATGACGGCAGAGTAGGAGAAGCCGCAAGAGCTGCAGTATTTGATATGAAAAAAGACATTTCCGATGCACTTAAAAGTTTATGATTTTTTTAACTAAAACAATATAAAAAATATTGGATTATATTATAAAGGAGTTAAAGGGTTATGGAGAGATATAAAGAAGAGTTCATTGAGTTTATGGTGGACAGCAATGTACTTAAATTTGGAGAGTTTACACTTAAAAGTGGACGTAAATCACCTTTTTTTATGAATGCCGGAGCTTATGTTACAGGCTCACAGCTTAGAAAGCTTGGTAACTACTATGCCAGAGCTATCCATGATACCTTTGGCCTTGAGTTCGATGTTCTTTTTGGACCTGCATATAAGGGAATTCCGCTTGCAGTTGTTACATCAGTTGCTATAAGCGAGCTTTACGGAAGAGAAATCAGATATTGTTCCAACAGAAAAGAAATCAAGGATCACGGAGATAAGGGAATTCTTCTTGGATCAAAGCTTAGAGACGGCGACAGAGTCCTTATTATCGAGGATGTTACAACTTCCGGCAAATCTATAGAGGAGACAGTTCCAATAATTCAGGAACAGGCCGACTGTGATATTGTTGGACTTATGGTTTCACTTAACAGACAGGAAAAAGGTCAGGATTCTGACATGAGCGCTCTTGATGAGATAAGAGAAAGATATGGTTTTTCAGCTCATGCAATTGTTACAATGGACGATGTTGTAAGTTATCTGTACAATAAGCCTATTGACGGAGAAGTTCTTCTTACAAAGGATATCAAAAAGGCAATAGATGAGTATTACAGCCAGTATGGCGCAAAGAAGGAGGCATAACATGGACGAGCATACATACAAGGTTCTTGGCAGCACAGGTGCTGTAAACATTGCATTTGGAGTAATAGCAATAGTTATGGGAATTGCTTCCGGAGTGCTTCTTATCATAAGTGGAGCAAAGCTTTTGGGAAGTCGTAAGAAAGTGATAATCTGATATGCCATCAATCGGAAAAAAGTTTAAACTTCATATTAAGAAGATGGAACCGGTCAGAGACCGTTATATGTTTACTGATAACAGGCATCCCGAAAAAGGTGTAATGTCAGCCATTTTGGGGTGCATATCGGTAACTGCAATGACACTTGCAGTTGTATTTACCTACAATGACGGGGGACAGGCCAAGTTACAATACGCCGCGGCGGTTTTGCTTGCGGCGATATTTTCTGTTGTGGGACTGGTGCTTGGGATAATGTCCAGATTTGAAAAAGATATTTTCAAGATATTTCCCAATATAGGAATAATACTCAATTCCATGGCAGTTATATTTACAGTTTTTTTATTGATTTTAGGAATAGGGATAGGTTAAAAAATTATGGTTAGTTCAGAAAAAAATGAAGCAGTATTTGAGTTTGAGGTTGGAAAAGGTGTTGAGAAGGAAAGATATGAACTTGCAATTGCCAGAATAAGACAGATGCAGGAAGAACATCTATCCGATGAACAATTTGATGCATATTTTCACGCAGTTTCAAAATATATTCTGTTGGCAGATGAGGAACTTGAGTTTGTAACATCAGGCAAGATTAAGGAAGCCTCCATTGAGCAGCTTAAGGAGCATAATTACAGAATATATGAGGACATACTTCCCGAAAATTATGAATCAAGCTTCGCAAATCCTACTTTTGCGGTATCAAAGCTTGGTGATGATTTCGGAAAATTATTGTCCTCTATTTATTTTGAAGTAAGAAATGTTATTCCCTATGCTTATGAGGGAAATATTTTTGCAATGTTGATAAGAATAGAAGCATTCCTTGAAGTATACGGAGCTTTTATGTCAGCAGATGCAAATAGAAATCTTCCTCCATATGAAGAAGTAAGGAAAATAATGTACTGGTTTTACTCTGATTATGCAGAGGATGTACAGACAGAAAGATTTGGCCAGATGGTTGATGCCTCTAAATGCTATGTAAGAGACATTATCCTTGGAAGTGACCTTGATGATGTAAGATACCTTTATATGTTTGGAGAATATGTCACTGACAATGAGATTGCTACAGCGCGTCATCTTTCTTCTCTTTCTGAGGAGGAGATAGACAAGCTTGCTACTACTTTTACCGAAGGATACCGTATCGGCTTTGCAATGACAGGCAAGGATATAACAATAAAGGACAGCGCTACTATTTACTATCAGCTTGGATTTGAGCGTATTATCAAAAAAGCTATTTCCAATTTTGAAGATATAAATCTTAAGTCAACTATCTTAAGGGATTTCAGAACTGTTTTCACCAATAACGGAAGTGCCAGAAGAAACGGCTTTTACGGTGCAATCCCGAATAAACAGTATGACTATGATCACAAGGATGACGTAGCTCTTTATCTGGATGCGGCTCTTGTAAACAGAAAGCTTGAAGCAGGCAGAGCTGGCGGAGAAAAATTCAAAAAGCAGGCAAAGGGCTTTGGTGGTCCCGCTGTTATAGAGACCTTTGGTGAGAAGCCATTTTCACCTGTTCCAAATAAGAATGCCTTACATCTCGATAAAGAGGGTCAGAAGATGCTCTCCGATTATAAGACACAGGCAAGTCTTATCCAGAATGAATATATAATCGGTAAGGAGAGAAGCTTTACGATTATAGCCTTCCCTGTACCTGAGATCGGTGACAGATTTAAAGAGATATTTGACGAAGTAGTAAAGATAAATACCCTTGATTACAAGCTTTATCAGAATATTCAGCAGAAGATAATCGATGCTCTGGATGAGGCTGAGTACGTAACCGTCAAGGGAATGGGCGACAATCATACTGACATGAAGGTTATGCTTCATGAACTTTCAGACAAAGAGCATGAGACTAACTTTGAAAACTGCGTTGCAGATGTAAATATTCCGGTGGGAGAAGTATTTACTTCACCGGTTCTTAAAGGAACAGAAGGCACACTTCATGTAACCGGAGTTTATCTTGAAGGTCTTTTCTTTAAAAATCTTGAGATTAAATTCGAGGATGGCTGTATAAAGGATTACAACTGCTCCAATTTTGAGTCAGAAGATGAAAACAAGAAATATATAAATGACAATATTCTCTTTAGCCATGAAACTCTTCCAATCGGTGAATTTGCTATCGGAACAAACACAACAGCATATGTTGTGGCAAGAAAATATGATATTGCTGATAAGCTTCCGATTCTGATTGCCGAGAAGACAGGACCACATTTTGCTGTTGGTGATACCTGCTATTCACATGAAGAGGACAACGTGACATATAATCCTGACGGAAAGAGCATTATCGCCAGAGACAATGAAATTTCAATCAAGAGAAAAACAGATCCTGATAAGGCATATTTCAGTTGCCACACAGATATTACTATTCCATATGATGAGCTTGGAGAAATCAGAGCAGTAAGAAAAGATGGAAGCAGTGTGGTGATCATTGAGAAAGGAAGATTTGTTCTTCCCGGCACAGAGGAATTAAATTCGCCTCTTGATGAGAATAACTGAAAAAAACGTGGCACAATATCTAGTGGTGTGATATGATAACAAAGATTTAAAAGTACAATATGTAATGATTTTTACGTTATATGGTTTATTTTTGAATGGAGGATGAGCATGGCACAGGTAGGCATTGTTATGGGGAGCGATTCAGATATGCCAGTTATGGCTAAGGCAGCAGATATTCTGGATCAGCTTGGTATTTCTTATGAGATGAGAATTATTTCAGCACACAGAGAACCGGATGAGTTCTTTGAGTATGCTAAGACAGCAGAAGAGAAAGGCTTTAAGGTTATAATTGCCGGAGCAGGCATGGCAGCACATCTGCCCGGTATGTGCGCAGCTATTTTCCCTATGCCTGTCATAGGTATTCCTATGCATACCACATCACTTGGCGGCCGTGATTCTTTATATAGTATTGTCCAGATGCCTACAGGTATCCCTGTAGCAACAGTTGCTATAAACGGTGGAGCAAATGCAGGAATCCTTGCAGCTAAGATTCTTGCAACCTCTGATTCCGAACTTCTTAAAAAGCTCAAAGATTACACAGCTTCATTAAAGGACAGTGTTGTTAAGAAGGACGAACATCTTCAGGAAGTTGGATACAAGAATTATTGATAAGACACCGGATAATACAATGTCCGGAATAAAAAATAAATGTTACATAATTTTTTTGAAAAAGAGGAGAAATCATGGCATTAGATTACAAGAAGGCCGGTGTTGACATTGAAGCCGGATACAAATCCGTAGAACTTATGAAGCAGTATGTAAAGGAAACCATGCGCCCCGAGGTTTTAGGCGGTCTTGGAGGATTTTCAGGAGCTTTTTCACTTAAAGCTATAAAGGATATGGAAGACCCGGTTCTTTTGTCCGGAACAGACGGTGTAGGAACCAAGATTAAACTGGCGTTTCTTCTTGATAAGCACGATACAATCGGTATTGATGCAGTTGCGATGTGTGTAAATGATGTAGCTTGTGCCGGTGGTGAACCACTCTTTTTCCTTGACTATATCGCCTGTGGAAAAAATATTCCGGAGAAGATTGCAGCTATAGTTAAAGGTGTTGCTGAGGGCTGCAAACAGTCAGATGCAGCACTTATCGGTGGTGAGACAGCAGAGCATCCTGATCTTATGCCTGAAGATGAATATGATGTAGCAGGTTTTGCTGTAGGCCTTGTAGACAGAAAAGATATGATAGACGGCAGCAGCATCAAGGATGGAGATGTACTTATAGGTGTTGCTTCAACCGGAGTTCACAGCAACGGTTTTTCACTTGTACGTAAGGTCTTTGAAATGACAAAGGAAAGCCTTGAGACATATTATGATGAACTTGGCATGACTCTTGGAGAGGCACTTCTTACTCCTACAAGAATATACGTAAAGATGATGAAATCCATCAAGAATGCAGGCGTTAAGGTTAAGGGCTGCAGTCATATTACAGGCGGTGGTTTTTATGAAAATATTCCGAGAATGCTTCCTGATGGAATAAAGGCAGTAGTTGAGAAAAACAGCTACGATATTCCTCCTATTTTCACTCTTATGCAGAAGAAGGGCGAAATAGAAGAACACATGATGTACAATACCTATAATATGGGACTTGGTATGGTCCTTGCAGTTGATCCTGCAGATGTTGATGCTACACTTAAGGCTATTGCTGCAAGTGGAGACAAGGCATGGGTTGTAGGTAAATGTGCTTCCGGCGACAAGGGCGTTGAGCTGGTTTAATGATACTGTTTTAAGGGTGCGAAGCAGATGAGAATATGTGTAATGGTGTCAGGAGGCGGTACCAATCTCCAGGCAATTATTGATAGTATAAATGATGGCAGAATTACCGGAACGGAAATCTGCCTTGTGTATAGTAATAATCCTAATGCCTATGCTATCGAAAGAGCAAAAAAGGCAGGGATTCCTTATGTTGTGAAAAGTCCGAAAGAATTTGAAAACAGAGAAGATTTCAATAAAGCTCTTTTACAGATTCTTTTGGATGCGGCACCTGATCTTGTTGTTTTGGCAGGTTGCCTTGTTGTGATTCCAAAAGAGGTTGTGAGAGCTTTCCCAAACAGAATCATAAATATACATCCTTCACTTATTCCGGCTTTTTGCGGAACTGGGTATTATGGACTTAAGGTCCATGAAAAAGTTCTGGAGCGTGGAGCCAGAGTGTCCGGTGCGACAGTACATTTTGTTGATGAAGGAACTGACACAGGACCTATCATTTTGCAGAAGCCTGTTATGGTAAGAGATGACGATACTCCGGAGGTTCTTCAAAAGAGAATTATGGAGCAGGCTGAGTGGAAGATTATGCCGATGGCAATTGATCTTATTGCAAACGGCAAGGTAAAAGTGAAAGACCACAAAGTAATAATTGACGGATATAATGAGCTTAATTTGAGTTAAGCTTTTTTACAGGAAAGGGAAGAGAGTCTATGAAGGTACTTATTGTTGGCGGGGGTGGCCGTGAACATGCAATAGCTGAGGCGGTATCCAGAAGTAAACAGGTTGATAAAATTTATTGCGCTCCGGGAAATGGTGGAATCGCTGAACTTGCTGAATGTGTTCCGATTGCGCCAATGGAATTTGATAAACTGGTTTCTTTTGCAAAAGAAAAAGAAATTGATCTTACTGTAGTTGGAATGGATGATCCGCTTGTGGGCGGAATTGTAGATAAATTCGAGGCTGAGGGACTGCGTGTTTTCGGACCTAGAAAGAATGCGGCTATTCTTGAAGGAAGTAAAGCTTTTTCTAAGGATCTTATGAAAAAGTATGGAATTCCTACTGCTGCATATGAGATTTTTGATAATGCAGAAGCAGCTTTAAAATATCTTGAGACTGCGAAGTTCCCAATCGTACTTAAGGCTGACGGTCTTGCTTTGGGAAAAGGGGTCCTTATTTGCCAGAACCTGGATGAAGCAAGAAGCGGAGTAAAAGAGATAATGGAGGATAAGAAGTTCGGAGATGCCGGCAATCACATGGTAATTGAAGAATTTATGACAGGACGAGAGGTTTCTGTTTTGTCCTTTGTAGACGGAAAGACATATAAGCTCATGTCTTCAGCTCAGGATCACAAGAGAGCAGGAGATGGAGATACAGGACTTAATACAGGCGGAATGGGCAATTTTTCACCAAGTCCTTTCTATACAGAAGAAGTTGATAAATTCTGCAGAGAAAATATCTATGGAAAAACAGTTGAGGCTATGGCAAAGGAAGGCAGAGAGTTTAAGGGAGTTATTTTCTTTGGACTTATGCTTACACCGGATGGACCAAGAGTTCTTGAGTATAATGCAAGATTTGGAGATCCTGAAGCTCAGGTAGTGCTTCCAAGACTTAAAACTGATATAATTGATGTGTTTAATGCATGTATAGACGGTAAACTTGCAGAAACAGATCTTGAGTTTGAGGACAAGGCAGCAGTATGCGTTGTTCTTGCAAGTGAAGGTTACCCTGTAAGCTATGAAAAAGGAAAGCTTATTACAGGGCTTGATAATTTCAAGGGCAAGGATGGTTATTACTGTTTTCATGCAGGCACCAAGGCTACACCTGAAGGAATTGTAACAAATGGCGGAAGAGTGTTGGGCGTGACTGCCAAGGGCGATACTTTGGCAGAGGCACGTGCAAAAGCTTATGAAGCCACTGAGTGGGTAAGCTTTGAGAATAAGTACATGCGTCATGATATTGGAAAGGCAATAGATGAAGCATGAAGGAGGTAATATGAGAAAAACGGCGGGAAAGAGATTGGCAGGTATTGCATTTGCATTAGCACTTGCGACATCGGTGTTTTCAGGAAGTGGAATAACTTCACTTGCTTATACGCAGACTACAGGAACCGTAACTTCTGATAATGTAAAGGTTAGATCTACAGCAAGTACAACAGCATCACAGGTTTCAAGTCTAAAAAACGGTGATTCGGTTGATATAGTAGATGAAGCAACAGATTCATCAGGATATGTTTGGTACAAGATATATGTTAACAAAAATGAATTTGGCTATGTCAGAAGTGACCTTGTTAGCAAGGCAGGTGGATCTTCAAGTACTACAACAGCAACCAATACAAGTACAACTACGACAACTTCTTTACCTGAAACAGCAGCTACAGCAGTTGAACAGAAAAGTGCAACGGTTATATCTGACAGTGTTAATGTCAGAAAAGGTGCAGGAACAGGTTATGATTCAGTTGGAAAAGTAAAAAATGGTGATACCGTTACAATTACCGGCGAAGCAAACGGTACAGACGGTAAGACATGGTATCAGGTAACATTTGGAGCTGATTCCACAACAGGTTATATCAGAAGTGACCTTGTACAAATTTCTGAAGTAACACAGGAACAGACAGAGAACACTGAAGTTACTGAAAATACTGAAGGCGGTGAAGAACAGGCTGAAGGAGAAAATACCGAAGGTCAGACAGAAAGCCAGGATAATTCAGTAAGTGCCGATTCTACAACGGGAGATGGCACATACTCTTTGTACTATACAACAGATGAATCAGGAAACGGCATTTGGTATCTTTATGATAATGTGGGCGGATACAGAGTAAAAGTAAATGAACTTATTGAAGCAGCCCAGAGTGCAGATGCTGTTAACGGACTTAGAAAGACTGCAAATAATTATAAGACTATAGCTATTATTTTGGGAATTGGTGTTATTCTTTTAGTTGCAGCGGTTATTGTGCTTGCACTTAAACTCAGAGATTCTTTATATTATGAGGATGAAGAGGAAGAAGAATACGACCGTTATTCAGCTTCTTCAAGAAAGAAAAACAATGAAGAAGCAGTTGTTACTCCTAGAAGAAACACAAGAGAAAACAGCAGAAATGCAGAAAATACTGATTCTGACAGGCCATCCAGAAGAGTTCAGGAGAACAGACCAACCAGAAGAGATTCTGATGAAGAGCGCACAATAAGACCTAACAGAAGAAACTCTGAGGACGAGTATGAAAATCGTTCTTCAAGAAGAAATTCAGATGCTGCACCATCAAGAGAATTTGAGGAACGTGCTCCAAAGAGAAATGCTGATAGAGATTATGATGAACGTCCTGTGAGAAGAAGAGACGTTTCAGATGATGAATATGAGGAAGAGAGCAACTTGAGAAGAAGTGTGAGAGGATCTGAAGAAAGACCTTCACGCAGAACTTCCTCAGCAAGAGATGAGGAGCCGGTTAGAAATTCAGCTCCTAAGCGCAAGACAAGAAACTTCATCGGTGATGATGATGATTTTGAATTTGAATTTCTTGATCTTGACGATGATAAATAAAGAAAAGGCATATACCTATAGATTTGGTATATGCCTTTTTTCTTGAAAATGTTGTAATATCTGTTATACTAAACTTATCACAGAAAAGGAGGCGAAGTATGATCATAGAAATAGATTTTAACAGTGACGAAGCAATCTATTCACAGTTGTGTAATCAGATCATATTGGGTATTGCTACGTCTCAGTTTCGTGAGGGAGAACAGCTCCCCAGCGTAAGACAGTTGGCAGAAACAATAGGCATTAACATGCACACTGTCAACAAGGCGTATTCTATTTTACAGCAGGATGGCTTTGTGAAAATAGACAGAAGGCGCGGTGCAATCATAGCAATTGATTTTGATAAGCTGCAGGCTTTGAAGGAAGCAAAGGGAGAACTTGCAGTAGTTCTTGCAAGAGCAATATGCAAAGGCATAGGCAGAGATGAGATTCATTCTCTGATAGATCAGTTATATGATAATTACGAGCGTAATTCTCAGTAAGAAAGGAGCAATTGATGGATTCAAAATATACGGTAATGGCTGCAGATGCATTGAAACTTGCCAAAAAAACAGCCAGAAGTCTTAAACTTAATTACATCGGAACAGAGCATATCCTTATGGGATTGATTTTGGAAGATGGAAGCGTTGCATCCAGAATATTGATTGATAACGGTATAGATGAGAATCGTATGATGGATATGATAAGAGACCTCATCGTACCGGATAGTACAGTAAGTACTCTTGATAAAGACGGCTTTTCTCCTAGAGCTGAAAAGGTTCTGGAAGAAGCTCACAGGATGGCAGAGCGCTTTCGTGCAACCAAGACAGGAACAGAGCACATACTTCTTGCTCTTATTAAAGAGGGTGAAAATGTTGCAGTCAGGCTGATCAGCACTTTAAATGTACCTGTTCAGAAAATATATGCTGAAACTCTTGCAGCCATGGGTGAAGATCCGAACCTTGTAAAAGAGGATCTTGGCAAAAAGATGGCAGCAAAAGCAGGTAAAAAAGCTTCTATGCTTGCCCAGTACAGTCGTGATCTTACAGCTCTTGCAGTTGAGGGTAAGCTTGATCCTGTTGTTGGAAGAGAGCGTGAGATCAAGAGAGTAATTCAAATTCTAAGTCGCAGAACCAAAAACAATCCATGCCTTATTGGTGAACCAGGTGTGGGTAAAACTGCAGTAGTAGAGGGATTGGCACAGAGAATCGCAGCGGGAGAAGTACCACTTACAGTTCAGAATAAGAGACTTGTTACACTTGACCTTTCAGGAATGATCGCAGGTTCCAAGTACAGAGGTGAATTTGAGGAAAGAATCAAAAAGGTTATAAAAGAGGTTTCTGAGGATGGAAACATAATTCTTTTTGTTGATGAAATGCATACTCTTATTGGTGCCGGTGGTGCTGAAGGCGCGATTGATGCATCAAATATCCTTAAGCCATCTCTTGCAAGAGGCGAAATACAGATGATAGGTGCTACAACTATCACAGAATATCGCAAATATGTAGAAAAGGACGCTGCTCTTGAAAGAAGATTCCAGCCTGTAAATGTGGACGAGCCCACAAAAGAAGAGGCTACTGAGATTCTTAAGGGAATTGTAGGAAAATATGAGGAGCACCATAAGGTTACAATTACACCTGAGGCAATAAAGGCAGCCGTTGATCTTTCTGAGAGATATATCAATGACAGAAATCTTCCGGACAAGGCAATTGACCTTATTGATGAGGCAGCAAGTGCTGTCAGACTCCGTACAATGGGCAGCTCACCCAAAGTAAAGGAAATTGAAGATAATATTAAAAATCTTGATACTGAGATTGAGAATGCTCTCAAGGAGAGTAATTTTGAGAGAGCAGGAGAGCTTAACAATGAGCAGAGTTTACTTTTAACAAAGCTTAGCCGTGTTAAGAATGCGGAAAAGAAAAAGGAATTGTCTGCTGGCTATGTGGTAAATGAAAATGACATCGCCGAGGTAGTTGCCGAGTGGACAAGAATACCTGTTAAAAAGATAGCAGAGAAAGAGTCTAAGAAGCTTCTTAAACTTGAATCTGTTCTTCATAAGAGAGTAATAGGTCAGGAAGAAGCGGTAAAAGCAGTTTCAAAGGCTATAAGAAGAGGACGTGTCGGGTTACAGGATCCTAACAGACCTATCGGATCATTTTTGTTCCTTGGTCCAACAGGTGTAGGTAAAACAGAACTTTCCAAGGCTCTTGCAGAAGCAATGTTTGGTGATGAAAATGCACTAATAAGAGTTGATATGTCAGAATACATGGAAGGACATTCAGTATCAAAGATGATTGGCTCACCGCCAGGGTATGTAGGATATGATGAGGGTGGACAGCTCAGTGAAAAGGTAAGAAGACATCCTTATTCTGTAATTTTGTTTGATGAGATAGAAAAAGCACATCCTGATATTTTCAATGTTCTTTTGCAGGTGCTTGATGACGGACATATAACTGATGCAAAGGGAAGAAAAGTAAGTTTTAAGAATACTATTCTTATTATGACTTCAAATGTCGGAGCTCAAAAGATTGTTGATCCTAAAAAGCTTGGTTTTGGAGCAGGTGATGATGCCAAGAAGGATTATGATGATATGAAGTCCGGAGTTATGGAAGAAGTCAAGAGACTCTTTAAACCGGAATTTATAAACAGAATTGATGAGATAATGGTATTCCATACTTTGACTGAGGAAGAAATGATGGAGATTGTTACCCTTCTTTCTTCTAATCTCAGCAAGAGATGTAAGACTCAGCTTGGCATTAATCTTACAATTACACCTGAGGTTAAGAAGTATCTTGTGGATAAGCACTCTGATGCAAAGATGGGAGCAAGACCTTTAAAGAGAGCTATACAGTCAACTATTGAAGATGCAATGGCTGAAGAACTTTTGAAGGGTACTATCAAGGCAAATTCAGATGTTACTGTAGATATCAAGGATGATAAGATTTTCTTTTCCACAGCTGAAGGAAAGACTTCTGTAAAAAAAGCTAACGTACAGACTTCCAAGACAACTCGTACTACCAAAACAAAAGCAGCCGTAACTACCAAAAAGACGACTAAAAAAGTTGCTAAAAAAACCACAAAAAAGTCCACATGATTGAAAAAAACAAGCCTTTTTGAGGACACCAAAAATTTAAAAAGATTTAATTTGATATGCGGACAACATGACTTATAATAATACTAGTGTAAGTGTCACCATTACCTATAACAACAGATTTTAGAGGAGGTATAATATGGCTGTCGTAGAACAGTTACTTCGTGCAGAGAGTGATGGAAGTATTAGCTTCGGTAATTATGAACTTCAGGAAAAGAAGAAGGTTGAAAACTTTGAGCACAACGGAAATCTGCTAAAAGTTAAGACATTTAAGGATATTACAAAGCTTGAGAGCAATGAGAATTTTGTATATGAATCTGTTCCCGGAACTGCAGTAATGGGATTTAAGGAAACTGATAACGGCGTAGAATTTAGCGTAGAGGGCAACAGTGATGCTCAGATTACTTTAGGGCTTCTTGAAAATACTGAGTACAGTGTTTTTGTAAATGGCAACAGTATAGGTAAAATGAGTACCAACCTTGGTGGAAAGCTCAATCTCAGTGTTGAACTTTCAGGAGAAGGCAAAGCCCAGGTTAGAGTAGAAAAGTAAATTGAGAAGTTGAATTACTAAATAATGGTATAAAAGGACCGGATGGGCGATAATTTCTGTCCGGTTCTTTTTTTGGTATTGATATTTGATTTTATTAAGGAGTATTATGGCAACTAAAATAAAAAGTGTATTCTTTTGCCAGAGTTGTGGATATGAGTCCTCTAAGTGGATGGGACAGTGCCCGGGATGCAGGGAATGGAATACTTTTGTCGAGGAAACAGTTAAGCCGGTGACAAAATCAGCCGGTAAGGCAAGTGCATCTTCCCAAGGTACGGGACAGTATGTAAAACCTATGACCTTATCAGAGATAGTCATGACAGATGAAGAAAGAGATGACACACATATAGGAGAGCTTAACAGAGTACTGGGAGGTGGTCTGGTAAGAGGGTCTCTTATTCTTGTCGGAGGAGATCCGGGAATAGGTAAGTCTACATTACTTCTTCAGGTTGCGGGCAATCTTTCATCTGATAAAAAAGAGGTCTTATATGTCTCAGGTGAGGAATCACTAAGGCAGATAAAGCTTAGAGCAAACAGAATAGGAAATTTTTCGGACAGTCTTAAGTTTTTATGTGAGACAAATCTTTCAACTATAGAAGAGACAATCATAAGAACAAAGCCTGAAATAATGATAATTGACTCTATTCAGACTATGTACAATGAATCGGTTTCCTCGGCTCCCGGCAGTGTATCTCAGGTAAGAGAATCTACGTCGGTACTTCTTAGAATTGCCAAGAGCATGAATATATCTGTATTCATAGTAGGTCATGTTACCAAAGAAGGTCAGGTTGCCGGTCCCAGAGTCCTTGAGCATATGGTGGATACAGTTCTTTATTTTGAGGGAGACAGACATGCTTCCTACAGGATTTTGAGAGCTGTAAAAAACAGATTTGGTTCCACAAATGAGATTGGCGTTTTTGAAATGCAGGAGAAGGGACTTGCAGAAGTATCAAATCCTTCTGAATTTATGCTTAATGGCCGACCTGAGAATGCAAGTGGTTCAATTGTTACATGCTCAGTCGAGGGAACAAGACCAATTCTTATTGAAGTTCAGGCTCTTGTAACTCATACAAACTTTGGATTTCCAAGAAGACAGGCAAATGGCACAGACTTTAACAGGGTTAATCTTTTGATGGCTGTTCTGGAAAAGAGAGTGGGGTTACAACTTGGCGATTTTGATGCATATATTAATCTTGCCGGTGGTATGAAAATAGCTGAACCTTCGCTTGATCTGGGCATATGCCTTGCTATTATTTCAAGCTTTAAGAATCGTCCGATAAGCGATGATATAATTGCTTTTGGCGAGGTTGGTCTTTCCGGAGAGGTGAGAGCTGTAAATATGGCAGAAAGCAGAGTTCAGGAAGCTGCAAAGCTGGGATTTAAGACCTGCATTGTGCCAAAAGCACTTGAGAGTAAATTGAAAAATAGTTTCAAAAATATTGAGATAATCGGTGTTTCTTCGGTTGTTGATGCAATGAAAATCGTTTAACAAAAAGCGCAGCATAGTGTAGCTGTTTTATATTAACTAGACTATATACTTGCTATAATTTGAAGCTACTGCGCTGTCATCAGTTGTCGATTGTAGTGCGCTTTTTTGCTTGATCAGTAACGAGTGAACAGAAATGTGTCAAAAAAAGTTTCAAATATGATTGAAAGTGTGATTTTATTTTTGATAATATAGTTAGGTACGTTAATGACAGTTTAACGTATATATTCGGGAGGAGTTGTTAGTCAGTGATGTTTAATGGAATTACCGGTAAAGTTGTGCATTTTTTGCTGTCAATGATGATTATTACTGCAATGGGGAGCAGTGCAATCGTTGCTGCAGCGGACGAAGGGGGTAATCCATTCGGGGAATTTGTTACTGATAGCCATGATGTGGCTGAACCAGACTGCACCGTATATGAAAAAGAAGGGGAAGATTCAGAAGGAAAACAGGGCTCATCAGAGGATTCAGCGACTGATTCATCTTGGGATGAAGATCAGGTTACGCTGTATGAGGAGTCTTTAGATGAGAGTGTTATGGATTCATCAGGATATGATGCATGTTTCTATATTAAGAATAATGTAGAAAATGCAGAAATTCCTGATGAACCCCAGGCATACCCAAGTTCTGATTTTACTGAAGCTATCAGAGTTGATAACGCTCTTTCAGATAATACATTCGTCTATGACACAGAAATAACTGAAAACATCTATCAGGATGGTATTACAGCCATCAATCATGTCACAGAAAATCTTAATTCATTTCCGGGTATTGAAGATATTCAGGCGGTTTTACCGTCTTTTGACCCAAATACGCAATATGTATACTGGTACGTAATAAAAATTGCTACGACGCCAAAACCAAATGCGGATGTCAATATTCATGTAGATGGAATTGTGCTGAATAAAACTCAGAGCTCATCAAGCGAGAGCTCGTCGGAAGCAGGAAGTGAGAGTTCATCAAGTGAGAGCTCATCGGAAGCAGGAAGTGAGAGCTCTGACGATGGCGAGGAGGAACATGACCTTGAATTTGAAATATTTACGGAGAATTTCGAGCCGGAATTTGAATATGATGGAAATGAGCATCTTATCGGCGGATATATTATAAGAGTTATTGATTTGACTGAAGGAACTGCTACAGAATTTTGCTACAGTGCAACCGGCGAAAAAATAAATGTCATTAGTTTTTTTGCAAATTTTTTGAGAGGCAGTATTCGAAAAAACGGGACAACAATTACTTATCTTGGAAAAAATTATAATATAAGTGTAGACGGGGCTTATCTTTGGGTCAAGAATCCCGGAAGCTACGAAATTCCGCTTATGTTTAACGGCGCACCAATCTCTGCTTCTGAGATAACAATTAGAGATGAGGCTGGTAAAGTTATTCAGTCTAATGTTGCAGTAAGTGCTACAACTACTTTAAATGCGGTTCATAAAAGAAAAATTACTATTGAAGCCGGGTCGACTGTGCAAAATGATAACGGAACAACACTTACTAATAGTAATGTAAGCATTACTTCTGGTTCACTTGTCGAAGGGCATCAGCTTAAAACAACAATTTTGGGAAGTCAGACAGGTCCGGGGAGCAGCGTCAATGAAATTACATCCTGGGACATTGTAGATGAAAACGGAAATAGCTGTAAAGATATGTATGATGTTACCAAAGTTAATGGTAAGCTTGTATTGGTTGAAACGAAGAGTGCTGATAATGGAAGTAGGACTGATATAGATACATCTTCTGTTATAGTCGGGAAAAATTCAGACAAGCTAAAAGATTTTTTGGATATAATATCATCTGTAGGCAAAATTTCCAATGATACTATTACAGCAGGAAATAATGGTGAAGCTGTAATCGGAGGTGTGAACACAGATGAAGGAGAAACATATCTGGCAGGGGCTTCTTACGGTACAGAGAAAATACAACAGGATTTTTATAATTATGAAGGTACTTTTGAAAATGGAGATATTCCTATGGTTTTAGGTGCGAGAAGATCAGCCACAGTGGATTCGTCTGTTCCTGCCGGAGTCAGAGTGACGATTGTAATTTTGTGTGCTATGTTGGCAAGTCTTATATACAAGAAAAAAGTTCATTGAAATATTAATTTTCTTAAAATGATGTCGATAAGATTAATGTATGTAATCTTATCGACATTTTTTTGTGAAGATTATTAATTCTAAGGGGTGATATGATGCGTTCTTGTGTAAAAAAAGTTGTTGGAACAGTTCTTGGTATAGCCATTTTTTCTTACATGGTTCTTTTCCCAATTGATATTAAAACAGCACAAGCAACCTATACGCAGGGCGGTGGAGTAAAGCTTTCCGAGGATGCAAGAAATACGCTGCTAAAGGGAACTACTAAATATAACGGTAAAGATTATTCCGGAGCACCGTACTATTATAATCCGTTATATTATTATCTGAATTATGCGGATTTAAGAGAGGCTTACGGGGCTGATCCTGCCAAATTGATTGAGCATTTTGTTAATTATGGTATTGCAGAAAAAAGGACTGCATCTAAACAGATTGTTAAGAGCGCGGAGACAGTAAGTGGCAGCTTTGAATATATTGTTCCATCCGGACAAAAAACAAAAACAAAAGAAGATGGAATGGTAGTTATATCCGGAAATGTACACAGTAATGGTGGAATGACAAGAGATCAGGAAGTTCAGGCAAGAGATATTGCCTATCAGATTGCAAATTATGTTGCGCTTCAGGCAAATCCTGATGGAAAATATGATGATGGTGACCAGATTAAGATGATTGCATATGCTACGGGAGTAGTAAGGGCATATTGTGATCTTGGGACTTACACTACAGAAGGTAAAATTTACAGAACAGCCTACGGCGTTTTTGTTGGAAGAGAATATTCCTGTGCAGGTGCGACAAGGGCACTTGGACTGGTGCTTGATTATCTTGATGCATATTATACCGATGATCCGCCGCTTAAATGGGTGCATGTCAATGCCAATACCTGGAATGATCAGTGGTGCCAGATAGTATGCGATAAACATGAAGCCTATGCTGATCCGGTTTCTGCCTGGGCAGGATATGGTAAACATCCCAATGAAGGCGGCAGTAAGAAAGATGTTCAGACATATGTAAATATGGCTTCAGAAAGCGACATCATTTCAGTTAAACCTCAGAATGTGGATTAAGGGTGATATGTTAAAAAAACTGTTTTCAATAATTACGGTATTTTTTGTATTAAGTGTTTTTACAATTTCATCTAAAGCTGGAATCAGTAAGATTGATGCATATACCTTCAAGAGTAATTACGGTATAACCTCTGTTCATATAGGAAGTGAAGTTTCTGAGATATCTGTAAATGCGTTTAGAAATCTTAATAACCTGAGGTCAATTTCCGTAAGTGAAAATAATCCGTATTTTGCATCATACAGCAATTGTCTTTATGACAAAAACTTAACTGAACTTATATGTTTTCCTGCGGCTTTATCGGGAGCGCTTATTCCCGATTCTGTAGTCAGTATCCGGGAAAATGCCCTGCATGGTGTTGCGGATGGAATAAAAGAGCAGGTTAGAGATGTAGTGCAGGTGCAGGCATCCGGTAATTTAAAAGAGTCAGAGGTTCCCGGAGCTCATTTTATCCATACAGAAAACGGAATCAAATGGAAAAATGAAGACGGAACAGTAGTATCACCTTATTCCAATATTATGAATCTTGCAGGAGCAGTAGTTGATGCAAGTTCAACCGGTGAGATGACACAGCCAAGACAGCTTGAGGCGGCATTTAGTTTTGTGGCATCTTCGATAAGTTATGAACGAAGTCTTGAGATTCCTTCAGGCGATTGGGTAAAAGATTATGCACAAAAGACACTTAGCACCAGGAAAGGTAATTGTTACGGCTATGCGGCTTCATTTGCCTATGTGGCAAGGGGGCTTGGCTATGAATCAAGAGTGTGCACGGGTACTGTAAAATCAGCTCTTGGTGGACGAACAACTCATGCCTGGACTGAGGTAAAAATCGGAAAGTATTGGTATATCTTTGACACGGAAATGCAGAATGCCAAAGGAAGCGGTTATTATAAACAGACTGATGACAGCTATCCGGCAGGACCTATAGAGAGAACGTCAATATACACTGTAAACTTTTAAAGAAGAGGGGTGCAAATTTTTATGAAAAGACTTGTTGGGTTCACATTGTTTTTTTCCACAGCATTTTTTTTATTATTCGTTCTTAATCTGTATATGTATGCCAATGTACCTGAATACCATAAGGCATTTGAGAGTGCTGTATCCGATGACAGTGATATACCTGTGGTGGTTGTAGAGAAAAAGGATGATGGCAATAAGATAATGACTGTTGAAGAACAAAAATTTTCCGATAACGTTATTAGCCTTAAGGAAAACGAGGATGTTCCGCTTTCAGCATCCGGTTCGGAAGCAGATGAGTCTAAACCTTTGGAAAAGCAGATTGTAGAGAAAAAGTATTATGAAGATTGCGGCAATGGAGAAGGGTACTGGATAATAACTTATTCTGACGGCAGCACCTCTGTTGAACAGTGATAAACTTATGAAAAAAAGCTGTGACATGCAGCACAACTGCCAAAAAAGTTGCTTGTGCCTTGTGTCACAGCTTATATTTTCTTAGTCGATTGAAATCAGTTCGTATTCTTTTACACCATAGCCCATTTCAGCAGCTGCATCAATAGTATGCTCTCCATTTCTGGTCTGTACTCTTTCGAGGAAATGGTCTTTGCCCGGGTCATTTGATTTATATACAAGATCTATACATGCTCTGTCTATTGCAACAGGGTCAGTAGAAATTAAAATGCCTACATCAGCCATACATGGATCTTCTGCAATGGCACAGCAGTCGCAGTCTACAGATAGATTTTTCATGACATTTATGAAGACCATGTTTCCGTGGAAATGATCAACAACAGCAGATGCTGCTTCTGCCATGGATTCAAGAAAATGGTCCTGCGCAGGAAGATCGTTCCATACAACATCCTGTTCCTCTGCTTTAGTATATTTTCCGGCGGAGTGGATGTTAACTTTTCCGGCAGTTGAGGCACAACCAATTGATAATTGTTTTAAGGCTCCACCGTATCCTCCCATGGGATGCCCCTTGAAGTGAGAAAGAACAAGCATGGAATCATAATTTAAAAGATTTTTTCCAACGATATCGTTCTTTAAATGATTTGGGTGAGAGATTGGAAGGGTTACATCCGGACCTTCTGCATCCATTAGATCGACAACAAAATAATCGTTCCAACCATGTTTTTTTATCAGTTTAACATGCTTATCTGTATAATTTCGCTCGCCTTCATATGCGGTGTTACATTCAACGACAGTGCCGTTTACATATTCAACCATTGGTTTCCAGAACTCAGGTTTTAGAAAGTTTTGATTGCCGTCTTCTCCGGAGTGAACTTTGACAGCGACCTTTCCTTCCAGCATTTTGCCTAAGGTTTCGTACATTTTTACTACCTGCTCTGGTGTAATGGTTTTAGTAAAATAAACTTTTGAAACAGATCCCATAATTACCTCCTGGATGTTTTGCGGTTGAAAATAATACTGATTACTAATACAGTATAAAAAATTTTTACTATATTATTGTACCAAAAAATCATTTTTTAGAATATTTTTTTATGGAAGAGGGAATATGCACGAGGCAACACATATTTCATATGGAGATGGAATTGTGAATATTGTTCTGGATTCTTCCAGTCAGACAGAAGTTTCTGCACCGGGATTTAGATTTGCAGATTACAACAAGCTTATTACCTCAAGCTTTACAAAGAAGGAGCTGGAAAGAATTGATGATGGTGAGATAGCAGAGATCACCTTTTATTTTGTTGTCTCTGATGATATTGATGATGCTGAGATTATGAGACAGTATGAGGTAGCTGTAGAAGAAAATGAAAACGATTATGGAAATCTTTCCGAAGGTTTTTATCTGGACATCAGGGCGGTCAAAAAGATTTCCAATGACGAACAGGAAGTGATAAATACACTTTCCGATGAAGTTGATATACAGATGGATATCCCTCTTTATTTGGTTAAAGAAAACAGAAATTATTATTTTCTTGCAGATAAAAAGGGAAAGTATGAGTTATGGGAGAATGAAACGCCAGATGCGGAAGTTCTTACTGTCAGCACCAGAACTCTGGCGTCAGGTCTTTTTCTATATCAGGAAGAAGATGAACGAACTCTTCCTGGGAAAGGGAAAGTTTTTAGGATATCTGAAAATGTTTTTTTGGGAAGTGCAGTTGTTGTTCTGGTGATTTTGTGGTTTGTGGTAGATTATTTTCACAAAAGAGGATAAATAATAAAAATTATTGACATTTTTAGAACAGAATATCATTAGATTTTTCAAAATAATACTGTTATAATAAATAAGTTAAAATTAGCTATTTGTTATTAAAATAATTTGGAGGTCAGTGTTTTATGCGAAAAAGTGCAGGAAGCCTGCTGGGGGTGGCGCTTCTGATGCTTTTTGTAATTACTGGATGTTCGGGAAGCGTTAAAGAGCAGGAAACAACTGAAAATATTGTGGCAGAGGAAACAAGCATTGATTCTTATGCTACTAAGAAAATAGGTATTTGTATATATCAATCAAGTGACAATTTTATGACACTTTTTTCACAAAGTCTTGTTGAATATCTTAAAAGTCAAGGTTTTTCTGAAGATAATATCTTTGTTTATGGAAGTTCCAATAATCAGTCAATTCAACTCACTCAGGTAAAAGAACTTGTTGAGCAGAATGTGGATGCACTAATAATCAATCCTGTCAATTCATCTATTGTCAGTGAAATGACGGATATTGGGGTGGAAAATGGCATTCCACTGGTTTATATAAATCGTGAACCGGGAGCTGAAGAAGAGTCTAGATGGGAAGAATATGATTTTGATGTGTGCTATGTGGGCTGTGATGCCAGACAGTCCGGAATATATCAGGGAGAACTGCTGATTGATATTGGTAAGGATAAGCTTGATAGAAACGGTGATGGTGTAATTCAGTATTATATGATTGAAGGGGCTCCGGAAAACATCGATGCTGGATACAGAACAAAGTATTCAATTTCAACTGTCGATAATGCCGGTATTAAGATGGATTGCATTCTTGATAAGGTTGCTAACTGGGACAAGGTTACTGCTAAACTTGTTATACAGAATGGCTTAAAAAAGAATCCTGCTCCTGAGGTTATTATTTGCAATAATGATGCAATGGCGCTTGGAGCTTTAGAAGCAGTTGAAGAAGCCGGGCTTGTTGCAGGAAAAGATGTTTATGTTGTGGGGGTTGATGCACTTCCTGAGGCAATTGAAAAGGTTATTGACGGATCTTTGGCAGGAACTGTATTTAATGACTTTATCACTCAGTCAAGAAGCGCTGCTGATGCTGCAATAAGATATATTGGCGGTGATTCCAATGAGCATTATATAGGTTGTGATTATATTAAAGTAACAGCTGATAATGCAGATACAGTCAAAGGTTGGATTGAAAATCTTCAAACTGATATTCAGCCAAATTGAAAAAATAAAATTTATGCTTGATTTTATTTTGACGGCGTTATATAATAACAAACGTCGTCGGGGTGTGGCTCAGTTGGTAGAGCACTATCTTAGGGAGGTAGGGGCCGCGTGTTCGAATCACGTCACTCCGATTGTCAGAAAGCCGCTTATTTAGCGGCTTTTTTATTTTCACTTTTCAAAAAAGTGAGTGACCTAACAGGACACCTTATCCAAATATTCTGGTCTGTAACTCTTTGCTGAGAGTAATAATATCACAATTATTTAACATTTTTTGTGAAATAGTTGCATTGATTTTTGATTTGTAGTCGATATAATGAAAGTAGAAACAGAAATGTTTCCGATGTAAGAGCATCGTAAAAAGTTGTGCTGCGGATGGAGCAGGGTAATTATTCCATCTCATAAGATACCATTTGCAGGTATCGAGCCCGGCAACAGGGATAAATGTTGTAGTCCAGGCAGGGGACTTAATTATTTCTGCACCTTTAAGGCATCTTAACTGGGCGCCGAGGCTGACAACCAGCAGAAAACTCTTAACAAAAATAGTCTGAGGAGTGTGTTTAACCGCACACTCCTCTTTATGTATACGGAGAATCAATGCTAACTAAGGCTGAAAAGAAAAACATATATGTTGTTTATAACGCTAATAAATACCTTGCTAATAATTCCAAATACTCATACAATAATAGAGTTATTTTGGGAGGTATTATTGTATGAACATTGATCTTGGGAAGACGCAAAGGTTTATTGAATGGTTAAAAGAAAAAATATATTTAGATGCTGTTTCAGCGAATGCTGCTAAAAGGCGAGTTATACGGGGACAGGTATATAGATGTAAGTTTGGCGTGGGTATAGGGAGTGAAGAAAACAAGGAAAGACCTTGTGTTATTATCCAAAATGATAGCAGTAATATTTCATCACCAAATACTATTGTTGCACCAATAACGCATACATCATCTACACTTAATACTGTTGTTCCAATTGCAGATCAGTTTGATTCCGCAGGTAATTTGATACTTGATGGTAACGTGCTTACGGGTAATATAGTTTGTGTTAGCAAGGCTCGACTCGGAAATCTTATCACAACTTTACCAGCTGATGAAATGAAGGCTGTTGACAAAGCTATTGCCATTTCATTGAACCTGTATCATTATTACAATACGAAAGATAATGTATGCAAAGATCAGGAAGAACATATCAAAAAGCTGCAAGAAATCAATAAAATGTCTAAAGAAACAATAGATAATTTGAAAAAGGAATTGAGTGAAGCAAATAAAGGAAAAGTATGATTTTTTTCTAAAATCGCATAATGGCTTATAGACACCACAAATGATTAATGGTAGTATGATTGTACAAGAAAAGCATTCACGAGTGGGATGCTATTATGATCTATTCAATTAAAAGGAGCCACGAGTGGGCTCCTTATTACTTGCAAATTCTTAAAGAAAGTGTTTGACCAGTTGTTTGACCAAAGGCCAAGTCGGTGCCGTCAAACCTCCCTTCTATGCTAGTTTCAGAGTTTTGTAATTCGTGTTCGAATCACGTCACTCCGATT
>JAFSQI010000046.1 GCA_017446685.1 Butyrivibrio sp.
GATAAAATTATAAAAGAGATGCAGGATTATCATGATGATTGTGCAAAAACAAGTGAGTATACAAGATTAGGGTTTGAAACTGCTATAGCAGTAGTAGAAGATGCACAAACAATCATAGAAGCAGATAAGGCAGAAAGTGAGGATAGGGCATGACAGCAGAAAGAGAAAAAGCAATCAATGAATGGTTGGGTGTTCATTGCCAGAAGTGTGTAAATAATGACGATAGAGGAACGGACTTTCTGAATTGCCAAGCTGAATGTGAAGTGCAAAAAGATATTGGGATAGCCTGTATTCACTATGAGGAATACGTGGTAGAAAGTGAGGGTAAGAATAAAGTATGAAGAAGCAACCTGAACCAAATTTACAACTCATATTAAAATCCGCTATATGGGCTTTGCAAGTCACATATAAGGATTATAAGACCGCTATCATTAAGGATTTGCAATTTTCGTGGTATTCAGACAATGGTGACTTTACCTTTTTAGCCGGAGCAGAAGAACGAAAGAAAAAGATTGCAGATTTAGGAAAAGAGGTGGTACGTCTAAAGGTTAAAGTAGAAGAGATTAAGAACGAGATAAAAGCAAAGGAGAAAAGTGAGCCACAGGAAAGTGAGGGATAAGGAATGAAAGACTATAGATGTACTTACTGTGGCGGTCATATATCACCAACTACAATGAAATGTGAATATTGCGGAACACAGTACAAAATTGAGAATGATCAGATATTAAGAATTGAAACATTCCATAATCCGGTGGAAACATTTAGTGCTGTAGAAGCGGTGTCCAGGGAAATGATGATAGAGATGGGAGCAGAAAATGCTAGTGAATATGCTATGCGTCATCTGGTATCTAAATTAGCTGAATGTATACCTACAGCGATGCAGGTCACTACCGAATACGATCATAATCAAGGTGTGCAGATAATTAGGGGAACTGTTAAGTTTGTAAGACCTGACCAAACAGGAAGTGGGTGGTAAAATATGACGGCGATCACTTGTCCTTGTGTAGAATGCATTCATAACGGTAAAAGATACAAATGTACTGCCGAAAAAATAAATTTTAAATACCGAAATATGGCAACAATCAACGAAGGCAGAGTGGATATGTGGATTTGTAATCAGTACGAATTGACCGAAGAAGCAAAAAAGATAGAAGAAATGATGAAGAATATTAATAGAGGAGGATAAAATGTGTAATTATATTATGGCTGCTTCAGGCAATATCTTTATTTTAACCGATCTTGGTAAACAGACACCGCAGATTAGTGTAAAATTTAAACCAGATTATATACATAAGGATACCTACAAGCATTCCGTTCCTGAAAAATGGGTAAGGATGGGATATGTTATGGAGGTGAAAGACAAATGATATTTTTATTACAAACTATATTAATACTTACAATTGTGTTTCTAATTGGTGGTATTATTATAGTGAATATGGATACTAAAGAACCTCCGGTCATGAAATTGAAAGGACGTAAGCATTGAAAAGGAAAAAAGTTGAACAGGAAGTTCCTACTAGGACAATAATCAATAAAAAAGATAATAAGGATATAGCAGTAGAAACCCTTATTAGCCAAGGATACGATGCATTTCTACAGGATGGAATAGTATTCTGTAAAAATATTACAGAAAACACTTATAAAGAAATGACTGAGATTTTGAAGAAGATTGGTTATAAAGCGTCTTATGGAGTAATTAGCTCTGGTGAAGTACAAAATGTTGCAGTAGAAAAGAAAGAAGAGGTAAAAGAAGTGGGAAGCAGAGAAAGCGATCCAAGATTACAAGAACTTTATAATAAGAACATTTCCGTGTATAGCATATCCAGACTTGATACAATTAATAATTGTAAATACGAAGGATACAGGACATATATTCTTAAAGAAAAGGGTAAACCGAACATCTACGCAGAACTTGGTGGACA
>JAFSQI010000004.1 GCA_017446685.1 Butyrivibrio sp.
AATGACAAGGTAGGCATGGGCTGTGCCGAACCAAACGCTTGTGGACATCGTTGGGAAAACTACTCTCTACGGAGAGCGTGACAATAACCGTGGTGGTTGAAGCAAGAATCCCATCAAGCTTTAGCTTGTGGGAGTGTCAATATGGAGGGTACTAATATGGTAAGAGAATTTATAAAACCAACTCCTGAAGAAATTGAAGCTAGAAGAAAAATGTATGATGAAGCTGAAAAACTTGGCATTGACCTGATGGGATATGATGATGAGAAAGAGCCTTCAAAGGAAGAAAAGAATTATATACGAAAGGCAATTTTATTGTTAAATTCTGGTAAGGAAGTGCCTGAGAACATAAAGAAGCATCTACCAGTGCAGAAAAATGAGCAATAATTTTTTTGAAAAAAGTACTTTAAACAAGTAATCTTATTGGTGTTAATGTAAATGCATCAGAAATTAGATTTGTTATTGGATTGTTGTAAAGATGTATTGAAAAGAACATCAGGATACAACCTTCGGTAAAAACCCAATGACTTCTCGTAGGGGATCCTGAAAAGCCAAGGATTTATACAATACATAATAAATATTACTAAGGTGTTTGATTAAAAAATCAGACACCTTAAAATTTTAGTTTCGAAAAAAGTGTTGACACAATGTCAGCAAAACGATATTGATCCAAATATCAACTGACACGATGTCGCTGATATCCCGTTGCTGTTTTTTTGTGTTCTTTTGGATACTGCAGTGAGCTGTATGCGAGTGCACAGTAACAAAGAAAGCAGTAAAGGTCGAAAATAACACAAGTTCTCTTCACAAGAACATAGATTTAATTATAATTAGGATAATGAAATTTGCAGGCAAGGGAGCTTCATACAAAAAATAGGTAATTAAAAATGGATTGGAGACTAGAAAAAAATGACATACGAAACACACTCACTGTGGACTATTGATGAATTAAAAAGCTAAATAGAGCAAGGCAAATTGTTCAGAGGAACTGATTAATTTTTTACACGAGAAAAAAAGAGGTTAAAAGAAAAATGAAAATAGATGAGATTTTTGAAATAGTAAGAGAGGCCGGAAATATACTAATGACAGCAAAACGCCCTAAGGTAATGGAAAAGTCCGGGCATGCAAACTTTGTAACTGAAACAGATGAGAAGGTTCAGAGATTCCTGGTGGAAAAGTTGAAGACGGTGCTGCCTGAGGCTGAATTTCTTGGAGAAGAAGATGGGCAGGATGTCTTTTCAGCTAAAATGGCAAGCGGATACTGCTTTGTTATAGATCCGATAGATGGAACATCGAATTTTATCTATGCGTATAGACCTTCAGTTGTATCAGTGGGACTTCTCAAGGATGGAAAGCCATACATGGCCGTTGTCTACAATCCCTATGATGACATGATGTTCTCTGCGGCAGCAGGCCAGGGAGCGTACATGAATGGTGAAAAAATAATGTCATCAGAGGAACCACTTTCTGATCAGCTTGCATGCTTTGGAACCGCTCCTTATTACGAAGAATACAGAGACAGATCTTTTGACATTGCTAAAAGACTCCTGCCTAAGTGCGTCGATCTCCGAAGATCCGGAACTGCAGCTTGGGATATGTGCTGCGTTGCTCTTGGAAGATGCGGACTATACTTTGAACTGAAGATTCAAATCTGGGATTACGCGGCAGCTGCGCTTATAGCCAAGGAAGCAGGCTGCAGCGTGACAGACATTGAAGGAAATTCTCTTTCATACACAGGAGCTTCATCAGCACTATGTATGGGACGTGGGGTAAAAGAAATACCGGATTGCTTTAAAAACTAATGCAGAGAGAAAGAAGCTATCTGGAAAGGATTCTCATGAAAAGGCATTATTGCTGGGACTTGATGTGTTAAGAAATTATAAGTGAGTACCGGATAGAACAAGATTTTTCTGTGATGAGATAATAAGTATATTTTTAAGGAGCTTTTCCTTCCAGGGAGAGCTCTTTTTGCTGTTATTCCTTGGAACAGTCTGCTTTTTCCAGTACATTTATATCCATTATTTATTCTCCTATGACTTTCCTAACGATAACAAGGAAAATGTGGTTTAAACAACATATTTATTATTAACAGTATATTATACTGACACCATAAGAACAAGGAAAAAGCTAATAAGATAGTGTCAAATGATCTATGAAAAAACTGGGTATAAAAAATAGGCTCAGATGAACCTTGAAAATTGCAGATATATAGGTTGAGGTAGCCGGACGCCACCCTTGACAGCACAAAAAATAACTGCTGACGGTAAATCACCGA
>JAFSQI010000047.1 GCA_017446685.1 Butyrivibrio sp.
GGAGGCCGGGCTTCCTTTTTTGATGACTGCCAACATAAGGATAGCGTAACGTGCATCCGTGAAATATATAAAAGTCCTGTAATCCGCTTACAGAGCGGGCTACGGGACTTTTTCTTTCAAAACGCTGTCAAAAACAGGATTCAGAATAAAAAAAGTCAAGATTATATTAAACGAATTCTTTTGCAAAAAAACTCTTGCCAAGAAATATCAAATACAGTATTATTTAAAAAAAATGCAGAGTAGAAGTTTAAGCGTAAAGTGCCTGATGAACAGGGAGTTGTCATTGGGACGAAGGATAAATTATTAAATCCGCGGTTTAGATTTCGCATCCCGCTGCTACATCATAGGAATTATTTTATCCTCCGATGTGGTCACAGGAAAAACTGCAAAGGAGGATATTATTATGTCAAATCAAAAAACAAATCATGAAACTCTTAAAACTCCAGGTCTTTTCGCATCAATCACACGATTAAAAGAAACAAAAGTTCTGACATTTTGCGGAATGATGGGCGCTCTGTCGATCATCTTAGGCTATGTAGCCACCATTAAATTCGGTCAGTACATCAGAATTGGTTTTTCCGGAATTCCAAATCAGCTTGTTGACTATCTTTTCGGACCATGGATTGGCGCTGTATTCGCTGCTACAATGGATGTAGTTAAATGGTTTATATCCGGTGACGGAGATTTCTTCCTTGGTTTCACAATTACAGCAATGGTTGCCGCAATCATTTATGGTATCTTTACTTTTAACAAACCTATAAAAATTTGGAGAATCGTCGTTTCTCAGCTTCTGGTAAAACTGATTTGCAACGTGATCCTTAATACCATCTGGCTCAACATGCTCTATGGTAAAGCTATAGCTGCAATACTCCCAGGAAGAATAATCTCAAATGCTGTTATGCTGCCGATTGATGTAATAATCATGTACATGATACTGCAAGTCGTTGCAAAAGTAATAAAACCATATTTTCATGACTAATAAACTGCGAAAGTCAAATTTTATATAAAATAATCATAGGAATGCGGAACAATTTCCTATATCATAAAAAAGTCGGTCATTCAAAATGACCGACTTAAAAAATGCATTTACCATTCCAATGAAATATTTTCTGTCTTTTTATCTCTCATCATAAGATCATTAATTGCGTCAGCCGGAGCTTTTCCGTCAAACAGAATCTCATTCACTGCCTTAACAATTGGCATTTCAACTTCATATTTTTCGGCAAGAGCAAGAGCTGATTTTGCGCTGTAAACGCCTTCAACTACCATCTTAACCTCGTCCATTGCTTCCTGCATAGACTTGCCCTGACCAATAAGTATTCCGGCTCTTCTATTTCTGGAATGCATAGATGCGCAGGTTACGATTAGATCTCCTATACCAGAAAGTCCACTGAAAGTCTCGAATTTACCTCCCATTGCCATTCCAAGTCTGCCAATTTCAGCAATTCCCCTGGTAATAAGCGCAGCCTTGGCATTATCACCGCATCCATAACCGTCTGCCATTCCGGCTGCCAGAGCTATTACATTTTTTAGCGCTGCACCAATTTCAATACCGAGCATATCCGGACTAATATATACTCTGAAAACGTTACTCATAAAAACATTCTGAATATATCTTGCAATTTCTTTTTCGAATGCACCAACGACAATAGTTGTCGGCATTCCTCTTCCAACTTCTTCTGCATGAGTTGGACCGGATAAAACACAAACCTGACTTCCCGGAATCTCATCCAGAATAACATCTGTCATAAGCATTAAAGATCCTTCTTCAATTCCCTTAGTGCAATTGACAATTATCTGCTTATGTTCTTCTGATTCGCTAATATATGGTGCTATTTTTTTTGCTGTTTCACGCATATGAGCTGATGGCACCACAATTACAATAATATCTTTATCCTTAACTGCAACCTCAATATCAGAGGTAAAAGAAACTTTTTCATCAAGAATAACACCCGGAAGTTTTTCCTCATTACCGTGATAAGCTTCAAGCTTTTTAACCGTATCTTCACTTCTGGACCAGACCACTACATCATGTCCGTTATTAGATAAAAGATATGCAAGGGCAATTCCCCAGCTTCCGGCACCTACAATACCAATTTGTTTACCCAATTTTTTCTCCCTCAAAGATAAAATACTTAGTCAATCTTATTTTTTTTGAATAAATAAGTCTTTCTTTCATTGCCGGCAATAAGCTTACTTATATTTGTTCTATGCTGATAAAAAGCAAGTGCAGTCATGAGACCGGCAACAATATACATCTCAATAAGCGTTCCCTGACTCATAAGATCCATACTCAAAAATCCAAGCTGTCCGGTCACAATAAGTTGAATAAAAAAGCAAGCGTACAGGCAAAGACTTCCAAGTGAAACAAAATGTGTAATATTAAAAGGAACCAAGAACGCGACAAGACCTACAAGAACAAATGACCAGTGCATCGCAATTATATATCCTGAAGTAACTGCAATTCCTTTTCCACCCTTAAATTTTAGGAAGAATGGAAAATCATGTCCCAGAACACAGCCTGCAGCAGTGTAAATCTTTAGCAGCCATTTATACTGTGCAAAAATTTCATCTCCAAGAACATTTCTAAAAATAATACCTGTAACTGCGATTGCAAGTATACACTTGATCATATCCCCAAAAAGTACTATAAATCCGGCTTTTGCACCCATTACTCTTAAGGTATTGGTTGTTCCGGCATTTCCACTTCCGACTTTTCTAATATCAACGCCCTTTAGTCTGCAATAAAGAACCGCAGTCTGAAACATGCCAAAAACATACCCCACAATAGCACAAACCAATCTCGCCACCAACAAATTACTCATTTACTTGTCCTCTTTTCTCTCCCTGATAATAAATCTAAGAGGTGTTCCCTTGAATCCAAATGCCTCTCGGATCTGATTCTCAATATATCTGGTGTAACTAAAATGCATAAGCTTTTTGTCATTTACGAATATTACAAAAGTCGGCGGTTTAACTGAAGCCTGAGTAATGTAATATAGCTTAAGCATCTTCCCTTTATCACTCGGTGGCTGCTGCATTACAACCGCCTGAGTCATGATTTCATTAAGTACACCGGTAGATACACGAAGAGCATGGTTTTCTGCAACCATATCAATCATATCGTAGAGCTTAACAAGTCTCTGTCCAGTTTCGGCTGAAATAAAGATAATCTCGGCATAATTCATAAATGCAAGAGTATTTCTGATATCTTTAGTAAATTCTTTTACAGAATGATTATCTTTTTCAATAAGATCCCATTTATTTACAGCAATAATTACCGCTTTTCCACTCTCATGTGCAATACCGGCAATTTTGGCATCCTGCTCGGTAACACCTTCTGCAGCATTGATAACAAGAATAGCTATATCAGCTCTTTCAACCGCACCGACTGTACGAACAATCATGTAGTGCTCAAGCTCATCCTTTACTTTGCTTTTTCTTCTCAGACCGGCTGTATCAATAAATGTATATTTCTTTCCGTTATATTTCACTTCAGTATCAATGGCATCTCTGGTAGTACCAGCAATATCTGAAACGATAAGTCTGTTTTCACCTATAAGTCGATTTATTATAGAAGATTTACCAACATTTGGTTTACCGATAATAGCAATCTTGGTAGTATCATCATCCTCTTCTTTTAAAGAGTCTTTATTAAAATGGCTTACTACTTCTTCAAGAAGATCACCGATTCCCTGCTTATTAACAGCAGAAATAGGAAATGGTTCCCCAATGCCCAGATTATAAAACTCATAGACATCAAGAGCGTCCCTATTATAATTGTCAACCTTATTAACGCATAAAACTACGGGCTTTCCGGATTTTCTAAGCATATCAGCCACCTTGGAATCAGAATCCATAAGTCCCTGCTTAACATCAACCATGAAAATTATAACGTCAGCTGTGTCAATAGCAATCTGCGCCTGTTCTCTCATCTGTGAAAGAATAATATCCTTGGAATCAGGCTCAATACCTCCTGTATCAATCAGTGTAAAGCTATGATTAAGCCATTCCACATCCTGATAAATCCTATCTCTTGTCACGCCCGGGGTATCCTGCACAATGGCAATACGGCTACCGGCAAGTGCATTAAATAATGTTGATTTTCCAACGTTTGGTCTTCCAACAACCGCTACAATATTTTTTCTACTCATTTATATTCCCTTATCTAAAAACTATTTCTACTTTAATTACACTTAAAAAGCTTTCATCACAAAATAGATATTTCAAACATACAAAAGCACATAATAACTCATTTTACCAAAAAACTCAATATCATTATAACTCATCAATCGTAATACCAAAGATATTGGAAACAAGATCATAGCCGCTACACTTGGTTATTCCAACCTCAATTCCCAACTCATTTTTTATATCTGTGAGAGTTACATCATCAAGAAGATATTCTTCACCGCTTCTTAAAAGGTTTTCGGGCAAATACAATTTTTCTCCCAGCTCTTTTCCCTTAAGCTGAGCTATAATATCTTGTCCTGTTAAAAGACCTGATACTGTAATCCTCTCTCCAAAAAAGTTATTTGTGATCTCATAAACATTACACTTAAGTCCGGGTGCATTTTTCATAGCTTTTTCAATAAGCTCTTTGATACATGGATAAATCAGTCTGCCTGTTGCAAAAGAAAGATTTCCTTTAAGGTTCATAATATGTTCGCCATGAGACTTCAGCGCAATATTCAAAGCCTCATTAAATTCGTTAATAAGGAGCCTTACCATTCCAACCCCATTTTCAAGCTGAATATAACCATCATATCTTTCTTCTTCAGGGAAATCTCTTCCGGCAAGAAAATACCATTCATCACTGGCATGAATAAAATGTATTCCATGTTCCTGATAGATTTTTCTTTGCCAGCTTTCTATTTCATCAATGACCTCAATAGCGTCATCATGGTCAAAGGGTTCGAGTGGATAAAGTCCGTCTCTAAACTTTGACAGACCTACAGGTACGACTGAAACGCTCTGCAGATTAGGTATATATTTTGTCAAATCAGATATAGACCTTCTAAGTTCATTCTTGTCATTTACACCCTTACACAAAACTATCTGTCCGTTTATTTCGATACCGGTTCCGGGAGCACACAATCTGTCAACTTTTTTCAGTGCTTCACCCGCGAATCTGTTTCCAAGCATCTTGCACCTGAGTTCCGGATTGGTAGTCTGAAAAGAGATATTGATCGGTGACAAATGATATTTTAAAATTCTGTCAATATCCGCATCTGACATATTTGTAAGTGTTACATAATTTCCCTGTAAAAAAGATAATCTGGAATCATCATCTTTAAAATACAGAGTAGGTCTCATTCCCTTAGGCATCTGGTCGATAAAACAAAAAATGCACTTATTGCTGCAGGACCTGTAATCATCCATAAGTCCGTTTTCAAATTCAATTCCAAGGTCCTCATCAAATTCCTTGTCTATATCAAGAAGCCACTCTTCACCATTTTTCTTTTTAATTAATACATCAAGATGCTCATCCTGAACAAGATACTGATAGTCAAAAATATCTTCAAGCTCCTGATCATTAATCTTTAAGAGAATATCTCCCGCTTCAATATTTAATTCTTCAGCAATTGAGTCTGGCTCAATACTGCCAATAACATGTCCTTCGTATTTCTTCATAAACAACTTTCTAAAAACTATATATAAATTTATTTAACACTTTAGTTATTATACATGAATTTCCTTGACGTGTCAGTAATTCTAATGTTAAAACAATATATGGTAATCCTAAAACTCTTTCTATGCCCACAACTATTATTCCATTTTTCGGCATGGAAAGTAACATATTTCAATTTTTATTAAGCAAAGGGGAACATTATGCCAGATTTTCACAAACTGGAAGGTACAATTCCGGTAGCACCACTTAATCTTATTGTAATGGAATCAGCCAAAGAACTGGGAAACAGCGTAGATAAATATATATCTCAGTTCAGACATGAGCTTTATAAAATGCCGGAAAATGATCCCGCTTTTCATGGATATGTAAAAGACAGTTATAAAATCGATTTCAATCTTGACCGCTTCAGAAGTGGTGAAGCAAAAGCTACAATTACACAGAGTGTTCGAGGCAATGACGTATACATTCTTACTGATGTATGCAACTACAGTATTACCTACAAAATGTACAACTATGTCAACCACAAGTCTCCTGACGATCACTACCAGGATTTGAAACGAGTAATTGGAGCAATCACAGGAAAAGCAAAAAGAATCAATGTAATCATGCCTTTCCTCTATGAAGGCAGACAACACAAGAGAAACGGTATGGAATCACTTGATGCAGCTCAGATGTTCATGGAGCTTCATGATATGGGAATATCCAATTTCATCACCTTTGATGCCCATGATCCAAGAATCTCCAACGCAAAGCCTCTTGGCGGATTTGATAATTTCCTTGCATCGTATCAGTTCATGAAGGCTCTTTTATCTCATATCGATGATCTTATTGTTGACAAAGATCATTTGACAGTAATCTCTCCTGATGAGGGAGCTTTAGACAGAGCAGTATACTTTGCTAATGTAATCGGCGCAGACACAGGTATGTTCTACAAACGTCGTGACTATGCACATGTTGTAAACGGAACTAATCCAATTGTAGCCCACGAATTCCTTGGCTCAGATATTTCCGGAAGAGATGTTATTATTATCGATGATATGATTTCTTCCGGTTCCAGTATGATTGATACAGCTAAGCAGCTTAAGAACATGGGTGCTAAACGTGTATTTATTTGTACAACATTTGGTCTTTTCACTGATGGAATGTCCAAGTTTGATGATGGATATGAAAAGGGCTATTTCGACGCTGTTATAACAACAAACCTTACCTATATGAATGAAGAAGTTACTTCAAGAGATTATATTTTCATTGCTGATATGGGTAAATTCCTTGCTACTATCATAGATTTCCTTAATCATGATGCATCAATGGCTACTGTAAATATGCCAACTGACAAGATTCATGAAATTGTAGGAAAATACAATTCAGGATGTCGATCAGAATCTGAACTATTTGATTAATACTTTTGCGGGTAGAATAGCGATATTCTACTCGCTTTTTATTGGTAAAAGAATAATCGCCTTAAATATATCTCCATCTATTCTTATCTTAAATTCACCGCCCTGCGCTTTTACCAGACTTTGGACGATAGACAAGCCAAGTCCACTCCCGTCCGTTGTTCTTGAAACATCACCGCGAATAAATCTCTCTGTAAGATCTGCAGCTTCAACTACAAAATCAGAGGATGATATATTTTTTATTGAAAAAAAGACTTTCGTTCCATCTTTAAGATATCCCATATCCATATATATTCTTGTTCCTGTAAGAGCATATTTACAGACATTTCCAATAAGATTATCTATTACCCTCCAAAGATGTCTGGGATCTACATATATTTCTATATTATTCCGGCTAGGTGAAAAGATCGGAACAAGCCTCTTTTTATCAAATCTATCGTAAAATTCACCGATACTCTGATTTACAAGCTCTACAAAATTTATATTACATGGCTCAATTTTGATATTTCCGGAACATATCTTAGAAGCTTCAAGAAGATCCTCGGTAAGGTGCTTTAGCTTTAATGATTTATCTTCAAGTATATCAACATATTTTTTTACTCTCGGATTAGCTATTTCTTCTCTCTTAATCAGTCCTGTATAATTAACTATCGAGGTTAACGGCGTCTTCAAATCATGTGATACATTTGTAATGAGATCAGCTTTTAGCTTCTCATCTCTCATACTTTTTGCAACAGCTTTTTCAATGCCATCGCCTATAGAGTTAACGGCATTTGCAAGAAGTCTTTCACCATAATACATGTCAGAAGTATCAACTTTTGCCTTAAAATCACCATTTTGTATTTTTTCAATTACACTGATTATTTTTTTTCGATCAAGATTTTGCCTGTATAAATATATTCCGATAAGAAAATCAACTAAAAAAAGGAAAATAATACCGACAAATCCCTGCTCATATAGAAGGAAATTTAGAATAATAATAAAGATATATGGAACCCAGCTTCTAATTAGATCGTTGCTGTTATCTAAAATGCTCAGTACAACTTTTTTGCACAAACCACAAAGTTTTTTTATTGCCCAGGGCTTTATCTTAACTTTTAGCATAATTGCCCTCGTTATCGATCATATATCCGACTCCCCACACAAGCTTTAAAAATTGTGGATTTTTGGGATTAATCTCTATCTTTTCCCTGATATGACGAATATGAACTGCAATAGTATTATCAAGTCTACCATCATCATGCCATATTTTTTGATAAATCTGCTCAATTGAAAAAACTTTGCCTTTATTTTTCATTAGCAGGGAAAGAATATTATACTCCATAGGCGTAAGTTTTATATGTACACCAAACACAAAGCACTGCTTAGCTCCATCATCAATGACTAAATCTCCCGCAGTAAAAATATTATCTCTGATGCTTTCTGCGCCAAGTGTCAGGTATCTTCTTAGATTTGACTTCACACGGGCAACAAGTTCAAGCGGGTTAAAAGGCTTAGTAATATAATCATCAGCGCCAACATTAAGTCCAATAATTATATCTGAATCTTCAGATTTTGCCGAAAGCATAATTACCGGAATAGAACAGAATTTTCTAAGCTCTCTAACAAGCCTGATTCCATCCATTCCAGGCATCATATTATCAACAATAGCAAGCTGAATATCTTCAGATTTTATAAGCTGAAGTGCTTCAAAACCATCAAATGCCTTATATACCATATATCCGGCATCTTCAAGATATATTTCAATAGAATCAACAATCTCTATATCATCATCGCATACAAGTATTTTCTCCATAAATTAACCACCTCTAAATATGACTATTTCAAGCTCAAGAAAGCAGCAAGATTTCCTCTCGCGTCACCTTGTATTCTGTGTGAAAACAACAGTGAAGGATTGCACCTTGTACAAACATCAGTAACAAATATATTTTCTTCTTTTACACCTGACTGAATAAGTGTCAGTTTAATCGCGTTCCATAAGTTTAATCTATATTTTTTATTTGGATATGGTATGAGAATTCTTTCTGATTCCAATTCATTTTTTGAAAAAGAGCTGCTAAATTCTTCCGCAACATCTTCGCCAATTTCATAACAGTCGACGCATATAGACGGACCAATAGCACAAACACAATCTGATGCAACACTGCCATAGTTTTCTTTCATTATTTTCAAAGTTGCTTCAGCAATCTTTCCTTTAGTTCCCTTCCAACCGGAATGACTGAGCCCAATGACATTATTTACCGGATCAACAAAAAATATCGGTGGACAATCAGCATGAAAAGTAGACAAAATTATTCCTTTTTCATTTGTAACAAGTCCATCAATATCTGTATAATCTCTGGCTCTGGCAGGTCCTTTTCCTCTGTCATCTTTTGTTATAACACGGACATTGGTAGTATGTGTCTGAAAAGTAGAGACAAAATCATCCAAAGTTCTTCCATGCCCCATTACATCGGCAATTCTGCGATAATTCTCGTCGACCGCTTCCTTTTCATCTCCCCTTGTATAGCTTAAATTCATTTCTGAATAGCATCCTTTACTTACACCACCAAGTCTTGTGCTGAATAAATGATCAACGATTCCCAGTTGCTCAAGTGCCGGAAAAACAAAATATTTAACACCATTTTTTTCTCTAAGTTCAACAGTTTTCTTGGCCCCGGTTCTTTTTATTTTTATATTTTCCATAATACATCCACCTGTTATTTAAATATAATCAAACGCATTTTTATACCATTTTACAACAAGAGCATCTTGCTCACCACTAATTGCAATAACATCAAATCGAATTGGAATATCAAAGGATTTAACTTTGGAATAAAGATAAAACATAGAAATTTTGCAGATTTGCTTTTTCTTCTGATAATTGACGGCTGATTCGGGGCTACCATGAATACCGTCTTTTCTGTATTTCACTTCTACAAAGCACAAATATCTGCCATCATAAGCGATAATATCAATATCACCGTGACAAGCTCTGTAGTTCTTTTCAAGAATACGTCCGCCTGATTCAATAATATACTTACAGGCGAGACTTTCATAAAAAGAACCGACTAACCTCTTATTCATTTAAAACTAAAAAACTTTCTATATTGTTTACTAAAAATCTTGGCTTTTTTACGTTATTTTGCAAAGCTTATCCATCTCGCAAAAAAAGCAAAACAGATAATAACATAAAAGAAAATATTTGTCTATGATTTTTTTCGTTACATAAATCACATTATAAGTCATTTTTGATAATGTCTTAATATACCACAAAAGAAAATGTCTCAAATGTGGTAAGATAGCCTCCGGAAAGGGAGGTGGATATTATTAGGAGGATTGACTTAAACATGGATGAACAGTATAGGTATGAAATCA
>JAFSQI010000048.1 GCA_017446685.1 Butyrivibrio sp.
ATACAAGAACAAGCTTCATTTCAACGTTGTTCAAAGCATTCAGCTTGTTCTTGTATTTTCATCCTATGAATTATCTCCTCGTCCGAGAATTGCACATTTATGTCCACTCATATAATCAGGCTGACGACTGAATTGTAACTATTGTTGGTGTTACTTTTTTATTGAATTATCATTTTATATTTTTATTTTTTTTCGTGATTTTATTCTTTATATATGGTTTGTTCATATATTCGACATTTTATGAATGTATTTTAGAATACAGTGAGGGATATATTGTCCCCTACAAAAGCAGCTAATTACTGCCAACTGAAAAAACAGGAGGGAATTCAGTGTTATGAGTACTAATGGCAAAGTAAAAAATGAAGGTGCACCAAAAGCTATCAGTTTTAGACTATCTATTATGTTTGTCGCTTTACTAGTGACAAGTATATTGACTGCACAGCTTCTGGTACTTGGTTTTGGGTACGGGATGTTGAAGGATCTTATACATACCTCTCTTACAAATCAGGTTACAAGCGACGCCGGACTCGTCAACAAAGAGCTTAATTCTACATTCTACTATCTCAACGCAGTTGCAGATGCGATTGAGCAAAACGAATACGACAATAACGAAGAAATGATGAATTATCTAAAAGGAACAGTCGGAAGATATGCCATGCTTCCTACAGGTGCATATATTGCACTTGAAGATGAGACATTTCTTTATCCAAGCGCTCCTGATTTTCAAATGGAAAATATAACCCAAAAAGCCTGGTACACTCAGGCACTAGGCTATGATAACAGTTGGTTCTACTATTATAATGATCCATATTTTGATGAAGTAACAGGTGATCTTTGTGCAACAGTAATAAGACACATTCATTTAAAAGATGGACGTGAAGGTTGTTTTGCAGCCGACCTTATGCTTGCAGATACTCAAAAGACTCTTAATTCCGTAACAATTTATTCTACAGGCGGAGCCATGATCATGACAGAAGAAGGTCTCATTCTGACTTATAGAGATGATGAAAGCCTGTGTGGACAAAATATCAACGATATTTCAGATAATGCTTTTCTTTCAGAAGTTTATCAGTTTGTTTCAACAAAGACTGATGTAGAAACAAGCCCTGTATCAAAAATAAACGTCAGTGGTCAGAAATACTATGTTGTATCATCCCTTGTAAGCGGAACAAACTGGCGAGTTGTTATCTATGCAAAACAGGCCGAAGTTTTAGCAGCTCTGTATCAGCTTATTATCACACTTGTAATATTTACAATTATTGCTGTAATCATAGTAATAGTCATTATGAATGCTGTATTAAAGAAGATGATAAAGAAACCTGTCACATCGCTTACTGATAACATCGAAAAGATATCCGGCGGTGACTTTACTGTAGCCATCACTTCAAACGGAGATGACGAAATAGCATACATGAACCGTGCAATGGGCGAATTTGTAGATGGAATGCGCTCTTCACTTAGTGAAATCAAAGATGTTTCAGAACGGCTTCTAGGTGATGCCCAAACCTCCAAGTCCACTGCAGAAGATCTTGAAACTGCTGCAACCAATCAGTCCTCAAGCATGAGTCAGATTAGAGAAAATATTGAAAATATGGCTGAAGCAGTTAACGAAGTAGCTGAAAATGCCACTGTACTTGCACAGACTGTCTCCAATGTAACTGATCAGGAACAGAAGATTGAAACAGCAATGAACAATCTGGTAAAAAAGGCAGACAGTGGCCAGCAAGATATGACTACTGTTTCAAATGGAATGAGCGACATTGTAGAATCCATGAAGGATATGGCTGAAGCAGTATCTAATGTTGATGAAGCTGCAGATAAGATTACTCAAATAATTGATCTTATCAACTCTATTTCCTCACAGACCAATCTCCTGTCACTTAATGCTTCCATTGAAGCAGCAAGAGCAGGTGAAGCAGGAAAAGGCTTTGCCGTAGTTGCTTCAGAAATCGGTACACTTGCCCAGAATTCCGCTGATGCTACAAACCAGATTTCTGAAATAATTAAAGATATGTCACAGAAAGTACATTTGCTTTCAGAAAAATCGGAATCTAATACTGAACTTATAAACAACAGTGCTGAAACTGTAAATACAGCAGCTACAACATTCAGAGAGATAACACAGGAATTGTCCGATGCAAATGATACTCTCACACAGATGGCTGCTCAGATGGAAAAGGTAAACGATGTTGCTACCAACATGGCTTCTGTATCTGAAGAACAGTCTGCATCAACTCAGGAAATTGCAGAAAACGTAGAACGTGTAACAGAGGCAGCAAAGGGCGTTGCATCATCTTCAGAACTTGTTTCGAATGCTGCATCCTCCGTTTCAGATGCGGTTGATACAATCAACGACAACCTTGACAGATTCACGATAAGATAACTTCTTGAACGCCAAAAAAATAAATTACTTTTGACGCTTACTAAAAAATATAATGCACAATCACCTTTGAGAACATTGGTGATTGTGCATTATTTTTTAATATGCATTATGTTCGCTTTTATATTTTCTTCTGACCTAATAGTAACTGCCTGTCAACTCAAAATATCAAGTATTTCAAGCGGGTCTTGTACAAACGTGTTACTACCTGCACCTGCTTTTAGAAGCTCTTCTTTTGTTCTAAAGCCCCAAAGACATGAAATACAGGGAAGTCCGGTATTTTGTGCAGTCATGTGATCAATTTCAGAATCTCCCACATAAATGCATTCCTCTTTCTGAACTCCAAGCTCTCTCATAGCTTCCAAACATTCATCCGGAGCGGGTTTTCTTTTTAAGTCCTTAGTTACGCCGATTGCAGTATCAACATATTCGTTAAAATATTTTTCCGCAAGCTCTTTCACCGCATCCATAGGTTTATTGGATACAATTGCAAGCTTGTAGCCCCTTGCCTTAAGCTCCTTTAAAAGCTCCGGAATATGTTTGTAGGGTCCTGTCTTAATATTACAGTGATCACAATAATACTTCTCGTAGTCTTCAAGTATTCGGTCAAATAGCTTATTTTCTCTGCCACCTTCTATAGCTCTTTCAATAAGCTTACCCGAACCGCTTCCCACAAAGTGCATGACCTCTTCCACAGTCCTTTGCGGCATATTATACATATCAAGTATATAATTAACCGAATCCGTCAAATCCTCGATGGTATTTAACAAAGTACCATCCATATCAAAAATCACAGTATTAATCATTTAAGAAATCCAATACTTCCAACAATAGGAAGATCTTTTGCCTTTCCCTGAAGTACATAAACTATTGCAATAATGTTTACGATAGCAAGAACAACAAACAAAACTGCTGAAATAATCCATCCAAGTACAGGAATGACAGCAGGTATAACCGCAAGGATAGCTGCAATCTCAAGCCTTATTGCATTTTTTGCATGATATCTGCAAAATGCTGACTCTTTTACCAAAAGAGCTGCAATAATACCAATGGTAAACATCAAATACGGAAGTACTGCAAAAAGCTTGTTATCTGCTATGTCTCTCGGATCAAACTCAGCAGTGTGATCTGCAGGGTCATATGCTCTCATCTGAGGCTGAGAATTAAATGTCTGACCACCATAATTCTGATTCTGGTTAAAGCCTTGTGCCTGCTGACCGAAATTCTGTGCACCTGCTGTGGCATCCGAAGCTGTCTGTGTATCAACATTTTCTGCTCCGCTTTCCACTACTGAAGCATTAGCCGCATTTACAGCCGCACCTGCAACTACACTAGAAACGCTAGAAACATTGGTTCCGCAGTTATTGCAAAAAACATTCTCATCAGGAAGCTGGTTTCCGCAATTAGGACAAATCTTCATATAAACTCCTCCTTTAATAAAAAATAATGATATAATTAGCCGTATAAAAATATTAATGCATTGTTCAATTACTGATAATGTCATTAATACTTATAAAATGATACCACAAAATAACAAATTGTGTTATTAATCATGGCAGAAAGATTAGTTGATGAAAAATAAGCTTCGTTCTTCTTTTAATTCAAGACAGTACATGGTTTCGTCAGATTTCGAAGTCTACTACTATTCAGACCGGAATTTTATGACACTTAATCCACATTCTCACAATTATTATGAATTTTATCTCTTTTTGGAAGGCGATATATCCATGGAGATTTTTAAAAGTGACGGAAGTGTCATTAACAGCACAATGACTCCGGGAGACATGATGATCGTTCCGCCGGGAATCCGCCATCATGCGATAATGCACGAATCCGACAAAACCTACAAACGTTTTGTATTCTGGATCAGCAAGGAATGTTGTAACAATCTGATGGAAGAATCCGTTGATTACATGTATGTCATGCAACGGGCAGAAGCTTTTCACAAGTATATTTATCACCTTGCTCCTGCACAGTATCATCAGGTCGAATCCAAGTTTCTTCGGCTTTTAGAAGAGACTTCTCAGCAGCGATATGCCAGTACTGCCTTCAGTCACCTGTGCCTTTGTGATCTTATTCTTACTATTAACAGAATAGTTTATGACGAGGACCACAGCCAGACAGACAATGATGAACTGACTCTTTTCCAGAATATCATTTCCTATGTCGAGGGAAATCTTGAGGATACCTTAAGTCTTGACGATATTGCCGGGAAATTTTACGTCAGTAAATACTATGTAGCACATCTTTTTAAGGATACACTTGGTATCTCACTTCATCAGTACATCATCAAAAAAAGACTTGATGAATGCCGGGGCGCCATAATAAATGGCGAAGGAATAACAAGTACGTATCAGCGCTTTGGGTTTAGGGATTATTCAAGTTTCTTTAAGGCATTTAAAAAAGAGTACGGAATGTCCCCAAAAGATTATCAAAGCGTTTATAAAACCAATCATGAATAGTACAAGGAGAAATCATGGCACTTCCTCTACCCAAAGGAAAAGAATTTTCAATTACAAAAAGGCATCTGCCTTCCGACTACGAAATGCCCTCTATGGAAGTGGCTTCAGATCACTATGAAATCGGTTTTTTGATAGAAGGTGACAGACGTATCATAACACCTACAGGAACTTATTCTGTCCATTCGGGATATATAAGTTCCCTTGCGCCCTTTATTTATCACAGAACTATTTCTCTGTCCACCAAGGAATATATAAGTATTCTTATGAAGTTTACTCCGGATTTTGTCAAACCTTTTAATGATATTCTCGGTCCACAGATAATTGATTCATTATTTACCAATCCGCTAAGAACCTTTTCTGAGAAAGACAGGGAAAAAATCTTTGATCTGGCAAATGAGCTTTTATGTGATTACGATGATATCGGTGAATATTTTGAAGACAACACTTACAACAGATTTAAAATTCAGAACAAGCTGTTCAGACTTCTGATGGAGATTTATGAAAAGGGAATAATTGATGAAAAGAACTCTTCTGTGCACAATGCACCCCTTTCAGAATCTATACTCGAAGCAATATATTACATCGAAAAGAACTACAAAAATGATATTAAAATTGAAGATGTTGCAGAAATTTCCGGTTATTCCGTATCATATTTTTCAAGGCTCTTCAATTCTCAGATAGGAATACCTTTTTCAGAATATCTTTGTGTAACAAGGCTAAAACATGTGCAGCATATGCTCCTTAAAACTGACAAGTCTGTCATGGATATTGCACTTGAATGCGGTTTTTCCTATCCGGGTAACATGACAAGCAGTTTTAAGAGCAAATTTGGAATGACACCTCTGCAATTTAGAAAGAATCAGCCCTGAAGTCCATTGGACTGACGAATCATATCCTCAACAACAATGTCATATATTTCTCCGACTGTATTGCAATACTCAAGAACCTCCCAGGGTTCATTGGTATGGAAATGAATTTTTACAAGATCCTCATCTCCTGCAGCGATAAGGGAATTGCCCTCGAAGTTCTCTGTTATGTAATCAGATATTTCGTCCTCATCAAGATCCTTATCTCTGCGGTCTATCAAAAGCTGTGTATCATAGCGATACGCAAACTGATCATCCTCAGCATCAATACTGTTTACTGCCATTTTTACTTCCTCCTTCAGAAATTTTTTTAATTTAAGTTACTATCTTTTACCAGCAAATTGTAGAGCGTCTGGTCTGTATTAAACTCATCCATAAGCTGCTTTACTTCTTTTAAAGCTTTTTCTCTGCTGTTTTTGGGTGTGACAGGTCTTTTAACTGCACGAATAAGGATATTCTTTGGAGTATGCGCAAAATCTATAAATTCCAGAAGCTGCGTCTTGTAGCCTTCATATTCCAGAAGATTTCCTCTTATTGCATCAGTAGCAAGAGCTGCAAACCGCTCTTTTATAATACCATACCTTGTGAGAATGGAAAGTTCATCTGTCCTTATTTTCTTATTAAGTTCATGCTGGCAGCAGGGAACTGAAAAAATCATCCTGGCATTCCACATGATAGCGTTATATAAAGCATAGTCCGTAGCGGTATCACAGGCATGTAAAGTAATTACCATATCCACATCAAAAGGCGCCTTGTAGCCGTTTATATCGCCAAGCTCAAAGTGAAGATTATCGTATCCGTACTTCTTAGCAGACATATTACATTTCTTTATTACTTCTTCTTTTAAGTCAAGACCTATAATGTTACAGCTTATTCCTTTGATTTTCGTCAGATAATAATAAACAACAAAGGTAAGATAAGACTTTCCACAGCCAAAATCAATCACGTTCAGACTTTTAGTTTTTTCACTGTCAATTTCATCATCAAGTATTTCAAGGAAACGGTTTATCTGCCTGAACTTATCGTACATAGATTTAACAACTTTTCCTTCACGGGTAAAAACACCCATGTCAATAAGCGGCTCAACCTGCTGACCTTCACTTATTATATAATTCTTCTGCCTGTTATGAGAATCTGTATTTTTTTTCGGGCACGCCCCATCTTCACAAGATAAGGCTTTTTCTTTACCCTTTACTGAAACTTCTCCTTTTTTGGAGACAAGAATACTGTATTCCTTATTATCAGTAAAAAGATTTATCTGCTTATACCCGTATTCTTCAGTCAGCTCAGATAAGCGCTGTGCCAAATGCTCTGAAGTTATATTTTCATGAAAAACCTGCTTCAAAGTATATTTAGCAATCTGATATCCTTCTTTTTTGGAACTAACATCTATTTTCCTGTATTCACAGCTCTTTTGCCTGGGGTTACTGATAATGATACGCAGTACCTTCCCGCTGCCCATAATATTCTTTATTATTTCTGTTAAATTATCCATTTTCAATCCCTGTTTAGTTTTTTCTTCGTTGTAATATTATTATAATTCAGTAAATAATTGTCAACCCTTTAGGTTGTTTTTAGGTTACACAATTAAAATCACATTATGAACAAAAAAAGTAACAGAAAGTGGGTAAAATAATATGAAGAGAAACAGTGTAATAGCAATGTTACTATTAAGTGGAAGCATAATGCTCACAGGATGTTCTGCAAGTGATGCATTAGAAATATTAAATTCAAAAATAAGCAGTGAAAGCAGCGTAACAACTACGCAGACAACAGATGAACAGACTTCACAGGAAAACGCAAGTGAAGAAGCACCAAAAGCCACCGCAGATTCAGGTGAAAACAGTGAGGTTGAGAGCAGTTCTGAAGCATATTTTTCCTCAGGCAGCACAAGTTCAAGCTCCGGTGCTCTTTTAGACACAACAGACATGTTTTCTACAAGAGATCTTGAGCAGGAGGCTGACCTTACTGATGCAACCTATATCACGCTTACAAGCGGTGAAGACGTAAATATTACCGCTGAGGGTGTATATGTGATTAGCGGAACGGCAACAAATACTTCAATCATTGTCGAAGCTGCTGAAGCAAAGGTACAGATAGTTTTGGATGGTGTGACAATCACGAACACTAACTCCCCTGCAATTTATGTAAAAGAAGCAGACAAGGTTTTTGTGACAACGACTGATTCAACAAATACTCTTTCTGTGACAGGAACCTTTACAGCAGACGGAACAACAAATACCGATGCAGTTATCTTTTCCAAGGATGATCTTGTACTTAATGGTGTCGGAACTCTTACTATCAATTCAACAGAAAACGGCATTTCAGGAAAAGATGATATCAAGATCACAGGAGGTACCTACAATATTACAGCAGATGCAGACGGTGTTGAAGCAAATGAATCCATCAGAATCTATGACGGAAGCTTTACTGTTATAAGCGGAAAAGATGCTTTCCACAGCGAAAATGACGAAGATAATACCGTTGGCTATATCTATGTTCAGAACGGTACATTCTCAATAGATGCGACAGATGACGGTATGCAGGCAACTACCGTTCTTATGATTGACGGAGGAACCTTTGATATAGAAGCAGCAGAAGGTCTTGAGGGAACCTATATCCAGATTAATGACGGAAATATTACTATAAACGCTTCAGATGATGGTATAAATGCTGCCCAGAAGAGTACCGCCTATGATGTGGTTGTAGAAATAAACGGCGGCACAATTAACATCACCATGGGAAGCGGAGATACAGACGCAATTGATGCCAACGGATATATCTATGTAAACGGCGGCACAATTAATATTACCGCAAACTCAGCGTTTGACTATGACAGGGGCGCGGAGTTAAACGGCGGCACCGTAACTGTAAATGGCGAAACCATAACAACCATCACAACCTCCATGATGGGAGGCGGCATGGGAGGAGGAATGCGCGGCGGATGGAACAACCAGACCACTGAGCAGGGAACCACAGAGGGCACTGCTCCTGACGGAAACACCCAGTCCGGAACCGTCCCTCAAGGCAACATGCAGTCCGGAGCTGCACCTAATGGAAACATGGGCGGTCAGGGTATGCAGGGCGGCTTTGGAGGTCAGAACTTTCAGGGCGGAAGAGGCGGCCGTTAAAACCGGTTGCTATAAAAAGCCTCGACAACGTCATATGTGTCGAGGCTTTTTTTACCCTTTATTAAGTTTATAAGTAAAGAAATTATTGCATCAATATTTCTTCAACGATACGTCTGTCCTGACCAAGCTTTTCGAGTTTCAAGTACTTTTTTACATCAAGTGCCATAGAAAAAGCAAAGGCAATCACTCCAATAATATCATTAAAAAAATCCTGGATTTTATTGTGTTTCATAAGCTACCTCCAGCATAAAAACTGATTTAAAATCTATATATATTTATACGAAGTTCTTATAGCTGTGGCAGAAATATGTCCTGTTTTATAACTCTAATTACATTAATCAGCGTTCTTTATTACTTTCTTAAGTGCGATCATGATAATAAAGAAATATACAAAGCCGATACAGGCTGTAATAAACTGAAACAGTGAAAATGTAATCTGGAATGTTGCCATTTTCCCCCTAAGAGGGCTCTCAGCGGGAATAAAGGTAGGCAAAAGCCAAAGGGAAATTGTAAGTCCCATGAAAGCCCCCTTTAAAAGAGCACATATAATTGCCATAACATAACTCTTTACGCTGTAAAGGCCCTTTGTGCCAAGTACATCCTTTTTAAGAAGAAAATGAACTGCTACCGCAAGCACAGCATTTCCCGCCATTATAAGGGGAATAATCCCCGGAACAGCCATCATAACCGGTGATGCGGCGATTATATATGCTGTAACCGGTGTTATTACACTTAAAATAATTCCACAGGGCAGATTTACCAAGGTAACAGCCAGTGCAATGCAAACATTGATAATCGGCCCCGTAATAAAGATGCTCAGATTCTTAAAAAACTGACTGACAATACATATTGCCAGAAGGATTGCAGTAATTGCAATCTGCTTTGCCCCAAAACTTGTTTTACTCTTTTCCATTTTCTTTCTCCTCTTAAATTATTTTTAGCTACTGTTCAGTTCCTGACCAGTAACAAAGCAATTTTGCAATTAAATCGCTTCGCGATGGGCAAAATTGCCACTTGAATCACTTTCTCACGCAACCAGCAGCGTAGTGCTGGCTGCTGACTGAATAGTAACGATTATTTCAGTGATGCTGTACCAGATTCTGAAGCTCTATCCTGACCTTTTCCATAGTTCCTGAAACTATGTCCGTAGAAGCAGAAAGATCCTGTGATGATGCAGCAAGATTCTGTATCCTGGAATTAACGCTCTCAACTACTCTAAGGAGCTCTGTAGTTTCACCAGCAATTCCGTCAATTGCAACCTGAATATTACTATTGGCTGTTCCGCTGCTCTGTGCAGTGTCCTTGGAATCAGAAGCAAGCTCATTTATCTCATTGGCAACAACCGCAAAGCCTCTCCCCGCGTCACCTGCTCTTGCGGCCTCAATAGAAGCGTTAAGTGCCAAAAGATTGGTCTGATTGGCTATATCCACAACCTTCTTATTATTCTCTGTAAGCTCATCAAGATATTTTGTAATATTGCCTACAGAGTCATTGACTCTGTTGCAGAATTCAGCAACATTTTCCATTTCAAGGGAAATATCCGAGCTCTCCTGCGCATTTGAGCTGTTACCATCCGTCATTTGCCTGATAGTACCGGACAATGAATTAAAATGATCATTGATTTCGTTGACAGTTCTTAATATGTCATTTTTCTGACCTTCAAGCTGCTGTCTTTCCTGCTCTACCATCTCCTGAGCCTCTAACTTTTCCTTCTCTACAAGATTCTTTAGATAGTGGACACAGTTGGACTTGTGATTAAATCCGTTATAGATGGCTGTAGCCATATCTCTGCAGGTCTCATAACCGCAGCAGGAGCAGTTGATCTTCCTTGAGTCTGCATCATTCTTGTTCATTTCCTTGAATATCTTATCAAGCTCAGACTCAGTAGGAACCTTATGCTTACAATCCTTTGACCTGTCAGTATATTTTCTTATATAATCATCAAGATTCAGCTTCTCAAACTGCTTATTAAGCGCCGCAAGCCTTTTTTCCGGAGAAAGAGGTCTTGACCAGGGACTCTTTTTTGTATTCTTTTTTACCTTTTCTTTTATGGCATGAATATTGTAAAGAGGATCATCTGTCGAAGAAATCACGGGATCAGTTCCTGTACCGCAAATACAACCGTTCTCGCAGTTAAGCGCATCAATAAACAAAAACGGTGTCTTTCCTCCCTTTATGCGTCCGGCATTCTCGCGCAGGAAGTGATACATACGCTTATCGCCCTCTATCTGTCTGATAAATACCTCATTTCCAAGCAGCCAGTAAACATTTTCTTTAAGACCGCCCGGCATTGGATAAATAGATCCAAGTCCGTACTCTATCTCATCCGAAACAGGATCTCCGTAAATATTATGCTCACGTACATATTCCATCAGATGCTTAAATGTAACATTGTAGCTTATATATCCATGATTATTCGGATCGTCAATTTCCATTTTCTTTGCAATGCACGGACTGATAAATGCCAGTTTATCTGCAAGCTTCATTTCTTTTTTGGCATAGATGGCAGCGCACATCATGGGGCTCTGCACAGGGAAAAGCTTTGGCAGAAGCTCCGGAAGATAGCTTTCTATATAACGTACAACAGCAGGGCATGGCTGTGAAATTCCACCAAGATAATTGTGGGTCTGTATATATTTGATATACCCCCATGTGGTAATATCCGCTCCGAATGAAACACTGATAATGCGGTTGACTCCAAGCTTTTTCAGCCCGCCGAGAACTCTCTCATAATCATTTGGATAATCTGCCAAAAATGCCGGAGCAATAAGAAGCGATATCTTTTCTCCCTTTTTGAGATCAGCAAAGAACCTCTCGGTATCATCATTGTAAGACCTCGCATCATGCTCACATACATGAAAGCATGCTCCGCAGGCAATGCATTTACTTCCGTCAACCTCTATCCTTGACATACCGTTTTCGTCAGGTTTTGTGGAAATACACGCTCCCATACAACTACATGCACTTATGCACTTATTACAACCAACACATTGATCGTTCGTGCATACAAGTGATTCAAATTGCTGTGCCATTATAATCTCCTCTGTAAATGCCACTATCAGAAACTATCACTCTGACCATTAAATGTCACCATATATTAAAATAATAATTGCAATATTTAATGACAGGCGCAGCATAGCGCTACCCAACTTTTATTATACACGAAAAATTATTGCAATTGCATTGCAGGCTTTATGAAATTTTGATGAAAAAGTTCGTTACAATTAAGTTGTCAGCCAGATTATATGAGCGGACATAAATGTGCAGTTCTCGGACGAGGAGATAATTCATAAGATGAAAATACAAGAACAAGCTGAATGCTTTGAACAACGCTGAAATGAAGCTTGTTCTTGTATTTGAATCTATATGAATTACGACACAGACGAAAACAAGCATTTATGTCCGCTTATATATTGGCTGACAACTAAATTGTAACAAGTATTCCGGCTGCAGCGGAAATTACAATAAGTGAAATAGGAGAAAGACGCTTTTTAAATACCTTTCCTGATGCGAAATATATTAAAGAAAGCACTATTGTCATGGCGACATTTGTAAAATCAATATTTATATCTGCAATATCTCCGGCACAATTAGAAAAAATCATATACACACCGGTTGCAAGTATTATTCCCATTATACAGGGCTTAATTCCCATAATGGCAGCGCCTGTAACCCTGTTCTCGGACGCTTTCTTTAAAAGTGATAAAATCAAAATCACAATGAAAAAAGAGGGAATAACAACCGCCACTGTAGCAGTTATGGCACCTAAAACGCCCGCCTGTGTGCTCCCAACATAGGTTGCAAAGTTCACCATTATAGGTCCCGGTGTACTCTCACTGACTGCAATCATGTATGATATTTTTTCATCATCCATCCAGCCGTAATGCAGCACCACATCTCTGATAAGTGCTACAGCACCGTACCCGCCGCCAAAAGAAAACAGCCCGACCTTTAAAAAGCCCCAGAATAACTTAAGGAATATCATTTATTATTTACCTCCCGCGAAATTTTCCTGACAAATATACGCAAATACCGACTATCGCAGAAAGAAGAATAAGTGCTACCGAGGAAAAATTAACAGAAAAAAGATTTATGATTAAAACAAGTATAAATGAACAGGTTAAAATCAAAAAAGAAACCGGATTTTTTTCCATATGCTTTATAAGCTTGAAAGCGGCATCTACTATCAGAATTCCGACAGCAATCTTGATTCCTGCAAATGCACGGGCAACCCACTGTATCTCAAGGAAACGGTCAAGAAACCCTGTAATCAGAAAAATAATAATAAATGATGGCACAATCATACCAATAGTCGCTGCAATCGCACCCGCTATCCCTTTTTGTTTGTAGCCGACATAGGTGGCACAGTTGATTGCCACAGGTCCCGGAGTCGACTCGGCAATAACCGTAAGACTCATCATTTCGTCATGTGTTATCCACTTTTTCTTTTCTACACAGGTGTCCTCTATAAGCGCGATCATGGCATAACCGCCGCCAAAGGTAAAAAGTCCCGTTTTTGCAAATGTTATAAACAATTCTAATAGTAAGCTCATGAAGACAATTCTAGCATTTACACCAAATATTATCAATGTAAAGAGTTTTTTTGAACTTTAGAAAAAATTTTTATTGATTATAAAATCATTATAATTTGGTAACAATTTGTTAAATCTATGTTCAAGAACCGTTTTTGATTTGACTATAAAATAATAAACATAGAAAACAAAGTAAGCGATGATTTTTCCAAAAACTTTTTCATAACTGGCTGTCTTAAAAAAAGGCAGCCATCCTCCCAAAAGTTCAGCTCCCTTTTTATAGGCGGAGCTTTTTTTTTGGAAAACATATTATAAATGGAGATAATTATGGCACATAATGTACCAAGAATATGCGTGAACTGTGGAAGAACGTTTCTGGCTTTTGACGGAAGACGTGCTTTTTGTTCCAAAGATTGTAAAAGAAGATATGGCAATCATATAAGTTTCAGATGCAGAGAATGCAGAAACTCGTCCTGCAAGGTGCGCAATACGAACCTCTACAACTCTCCGCCCGATTGTGAGTACCTAAAAAACCCGAACCGGTAGATTTTCAAAACACAAAAAAGAACTGCAGCGAATAACATCAGGTTAATTCTTCTGCAGTTCATTACTTTTTTATGCGGCGGTTTTTTTGTTTTCGGAATGCTTCCTTGCTGTAAACTGTCCATACAAGGTTTTAGCTGCAATTCCTGCCAGCACCAGTGAAAGTGTTACAAGCAAAACAGCAATTCCTGCCTGAATAAGCGCCCATACATCTCCATTTCCGGATGCGTAAGCTGTTATCTTGGCTGTTATTGTCTGAATCAAAGAACAGATTGTAACAAGAAGCATAAATACCATTGGTACATAGAACATCTTATTATTCTTGCCCACAGCACCAAGCCATGTACAAACTGCCAGAAGTCCTACGGCTGCAAGAAGCTGGTTGGCAGCACCAAACAGCGGCCATATCTTTGTATATCCGGTCATTCCAAGACTCACTCCAAGAACTACTGTTATAAGTGTAGCCACATACGGATTTGCGAATATTTTTTTATATCCTGTCACATCCTTGGCTGTCTGCCCCTGTTCAATGAAAAATTCCTGGAACATGTATCTGGCAAGTCTTGTAGCTGTATCAAGTGATGTGAGGCAGAAAATAGAAACTGCCAATATAAGCATCTGATACATTACATTCTGCATTCCCGGTGCAAAGGTTCCAACCATTGCTGAAAGTCCGCCTGCAAATACCTGTGTAGGACTTGCATATGTGCCATCTGCTGCCGATTTCCACACAAATCCGATAGCGCAAAGTGAAATTACCGCAACAAGACATTCAATAAGCATTGAACCATAAGCTACTGGCTGAGCATTTTTTTCATTATCAAGCTGCTTGGCAGTTGTTCCTGATGAAACAAGTGAGTGGAAACCTGAAATAGCTCCACATGCAATTGTTACAAAAAGTGCAGGGAAAGCTGTACCTGTTGTAAATACGCCCGTTCCCTTTAAAGTAGCATCACCCATAGCCGGCACATCAAATGTACCATTTCCTGTTAAAACTGCACCTACTACAGCAATTATTCCGGCAGCAATCATGAAATAAAGAAGAAAAGAGCTTAGGTAATCTCTTGGCTGTAACAAAATCCACACAGGAGTCACAGATGCAACAAGGATATATACACCAAGTAACCACATCCATGCATTATATGAAAGAGCTATAGGATGGAAATTAAGTCCGATTGCAACAATAGCAATTATTCCTGCGCAGCCAATTACTGACGCAATACCTACAGGTGCATTTTTTCTGTAAACAAAATAACCAAATACCATGGCAAGAACTATGAACAACAAAGATATCATCGCTGTAGATTCATTGGCAGCAAGGGCAGCGCCTTCTACTGCCGCTCCGGCTGCAGTTGTAACCCCAAAAGTACTTGCCACAATTGAACTGAACGCTGCTACAACTAGAAGTAACGTCAGATAGCCAAATGTAAGAAAAAGCTTTTTGGCTGTCTTTCCCATAGAATCGTCAATAATTTCTCCAATTGACTGTCCCTTATGACGAAGTGAAGCAAAAAGAGCTCCGAAATCATGAACTCCTCCGAAAAAGATTCCGCCGATCAGAACCCAAAGAAGTACAGGAACCCATCCAAAAACTGCTGCCTGAATAGGACCATTAATAGGGCCTGCACCTGCAATTGATGAAAAGTGATGTCCCATAAGAACCGGAGTTTTGGCCGGAACATAATCCATTCCATCCTCAAGTTCGTGTGCAGGGGTTTTTCTCTTTGGATCAATCCCCCACTGTTTAGCAAGCCAGCCGCCGTAAAAGACATACCCCGCAACTAAAACTGCTGCACTTGCAACGAGTAATAAAACTGCATTCATAAAGTTTCTCCTCCATTTTTTTATGCATCTTCCGGGTTTTACCCTATGTAGAAAGGTGCATTTTTTTATGCTGAAAACGCATTTTGCAATGTGTTTCTCAGTTCTCTCCCATTCCGGTTGGTATAAACATTTCCGGAATCCATTGAAATCACAGCAAGCCTCCCCTCGCTGTGCCCCCTGAAATTAAAAAGATAACCTCTATCGTAATTAAATTTTTTTATCTTTCTTTTTGTTTCCTCGTCCGGGTTATGATCAGTTACAACAATAAATGTAATATATGAGCACATATGATCTTTTTCCGGATATTTATTGTTTTTACGAACAAGAACAGGCTCGACAACTTTTTCAATAGTTTCAGATATTTTTTGAAGCTTCTCACCGTTAAAAAAATCTTCTGTCATGAAAATAACATGTTCATATGCTTTTACAGCCCACAACTGTGCTTCTTTTCTAAGAACATATTTCTCATTAAAAGAATAAAACCAGGCGTAGGCAGGATATGTCTCTCCATCAAGCACATAGTTCTCTGTAATATCAAAATTTTGTTCATATCTTTTAAGCAGTTCTTTTAAGTACTCTCTCTTAAAATCCATTATTAATTATTCCTTTAATTAAATTTGCTTAGGGATAACTTTACCACTTTGAAGCTGTAATGCAAGATAGCGAAATTAATCAAATTTTTATAATTAGATTAATTTTGTAATGGGTTATTAGAAAAAAGTTCTTTGACATCTGTAGACGTAGTCATTATTATATTCAGTGCTGGTTCGCAAAAAAGGAATCTACAGCAACGTAAGGAAAGGGCTACGATACTGATATTATGAATAATAATGAAAATTTTAAAGGAATTCTTCTTACTACTCTCGGAGCTGCATGCTGGGGACTGTCCGGAACTATGGGACAATATCTTTTCGATGTCCAAAAAATGGATAGCAGATGGCTCGTCCCTATAAGACTTGGACTTTCAGGAATACTTATTCTTATATACTGTATGATAAGGCACAGTGATACTGTGATAAAACCATGGAAATCAAAGAAGCTTACCTTTTGGATGCTAATTTACGGTATAGCCGGAGTAAGTACCTGTCAGTTCCTCTATTTTTTGACTATAGAATTATCAAATGCAGCTATAGGAACAATCATGCAGGATCTGGCTCCCATTTTTATCCTTATTTTCACCTGTGTTCATCTGAAAAGAGCTCCTAAAGTCTCTGAGATTATATCTATTGTGCTAGCTATTTCCGGAGTATTTCTTTTGACAACTCACTGTGACATAAAGCATATTTCAATGCCTTTTTCTGCATTTATCGCCGGAATAGGCAGCGCTTTTTGTGTAATGATATACAACGTTCTTGCACCAAAAATAACAAAAGAAATCCCTGTGATAGTTGCACAGGGATGGTCTTTTTTATTTGGCGGAATTCTTTTGGGCTTAGGTTTTAAAATGTGGACTATTCATTACATTCCAAATATATATGGAATACTTGGGATTGCTTTTGTCGTGGTTGTAGGTAACATCTGTGCTTTTACACTGTACATAAGCGGAGTTTCCAAAATAGGGCCACAAAAAGCAATTCTATATAGCTTTGCAGAGCCTATAACTGCTGCCCTTCTCTCAACCTTCGTACTAAAAAGCAAATTTACCGTCTACGACGCTGCCGGTTTCGGTCTTATCTTTTTGATGCTTTATATGATCACTTTTTCAAAAGAAAAAGCTTAATTAGTTACAATTCAGTTGTCAACCAATATATAAGCGGACATAAATGCTTGTTTTCGTCTGCGTCGTAATTCATAAAGCTTCAAATACAAGAACAAGCTTCATTTCAACGTTGTTCAAAGCATTCAGCTTGTTCTTGTATTTTCATCTTATGAATTATCTCCTCGTCCGAGAACTGCACATTTATGTCCGCTTATATAATTAGACTGACAACTGAATTGTAACCTTAATTATTCCCGCAATTTATCTAATCCCGATTGTACCTTTTATTCGTTACTGTTCACTCGCATACTGCTCGCTCCAGTAACCACTTCGCGCATTCATTCCAAATCGACTTCGTCGATGGAATGCGCTCACTCCTGCAT
>JAFSQI010000049.1 GCA_017446685.1 Butyrivibrio sp.
CTCAGTTTGCTGCAGCAGGTAAGGAAGTTAAGAAGAAAGATCTTGCAGGTATTGCAATGAGCTATGGTTATGTATATGTTGCACAGATTGCTATGGGTGCAAACATGCAGCAGACCATCAACGCTATTAAAGAAGCTGAGGCATATCCAGGACCTTCACTTATCATCGCATATGCTCCTTGTATCAACCAGGGTCTTAAGGCCGGCATGAACAAGGTTATGGATGAGGAGAAGAAGGCTGTAGCTACAGGATATTGGGATATGTTCAGATTCAATCCTCAGGCAGAGAACAAGTTCACACTTGATTCCAAGCCAGCTACAGAGGACTTCCAGAGCTTCCTTGATGGTGAGGTTCGTTACCTTTCACTTAAGCTCAAGAATCCTGAGAGAGCTGCTAAGCTTAATGCTGCTGCTGCAGAGCATGCTAAGGAGCACAGAGCTTACCTTGAGAAACTTGTTTCTCTTTACGGAAAGAACTAATTCTGTAATTTGAAAGAATATAGTATAGGACCGGTTCGAAAGAACCGGTCCTTTTTTGTGAACAGGAAAGATTTGTTCAAAAAAACTGCATAAAAAAGAGAGCAGAAGCATAAACGCCTCTACTCTCTTTTTATGTCGGTTAACATATTTACATTTTTGAAAGTGCCTGAACAGCTTCATTTTTTACAACAACTGTAAAGTGCTCACTGAGGAATGATTCCTCAGCGGTGCTTCCAAGCTCTGTTTTGCCATATTCTGAAAGAAGGGTACAGATATTGGCAAATACACCATCTTCGATGTCGCCCTGATTCAATATGAGATAAAATTTACCATTGCTCTCATTTTTGTAAAGGGTATTTATACCATTGAATTTCCTGCTTACAATTTTTGCGAATCTAGTAACCTCATGAAGTGAATCGAATGAAAAAATCTTGGAACCGGTTTTGCTCGGTTGATCCTTTTTACGAGGGTTAGTAGTTTTTTCCTTAAGTTTTTTTGAATCTGAAAATGGTCCTGCAAAAGGTGACTCCGAGAAATCCTGCATATTGCTGTGCTGAAGTCTGTTGAAAAGCCCCATTACATCATTGTCTTCATCCTCTTCGTCGTATTCCTCTTCATCATAATAATCTGAATCTTCATCACTGTTATCTTCATGTACTGAAGGAGCGAAGTTGGAAAAACGTGTATCAAGTTCCTCCGGATCTTCTACTTTTGTGATAACAAGCACAATACATTCAGAATTGATAGGAATAGCTTCTATCATGAGCGGAGTGTCCTCTGCATCAAAACCATATTGTAAATTAGCCTGTTGCATCATGTCCTGGAATAGCTCTTTGGCCTTGTCAGTTCCATATGCAAGTTCAGCAATCTTAAGGTCGCGTTTCGCAAGGTCATCTTTGGTAAGTGTGCATCTAATTTGGTGATCATTGACTTTTTCAATTTTCATGATGCTTACCTCCTGACTTTGGAATACATAGATACTAAGTTATTGAGTTTCTTATGTCAATAGATGTATCGTCATATTTTTTAAAAAATTTTAATTATCAATCTTAAGAAATTCTTAAGAAATTTCGCAGGTAAATCTTAAGATTTATATGATAACATCTTTTTTGTGAGATGCCTCGACCAGTATGAACCCGGAAAGGAGGCGAAAAAGTAAGGCAATTTAAATATATCTATTATTCAATTTTTTCGTTCTTATACGGAATGTCTTAATAGTTTCAATTAAATTTCCTTTTACTTCATAAATAAAAATCGACAACTTAAGTATTCTTCAATACTATTATACCATATTTGGTATCCAGTTAGCATATTAATGCAGGGTTTGGTAGTCGCATCTTGCGCTTATTAAAATACGTCAAACGGTAAAACGTCAAAAACAGGCTAAGCAAGGAATAAATCACAGTTTAAGACCTTTTGGATGATGACGTATGCCGGATTAAATAGAAAAATGTATAAAAACAGTCAATCATATGATAATGAGGACCCCGCCTGCATACATAGATTATTTTTTTTATAAAAACAGACTGAGATATGCATGTACTTTGTAATGACGTAAACTTAATAGTTTGATATAATAAAGGGCGATTGAAAAGGAGCAGGGAATGAAAAAGAAAGTACTTCCGGCGATTATAATCATCGCCCTTATTATTGTTATTGGTGCTGTATACGCAGGACAGATTGTTTATAAGCACTATTCTTACAGTACAGAAACCGCAGATTTAACAGAGTATTTTGGGATTACAAGTCCTGAGGATACAGCGATTATACTCGGAAACGAGATGATTGATGAAAGAGCGTTATATTTGGACGGTTACTATTACATGTCTTTTGATTCAGTACAGAATCATCTTAATGACCGCTTTTATTATAGTGAAGCGGACAATACCATTATTTACACAACAGCAAGTAAGATTATTACATCAAATATCGGTTCCACTGAGTGGTATGATTCAGATGGTGGCGCTGGTACAGAGGATTATATCATAGCAAGAAATTATAATGATGAGTTATATCTTGCCCTTGAGTATGTCAAGAAGTATACAAATTTCTTTTATGAAGGTTTTACAGATTACAATCACATCCAACTTACTACTAGTTGGGAAGATCAGACTGTGGCAACTATTAATAAGAATACACAGCTAAGACTTCGCGGTGGTGTTAAGAGTGAAGTTCTAGAGGAACTTTCGGAAAATGATACTGTAGTTATATTGGAAGAACTTGAAAACTGGTCTAAAGTAAAATCTTCTGATTCTTATATAGGATATGTGGAAAACAAGAGGTTGTCAGACAGTAAGGTTGTAAGTCCCATTCCTGTAACAGATTATGTTGAAGAAGAGTATACTTCATTAAAAAGAGATTATAAAATCAACCTTGGATTTCACAGCATAGCCGGTGTTTCCGGAAATGATACTCTTCTTTCAAGCATTGCTGATACTAAAAGCCTGAATGTTGTATCACCGACCTGGTATACAATAATGAGTAATGAAGGTGAAGTCAGAAGTTTTGCTTCGTTATCTTATGTTAAGTCAGCACATGATAACGGACTTGAAGTATGGGCTCTTCTTGATAATTTTACAGGGCCTTCAGATATTTCATCGTCTGAGTTTTTATCTCACTTTTCAAGCAGACAAAAGGCTATTAATACAATAGTTTCTGAAGCTGTTAATTTGGGAATTGATGGAATTAACATTGACTTTGAGATGATTGCTTCCAAAGACGGACAGTCTTTTGTTGAATTTGTAAGAGAGTTTTCTATAGCATGCAGAAAAGCGGGACTTGTTTTATCGGTTGATAATTATGTGCCGATGAATTTTAATGATTATTATGACCTCGAGGAGCAGGGAATAGTTGCGGACTATGTAATAATAATGGGATATGATGAACATTATTCCGGTTCTGCCGAGGCGGGAAGTGTAGCTTCTCTTTCCTATGTTGAAAATGGAATCATCAATACTTTGAAAGAGGTTGATGCATCCAAAGTAATAAATGCAATTCCTTTCTACACAAGAATATGGCATACTTCAAACGGCGTATTGTCCAGTGAAGCAGTTGGAATGAAAGCTGCCAAGGAATATATATCCAATCACAATATTGAAATGACATGGGATTCTGAGGCTGGACAGAATTATGGAGAGTTTACATCTTCGGATGGAACCATTAATCAGATCTGGATGGAGGATGCCGAGTCTATTGAGGCAAAGCTTACATCAATGAAGGCTAACGGGATAGCCGGTGTGGCAGAGTGGCGTCTTGGCTTTGAAACAGCTGATGTGTGGGATGTGATTGCTGCGTATATCGAGGGATAAGAAATTGGAAACAAAAGTTGTAAAAATTGAAGAAAAAAACATTGATGAAAAAGCTGCTGAGGCGCTTAAAAAAGCCGGTGATGTTATTAAAAAGGGCGGTCTTGTGGCTTTTCCTACAGAGACGGTTTATGGACTTGGAGGGGATGCTCTTAATCCTGAGTCTTCCAAGAAAATCTATGCGGCTAAGGGAAGGCCTTCAGATAATCCTCTTATAGTACATGTTTACAGAATAGAGGATGTGGAAAAAATTGTTGAGGATATGCCGGAAGCTGCCAGAAAACTTTCAGATGCTTTTTGGCCCGGACCACTTACAATGATAATGAATAAAAATGAGAAAGTACCGTATGAAACAACAGGAGGACTTGATACTGTTGCTATAAGAATGCCGAATAATAAAATTGCACTTGAACTTATCAGGCAATCGGGAGGATATATAGCAGCCCCTTCCGCAAATACATCAGGAAGACCGAGTCCGACAATAGCAAGATATTGCGAAGAAGATCTTTCCGGCAAGATTGAAATGATAATTGATGGCGGTCAGGTAGGAATTGGTCTTGAGTCAACAATTGTAGACCTCACATCGGAAGTACCCATGATTTTAAGACCAGGGTATATTACTGCAGATATGTTAAAGGAAGTGTTGGGAGAAATCAGCATTGACAGAACTATAATAGACAGCACTTCAACTCAAAAACCCAAGGCTCCGGGGATGAAATACAAACACTATGCTCCAAAAGGTGACCTTATGATAGTTCAGGGTGCTCAGGAAAAAGTGGTTGAGTATATAAACAGTGAATCAGCAAAGGCAATGGAGCAGGGGAAAAAAGTCGGTATTATAGGAACCGAGAGTACAAAAATGCTCTATAAAGCTGATGTGGTTAAGAGCGTAGGAAGCAGAGAAGATGAAAAAACTATTGCTCATGAACTTTTTAAGGTATTAAGAGAGTTTGATGATGAAGGTATGGATGTGATGTTCTCGGAATCTTTTGATGATAGCGGAATAGGTCAGGCCATAATGAACAGACTTTTAAAAGCAGCCGGACATAACGTGAAAGTACTATAAATTAAGCGTTTGTATTATAATATTCTAGAGAAAGAAGGTATAAAGTGATGATAGCACTTGGAAGCGATCACGGAGGATTTGATTTAAAGGAAGAAATTAAAAAGCATTTGGAAGAAAGAAATATAGAATATAAGGATTTTGGAACCTACGATAAGAATTCCTGTGACTATCCGGATTTCGGAAGAGCTGCAGCAGAATCAGTTGCCAGCGGTGAATGCGAAAAAGGAATTGTTGTATGCACAACTGGAATAGGAATTTCAATCGTTGCTAATAAGGTTAAAGGTATCAGATGTGCTCTTTGCTCTGAGACAACTTCAGCAAGACTTACAAGAGAGCACAATGATGCAAATATGTTGGCGCTCGGTGGAGGCTTTGTGGGTACATTGCAGGCACTTGAGATAGTAGATGTTTTTCTTGACACAAAGTTTTCGGGTCTTGAAAAGCATAGCCGTAGAATTGCCAAAATATCAGATTATGAAAAGTAATGGAGGAAAAGGTTAATGGGAAAAGTTGTAATTATGGATCATCCGCTGATCCAGCACAAAATCGGAGTTATTCGCAGAACTGAGACAGGTACAAAGGATTTCAGACAGACTATCAGTGAAATTGCGATGCTTATATGTTATGAGGCTACAAGAGATCTTCAGCTTAGAGACGTTGAGATTGAGACACCTATTTGCAAGACTACAGTCAAGGAACTTAAGGGAAGAAAGCTTTGTGTTGTTCCTATTTTAAGAGCCGGTCTTGGTATGGTTGACGGAATGCTTGCTCTTATTCCTGCAGCAAAGGTTGGTCATATTGGACTTTACAGAGATCCTGAGACATTGAAGCCTGTAGAGTATTATTGCAAGATGCCTGCAGACGTAGCAGAAAGAGAAATATTTGTAGTTGATCCTATGCTTGCTACAGGTGGTTCTTCAGTAGCTGCTATTCAGATGTTAAAAGAAAAAGGATGTCAGAAGATTCATTTTATGTGCATAATTGCAGCACCTGAGGGACTTAAGGCTATCCAAGAAGCTCATCCTGATGTAGATATCTATGTTGGTGCGCTTGATGAAAAACTGAATGAAAACGGCTATATTATTCCTGGACTTGGAGATGCAGGAGACAGAATTTTTGGAACAAAATAAATCGAAAAGTTGAATAAAAACTTTTCTGAGCTCGTTGCGGTAAAGGGAGAAGAATGATGAAAAGAGAAGATTACATAACTTGGGACGAGTACTTTATGGGAGTTGCTAAGCTTGCGGCTATGAGGTCTAAGGATCCCAATACGCAGGTTGGCAGTTGTATTGTAAGTGAGGACAATAATATTCTTTCAATGGGATATAACGGATTTCCAAAAGGATGTTCCGATGAGGATTTCCCTTGGGAGAGGGATGGCGAAGATGAATTGTCAACTAAATATCCTTTTGTAACTCATAGTGAATTAAATGCAATACTCAACTACAGTGGCGGCAGCCTTAAGGGTGCCAAGATTTATGTATCTCTTTTCCCGTGCAATGAATGTGCAAAGGCTATTATTCAGGCTGGTATTCGCACAGTTGTATATGACAGCGACAAATATAGCAGTTCTGCATCAACCAGAGCTTCAAAGAAAATGTTTGATTCAGCCGGGGTTAGGTATTATCAGTATCAGAGAAGCGGTAGAAATATAAAGATTACTATATGATATGAAAATCAGAGGGGAACGGGGAAAAGGTTACAATTTAATAAAAAAGGGCGGAATATTTTTAGCAGCTATGTGTGGGGCAATGCTGTTGGGATTATCTGCAACTTCAGTGACATCAAAAGCTACTGAGTCTACAAGAAAGCAGCTTGAAGAGGCAAAAGAAAAAAAGAAGCAGTCTGAAAATGCTCTTGATGATGCAAAAGATGATATTGCAGAGATGAATGAACAGAAGGATTCTTTGCAGGGAGAGCTGAACACACTTAATAACCAGCTTGCACAGGTTAGCAGCAATCTTGAGGAACTTGAAGAACAGATTGGAGACAAGGAAACAGAAATAGAAAATACCTTGGCTGAGCTTGAAGTGGCTAAAGAAACTGAGGAAGATCAGTACGCATCGATGAAGAAAAGAGTTCAGTTTATCTATGAAAAACAGAACTTTGTTTTTATAGATATGTTGCTTGGGGCGTCAAGTTTTGCAGATTTCCTTAATCAGAATAATTATATAGAGCAGTTATCAGCCTATGATAGGAAAATGTTTCAGCAATATATCCAGACCAGACATAGCATAGAAGATAAAGAAGCCACACTTGAGGAAGAAAAACTGCAGCTTGAAGATTATAAGGTAAAGGCTCAGGCAGAACAAAGCAGGGTATCAGGGCTTGTCACTCAGACATCAGGTTCAATTCAGCAGTACGCAAATCATATTTCAGATGCTGAAGCAAAGGCACAGGAGCTTGAGAATCAGATAAAGGCGCAGGAAGCTGATATTAAAACACTCGAAGCTAAGCTTGCAGAAGAGATACGTCTGTCAAAGCTTGCAAAAGCTTCAGCTTGGAGAAATATTTCTGAAGTGACTTTTGCTGATGGTGACAGGTATTTACTTGCTAATCTGATTTATTGTGAAGCAGGTGGTGAACCCTATGAAGGAAAAGTAGCTGTTGGGGCTGTTGTTATAAACAGAGTGCTCAGTTCAGTATATCCTGACACTGTGGTTGGTGTTATTTATCAAAACAAGCAGTTTTCGCCAGTTGCCAGTGGCAGACTTGCCTTGGCGCTTGCTGAGGGCAAGGCAACAGCAGCCTGTTATCAGGCAGCAGATGAAGCTATGAGCGGATATTCAAATGTCGGCAACTGTGTATATTTCAGAACGCCAATCCCGGGATTGTCCGGAACTGCAATTGGAGGTCATATTTTTTACTAAAAAGAGATTTGACATCACAACAATATGACCGTCATACATCTGTCCATGCAGATAATGGTTTTGTGAGCGAATTAATTCCGTCAGTGTAAATATCATCAAGGAGCTTGTTCAGAGAGAGCAGGCTCTTTTTAAGAAGGTTTTTATCTATAAGTTCTTGATCAAAGGCATCATAAAGTTCATCAAGATCAGTCACCTTCATACGTCCGTCGGGATAGATTATTACGTCAGCAAGAAGATCAATGACTACGAGCGTATTGTTTTCAGGATTGTAATCGGGAGTTATGATGTCGCAGTACCAGCACAGAAAAGTGCCATCAGAATTCATGAATTTGCTGATTTTGTATCCGCGATCAAGGTAATAGCAAGAAAAACCGTTGGAAAGATCACATCTTTTCTTGATCGTTGCCCACTTGGTAATGATCATGGTATCAGTGCATTCAAGAATAATGTCGTCCTTAAGAAGAATGCATTCATTTGGAATAAAGCGTTTGCGGTACAAAATTGGGTTTTTCATTGGAAAATCCTCCATAAAACTGCAAACTACTCAACTTGTATTTAGAAAAATATTACTATTATTCAAAATGAAAGTCAATTATGAATGAAAAAACAGTAAAGATAACAATATTAAAATTTTTATATGCCATACTTGTTTTTGCCATAGCAGTATTGGTAATCAGCAGACTTTCGGTCGATGACAATGCTGATATGACGGTGCAGATGGCTTCTGCCACTCTTCCAACAGTGTCTTTTGTCTCTAACGGACAGGAGATTAATCCGCTTCACGGATATATTAGTGAGATGGATGTTGCACATATAAGAGGGACAGTTTATCCAATTGGCACAGGAAGGGAAATTAACTACCGCATAAATACATACGGTACTGATATAGATAATTTAAGGTTTGAAGTTAGAAATATTTCAGGAAGCAGCCTGGTGGAAAGTACATCCATTCAGGATTATAGGCAAAACGATAATATAATTCAGGGAAGTTTTCAGATAAAAGATCTTATTACTTCAGGTAATGAATATATGCTTGTTATTCTTATGGATACTCAAAGAGGAACCATAAGATATTATACAAGAATTGTGTGGACTGAAGATGAGAGTAGATTTTATATTGATGAGGATACTGATTTTGTAAAGAATTTTAGTAATGCTACTTTTGATAAGGATCTTGCAACCGAGTATTCCAAGTACCTTGAGTCCAATTCTGAGGGAGATAATACAACTTTCAATAAAGTAGATATCCACAGCAGTTTTAGTCAGGTTACCTGGGGAGATCTTGATATAGTTGAGCATACAGAGCCTGTGATATATGTGACAGATATCCATTCGCAGACAGCAAGTTTTATGCTGGATTATCAGGTAAAAATAAAGGAAGGAGCAAATACTAAACTCTACAATATTAAAGAAGCCTACAGAGTTAGGTATACATCCGACAGAATATACCTTCTTAACTTTGAAAGAACTATGGATTATGTTTTTGACACTGAGAATTATTCCATAACAAGTAATACAATTGGGCTTAGTATTTCAGATCAGAATCTTGAGCTTGTTGAGAGCAGTAGCGGAAGTGCATTTGCTTTTGTCAGTGAAAGAAAGCTGTATCTTTTCAATAATTCAGAAAACAAGCTGGCTTACCTTTTTGGATTTTACGACGAAGACAGTGATGATATAAGAACATTGTGGGATAATCACTCAATTAAAATTCTCAAAGTTGATGAAGCCGGTAATGTCAGATTTGCTGTTGCAGGATACATGAATCGTGGAAATCATGAAGGTGAGGTTGGCGTAGCGGTTTATGACTATAATGCTTCAATAAACGCAGTTGAGGAGCAGGCATTTATTAAGAGTAATTATGATCCTCAGATTATATTGGAGTATGTTGATTGTATAGCATATTCCAACAATAACAATATCTTTTACATGATGCTGGATCAAAATATATATGCGATTGACCTTACTGACAGGACAGCTACGTCTGTTGTGGCGGATATAGGAGACGGTGAGTACAAGATTTCTGAATCCATGAGTACAATAGCCTGGCAGAGTCAGGATCTAAAGACTCTTAATATGATGGATCTAAATACCAGGGCAAAGACTGAGATTGTTGCAGATGATGATGATTTCATTATAGTTCTTGGTTTTATGGGAGAAGATCTTGTTTACGGACTTGCACATGAGAGTGATGTACAGAATGATCAGATGGGCAATCCGGTTTATGCCATGTATAATTTGAAAATTCAGGATAACGACGGAAATGTTCTTGAAAATTATCATCCGGATGGAATATATGTTACTTCTGCAACGATTAGTGATAATCAGATAAAAATGACAAGAGTAATAAAAGATGAGGAAACCGGAAAATATGTGAGTACCTATGATGATCAGATAATGAGTACTCTAAAAGCAGAAAGCGGAAGTAATCAGATTAAAGTCGTGTCAGTTGATGTATATGAAAAAATTGTTCAAATTTCCGCAAAGAGTGAGATTAAAATCAAGCAGTTACGAGTTCTAACTCCGGCGCAGACATTATTTGAAGGTGACAGGAATGTTTCCATTGAACCGGAAAGAGATGTTAAAGCGAAACCTTTATATTATGTATATGGTTTGATGGAGATGGAGGGGATTTTTGTTGATCCCGCGGAGGCTGTTCAGACAGCTAATAATGCTCCTGCTGTTGTTGTTAATGATAGTAACAGCTATGTATGGATAAAAGGAAATCTTCTAAGATCCAATCAGATTATGGCTATTACAAAAAGTGCGGAAAGTTACACTGATATGACAAGCGAAGATTCTGTAGAAGTTTGTCTTGATCTGATACTTGGGTTTGAAGGTGTGAACCGAAATGTAGCCAACATGCTTATGGCAGGAAACGGAGTGACGCAGATTCTTGAAAGCTCGTTGGTTGATGCTACAATACTTGAACTTGACGGATGTCCTCTTTCAACAATGCTGTATTATGTGAATAAAGACATTCCTGTCATGGCGATGTTAAATAACGAGACAGCAGTTTTGATAATAGGTTTTAATGATCTAAATACTGTGCTAATGGATCCGACAACCGGCACGGTTTATAAATATGGAATGAATGATTCCGAAAAATTATTTGAAGATAACGGAAACCATTTTATTACTTATCTTATGGAGGAAGATTAAATGAAAAACTTTAGTCTGGATATGATTAAAGATCCTGAAATTTTCAAAGACAATGTCTTACCGGCTTGCGCAGATTTTGTGGCATATGCTACAGATGAGGAGCTCGAGGAAGGAGCTTCATCAAACAGAATATCTCTTAATGGAATGTGGAAATTCCATTATGCGAAATCATACAAAGCTGTTGTAGATGGCTTTGAAAAAGATGATTATGACTGCAATTTCTGGGATGACATCCATGTTCCTGCGCATATGCAGATGGAAGGTTATGACATTCCTGCGTACATTAATGTTCAGTATCCTTGGGATGGCCATGAGGATATAGAGCTTGGTCAGGTTCCTGAACAGTTTAATCCTGTTGGAAGTTATGTTAAATATTTTGTACTTCCGGATAATTGGAAGAATCAGGAAGTACATGTTGTTTTTGAGGGAGTTGAAAGTGGCTACGCCCTTTGGCTCAACGGTAGTTATGTCGGATATAGTGAAGATACATTTACTCCTTCTGAATTTGATCTGACTTCTTTTGTGAAGGCGGGAGTAAATAAACTTGCTGTTCAGGTATTCAAATGGACATCTTCAAGTTGGATGGAGGATCAGGACTTTTTCAGATTCTCAGGTATATATAGAGGTGTGTATCTGAAACTTGTGCCAAAAGCTCATTTGGATGATATCAAGATCAGAACTATATTAAATGAAAATTTTACAGAGGCAGACCTGGAAATCTCATTTAAGGGAAGAAAATATGGAACAATAGAGTATACTCTTATTCGCAATAATCATAGAATGCTAAAAGGTAAGCTCTCAAATGATAAAGAAGTAATGGCGACAGAACATATTATTAGTCCTGTTCTATGGAGTGCGGAAGATCCTCAGCTTTATCAGCTTCTTGTGCATGTTCTTGATGAAGAAGGTAATATCGCAGAAGTTATAAAACAGAATGTTGGCTTTAGACGTTTTGAAATGAAAGACGGAATAATGCTCCTGAATGGAAAGAGAATTGTATTTAAGGGTGTGAATCGTCATGAGTTCTCATGTGAGAGCGGAAGAGTAGTTTCAGATGAAGAAACACTTCTTGATATTATTACCATGAAACAAAACAATATAAATGCAATCAGAACAAGCCATTACCAGAATTCAGCAAAGATATATGAGCTTTGTGATATATACGGCCTTTACATGATAGCAGAGAACAATATGGAAACTCATGGAAGCTGGGCATGCTACTGGGGAGATGAAGCAGTTGCAAATGCAATTCCCGGAAGTAGAGAAAACTGTATGGCTGTAATGCTTGACAGAGTTAACAGCACTTACCAGCTTGATAAGAATCATCCTTCAGTTCTGATCTGGTCTATTGGAAACGAGTCTCATGGAGGAAAAGTTCCTTATGAAATGAGCAATCTTTTCAGAAAACTTGATCCGGACAGGCTTGTACACTATGAGGGTATCTGTCATGACAGAACCTACAATGATACAAGTGATATGGAAAGTATGATGTATCCATCTGTCCAGAATATTGAAAAGTTTTTAAAGGATCATCCGGAAAAGCCGTTTATTTGCTGCGAATATACACATGCTATGGCAAATTCCTGTGGTGGTATGTTTAAGTACACAGATCTAGCAGACAGAGAGCCTAAGTATCAGGGCGGATTTATCTGGGATTATGTAGATCAGACTATTAGAACAAAGAACTGCTTTGGTGAAGACTATCAGGCATATGGCGGAGATCATGGTGAAAGACCTACCGACTATAATTTCAGTGGCAATGGAATTGTTGACGGCGAGAGAAAACCTTATGCCAAGATGCAGGATGTAAAATATAATTATCAGAACATTAAAGTTGAAGTTAGCAGAGATAAGGTTAAGGTAATCAATAGAAGTCTTTTCACTAATACAGAAGAATATGACTGTGTTGTCATATTGGAAAGAGATGGTAAGAAACTTCTTGAAAAACGCATTGCTACTGCCGTTGAGCCTTTAGAGGAAAAAGAATATGATTTGCCAGAGGCAATTACAGCTAAAATGGCAGTTATGAGTGGAGCAGCATATGATGAAAATGGTCCGTTCCCTCTCGATGAATATGTAGTTACTGTATCTTTCAGACTTAGAGATGATAATCTTTGGGCAAAGAGAGGCCATGAAGTTGCTTTTGGCCAGGGCGTATTCAGAACAGCAGTGTCAACTTATATAAGCTGCAGTCCAATTAAGGTTGTTAAGGGAAAATACAATATCGGTGTAAAGGGAAATCATTTTTCTGTTCTTTTCTCTAAGGATAAAGGAAATATCGTATCCTACAACTATGGTGGAAAAGAGCTGATTAGATCTATGCCAAGACCAAACTTCTGGAGAGCTCCTGTTGACAACGACAGAGGAAATAATATGCCGGCAAGATATGCTCAGTGGAAGATTGCAAGTATGTATAGTTCTTCAGGTCCAATTCATGAGGATAGTAACGATTATACTAATGGAACCAATGAAGACAGATTTGGATATCCTGTTATAAAAGAGGATGCGCAGAGCATCAGTCTTACCTTTAAGTATTATCTTCCTACTACGCCTGCTTCATCAGTCCTATTGACCTATACTGTAACAGGAGATGGCAGAGTTTGGATTAAGGAAGAGTACGAACCTGTAGAAGGGCTTACCCCAATGCCGGAATTTGGAATGATGTTTAAATTCTCACCTGAATTTGACAAGGTAACTTATTATGGTAATGGTCCTAAAGAAAACTATGTGGATAGAAATCGCGGAGCTAAACTTGGAATTTTCGAAAGCAAGGTTTCAGATATGATGGAGAAATATATTCGTCCGCAGGAAACAGGAAATAGAACAGGTGTAAGGTGGGCAAAAGTTACTGACAACAGAGGAAGAGGTCTTTTGTTCGAGGCTCCTGACACTATGAATTTCAGTGCACTTGCGTATACACCGGAAGAACTTGAAGCCGCTGAACATCCGTATGAGCTTCCAAGAGTTACAAAGACAGTTGTGCGTTGCAGTCTTATGCAGATGGGAATTGCAGGTGATGATTCCTGGGGGTCAAAAACACACGATGAGTTCCTTCTTCCAAATGATCAGAAGCTTATTTTTGTTATGAGCTTTAGGGGAATCTGATTGATATTTCGTTAAAATTAGAATGGAGTTATTAGTTTGGATAAAGTAGTTGAAGCAGTTTTGTTTGACCTTGACGGGACACTTACAGATACAGAAAAATATTATCAGGTAGCATGGCCAAGAGCTTTAGAACATTTTGGATATAAAATGGAAAAATGGATGCCGCTTGAACTAAGATCACTTGGAAGACCGTTTGCTCCAAAAAAGTTTAAGGAATGGTTTGGAGAAGATTTTGACTATGCAGCGGTCAGAGAATATAGAAAAGGCATTGTGGAAGAAATGATCTCTGAAGGCGGCATTCCGTTAAAAGAAGGCGCAAAAGAAATTCTTAAGTGGCTTCGGGAGAATAAGATACTGACAGCTCTTGTAACTGCCAATGATTATCAGAGAGCAGAGAGGTATTTAAAAAAGATTGGTCTTTTTGAGTACTTTGACAGAATAATATGTGCTGATATGGTCAGTCAGGGAAAGCCTGCACCTGATATTTATGCTTATGCCTGTAGGGAACTTGGACTTGATCCAAATGATACTTTTGCAGTGGAGGATTCTCCAAACGGTGTAACAAGTGCTTATCTGGCGGGGTGCAAGGTGGTTATGATACCGGATCTTACTCAACCGGATGAGCAGCTAAAGGAAAAGCTTTATGCCAAAAAAGATAGTCTGTTAGAGATAAAAGAATTGTTTAATTGATTTAATATATTAAATGAAAAACTTCGCATATCTAAAAGAACTTTAGATGTGCGAAGTTTATTATTTTGTATTTATTTTCTTTCAGCTTCCATGGATTTTTTGAGTTCACCGCTCTTGTATCGTTCAATAATATTGTTGATACGTTCTACAGGATTTAAGAGATCACTTATGGAAGCATCGTGGTTAAGTGTATCAATGAGGTAAGCAATGTACTTACTCATATCGCAGCTGATGTACCATTCTCTTGATAAAAGTTCAGGTGTCTGATAAATCAGGTTGGTAGTAAGGATTCTGTCAATTATACCGTTTTTGTAGGCTTCATCAAATTCCTCAAGTCCGCTTGTGAAAAGACCGAAGGTAGAGAATGCATATATTCTGGCAGCCTTACGCTCTTTAAGTGCCTTGGCAACATCAAGAAGACTTTCACCTGAAGAAATCATGTCATCAACGATAATAACTGATTTACCTTCTACACTTGTTCCAAGGAACTCGTGTGAAACGATAGGATTACGTCCATCTACAATCTGTGTATAGTCACGTCTCTTGTAGAACATACCTACGTCAAGACCAAGGACGCTGGCAAGATAAATAGCTCTGCCCATACCGCCTTCATCCGGGCTTATAACCATCATATGATCTGAATCAATTTGAAGATCCCATACATTTCTAAGAAGAGCCTTGATAAACTGATAGGTAGTACGTACAGTTTCAAATCCATTAAGAGGAATAGCATTTTGTACACGAGGATCGTGGGCATCAAAGGTAATGATATTGTCAACACCCATGTTTACCAGCTCCTGAAGAGCAATTGCACAGTCAAGGGATTCTCTTGAGCTTCTCTTGTGCTGTCTTGATTCATATAGGAATGGCATAATAACTGTGATTCTGCGTGCTTTTCCACCAACGGCAGCTATGATTCTCTTTAAATCCTGGTAATGATCATCAGGAGACATGTGGTTCTCCTGACCAAATAATGAATAAGTCTGTGAATAGTTACATACATCAACGAGAAGATAGAGATCATCTCCACGCACAGAAGTTTTTATTACACCCTTGGCCTCTCCGGTTCCAAATCTCGGAACCTCTGCATTAAGAATGTATGAAGGACGTTCATATCCTGTAAAAGCTAAACTTCCTTTGTGTTCGTTTTCTCTTTCTGCTCTCCATTTTACGAGATAGTAATCAACCTTTTCTGCAAGGGAGCCAACACCCTTTAACGGGATAATCCCCAATGAACCTACAGGGATAGTCTCCAGATTACGTTTCTCTTCTCTTCTTGGCATTATTGCAACTCCTCACTTTCTTTTCTTGCAATTTTCTTTATTTTTCGTATATCCTGTCCGGATAACTTTAGCAATTTGAAATTACTGGTTACTCTTGAAAAAATACGTTCTGAATAAATTGACTGAAGATTTTCAAGAGAGAGATTGGTGGTGATGATTGTTGATTTTTTGCGATTGTCCCTTTCATTAATACAAGAGAACAGTTCCGAGGCGACGAAAGAATTGAAGCGCTCTGTTCCAAGGTCATCAATTACCAATAACTCACAATTATACAGGTCATCATAAAATGCCCTGAGTTCCTGCTTTGCCTTGATATCAAAGGCATACTCTGAGAGCATCTCAAATAGAGCAGAGGAACTGAAATATATGACAGAATGACCTTTTTTCAGTATTTCATTGGCTACACAAATCGATAGGAATGATTTGCCAGTACCCACTGTACCATAAATGAATAAATTTTGGTAGTCAGAGTTAAAATTATTAATAAAATCTTCACTTGTACGAACTGCGCCGTGAAATCTTTTCAGGTCTTCTCCTTTATAATATTTATCGGATAACAACTTGAAATTTGCACTCTTAGCGAGCATTTTCAGATTGGATTTATCATAAAGAGTTTCAATTATCTTTTGCTTGAAACAATGACATTTTTCATTTCCTATATAGCCGGTATCCTTGCAGTCCTGACATGTATAGCCCATATCAAGAAAATCGGAAGAAAACCCGGCTTCTGTCAAAAGAGTAAGTTTTTGTCTTGAAATTTCGGAAAGTTGTTTCTTTAGGGCAGAGCGATCCAGCCTTTCACCGGATAAGCGTCTTTTCGCAAAATCCACACTTACAGTGGCGATTTCGTCCTCAAGTTCCTTGTAACCCGGAACATTATCATACACATAACGCTGACGTTCTTCCAGTTCCTGCCTGTGAAGAGATCGCCTTTCTTCGTATTCGTGCATTATTGCATCATACTGAGCATTGGTCAAAGCCATGATGTTCTCCTATAAAAGATGATTCTTGATTAAAGCCCGGTAATTTATCAGGGCACTTTTGTCTGACCATAAAGATGGTTCAATACAGTTCCGTAGCCCTGTACGTGTCTGATGGAAGGCGGATGCCACCGTCAAGACAAAGCACAGGGCTACAGCTGTCTAATATTAGTTGTCCAGAAGCTGTTCTTCAAGTTCAGCAAAATTATATGTATTCTGCTGGAACTGATTGAAACGATTCTGGGAACCGTTCTGACGAATATATGATTCGTCTGAGCGTTCTTTCATATCGATGGAAGATATGGAAGCCTTTTCCTTCTTTTTACGAAGGTCAGCATTGTGGGAAGCATCAAGTCTGGCAATATCCTCCCTTGTTGTTACATTGCTATCATGCCAGTTGCGAAGAATTGTATCACAGTACTTGAGACGATTCTTCTGTGTCGCCATAACAGTGCGGTCGCAGGCTTCCAGAATAATTTCCATCGTAAATCCGAGCTCCCCAAGCCACGCACTTATAAAGGAACCTTCCTTTAATGTAGGTGCGTTTTCCATACCGAGCGCCTTCATTATTGCTACAATATCCCCATTGTGTTTAAAACTTTCCACACGAGCCTGTTTTGGCGTTTTGATTCCTTGCTGATTCCAGTTGATGGCAACCTTTTCCATATATCTGAAATCGGCTTTATGATTATCGACGCAGTACTGCATCAGATAGTCCAAAAGTTCATCAGAAAAATTAAGTTCATCATGAATATAATAAACTGTTGACATCTCAATAGGATTAAGAGGTCTTCCGAAATACTGTTCTGCAATAAAAATGATGCCGCTTCCGTCTGTCTGCTTGAAATCACGAAGCTGAGCAGCAGAATAGTTGGGCTTTGCAGGAATAATGTTCTGAACAGGTTCCTGAACAGCAGGAGTAACAGGCTGAACTGAAGGAAGTGCTCTTATGCCGCGATCCTCTTTTCTTCTTCCGAAGTCAGAGTGAGCAACAATATCTTCCATATGAATGCTTGTGAGATTCTGAGCTCCGTCATATTCAAGGCTGATAAGACCTTTTTTCTCCCAATATTTGAGCGCACGAACCACATCTTTTTCTGTGTGGTTGAATTTATCAGCCAGATCAGGAACACTGGTGGGAAGATTTGAACTCATCATGCGAAGCAGATAAAGATATACCTTAAGCTGCGCATCATTGGCATCCTCCATGTATTCATCTATGAATATGTTGGAAACATTTGTGGATTCTTCTTCAAAATTGTTATTAATAGTTACTCTTCCCATCATGGCTAAATATACCTCTACGACATTTTGATACTGTTCGGAGTGGTTATTATTTCTGGCAAATGTATTTAAATAATGGCACAACCAAGGCGTTTGTAGCATTATTTAAATGCGTTTGCCCTCCGAACAATTGGAATTATAGCATGTGGTTTTTGGAAATGATATGGAAAAAGTGACGAAGAAATCTGACCGGTTCAAATGTTCGAGTATTCCACAATTTAATGTGGATAATGTGGATAACGTGGATAAATGATTTGAAATGAATAAAAAACAGCCGAGCCATCAGCACTTACGAAAAAAACATGTAAGTGGAAAATGTTCGGCTGTTATCCACCAAAAAATTTATAATTTTTTCATAAAAAAATTGTGGATATGTGGAAAAGTTTTATTTGCCAAGTAGCTCTTCCCCTATTTTCACTACGTCGCCCGCACCCATGGTTATCAACAAATCTCCCTTAGTGCAATTTTGCAAAAGAAATTTTTCAATCTCGTTGAAATTTTGTAAAGTAGGGAAATAGTGACATTCGTGTCCGCTTTCCACAATCTTATCACGAAGTGTTTTTGAGCTGATTCCAAGATTATCTTTTTCCCTTGCAGCATAAATATCAGCAAGTACTACATGATCAGCCAGTGAAAGTGCTTCTGCAAACTCATTCATAAGAGCTTTTGTTCTTGTGAAAGTATGTGGCTGGAATACACACCATATCTTATTGTGTGGATAATTTTTTGCTGCTTTGAGAGTTGCCATGATTTCTGTTGGATGATGAGCGTAATCATCGATAATTGTTACGCCACCTACTTCACCCTTGTATTCAAAACGTCTGCTTGTTCCTCCGAACAGAGAAAGAGCTGTTTTGATATGTTCGTGATCAATTGAAAGTACGTTTGAAACAGCAATGGCAGCAAGCGCATTATATACATTGTGGATTCCGGGTACAGCAAGCTTTATATCTAATGAAGATCCATCTTTTAGGTGAGCTGTGAAGGAAGCGTTTCCGTGGTCGTCATATATAATATTAGAAGGATAATAGTCAAAACTTTCTTTTGAACCGTAAGTAATTACAGTGCATGGAAGAGAATCAGTTATTTCTTCTATATTATCTATGTCACCATTAATAATCAGTGTACCGTCCTTGGGAAGGAGCTGTGCAAATTTTCTGAATGAATGCCTGATATCGTCAAGGTCCTTGAAAAAGTCAAGATGATCAGCGTCTATATTGGTAATAACACTTATCTTAGGAAAAAAGCTAAGAAAGCTGTTTGTATATTCGCATGCCTCAGTAACAAAGTATTCTGATTTGCCGACTCTGATATTTCCTCCGATGTCTTTAAAAATTCCACCTATTGAAAGTGTAGGGTCAGTATCGGCTTCCAAAAGAATTTTAGAGAGCATTGAGGTTGTAGTAGTCTTGCCATGAGTGCCGCTGATAGCAACAGGAATGTCATACTCTTTCATTACCTGACCTAGAAGCTCAGCTCTGGTAAGCATAGGAATTCCGGCTTCTTTTGCAGCTATGAATTCCAGGTTGTCCGGATGAACTGCTGCTGTGTAGACAACTACGTCAATAGGTGAAGCAGCTAAGATGTTTTCAGCTTTTTGACCGTAAAAAATTTTTACACCTTTTTTCTCAAGAGCAGAAGTCATTTCAGACTCTTTATTATCAGAGCCGGAAACCTTAAAGTTTTCTTCTATTAAAATCTGGGCAAGTCCACTCATAGAAATACCGCCAATGCCCATGAAATAAACGTGTACCGGTTTTTTAAAATCAATATTGTACATATAAAACCTCGATTCATACTTATTAATATAATGTTTTTTATTACGGATATATTCTAGCACTTATTTGTGCGAAGTCAAAAAACATGTTACAATTCCTGTTTTTGACAGCGTTTTGAAAGAAAAAGTCCCGTAGCCCGCTCTGTAAGCGGATTACAGGACTTTTATATATTTCACGGATGCACGTTACGCTATCCTTATGTTGGCAGTCATCAAAAAAGGAAGCCCGGCCTCC
>JAFSQI010000050.1 GCA_017446685.1 Butyrivibrio sp.
TATTTTCGTCTGCGTCGTAATTCATATAGATTCAAATACAAGAACAAGCTTCATTTCAACGTTGTTCAAAGCATTCAGCTTGTTCTTGTATTTTCATCCTATGAATTATCTCCTCGTCCGAGAATTGCACATTTATGTCCATTCATATAATCAGGCTGACGACTGAATTGTAACTTTTTATATCTTTATAATTCTACAAATAAGAATAAGGTCTTGCAAATTTTGGTTGTGTGCAATACAATTATTATAGTGTGTGAGTGCAGTTTAGTATATGCGCACAGAGTTGCGCGAAATATCTTTAAGATGGTATTTGTTTTTTATGTAAATTGGGTGGTTTGTAGATAAAATAATATTGATGAAGGGAGTATGGCAATGCACGAATCCGGTGAAGATTATATAGAGACAATATATTTGTTGAAAAAAAAGAAAGGCTCTGTGCGTTCTATAGACGTGGCAACAGAGTTGAATTTTTCCAGACCAAGTGTTTCAAGAGCTGTCGGCATTCTAAAGGATCAGGGACTCTTAACAGTAGAGGATGACGGAGAACTTGTACTTACTGAAGCCGGACTTAAGACGGCTAAAAGTGTATATGAAAAGCATACAAATCTCACAAGATTTTTGATGATGACTGCAGGAGTTGATGAAAAAATAGCTGAGACGGATGCTTGTAGGATAGAGCACATCATTAGTCCTGAGACTTTTAAAGGAATAAAAAAGTATATTAAAGAGCACAAAGAAACAAAATAATTTTGTTGCATATTGGACTTCGCATTAATGCAAACATAATAACGTTTAATCACAGAAAGACCACAAAAGTGGTCTTTTTCTATTGGGGATAATATGTTATCATTCTTTCAGCGTTTTTTGAGTAAAGTTATATTCTTAGAGAGAAATATTTATTATTTTTATTGAGGAAATTATATGTTACCGGTTGAATTTTGTGAACGAATGAAGAACTATCTTGGCGAAGAAGAGTTTGATAGCTTCATAAATAGTTTTGGAGATAACAGCGGGAGATTTCATGCTCTTAGATTTAATCGTCTTAAGGTTACAAGCGGCATAGATGAAAAAATTATTGCCCAATTTGGTTTAAAGGAAAAAGTTTCATGGGAGAACACGGGTTTTTATTATGACAGTGATATGGCACCTGGAAAAAGTCCATATCACGATGCCGGAGTTTATTATATCCAGGAACCTAGTGCTATGGCTCCGGTTCATTATCTTGAACCTAAACCTGGTGAAAAGATACTTGATCTTTGTGCAGCACCCGGCGGAAAATCAACTCAGATTGCGACGTCGATGAATGGAGAGGGGCTACTTGTTTCAAACGAAATAAACCGCGATAGAGCAAAGATACTTTCTTTGAATGTTGAACGTCTTGGAGTAAAGAACTGTATGGTTTTAAATGAAACACCTGAGCATCTTTCAGAAGTTTTTGAAGGTTTTTTTGACAAGATACTGGTTGATGCACCTTGCTCAGGTGAAGGAATGTTCAGGAAAAATGAGATTGCGACATCAGAGTGGAGTCCGGAAAACGTTATAGCATGCGCAAACAGACAGGAAAATATTTTAGATTTTGCTTCAAAGATGCTCTTACCGGGAGGTACTCTTGTTTATTCGACCTGTACCTTTGCTGCTGATGAAAATGAAGAGAGCATTTTTAAATTTCTTTTAACACATCGTGATTTTCATGTTGAAAAGGTTCCATTATTTGAAGGAATGGCAAATGCGATGCCTGAACTTATAAGAACCGGTGAAATTCTTAAAGCATATTCGGAAAGCCTGTCAGATGCGGAATTAACAGAAGATTTCATGGAGGTCACAAAGAAAGAGGTTTCCAAGGCGATTAGACTTTGGCCTCACAGAATAAAAGGTGAGGGTCACTTTTTATGTGTAATTAAAAGGGATGGAGAACTGATATCTAATGAAAAAAACGGCTATATTCCCGGTGGAAAAAACACTCCTGCCAAAAAGGAACAAATAAAGATATTTGAAGAGTTTGCAAAAGAAACTCTTTTAACAGATGGTTTTGATGTGAGTAATATTTTTATGTTTGGAGATCAGATGTATCTTGCTCCTACGCGTATGCCTTCGATAAAGGGGCTTAAGGTTATGCGTCCGGGGCTTCACCTTGGAACGATAAAAAAAGATAGATTTGAGCCTTCACATGCTCTGGCGCTTGCTTTAAATAAAGAAGAAGTAAAAGAAAGTTATGATTTTTCAGAAAACTCTGATGAAATAAGGCAGTATCTCAATGGACAGACAATCAGAATCGGTGACAAAAACAAAAGAGGCTGGGGAATTGTGACCGTTGACGGCTATAGTCTTGGGTGGGTCAAGGCAGCCGCAGGAATGCTGAAAAATCATTATCCCAAGGGACTTAGAATAAATTACTAAGAGGTTATATTGTGAGAAAATTATTGATATTTTTGAAAGAATATAAAAAAGAGACATTTTTAGGACCGCTTTTTAAACTATTGGAAGCATCATTTGAACTTATGGTTCCACTTGTAATTGCTTCAATGATTGACAAAGGAATTGCATTTGGAGACAAAAGCTATGTAATAAAGATGTGCCTTATATTATTGCTTTTATGTGTTGTAGGCTTTTTTAGCGCCATAACTGCACAATACTTTGCGGCTAAGGCAGCTGCAGGTTTTGCTGCAAAAGTTAAAAGAGCTCTTTTTGACAATATTCAGAAGCTTTCATTTTCAGATATGGATAGTGTCGGCACATCTACGATGATAACCCGAATGACCAGTGACATAAATCAGGTTCAGCAGGGCGTTAACATGACAATAAGACTTCTTTTAAGGTCGCCTTTTGTTGTGTTTGGTGCAATGGTAATGGCTTTTACGATTAATGTCAGACAGGCTCTGATTTTCCTTGTTACAATCATTGTTCTTTTCGTGGTTGTTGGTGTGATAATGGGATGGAGCATTCCGCAGTACGGAAAGATTCAGGGAGGTCTTGACGTTCTTTTAAGGCTCACAAGAGAAAATCATTCCGGAGTTCGTGTAATAAGGGCTTTCGGACTTGAAGAGCAGGAAAAGAGAAATTTTAATGAGTCAAATGATAAACTTATGTCTTTTCAGAAGTTTGTCGGAAATGTCACAGCCCTCATGAATCCTGTAACATATGCAATTCTTAATCTTGCAGTTGCTTATCTTATTTACAGAGGAGCTTTTTATGTCAATTCAGGTGAGCTCACTCAGGGACAGATGGTTGCTCTTTATAATTACATGTCACAGATTCTTATTGAGCTGATTAAATTTGCCAACCTAATTCTCACTATTACCAAGGCTATTGCATCCGGAAATCGTGTTCAGGAGCTTTTGGAATTAAAATCCTCAATGGTAGATGGCAATAAAGCTTATCATCAGGGTAAAGATGAAGATTTTATCGTGTTTGATAATGTTTCAATGAGATATCAGGGAGACAATGAGGATAGTTTAAAAGATATAAGTTTTACAGCCAAAAAAGGTGAAAAGATTGGAATTATAGGAGGAACAGGTAGTGGAAAGAGTACTCTTGTAAATCTAATTCCCAGATTTTATGATGTTACACAGGGAAAAGTTCTAATTGGCGGAGAAGATGTAAGAGAGTATAAGCTGGATACATTCAGGGAAAAAATAGGAGTAGTTCCGCAGAAAGCTGTTCTTTTTCACGGATCTATAAGAGATAATATGAAGTGGGGCAAGGCGGATGCTTCTGATGAAGAGATAAATAAGGCGCTGGAGATAGCTCAGGCAAAAGAAGTGGTTGACAGTAAAGAAAACGGTCTTGACTATGAGGTCTCTCAGGGCGGAAAGAATTTTTCAGGTGGACAAAAGCAGAGGCTTACAATCGCCAGAGCACTTGTTAGAAAACCAGATATTCTGATACTTGATGACAGCGCATCTGCATTAGACTATCTTACTGATAAAAATCTTAGAAAAGCTATTGCAGGTATGGATAATCCACCGACTACATTTATTGTGTCACAAAGAACATCGGCTGTTCTTGACTGCGATAAGATTATTGTTCTTGATAATGGTCAGGTTGCCGGAATTGGTACACATGACAAACTCCTTTCCGAGTGCGAACTGTACAAGGAAATCTATGATTCACAGTTTAAAAAAGAGGGAGGAGATGCAGTATGAAAAAAGGAACTTTAAAAAAGGTATTGAAATATACCGGAAGATATAAGATACTTATTTTCTTGTCTTTGGTTTTGGCAGTTATAACAGCTCTTTTGTCATTGTATGTACCAATACTTGCAGGTGGGGCAGTTGACTGCCTTATAGGGACAAATGAAGTTGATTTTGTGAAGGTTTTCGGTCTCCTTGGTCAAATGGCTGTGATTGTCATTGCTATTTCTGTAATGCAGTGGCTTATGAACAAGGCTAATAACATGATAACCTTTCAGGTAGTTCGAGATGTTAGAAAAGAAGCTTTTGAAAAGCTGCAGAAGCTTCCATTTGAATATCTTGATTCAAAGCAGACAGGAGATATTGTAAATAGAATCATCTCAGACGTGGATTTGTTCTCAGACGGTCTTTTAATGGGATTTACACAGCTATTTACAGGAATAGTTACAATAGTCGGAACACTGCTTTTTATGTTTTACCTTGATTTCAAGATTGCACTTGTAGTTGTTGTTCTTACACCTATTTCGCTGTTTGTTGCTAAGTTTATCGCATCTAAGAGCTTTGTACTCTTTAAGAAGCAGAGTGAGGCTAGATCTGACCAGACTGCATTTGTGGATGAGATGATTGGAAATTTATCGGTTGTCAAAGCCTTCGCACATGAAGATGAGAACATGGAGTATTTTGAGAAGATAAATGACAGACTTGAGAAGACGAGTGTAAAGGCTACATTTTTCTCATCTCTTACCAATCCAAGCACCAGATTTGTCAATAATTTTGTTTATGCAGCAGTAGCTCTTTTTGGTGCATTTGCCTGCATAGCTGGAGGAATGAGTGTTGGAGAACTTACTATTTTCCTAAGTTATGCCAATCAGTATACCAAGCCTTTCAATGAGATTTCCGGTGTAGTAACCGAGCTTCAAAATGCACTTGCCTGCGCTGAAAGGGTATTCAGTCTCATAGAGGAGATACCGGAGGCTTCTGACAATGTGAAAGCACCGGTTGATTTTAGAGCCGAGGGCAAAGTAACATTAAATGATGTTTCATTTTCCTATGATAAGAGCAAAAAACTCATTGAAAATCTTAATCTTGATATAAAGAGCGGTCAGAGAATTGCTATAGTCGGACCTACAGGAAGCGGAAAGACAACACTTATAAATCTGCTTATGCGCTTTTATGATGTTGATAGCGGAAGTATCAGCATTGATGGAATAGATATTAGAGATCTTAAAAGAGCTGATCTTAGAAACAACTATGGAATGGTACTCCAGGAAACCTGGCTTAGATATGGAACTGTAAGAGATAATATTACTCTGGGAAGAAAAGATTTCACGGATGAAGAGATAATTGAGGCTGCGAAGGCTGCCCATGCGCATAGCTTTATAAAGAGACTTCCTAAGGGGTATGACACAGTAATTTCTGAAAACGGTGGAAATCTTTCGCAGGGGCAGAAACAGCTTCTTTGTATTACAAGAGTCATGCTTCACATACCGCCTATGCTGATACTTGATGAAGCTACATCTTCAATTGATACCAGCACTGAGATCAGGATACAAAAGGCATTTAACCGTATGATGAAGGGAAGGACAAGTTTCATCGTTGCCCACAGGCTTTCAACAATAAGAGAAGCAGATGTTATCCTTGTTATGAAGGATGGTCATATTATTGAGCAGGGCAATCACGAGCAGCTTCTGGCAAAGGGCGGATTTTATAATAAACTTTACAATTCGCAATTTGCGTAAAAAAGTAACTATATTTATGATGTATTATAATTACTGTTCAAACATAAAATGTTTCAGTAGTGTAGTTTGGAGTAGATTTACAAAAAATGTATTCAGTAGAAATAGAAAAAATGATGTCTGATGACAGAGACAAGCTTGTCATCGATATTAGAGAAGAAAAAGATTTTGTTAAAAATTCATATCCGGGAGCAGTCAATATTTTTTGGCAGGAATTTGATGCGCATAAAGATGAGCTTCCTAAGGATAAGCCGATTTATCTTATTTGCTATACGGGTAAGCATTCTATAGATATTTGCGAGGAATATGCGCCGCAGGGCTATGAAATATATAGTATTGAGGGCGGAATTTACAGCTATATCCGCGTTCAGATGGAAAATGTTGATAATGAGGCTGCAAATGAGCGTGCTAAAGAGATTGAACATAGCATAATCAAGAAGTTCAGAAAAGAGACCTGGTGCAAATTTACTAAAGCCATCAATACATATGAGATGATAAAAGATGGCGACAAAATAGCAGTATGTATTTCCGGAGGAAAAGATTCCATGCTGATGGCTAAGCTTTTCCAGGAGCTATCAAGACATGGACATAAGAATTTTGAAGTGGTTTATCTTGTGATGAATCCGGGATACAATGACCTGAATTATACTACAATTCTTAACAATGCCAGGATTATGGATATTCCTATTACCGTATTTGAGTCGGATATCTTTGATATTGTTGACAGAGAAGAGGATGGCTCACCGTGTTATCTTTGTGCCAGAATGAGAAGAGGAGCTCTTTACAGTAAAGCAAAAGAGCTTGGTTGCAACAAGATAGCACTTGGTCATCACTATGATGATGTTATTGAGACGGTTATGATGGGAATGCTGTACGGCGGTCAGATACAGACTATGATGCCTAAGCTTCACAGCACCAATTTTGAGGAAATGGAACTTATCAGACCTCTTTATCTTATAAGAGAAGAAGATATAAAGAAGTGGATGAATTATAACAATCTTACCTTTATTCAGTGTGCCTGCAGACTTACTGAGAGCTGTGCAAGCTGCGGAGGCACTGAGAAGGGAAGTAAAAGGGCAGAGATCAAGCAGCTTATTTCCGAGCTTCGCCAGAGAAGTCCGTTTATTGAAGCAAATATTTTTAAAAGTGTGGAAAACGTGCATCTTAATGCAATAATATGTTATAAAGATAAAGATGGAAAAAGACATCATTTCTTGGATGAATATTGATATAGTGGTAAAAAAGACACATAATAATAGATATTATAGGGAGTATCTATTGGTTTTATAAGGGAGAATAAAATGGCAGAACAGAAAAGACCGGTGATCGTAATTGGTCATAAAAATCCGGATACTGATTCGATTTGCGCGGCGATTACTTATGCAAATCTGAAAAACAAAATTACAGGGGATGATTATATTGCCTGCAGAGCAGGTCACCTTAACGAGGAGACGCAGTTTGTATTATCACATTTTGATGTGGCGGTTCCTTCATACATTAAGGATGTCAGGACTCAGGTAAGAGATATGGAAATCAGGATGCTTGATGGAACTTCAAGCAAGCTTTCATTAAAAAATGCCTGGTCAAAGATGCGAGATGCCGGAGTTGTAACCTTGTGCGTTACAGAAAATGACGAACTTACAGGTATTGTGACAACTAATGATATTGTTGAGACTTATATGGATGTTATTGACCCGGGAATTCTTTCACAGGCACATACAAGTTACAGCAATATTGTTGAAACCTTGGACGGCAAACTTATCGTCGGAGAGATAGAAGATGTTCTTGAAAAGGGGAAGGTTGTCATTGCAGCAGCAAGTCCGGATATGATGGAAAACCTCATAGAAGAGGGCGATGTTGTAATCCTTGGAAATCGTTATGAAACTCAGCTTTGTGCAATCGAGATGAACGCCGGATGTATAATAGTATGTGAAGGCGCTGAAGTGGCAAAGACCATTCAGGCTCAGGCAAGAGAACATGGAACCAAGATAATTACTACACCACATGATACTTTTGTAGTTGCAAGACTTATAAACCAGAGTATGCCGATAGAGCATGTCATGAAAAAAGACGGTCTTGTATGTTTCCATATGGATGATTATATTGAGGACATTCAGGATGTTATGGCTCAGATGAGACACAGATATTTCCCTGTGCTTGATAAAAATGAGCATTACATCGGTATGATCAGCCGAAGAAACTTCCTTGGTGCCAAGAAAAAGCAGCTCATTCTCGTTGACCACAATGAAAAAAATCAGGCTGTAAACGGAGCAGATGCTGCAGATATACTTGAAATTATTGACCATCACAGGCTCGGCACTATTGAGACAGCAGGCCCTGTATTTTTCAGAAATCAGCCCCTTGGCTCAACCTGTACAATTATTTATCTTATGTACAAGGAATATGGAGTAGAAATCGACAAGACTATTGCAGGTCTTTTACTGGCAGCAATATTGTCTGATACTCTTATGTTCCGATCACCTACCTGCACGAATGTGGATAGAAAGGCAGGAGAGGAGCTTGCCGGAATTGCCGGTGTGGACTATGAAGAGTTTGCAAAAGAGATGTTCCATGCAGGATCAAATCTTAGTGGAAAGACAGCAAAAGAAATATTGCATCAGGATTTCAAGAAATTTACTGTAGATGATCTTACTATAGGAATAGGTCAGATCAATTCCATGAGTGCTGAGGAACTTGCAGAGATCAAATCAAAGATCATGCCGCAGCTTGAAGAAGTTTCCGGTGAAGATGGACTTGATATGCTGTTCTTCATGCTCACTGATATTATTGATGAATCATCAGAGGTTGTATTTGCAGGCGCTAAAGCACAGCATACGCTGGGAAGTGCCTTTGGAATAACAGTAGAGGGCGACAGTGCTTTACTTCCTGGAGTTGTATCCAGAAAGAAGCAGCTTCTTCCTTCTATAGTCGAAACAATTCAGCAATAAAAGGTAGTTTACTTGTAACAGAAATGCGCAATAAAGTAAATTATGGTTACTATTCAGTCAGCAGCCAGCACTACGCTGCTTGCACTCTCACTTAATGAGCCTTTGGCGAATTCTAGTGAGAGACATGCGTTAGAAGGCTGCGTAAGAAAGTGATTCAAGTGGCAATTTTGCCCATCGCGAAGCGATTTAATTGCAAAATTGCTTAGTTACTGGTCAGGAACTGAACAGTAACAAATTATGTAGGACCAATTCCAAGGGGGGAATGTGTATGGATGAACTGAGGGTTAAATTGTTACATGAGCTGATAGGCATATATGGACTTGGCCATGCCCAGTCTATCGGAGCCGTTATTATTCCGGCATTTATTAACGATTTTAGGGAAACAGCTCTAAAAAAGGATACCTTTGATGAAATATCTGAGGAATATATGACAGAGGATAAAAAGGTCCATCTTGTCATGTACGGACGAAAAAGGCTTGCCGGTAATGGACCTGAGGTACAGTTCACCGCTTTTTCCATCAATGACAGATTTGTAGAATTGCAAAAATAATATTGAATATTTTTTTTATTTGTGCTAAACTAATCTAGTTGTATGTTCTAGGACATACAACAGATATGCCGGCATGTCGGAATGGCAGACGATGCAGACTCAAAATCTGTTGTGGGCAACCACGTGTGGGTTCAAGTCCCACTGCCGGCACTAAAAAAGTGGCTGATACTTGTTAGGTATCCAGCCACTTTTTTTATTGAATTAAGAAACGCTTTGATATGTTATCTTCTTTTTTCTGGATGGGATTGATAGAATGCATCTTTATCTTTATACATGCGCTCATCAGCATAACGAAGCGCAAGCCTTAAATTTCCGTCTTTTTCATCGTGGTAATAACCAACTGCGAAGTAGAGCCAGTCGGGATCGCAGGCTTCCTGCTTTAGGGTAGCTATCTTTTGCATAAATGTCTGCTCATCATCAAAAGAGATAATGGTAAATTCATCGCCGCCTGCTCTGTAAATCTTATCTCCTTCAAAAATATCTTTAAGAACGTTAGCCGCATCTTTTAATAATTGATCTCCGTTGTGGTGTCCCTCATTGTCGTTGATTGATTTAAGACCGTTAAGGTCACAGAAGGCAACATTGAAAGGTCTTGGATTTACTTTTAGTTTGGTTGCAAGCTCGTCAACATTTACGTTCATGCTATTTCGGTTAAATACCCCGGTAAGCATATCGATATTACTCAGATATTCGAGCCTTTCCATAATTAAATGGTTGGCTGCTTCAGAAGAGAGGAAGAAGGATACAAGTTCCATCGTTTCTTTTAGTCTGGAAATATTATCAACATTGAAGTTTGTTATGTAGAGATAACCGATAATTGTGTTTTGATGCATAAATGGAACAAGAATAAGACTGTTAACCTTGTTTTCTTTTAGTGTTTCTACCCATCTTGGAGCTTTTTCTTCGTAGAATTTCATATCAACATCATCTTTTATAATGATACAATTGGTTTCGCCCAAAAGATCTTCCCAGGTTTCCACAATTTCATAAGGAATGTTTTCAAATATCTCTTTTATACATATTTCATTATCGCGAACACATTCACTTATAACATCAAATTTGTATAAGTCAGGAGTAACTGTCATAATACATGCTGCATAGGAGTTTGTATATTCGCGTATGTCCTGAGTGACCACAGCCATATTTGTGAAGAAATCCTCATCATTTCGAAGATTAAGACAGGTCTTTATAACAAAACTGGCTATATCAGGAGGCACAAGCGCATATTTGCCGGTATCCATCGATTTATTAAGAGTATACATAAAAAGACAATATCCAACATTTCCTTCCGGCTGTCCAATCGGGTAAAGAATACTTTCAGTCCAGAATCCATACATCATAGTAGTATCAATATAGGTATGATTTTTTTCATTCCTGAAGGCGGCTTTATAGCAGACATCCTCAAATTTGGGTTCCTTTTGCATGTTATGATAATATGGAACTCCTTCTACCTGCTTTTCTTCTCCTTCTGCCGTAAAGAGTTTCTTATAATTTGCTTCAAGAACATCGTTTATGGCGTACATTATAATATCGCCACAACTTCCGTCATCATTTTGATAAACCTTAAGTATTGCCGCAGGAATATTAAACATATTTACCATCAATTTGAAATTTTCATATGTATAATTGGACATTCGTTTTCTCCTGATACATAGATTGTAGTGGTTCGTTTGCGTACAGTATTTTTCGGTAAGTAATCAGCGATATTCAGTTTCAACTGTAACAAAAAGCCTTAATATAATAATAAACTTTAATTAACACATTTACAATCACAATTAAACTCATGACCGTACGTCACGTGGTTTTTTTCATAACCTAAAATAATGAGATTTATTAATTTGGAAACTATGATAGAATTAAAATAAAGTTGGCGCAGTTTCGGCTGCATCGGGGTTTTTATAATATAGGGAGGTGGTGTGTATGGTGATGTCGATGACAATAATCTGGCTTGTCGTGGCAATAGTACTTGGTGTAGTGGAACTCATGACCTTGGGACTTATTTCTATCTGGTTTGCCATAGGAGCGGTCGCTGCGATGCTTTCATCAATTGCGGGAGGAAATATATTGACTCAGCTTATTGTCTTTATTGTAGTTTCCGGTGCCATTCTTTTTTCCGTTCGTCCAATCGCTGCAAAGTATATAAACAGCAATGTCAAGAAGACCAATATTGATGCTTTGGTGGGAAGAAAGCTTATTGCTAAGACAGACATCGATAATTTAAAAGGCATTGGAAAAGTGGATATGGATGGTTCTACATGGCTTGCGGCATCTACAGATGATAATGTGACTATTCATGCAGGAGAAGAAGTTGTTATTACAAAGGTTGTCGGAGCAAAGCTTATAGTTGAGAGAGTAAATTAGAAGCTACAGCTCAGAAAAAATTTCAAGTATTGTTGACGGAGGAAAAATATGAACGCTATCGCTATTATTATTGTACTTATTCTTATTTTGGCACTTGTGGCAGCAAATATTAAGATTGTTCCACAGGCACATTCTTATGTAGTTGAGAGACTTGGGGCTTACAAAGAAACCTGGGATGTAGGACTTCATATAAAGGTTCCTTTTATAGACAGGGTTGCCAGACAAGTGGATTTAAAGGAACAGTATTGTGACTTTCCACCTCAGCCTGTTATCACTCAGGACAATGTAACTATGCAGATCGACTCTATCGTATTCTTTAGAATTTCTGATCCGATGGCATATGCATATGGAGTTAGAAATCCTATCGGTGCTATTGAGAACCTCACAGCTACAACACTTCGTAACGTAATCGGTTCACTTACTCTTGATGAGACACTTACTTCCCGTGATCAGATCAATGCTCAGATGCAGGACGCTCTTGACCTTGCCACAGACCCGTGGGGAATCAAGATTACAAGAGTAGAGCTTAAAAACATCAATCCTCCCGAGCAGATTAGAGATGCCATGGAGAAGCAGATGAAGGCTGAGCGTGAAAAAAGAGAGAAGATTCTTTTTGCAGAAGGTGAGAAGCAGTCAGCCATCACAGTAGCAGAAGGTGAAAAACAAAGTAAGATTCTTCAGGCAGAAGCTGATAAGCAGGCAACGATTCTTCGCGCAGAGGCTGAGAGGGAGAAAAAGATCCGTGAAGCAGAAGGTCAGGCTGAAGCTATAAAGAATATTCAGAAGGCTAATGCAGAAGGTATCAAAATGTTAAAAGAGGCAGGCGCCGATGAATCAGTTCTTACACTTAAGAGCCTTGAAGCGTTTGAGAAGGCAGCAGACGGTCAGGCAACCAAGATCATCGTTCCTTCAAATATTCAGGGAATCGCAGGCCTTGCCCAGTCACTTAAAGAAATTGTAAAGTAAATTAAAAACAGGAAATTGATATGTCCGCGAATAAACAGACAAAATTTGCAACGAAAACACAGATGGTGCTCTTTTTTCTAAAGGGCACTGTGTTTTTCTTTGCTCTCAGTATATTATTTTCATTACTTGTTACTTTCTTTGACCTTGTAGGACCCAAGATCATACAGTATACGGTTGATTATTGTATCGCAGATACGAGGTCAACTTCTGTTCCTTTCTATATCAGAGTTATCATGGACGGTCTTGGTGACAGGGAATATCTTAGAACTCATCTTTATCTGGTGGCACTTGTTGTCGCAGCAATAGCTCTCTTGGCAGCTATCAGCAGATATCTTTTCAGACTCTTTAATTCCATGGGTGCAGAGAAGCTTATCCAGAGGATGAGAGACACACTTTTTGATCATATTATGCACCTTCCATTTACCTGGCATGGTGAAAACCATACCGGCGATATTATCCAGCGCTGTACTTCGGATGTGGATACGGTAAAAAACTTTATATCTGAACAGATGTCTTCGCTTATCAGAATAGTGATAAGAATTGTGCTTGCCATATACTTTATGATTGGTATAAACGGAAAACTGACTATAGCGTCTGCTGTTTTTATTCCAATAATTGTTATTTACTCAATGTTTTTTCATGGAAAAATAAGAAGTGCCTTTGAAAAAGCAGATACGGAAGAGGGAAGACTTTCTGCGACAGCGCAGGAAAATCTTACCGGAGTAAGAGTTGTAAGAGCCTTTGGGCGAGAGCAGTATGAAAAGGAAAGGTTTGTAAAGCAGAATAAAGAGTACACACAGTTATGGATAGACCTTATGAGAGTGTTATCTGCTTTCTGGTCCTCCAACGATTTTATTTCGGGACTTCAGGTAATGCTGATAACAGTGCTTGGAGCTGTATTATGTGTGCACGGTGAAATCACTGTAGGTGAATATATTGCTTTTGTTTCCTATAATTCTATGCTGGTATGGCCTGTCAGAGCTCTTGGAAGAATCATTTCCGAAATGAGTAAAGCTGGAGTGTCAATAGACCGTATAAGTTATATCATGAATTCGGAGATTGAAGAGGATAAGCCTGGAGCAAAAGAACCTTCACTAAAAGAAGATATTATTTTTGATAATGTATCTTATGCATATGATAATGGCGGTGCTGATGTTTTGAAAAATGTATCTTTTACCATAAAAAAAGGTACAACATTTGGAATACTTGGAGGGACAGGCTCAGGGAAATCCACACTGATGTATCTGCTGGACAGTCTATACAGTTTGCCTGACGGATGCGGCAGGATAATGATTGGTGATACGGATATTTCTGATATTAAGGCAAGTTGGCTTCGCAAGAATATAGGCTTTGTACTTCAGGAACCGTTCCTTTTTTCAAGAACGCTTTCCGAGAACATCGGTATTACCCAGAAAAAAACAGATATTAAGGCAATCAGAGATGCAGCTAAGATAGCGGCACTTGATGAGACAATTGACAGCTTTGGACAGGGATATGAGACTTATGTAGGAGAGAGGGGAGTGACACTTTCAGGAGGTCAGAAACAGAGAACTGCCATTGCACAGATGCTTGTCAGTAAGCCGCCGGTCATGGTTTTTGATGACTCTTTATCTGCGGTTGACACACAAACTGATGCCAGAATAAGGCATGCCCTTTCAGAGAATGTAGGAGATTCTACCGTTGTGCTGATTTCTCACAGAATTACGACCCTGATGCACGCTGACAGGATTATAGTCTTAGACCATGGCAAGGTTGCGGAGCAGGGTACTCATGATGAGCTTTTGGCAAAGGGCGGAATTTACAAGAAAATTTTTGATATACAGATGCAGGGAACATGAAAGAAAAAAATATTAAACTACCACTATTTGGGATACCTAAGCTGTATCCATACATAAAACCCTACATGGTACAGATTATCATAATGATAATACTGGGAATATTAAGCTCTCTGGTTGATTCAATTTATCCAATTTTTAACCAGTATGCACTTGATAATTTCGTAGGAAAAAAGACGCTTGAAGGGCTGACAGCATTCGTGATTTTATATGTTGTAATCCTTGTCCTTCAGGTTATAGACAATTTTATATCGGTATATATGTGCGGCAAGGTTGAAATGTCTATGGACAGGGACCTTAGAGATGCGGCGTTCAGCCACCTTCAGACCCTTTCTTTTGCCTATTTTAACCAGAATAATGTCGGGTATATTCACGCAAGAGTTATGAGCGATACCGGAAAAATCGGTGTTATGGTTTCCTGGAGAATGATGGATATTATCTGGAACGGCTCATATATAGTCTGTGTGCTTATTATGATGCTTGCACTTAATGTAAGATTGGCGCTTTATGTTATAGTTCTGGTGCCGATCGCAGCAGTTCTTGTTATGTATTTCCAGACAAAGCTTGTGGTGCTTAACAGAAAGATAAGAGAGATAAATTCCACCATAACCGGAAATTTTAATGAGGGAATTACAGGGGCTAAGGCTATTAAGACTCTGGTGGTAGAAGAAAAAATCCAGAATGACTTTGAAAAAGATACAGAAAACATGAGAAGGGTTTCTGTACATGCAACTCACTATTCTGCATTTTTTACCTCTGCCATTACTATGATGTCATCTTTTGCCCTGGCGCTTGTTCTGTGGCATGGCGGAGTGCTAACAATTGACGGAGTGATACAGATTGGTACGCTTTCTGTGTTTTTATCCTATGCTCTTGGGCTGATGGAGCCTGTTCAGAACGTGATCGTAACACTTTCAGAGCTCATTGCTGTTCAGGTAAATGTCGAGAGACTTACAAGACTTCTTGAGACAGAATCTGATGTTGCGGATTCCAAAGAGGTAGTAGAAAAATACGGAGATACCTTTAATCCGAAAAAGGAAAATTGGGAACCTCTTTTTGGAGATGTGGAATTTAAAGATGTTACCTTTAAATATCCGGATGGAGATGAGTACGTACTTGAGCACTTTGATTTAAAGGTTCCGCAGGGTACAAATGTGGCAATTGTCGGTGAAACCGGAGCAGGTAAGTCTACTCTTGTAAATCTTGTCTGCAGATTTTTTAAACCGACTTCAGGACAGATTTTGATAGATGGAAAAGATGCAGCTTTAAGGTCTCAGCTTTGGCTCCACTCAAATATAGGTTATGTTCTTCAGACTCCACATCTTTTTTCAGGTACGGTAAGAGAAAACCTTAAATACGGTAAGCCGGATGCCACTGAAGAAGAAATCTGGAATGCATTAAAACTTGTTTCCGCTGATGGAATAGTAAAAAGAATGGAAAAGGGACTGGACAGCGATGTTGGTGAAGACGGCGATATGTTGTCTACCGGTGAGAAGCAGCTGTTGTCTTTTGCCAGAGCTATTTTATCAGATCCGAGGATACTTGTACTGGATGAGGCAACGGCTTCTATTGATACCGTTACCGAAAAAGCAATTCAGGATGCCATTGAGACAGTTACGAAGGGAAGAACATCTTTTGTAATTGCACACAGACTTTCAACAATTGTGGGTGCGGATATTATTCTTGTGGTTAAGGATGGTAAAATAATAGAAAGAGGAACGCACACACAGCTTATGGGGAAAAAAGGATATTATTACGAGCTGTTTACAAGGCAATTTGATGAGGCAAAGTTTGATGCGGTCTTTAAATAAGGTGATAAGTCATAATTTTCCAATTGATTAGGAGGGGTATATGGATATTGCAGTTTTTAGCGATGTGCATGGCAATTACAGCGCGTTGCAGGCAAGTATTGATTATGCAGTAGGAAAGGGAATAACCAATTTTCTTCTTCTTGGAGATTATGTCACTGACTGCCCATATCCCCAGAAGACTATGGAGCTTATCTATGTTCTTCGGAAATATTTTACTACCTATATTATTCGTGGAAACCGCGAAGAATATCTTTTGAATTTCAGAAAGAACGGAGAGGGAAACTGGAAAAAGGGGTCTGCAAGCGGTTCGCTTCTGTATACCTATGAGAATCTTACGGAAAAAGATTTTGAATTTTTTGAAAATCTTCCCACTTTTGGGAGTTTTCAGGAAAAAGGTATTTCCGGCTTTGAATATTGCCATGGCTCGCCGAATAATGTCAGTGAACTTCTCTATAAGGAAAAGAGAAATACAAAAAAGACTTTATCACATTTAAAATCCGGTATGCTGATACATGGGCATACTCATATTCAGGGTTCATATATTTACCGCGGAAAAAAGGCAGTTAATCCGGGATCAATCGGAATTCCGTGGTACTACGGCGGAAAGACACAGTTTTGTATTCTTCATGGTACAGGAAAAAACTGGGAGGAAGAATATATCCAGCTTGAATATGACAGAAAAAAAATACTGCGGGATTTTAAGGAGTCGGGTATTACATCATATGCACCTGCATGGGCTGCAGTTACGATGCATACCATACGAACCGGAAAAGATCTGAATCAGACTGTTTTATTAAGGGCAATGCGCCTATGTGAGCAGGAGAGAGGAACTGTCAGATGGCCAAACATTCCTGAGAAATATTGGGCTATAGCACTCAAAGAAAACTATATTGATTTAAACGGAAAAGAGATTCCTCACTATGAGTGAGAAATCTCTTTTTAACTTCGTACATAATTTGTATTACATTGTAAACTGCTATTTTTTCTTCAGAGTCGAATTTATAATTGTGACAGTCACTTTTTTGGCGAGGTCTTCGATGATTTTATTTGAACCGCCTGTCAAAGATTCAAGTGCTTCGTCATTTAATGCTTCTGGTGAAATTAGTAATTCGTCATCATTTTTTGTCTCTTTGCTGAATAGCGTTTTCATTGATTTTTCCTCGTATAACTGTCATTAGATTTTGCTGCCGTCAGATTGTGTTGTCATAAGCTATTGATGTATCTGCGGCTGTTGTCTTGGTTGCGTCCTTATTGTACTGATTTAGCTGATCATCAAGCCATGAGGATTTCAATTTTGAATATTTGTCTGAAGAAACAGTGGAAGAAGCAGAAGTTGATTTTGAGGTGCTGCTTCCGTTTTTTTCAGTATTTGTGTCTTCATAGGATTTTACTGTTGTACCTGTCTCACGAAATGCATTAAGAGCATTGCTGTTTCCTACTTTATGAACGTAGGATTTCATAAGTGAGCCGTAAGATCCGTTTTTAATGCTGGAATAATCAGTAAGAAGATTACTCATACTTGAAATATAATCAAAAGATCCTGATAAGCTGCTAAAAAAATTAGTACTCACGTTATTCACCTCCTTGAGAAAATACTGCTATTGGCAGCAGGAGCATCCGTGCTCTGAAAAAAACACATTTTCTTACAATTATTATGATTCTATAGGGCTGTTAAAGCAATTTACTGCATATAAAAAAATCTAAAATTTTTCTAAAAAAATGTTTTTGAAAGTTGAGAAAGTCAGATAATAAGGGCATTTGAAGATAAAACAATATGTTTTTGAAGATAAAAAGAGAAAAAAAGAGTATAAGTGAGAAAAAACCAAATATATTAAAATATAAGTTGCTATTTCCGTTTGCACATATAGGGGTAAATCACTAATATAATTAAATAGATGTTAGCACTCGACATAAAAGAGTGCTAACAAGTAAATTGAAAGATTAGAATTTATACATATAAGGAGGCTTTATTATGAAGTTAGAACCACTTTCAGACAGAGTTGTACTTAAAGCTCTTGAAGCTGAGGAAACTACAAAGTCAGGAATTGTACTTCCTGGAGCAGAAAAGGAAAAGCCACAGCAGGCAGAAGTTATCGCTGTAGGCCCTGGCGGAATGGTAGATGGAAAAGAAGTTAAGATGCAGGTCAGCGTAGGTGACAATGTTATCTATTCTAAGTATTCAGGAACAGAAGTTAAGCTTGATGATGTTACATATATCATTGTTAAGCAGAATGATATTCTTGCAATCATCAAATAATTTATCCGCGTAAATCAGAGCAATGAGTTTTTGGCTCACAACATATTAAAATGGAGGCAACTAAAATGGCAAAGACAATTAAGTACGGCGCTGACGCCCGCACAGCTATGGTAGAAGGCGTTAATAAGCTTGCAGATACAGTAAGAGTTACAATCGGACCAAAAGGAAGAAACGTAGTTCTTGATAAGAGCTATGGCGCTCCTACAATCACAAACGACGGTGTTACAATCGCAAAGGAAATCGAGCTTGAAGATGCTTATGAGAACATGGGCGCTCAGCTAGTTAAGGAAGTTGCTACAAAGACTAACGATGTTGCAGGTGATGGTACTACAACAGCTACAGTTCTTGCTCAGGCAATGATCAACGAAGGTGTTAAGAACCTGGCAGCAGGTGCTAATCCTATCGTACTCAGAAAAGGTATGAAGAAGGCTACTGATGCAGCAGTTGCATCTATCAGCAAGATGGCTACAAAGGTTAAGGGCAAGGATCAGATTATGAGAGTTGCCGCTGTTTCATCAGGTGATGATGAAGTAGGTCAGATGATCGCTGACGCTATGGAGAAAGTTTCTAACGATGGTGTTATTACTATCGAGGAATCCAAGACAATGCAGACAGAGCTTGATCTTGTAGAAGGAATGCAGTTCGACAGAGGATATATCTCAGCATACATGGCTACAGATATGGACAAGATGGAAGCTACTCTTGATGATCCATACATCCTTATTACAGACAAGAAGATTTCAAATATTCAGGATATCCTTCCTCTTCTTGAGCAGATTGTTAAGACAGGCTCTAAGCTTCTTATCATCGCTGAAGATGTTGATGGTGAGGCTCTTACAACTCTTATTGTTAACAAGCTTCGTGGAACATTCAATGTTGTAGCTGTTAAGGCACCCGGATATGGTGACCGCAGAAAGGCTATGCTTGAAGATATTGCAATTCTTACAGGTGGTAAGGTTATCTCTTCTGATCTTGGTCTTGAGCTTAAGGATACAACAATGGAAGACCTTGGACGTGCTAAGAGCATCAAGGTAGAAAAAGAAAAGACTACAATCGTAGACGGTCTTGGAAACAAGGATGATATTAAGGCAAGAGTTGCTCAGATTAAGAAGCAGATTGAAGATACAACATCAGATTTCGATAAGGAAAAGCTTCAGGAGAGACTTGCTAAGTTGGCAGGTGGTGTTGCAGTAATCAGAGTTGGTGCTGCTACAGAGACAGAAATGAAGGAAGCTAAGTACAGAATGGAAGATGCTCTTAATGCTACAAGAGCAGCAGTAGAAGAAGGTATCATCTTTGGTGGTGGTAGCGCATATATCCATGCATCTAAGGATGTTGCAGCTCTTGCTGATACTCTTGAAGGTGATGAGAAGACAGGTGCTAAGGTTGTTCTTAAAGCACTTGAGGCTCCTTTATTCCACATCGCAAACAATGCCGGCCTTGATGGATCTGTAATTGTAAATAAAGTTAAGGAATCTGCGCAGGGTATTGGCTTCAATGCATACACAGAAGAGTATGTTGACATGGTTAAGGATGGAATTATCGATCCTGCCAAGGTTACAAGATCAGCTCTTCAGAATGCTACATCAGTTGCATCAAGCTTCCTTACAACAGAAGCTGCTGTTGCTACAGTTAAAGAGCCGGTTCCTCCTATGCCAGCAGGCGGTCCTGGAATGGGCGGAATGATGTAATAGGCTAAAAAAGCTTAGATTACATTTCAGAGAATTTAAGTGTTCCCGGAATAATTTCCGGGAATACATAAAATAGCTTCATATGGAGCACAAAAAAGACACATGGTATCGAGTGTGATTACTCAATTGCCATGTGTCTTTTTTGTTAGTGACTTTTAATTTACAAACCTGTTATATACACGTAGTTCTGAAGCTATCAGGTGCAAGGAATCAATCTGTGCCTTATCTAAAAATCTTAACGCCTGTGAAAGTTCTCCAACCTTGGAATTGGTATCCTGATAGCTGAAATTTTCAAAGAATTCGGAAGGACTTATCTTTAAGTATTCACAAATATGGAAGAACATGCTCATGGATGGCAGGGCTTTTCCGTTCTCGATATTGTTGACATATCCCGGATTTTGACCAAGTGAAAGCGACATGTCTCTTGCTGAGACACCTTTATTGTTACGAAGAACAGCAAGTCGTATTCTGAATTCTTTTTCAAAATCGCTCTCGAACATTTAATATCTCCATTCTACATAGGAAGAAATCCTATATTTTTTGTATATAAATATATTGTAAATGTTGTAGAAAAAGAAATATTGGAATGATTAAACTGTTTGTGAAAATATATTAGATATAAAATGATAAAAATAACTGAATTACTGAACAGTAACAATCTATTTGTTATCGAAAGAATAAATGAGTATAATATATGTGCAAAAAAATGGAATAACAGAGGTTGATTATGAGTAAAGAATATAAGTTTTATGGATGGAACAATGCTGATGTGAAGCCTGTAAATGAGGCGTATGAAGTTATAGACAATCCCAGAGTGCTTTATGATATTCTTTCAGAAGTATGGTGCAGGCAGACTTGTGCTCCCAGAATGAGAGATGACTGGTCAAAAGATAACATGACACTTGGCCAGTGTTCGATAACTGCATTTCTTGTACAGGATATCTTTGGTGGAAAAGTTTATGGTATTCCAAGAGATGGAGGGAATTTTCATTGCTACAATGTAGTTGACGGGTGCACATTTGACCTTACAAGCGAGCAGTTTGGGGATGAAGTCCTGTCATATGAGGACAATCCTGAGCAGTTAAGAGATGATCATTTTTCAAAGCAGGAAAAATATGACAGATATCTATTCCTTAAGGAAGAACTGGACAAAAAAATCAAAAAACTAAAGCTTATGAAGTATGTTGATGCGGCAGCAAAGGGCAGTATTGATGCAGCTGAGAAGCTTTCTTTAGGCTATTACGATGGAAGCTTTGGTGAGAAGAATCTTTCCAAGGCAAAAAAATGGGCTCTTTATGCGTCAAAACACGGCAGTAGTGCTGCCAAGGAACTTTTGAAGAAAATTTGAGTATAGGTTTTTGATTTAATTTATAAGTCACTTTTATCAAATGTGTTCATTAACTCCCTATACCTATAGAATCGTAGTTTCATATATGTTATTTTGACTAATGTACTACATTCGTTTTATATGAGGGGGGAGGAAAATGTCTACTAAATATTCTTTAACTGCAGCACAAAAACTCCATTACAGGTGGATGCAACAGTACAAAACCCAGCAGGTATCAGGGCTTAGTGCTGTTGCATCACTAAAGACTGATTTGGATATTAGTCTTTTGAAAAAATGTATTGAAATGGAGCTTGAACGGTATAGGTGTCTGCAGGTTCAATTTACAAAGCCGGATAAAAACGGCGAAATCTATCAATATATCCCGGAAAAAAGAAATATTCCCATTAGCTTTAAAGATTTATCTGAAATGTCTTTATCAGAAGCTGATGACATAATGCAGAGATGGGCATATCAAACTTTTGATGGCGACGATATTCCCATGTGCGAGTTTACTCTGGTCAAATTACCGGATAACTATAACGGTTTTTTTATCCATATTGATCATAGATTGATGGATTCGTGCGCGCTGGTGATCATGATAAACGATATAATGTCTCTCTATACACATTATCGCTTTGGCAGTGATTTTCCCGGCGCACTTTTCGATTATGAGACGGAGCTTATAAATGACATAAAAAAGTCTGCTAATGAGAAAAGGTTTATGAAAGATCAAAAATTCTGGAATGATCTTTTAGACAAATATGGAGAGCCGCTTTATTCGGATATTCAAGGTGTGAGTGTTCTTGAGGATGCAAGAAAAAAGCATAAGAATAAAAACCTTCGCTGCGCGGATATCGAGAGGGAAAATCTTTTTGTTGCGGTAAAAGACTACGCACTTGATAGTGCTTCATCCAAAACGCTTATGGATTTTTGCCTGAATCATCAGCTGTCCATGACTAATCTTTTGTTATTGGGAATCAGGACCTATTTATCCAAAGTAAATGACGGTCAGGAAGATATAACGATAGAGAATTTTATTTCCAGGAGATCGACCAAAGATGAATGGACCTCCGGAGGCAGCCGAACCATCATGTTTCCGTGCAGGACAGTGATCCATCCGGAAACTGATTTTTTATCAGGGGCATACGAAGTGCAGGCAATGCAGAATCGCATATACATGCATAGCAATTATGATCCTGCACTTATTTGGGATGAGATTAAAAAAAGATACGGCACCCCTGAAGATACAACCTACGTGAGCTGTTATCTGACTTACCAGCCGCTTCCGGTCAAGCCTGAAAATCCATATATAAAAGAAATACCAATGCATACAAAATGGTTCGCCAATGGTGCTGCCACGAAAAAGATGTATCTGACAGTATCGCATACCCCGGATGGCGGAATGAATTTTTCTTATCATTATCAGACGGCAGCATTATGCGAAAAAGATATAGAGATTTTTAATTACTATCTTATGCGTATTATTTTTAGAGGAGTAGAACAACCAAACCTGACAATTGCAGATATTATTGGCATGGTCTAAAGGAGGATGCGTTATGAAAAAAGAAATTAAGTTTAAAACTATTGTTTCACAGTATTGTCAATTACAGCCGGAAGAAATGATGGATGAAATGAGATTTCGTGAAGATCTTGGCTTTAGTTCTCTGGATTTTATGTCTATGCTCGGTGAGCTTGAAGATGAATTTGATATCGAGCTTGAAGAAGACAAAATCATAAATATACATACCATAAAAGAAGCCATGGATCTTATAAAATCTTTGGAGGTGGCAGTATGAAACATACTTTGAGAAATCTATGGGAGCAGGCTGCCGCTTCATATTCGGATATGACTGCTGTTAAATGGCTCGAACACAAAGATATCAGTTCAATAAGTTATAGGGAGCTTAGTGAAGACATTGATAGAATCGGAAGAGGTCTATCTGCCAGTGGATATGATAATGATCATATAGCAATCATCGGTGAGTCATCTATGTTCTGGATTGCTTCATATCTTGGAATTGTTACAGGCAACAATGTGGCTGTTCCGCTTGATGCAGCACTTCCAATAAATGAGCTGACAGAGCTTATAAATCGTGCTGATTGCAGGGGACTGTTTTTAAGTCCAAAACTTGCGGATATAGCTAAAGCAGCATTAAAAGAATGCCCAAAGCTTGCGAATATATGGTTTATGACACATTATTTGCCAAATGAAAAAAATGAGTCTACATCAAAAGCTTCTGCCAAAATTGATTGTATATACAGTCTTATGTCACAGGGGACACTTATTAGCAGTTATGAAGGCCCACAGGAAGACCAGGTCTGCACAATAATCTTTACCTCCGGCACAACCGGAAAGAGTAAGGGCGTTATGCTGACTCAAAGAAATCTTTTTGACAATGTAATGAATGTAGATTACACTGCTGCGCCGGGAGCAACGGTTCTTAGCGTATTACCAATACATCATGCATACTGTCTTGTAATGGACTGGATGAAGGGCTTTTCCCTGGGGGCGTGCCTTTGTATCAACGATTCCATGATGCATATGATCAGGAATATGAATATTTTTAATCCGGATGTAATGTTGATGGTTCCGCTTATGATAGAAACCATCTATAAAAAGATTGCTTCATCAGAATCAGGGGCATCAACAGGCACCTTTGGAGACAGACTAAAAATTATTTTTACAGGTGGAGCGCACCTTGAGCCTTATTACATTGATGAATTTGAAAAGCTTGGTGTCACAGTTTTAGAGGGCTATGGCATGTCAGAGTGTTCCCCTGTCATCACATCGAATACACCTGACAATTTCAAAAAAGGGTCAATTGGAAAACCACTGGATAATGTCGAAATATCTTTTGAAAACGGAGAAATACTGGTAAAGGGAAGTAGTGTTATGAAGGGCTATTACAAAATGGAAGAAGAGACTGCAAAAGCCCTTAAAGACGGCTGGCTCCATACAGGTGACAAAGGATATCTTGACGAGGATGGGTATCTTTATATTAATGGGCGAGTCAAAAATCTTATAATAATGTCCAATGGAGAGAATGTTTCTCCGGAAGAGATAGAAAATAAGCTTTCCTTGAATCCACTTGTTGCAGAAATAATAGTAAGTGGTGAAAATAATGGCCTTACTGCCTCCATTTATCCTGATATGGAGCTGGTGCAAAAAGATTGTCTGTCAGAAGATGAAGTCAAAGCATCTTTGCAGACATTGATTGATCATTACAACAGTAATCAACCAACCTACAGGCATATAACTAAGATCATCATAAGAGATGAGCCCTTCAAAAGAAACACCACAGGTAAAATCAAAAGATTTAGTAACTCAGTCCCACAGGTAGGGCAGGACACCCTTCAAAAAGGCGTTAGCTAATATATCGGCTACATTTTCAGCGGAGGATTCAAAATTCTCCGCTGTCCATTTATGTAGTACACCTATTGTAAAACCGATAGTTCCGGCAATAAGATAGGTAAAGTGCTCTCTGGACTTTGGGATTGCAGTTCCTTCTTTTCCTGTTCCGGCTACATATTTGTGGAACATAGCCATAGCCTTTTCCAAAAAAGAATTGCCTCTCGGGCTCTTGAATAGTCCTGCAAGAAATGGGTTTTCTTTTGTATAATTGCAGATTGCAAGAAAATATGATTTGCAAAGTTCGTGATCATTTTGCGGATGAAAGGATTCCATGAGTTTGAATATATCAGCAATTGTCTTATCCTCAACTGCGCTTACAAGTTCTTCTACGTTTTCGTAATGATTGTAAAAAGTGCTTCTTACTATTCCGGATTTTTTTACCAGATCTGCAACTGTAATTTTGTCGTAATCCTTTTCTCTTATTAAAAGAAAAAACGAATCTATTATTGCTTCCTCAGAAGTGCTGTATCTTTCATCTAATTCATTCATGCCTTTTCCCCTGTAGTTAATTTGACATCATTTGCACTCTTATTATTGAGCGTATGTTAACATTTTCTTTCTGAAATAGTCAGTGTTTTATTTCTATTATACTAAGAATCACTATAAAGACTATGAAAAAATGAATACAGACTAAAACAGCTACACTGGAATCTCAGAGATGAAGATAGTTGGCTTACCGGATTTAGACATGAAACCAGCTATCCATTGTTGTTTAGGGAAAAGTGCCGGGCAAAAGAGGCATACTATGCTGTGCTGGAAGCTGCACTTGATACAGAAGAGACAGATATTCAGGAAAAATAAAAAGGTTGTTTGACGCAGACTTTTAGCGACCATAAATGCTTGACAAATACCCCACCTGGGTATATATTGATAAAAATCAATATACCCAGGCGGGGTATTTATGGTGGAGGAAATATATGTCCGAGAATGAATGCAAAATGGAAGAAATGGAGGGCTGTTGCCCACATTGCTCTGGAAAACATAAAGACAGAGATGATAAAGAAAAAAGAGATCTGATGAACAGGCTCAAAAGGATAGAGGGTCAGGTTCGAGGTGTTGAAGGTATGCTTGAAAATGGTGCATACTGCACTGATATTCTGGTGCAGGTATCTGCTATTACCAGTGCTCTCAACAGCTTTAATAAAGTTCTTTTGGCCAATCATATGAGAACCTGTGTGGCAGACAATATCCGTGAGGGAAATGATGAGATTATTGATGAGCTTGTGGTTACGCTTCAGAAATTGATGAAGTAAATCATGACGACGAGAACAGCACATTTATGTTCATCTCATATAATTTGGCTGATAACCGGATAGTAACCGAGTTTATTGGTTCATAGGCTATGAACCGGCATTTGACTATGTATATTTTGAAAGGAACAAAAATGGAACAATATAATATAACCGGAATGAGCTGCGCTGCATGCCAGGCCAGAGTTGAGAAGGCAGTAAATGCCATAGATGGCGTTGAAAGCTGTGCGGTAAGCCTTCTTACTAACTCTATGGGTGTTCAGGGAAGTGCATCTGCGGAAGAAATAATCAAGGCTGTAGAGTCAGCCGGTTATGGCGCCAGCTTGAAAAAAACAGACGTGTCATGCACCACGTCAAATAAATATGATGATTCACTTAAAGATAGAGAAACGCCGGTACTGAAAAAGCGTCTTATTGCCTCAGTCATTCTGTTGATTCCCCTGATGTATGTTTCTATGGGACATATGTTATGGAATTGGCCTCTTCCGTCATTTCTGGATGGCAATCATGTGGCAATGGGATTATATCAGCTTCTGATCGCAGGGTTTATTATGGTGATAAATCAGAAGTTTTTTATCAGCGGATTCAAAGGACTTATTCACAGGGCTCCTAACATGGACACACTGGTAGCACTTGGAGCCACAGCTTCTTATGCATATAGTGTATTTGCCCTTTTTGCCATGTCCGGTGCTGTGCTGGATGGAAACGAAGATCAGGTAATGTATTACATGGATCAATTCTATTTCGAGTCTGCGGCAACCATCCTGACTCTTATTACAGTGGGAAAAACCCTTGAGGCAAGGTCAAAAGGTAAAACCACAGATGCACTGAAAGCTCTGATGAGGCTTGCTCCTAAAACAGCTGTAATCCTCGAAGGTGATAAAGAGATAACTGTTCAGATAGATGAGGTAAAGGTCGGAGACAGATTTGTTGTAAGGCCGGGAGACAGTATACCTGTAGATGGTATCGTAAAAGAGGGCGAGAGCGCTGTTAACGAATCAGCGCTTACAGGAGAAAGTGTTCCTGTAGAAAAACAGGCAGGAGATAAGGTGTCAGCTGCAACCATCAATACTTCGGGGTATATGGTATGCGAAGCAACAGGGGTTGGTGAAGATACAACTCTTGCCGGAATCATACGTATGGTCAGCGATGCGGCAGCAACCAAGGCACCGATTGCAAAGATTGCCGACAGGGTATCAGGAGTATTTGTACCGGTGGTTATCGGTATTGCGTTTGCAACTTTTATTGTGTGGTTAATGGCAGGCCAAAACTTCGGATATGCCATGGCAAGAGCAGTATCGGTCCTTGTAATAAGTTGCCCCTGTGCTTTGGGACTTGCAACTCCCGTGGCAATAATGGTTGGAAACGGAGTTGGGGCAAAGAGCGGAATTTTGTTTAAGACTGCAGCAGTGCAGGAGCTTACAGGAAAAACGCAGATAGTTGCCCTTGATAAGACAGGAACTATAACAACAGGCATTATGCGTGTTACGGATGTTATTCCTGCAGATGATATCAGTGAGAAAGAACTCTTGGCAACTGCCTATGCACTGGAATCCAAAAGTGAGCATCCTATTTCAAAAGCAATTATTGATCATGCAAAAGAGCATGAGATAGAGCTTCTTGAGACAACGGAGTTTGAAGTATTATCCGGAAACGGGTTAAAAGCAAAGCTTGACGGTGTTTCTGTGGCAGGTGGAAATGCAAGATTTATTACAGGAATTTTGGAACATCCTGATGTGCTAAAAAGTGAATCCATGGATAAGCTTGCTTCTCAGGGAAAGACACCGGTTCTTTTTACCAAAGATAATAAGCTGATGGGAATAATAGCGGTAGCTGACACCATAAAGGAGGATACGCCGCAGGCGATCAGTGAGCTTAAGAAAATGGGTATCCATGTTGTAATGCTGACCGGTGATAATGAAATTACAGCAAAAGCTATTGCAGAACAGGCAGGAGTAGATGAAGTAGTTGCCGGAGTACTTCCTGACGGAAAAGAAGCTGTTATCAGAAAACTCATGGAGCATGGAAAAGTAGCCATGGTTGGAGATGGAATAAATGATGCACCGGCGCTTACACGTGCGGATGTTGGAATTGCCATAGGAGCAGGAACAGACATAGCTATAGACGCGGCAGATGTTGTACTCATGAAGAGCAGTATTCGCGATGTGGCAGCAGCTATCAGAATTTCAAGGGCAACATTAAGAAATATCCACGAGAATCTTTTCTGGGCATTTTTCTATAATATCATAGGTATTCCGCTTGCTGCAGGCTGCTATGTAGCTGCCTTTGGATGGACACTCAATCCTATGTTTGGCGCAGCAGCTATGGGACTTTCAAGCTTTTGCGTAGTATCTAATGCGTTAAGACTTAATTGGTTAAAAGTGCATGACGGAAAAAATGACAAGATAATCAAGAACCCGGTTAATTATACAATCATGCAATCCTCAGGTACGAAGATTGATAATGATATAAAAGAAAAAAATAATAAGAATAAGGAGAATAACGAAATGAAAATTAAGGTAAACGGAATGATGTGTGCACACTGTGAGGCTCATGTAAAGGAAGCTCTTGAGGCAATTGACGGAATTGAGTCAGTAGTAGCTTCTCATGAGGATAATCTGGTGACTATCAACAATTCTAAGGATGTTGATGAGGCTCTTATCAAGGAAGCTGTCACAAAAGCAGGCTATGAATATGCCGGAATTGCATAAGTAGAGCATTAAGACTCAAAGATTATTACATTGATATATTTTAAGATGGTGGCGATTAATCTAAAAGATTATTCGTCGCCGTTTTTTTTGATAATCTTCATCAAATCTTTATTTTTTCTTTGTAATCTGTTTTCAGGTTGAAAAATACCTGCAATAACTAAAACAAAAACAAATTTATATATTGGAAAAGAAGGGAAAAATAATGGAGATGATTCTTAAAACTAACGAGCTTTGCAAGACATTTAGAGATCAGAAAGCTGTAAATAATGTTTCACTGAATATACCAAAGGGCTGTGTATATGGCCTCCTTGGACCTAACGGAGCAGGAAAGTCGACAACACTTAAAATGATAACCGGAATCATGAAGCCCACAGACGGCGAGATAATCTACGATGGAAAGCCCTGGAACAGATGCGTGCTGGAAGAAATCGGAGCACTGATCGAGAATCCTCCAATTTATGAAAACCTGACTGCTAGAGAGAATCTTGAAGTAAGAGCCATTCTTCTTGGAGCGCCTGGGAGCCGAATCGATGAAGTTTTAAAAAAAGTTTCACTTACAAACACAGGAAAAAAGAAGGCAGGTCAGTTTTCACTTGGAATGAAGCAGAGACTTGGAATAGCACTTGCGCTTCTTGCAAATCCAAAGCTTCTTATTCTTGATGAGCCCACGAACGGACTTGATCCAATCGGAATTGAAGAACTTAGAGAACTTATAAAATCCTTCCCGAAGCAGGGAATCACCGTGATTTTGTCAAGTCACATTCTCTCAGAGGTTCAGATGTGCGCTGACTATATTGGAATAATCTCAGACGGAGTGCTTGGATATGAGGGGGAGCTTTGTCCGGGACAAAATCTTGAAGAGCTTTTTATGGATGTTGTTAAGAAAAACCGTGGGCTCCAAAACATCGCCTAAAGAGCGTAAATTACTGTTACAAACTACCTTATAGCTTGGATGAAAGGATTAAAGCAATGACTAAGATAATAAGAGCGGAATTTTTAAAAGCAAAGAGAACAATGAGCAGTAAACTTATATTTGCATTCCCGATAATCGCACTTGTGATGGCGTTTGTACTAACAGCAGGAATTACAAATGCCTACGCAGAAAGCGCATGGAACTGGTGGTACGTATTTCTTCTTCCGGGAATGATCGCTATCATAAGTTATCTCACTGTAATTAGAGAAAAGAAAAACGGATACTACAACATTAAGACTCTTCCAATAGAGAAAAGAGATCTGATGCTTGGAAAAATCATTTATTTGGGAATCCTTGTACTTGTATCAAATGCAGTTCTTTTTGCGGGAGCCACTTTGGGAGGCTTTTTTTTAACAACAAGCGTTCCCTTAGTCGGGGCAGCTATAACGGTTATTGCTCTTACTATCGTACAGCTTTGGCAGATACCGCTTTATTTATTCCTCAGTGATAAATTCGGAATGGTAGTTGAAATCATAGTCTGCCTGTCCTTAACAGTGCTTGGAGTGAGCGTGGCTCCTTCAGAAAAATGGTTTTTATTGGTATCCGCAATATCCACGAGAGTTGTTACACCGCTTCTTCATGTACTTCCAAACGGAATGAGAGCGCAGGCAGGAGATTCGCTTCTTAGCTCTTCTGTAATATTTCCCGGAATTATCATCGCACTCGCCCACTTTTTACTTTTAACTTATCTTTATCTTAACTGGTTTGAAAAAAGAGAGGTGAAATAAAAATGTTTATGAGATGTCTTCGTGCAGATTTTTATAAGATGAAAAGAAGTTCTATGGCAACTGGTCATATCATTATTCCGATTATGGTAAGTGCAGTGTTTCTTGCTTATTATGCGGTTTCAGGCTGGAATGAGACCGATAAGATAACAGCTTTTTATGAGACTCTTGGATCTGCATTTCCCGTATTGATTGGAATATTTGTTGCTAGTACAATGGAGCAGGAGCAAAATGCGGGAGCGTTCCAAAATCTTCTTACCCTAAGAAGCAAAACCGCAGCGCTCTTTTCCAAGGCAGTGACATTACTTTTACTTAGTCTCTTTGCCTTGTTATTTACAGCAGTTTTATTCGGGTGTGGCTTTAACATGATTCACGGACAAAGCATTGCTTCAATGGGGGTATTCATCATGGCTGCCCTTGTGATGTGGCTTTCTTCGATTCCTCTTTATCTGTTGTTTGAGATTTTTGCATTTGCTTTTGGAAAAGCATTTGCGATAGGTGCAGGTTTAATTTCTGGACTGATCAGTGCACTTTTCCTTACGGATATTGGAATGTATGTCTGGAAAATCGTGCCATTTTCATGGACAGCCAGAATGACTGAAGAATTCCTTGTATACGAGCTTGCAGATGGGGGAGTACTTTCTGAAATCAAGTCACAGGCATTGATTTATCTGGTAGTTGTTTCAGTTTGCTTTGCAGGATATTTTGTTTTCTCTGCAAACTATGAAGGATGTAAGATATCTGAATAACCTGCTCCAAATATATAGAAAAAAAGGATAAAAAGATATGGCAAACATACTTGCAGTTGACGACGAAAAAGCCATTCTAAACATGATCGGGAATGTTCTTGTTAAGGACTCTCACACTGTTACAAAAATTGATGATCCCACGAAAATAGAGATGGATAAGCTCTCACACTTCGACCTGATATTACTGGACGTGATGATGCCGGGAATTGACGGCTTTGAGCTCTGTTCAAAGATAAGGAATGTGGTTGATTGTCCGATTTTATTTATTACCGCCAAAACGGATGAGGGAAGTCTTGTAAACGGACTTGCCCTTGGCGCAGATGATTATATCTGCAAGCCCTTCGGAGTAATGGAGCTTCGTGCGAGGATTGGGGCACACCTTCGGAGAGAAAAACGTGAGCATGTGGCAAGACTTGCCCTTGGCAGAATATGCTTTATGCTTGAAGCACGTAAGATGATGATTGATGAAAAGGAAATAAATCTCACAAAGGCTGAGTATGATATATGCGAATTTTTGGCAAAGAACCGCGGTCAGATTTTTTCAAAGGAACAGATACTAGAAAAAGTGTTGGGATACGATAGTGAGAGTTGCGACAGCACAATAATCACGCATATCAAAAACATCAGAACAAAGCTCTCACGCTTCGAGTATATGCCAATTAAGACAGTTTGGGGGATTGGTTATAAATGGGAAGAGTAAAGAGTAAAGATAAAAAGAATAAGAGGGGAACGCTAGGTCTTGGAAGTATGTTCGAGGTCTATATTTTTTTAATGGGATTAGCTCTCCTTATATGGGCAGCTATTTCTCTTTTTGCTTTTAATCTTCTTATAAATGCCGGAGTTATCTACCCGGCTAACTATGCGGAGTACAGGATAAGTGAAGTCTCTGATCAGATTAAAACAGCAAACGAAGTGACCTCTGATCTGATTCCCGAGGTATGCCGCTATGTGGTTTTTTCAGATGATGGAGAAGTCCTCTCAGGCAATCTCGATGAAAAGGATGTAGAAACTGCATGGAAGGTATTATCAAATAAGAATAATAATTATAGTGACGGCTGTTTTTATAGAATTATTATTCGTCCGGATGAATATGTTGTTTTGCAGTATAGGCTTAAGCCTCAGTATAAATCCATGTGGATGAATGAGCATCTGCCAAATCCTGAAAATCTCCTGACCATTTTCATTATTATATGCTGCTTGGGAATCATACGGATTTTTGCTAAAAAATTTGGCTCAGGGATTAGAAAGAAGATGACTCCCATGAGAGAGGCCTTAGAGCAGATTGGCGACAGGAACTTGGATTTTAAGGTGAATTATTCAGGCGTTAGAGAGATTGATGAATGTCTGGTGGCACTGGATGACATGCGATATGCCCTTAAGACTTCACTTCAGAAGCAGTGGGAAACTGAGCAGGAAAAGAATAGGCAGATGTCAGCACTTGCCCACGATATCAAAACTCCGCTTACGGTAGTTCGCGGCAATTCTGAGCTTTTGCTTGAGACAGAGCTTACGGATGAGCAGAAGTACTATGCTGACTATATTTCAGAAAGTGTACTTCAGATTCAGAACTATGTGCAGACTCTCATAGAAGTTACGAAGTCTCAGGAAGGTATCGAACAGACACCTGTTAAGGTAAAAGTTTCTGATGTCCTTACTGATATCAAAAAGCAGACTCTGGGACTTTCGGAAGTTTATCAGCTCAAGATAGCCTGGAAGGAAGACTGCGAAATTGAAAATAGCGAGTCTGTTATAAGTGTCGTGTATGACCACGTTGTTAGAGCTGTCATGAATGTTGTGAGGAATGCTGCTGAGCATACGCCTAAGGGCGGCGTAATAAATATTACTGCTACTTATAGCAGCAAAGAACTTATTTTTACCGTTGAAGATTCCGGAAGTGGTTTTTCTTCTGAAGCTCTTGCCCATGGCACTGAGCAGTTTTTTATGGATGACTTAAGTAGAACCAGTGGCTCTCATTATGGTATCGGATTGTTTTTTGCAAAGAAAGTCGCAAAGGAGCACGGCGGAAAGATTGTTCTAGCTAATTCAAAGGAAACCGGTGGTGCCAGGGTTGAGATAAGTTTTCTTAGCATATCTTAATCGCATGTTAAAATGGGGATTTGGATGCGCATCGGCGCGAGATGAAAATGATGTTAAAGCATCCGCGCCTCGCGCGAGTATGTCGCAAGCGACATTATTTCTTATATTGCAGAGCCGCTGATATGATTTTTTAAATATTAGGAGGAGAAAGAATGGAACTTATCAGAGTGCAGGATTCGGACTACAGAAAGACTTACGAGCTTTATATGTCTTTTCCTGAAAATGAAAATGGCTATATGAACAATGTATATGGCTATGATTATGAGCAGTTTTTGGAATGGATTGAAAAGAAGCGCAACTGGTCCCTGGGAAAAGAGTTGCCGGAGGGGTTTGTACCGGATACAACGTATGTTTTGGTTGATGGAGATGTTTATGTTGGAGTTTTCAATCTGCGCCATTGTTTGAATGATTTTCTAAGGGAAGGGGCAGGTCACATTGGCTATTGTATATCAAAGAAGTTTAGGGGAAGAGGATATGCAACAAAAGGGCTTGAGCTGACTTTGGAAAAAGCAAGACAGATGTGTATCCATGAAGTCTATATGTCTGTGAATAAGGATAATCCTGCGAGCCTGCGAGTTCAAATTAAAAATGGAGCTTATATTCACCATGAAAATGACACAGAGTATTTTACCAGGATAGATCAGATAACAGAGGGTGCTTCAAGAGAAGAAATTGTAAGCAAATTCTATTCCCAGTATGAAGAAGACGGGCGCCTTGAAAGGTCGGTCCATGGAAGGCTGGAATATGCAACAACTATGAATTATATCCATAGATTTGCTGATAGTAATTCTAATGTGCTTGAAATTGGTGCCGGTACCGGAAGATATTCAATAGCTCTTGCTAAAGAGGGAATGGATGTAACAGCAGTTGAACTGGTTGAGAAGAATCTTGAGGTGCTAAGAGATCATAGTAAAGAACTTCCTAACCTTCATTCTATCCAGGGAGACGCCACAAATCTTCAATCTTTGGCTAGTAATACCTTTGATGTCACACTTGTTTTGGGCCCACTATATCATTTGTATGAATCAAATGAAGTGAACAGAGCAATAGATGAGGCCATTAGAGTAACAAAACCTGGTGGAGTTATTATGTTTGCGTTCATATCAGTTTACGCAATCATGTATTCTAACTACTTCTATGGAAACTGGGCTTTAGGCCAAAAGGAGAATTTTACAAAAGATTATCGAATCAGGCACTTTAAGGAACAGCTCTTTACTGGTTATGACATTACTGAGTTTGAGCAGCTCTTTAAAGAAAAAGAAGTTTTCTGGATAACAACAACGGGTGTAGACGGACTTTTGGAACCAATAGAACAAAGAGTTGATTTTGAAGTTTCTGATGAAGATTTCAACAAGTTATACGAGTGGTACCTGCAATTCTCTGAAAAGAGGGAACTCTTGGGTAATACAAACCATCTTCTATATATTTGCAGAAAATTGAACTAGTGTAGCTGTTTTTATATTTCTCGACTATATTGCTTAGATATAATTTGCAATCTACAAGGCGGAAGATGGAGTCGATGGGTGTCCATCGACGACTGATGACAACGCAGTAGATTCAAATTATAGCAAGCATATAGTCGAGTTAATATAAAACAGCTACACTAGAGTCATAGGACCATTCCAGCAATAATAGAGTAGACCTGCTCTTATCTGAAGATATATGATATAAGTCACTACCACACACGGAGGGAAAAGAGAATGTATATTGATTGTGACGGTATAAAATTAAATGCCTATCTAGATATGCCAAAGAATAATGCAGAAAAGTGTCCATTGTGCATCATAATCCATGGTTTTACAGGACATAGTGAAGAAAGACATATTGTTGCGGTTCAGGAAACACTTAATGAAATCGGGGTGGCAACACTTCGCGCAGACATGTATGGACATGGAAAGAGCAACGGAAAGTTTGAAGATCACACCCTTTTCAAGTGGCTTACCAATATTCTTGCGGTAGTTGATTATGCCAAGAAGCTTGACTTTGTTACAGATATCTACATGGCAGGCCATTCCCAGGGAGGACTCTCTGTAATGCTTGCAGCAGCTATGGAAAGAGATGTTATCAAGGCGCTTATTCCGTTATCACCGGCTGCAATGATTCCTGAAATTGCCAGAACAGGAGAACTTCTCGGAATTAAATTTGATCCGGAGAATATTCCTGATGAACTTGACGCATGGGATGGAAGAAAGCTTAAAGGCAATTATGTCAGAGTTGCCCAGACTATCAGGGTTGAGGACTTTGTGGATAAATATACAAAACCAGTACTTATAGTTCACGGAGATCAGGATGAAGCCGTTCCTTATGAAGCTTCCGTGACATTTTCCAAACAGTACAAGAACTGCAAACTGGTAACTATTCCCGGAGATACCCACTGCTACGATAACCATCTTGAACTTGTCACCGAAGCGGTAAAAGAATTTATGCTTGAGCAGATGACAAGGTAAGAAAATACAAAAGAACATCAGGTATGCACAGGAAAAAACATTTGTTGGAGGATACTGGGGATATGGCATCAAGCATAATACATTTGGCAGTTACAAATGAGCTGACAAAGAAACACAAATTCAAAGATATAAACAGACTTAAGTTCGGCGCAATCCTCCCTGATGCAGGAGAGGGGAAAAAAGGTCACCTAAACAAGTATATCTGGGGACGAAATAAAAAAGCTTATGACTTTGAGCTTTTCAGAGGCATGTTCGGTGAACAGCTTAAATCAGATGACCTATATCTGGGTTACTATCTTCATTTGGTTCAGGACATATGCTACAGACATTTTGTCTATGACAAATATCACTGGAATCCAATGATTCCCGGAAATGTGGAAAAACTTCATAAAGACTACTCTATCATCAATAAATATGTTACAGACAGATATCATCTGAAAAATGACCTATACATTCCGGAGGATTTTCAGAAGGAAAAGATAAATGACCTGTGCCATTTTGATGTGACATGGCTTATGGAATCAATGGATGAATACTTTAAAGAGGTTCCTGATGAAGACATTTTCTTTTTTACCAGAGAAATGGCTGATGAATTCGTAGCAGAAGCGGTGGAATTATGCCTCAAAGAGCTTAAGGCCCTTGATGAAGGATCTGGCATGATTGAAAGCTACGATAATGCCTGGAACAACAAAGTGTACTCATTACTTGAAACTACAATCAACACCAGAGACCTCGGCGGCTACAGGATTGATGGCACTGATACATATACTCAGTACGGGCGCATTATCAGAAGCGATGTAGTTCTAAAGCCATCTGATAAAGATGTGGAGTTTTTGAGAAAGTCAGGAATCACTACCGTCATAGATATGAGAACGGCAAAAGAAAAAGCTAGGAAGCCTCATGGACTGGCTTGTTTGGAGGGCTTTGACTATCATGATATAGCAATCGAAGAAGGCAGTGAAACTCCGGACAGCTTAGAGGCCATTCCGGAGAGCTACTACAAGATTGCCCATGCGTCCAATATAAGCGATGTCTTTAACACTATTGCAAATGCACCGGAAAATGTAATATTCAATTGCTATGCAGGCAAGGACAGATCAGGCGTAATCGCATCACTTCTTCTCTGGCTTTGCGGCGTACGCAAAAGCGATATTGTTTACGATTACATGAGAACCAAAGAAAACAGCAAAAAGCGCTTTGAGCTGATCCATAAAGAGCGCCCTGAACTTGATATGAACATAGTTATTCCAAATGAGAACAACCTGGCCAGATTTATGGAGCTTATAGAAGAAAACCACGGAACTGTGCAGGAGTACTTTTCTTCAGTTGGAATCAGCAGAGATATTCAGGAAATAATAGTTTGTAAAATGATCTCGTAGAAGCGGTTCTGCCTCAAAATAAGTGAGCAACATGTGAGTAGTGTACCATTTTCTATTGAAATACATTAAAAATAGATAAATCTATGTTTTTTAAAGCTCATAGACTAAGAATAGGAGGCATCATGGGGAGCGAATATAAAGATAGCGAAGTATACAAAGAGTTTCATACTCTTGTTGGCGGAAAGACTGCGGTCTATATTTCTCATAGACTTTCCAGCTGCAAATTCTGCGATAAGATAGCTGTGTTCTCAGATGGACATATTGCGGAATACGGAACACATGACGAACTTATAAACATTCCTTCGGGAATTTACGCAGAGATGTTTGAGGCACAGGCCAAGTACTATCGAGAAGAAAGTGCGTAAAAATCAAGTGAATAAAAGGGGAAAATAGCTTTGAAGAATAGAAAGGGTGTTGGGGATTTTTTTATCAGAAAAGTGGCGTTATTACTGAGTGCATCAGTACTTGCCATGAGCACAGGATGTGGAGAAGCAGGCACGCCTGAAATAAATTCAGAAGTAAAGGCAGAAACAGATCAGGAAAATTCAGAGACAAATTCAGGAAAAAATGATGATAATAAAGATGTTCAAAGCAGTGATGATGAGGCAAAGTCACTTATCACAGCCAAAATAGATGATAATGGTACACCAATATCGGACTTTGACGAATTTGTTAATGGTGAATGGAAAGAACAGAAAAGCCAAAATAGCGATGACAGTGGTACTTTTTTGTGGGATGAACAGGAGAAATTCGATAAGGCAATCCGAGACATTCTTGATAATACTGATTTAAATGAAATTAGTGAAGATAGTGGTCTTTACAAAGCAGTATCTATTTATCGTCACATATTAGACACTCAGGACTACGATCAGAGAATAGATTCAGCCAAAAGACATCTACAGCCAATTGAAAATATTAAAAGCCTCGAAGACATTTACAAGCTCTATCAAACAGAAGAGTATATGATGTTTAGCAAAGCTTTCAGATTTACAATTTCTGCAGATTATAACGGTTATCATGCCACATGGTTTGAGCCAGATAGCATGATGAGTGATATAGATTTTTACAAGAATCTTTTTTCAGAGGACAATGCAGATGATTCTGTCAAAAAAGAGTTTCTAACATTGATGGATAAACTTGGGTATTCAGAAGACAGAACAATTGAAATGTTTGATAATGCCTCTGTTGTAGGAGAGATGATTGATGATTATTGGAAAGAGCAGGTCAATAACATCGTCTATTTTGATTCTGCGTCACTTGAAAAAGAAAATGTTTCTGTACCGGTGATAGAAATCCTCGGAAGCTTAGAGGCACTTGGTAAGCATAAGGATTTTGTTGCAAAAGAAAACTTATCAGTCCTTTTAAACAAAATCTATCAGGAAGAAAATGTAGAAGCCATAAGGGATCATATGCTATTGGGGGCGATCATAAGATTATTTACACTCTATGGTAAAGATGTGCTAAAAGCCGCATATGGAGTAGATTATAGTGACCAGGCATGCAGGGCTATAAAGGCATATGCATCGGATGTTATAAATGAAGCTTACAAGGAGCAATATCTTGGGGACTTCGATGAGCAGCGGGCACTTGAAATTGTGGAGGAAGTCAAGAATAGCTATAGAGATATTATAACTGGTACAGAATGGCTCAGCACTCATGGAAAAGAGCTGGCTAAACATAAGATTCTTACTATGAGAGTAAGCCTTGGGAAAAACGAAATAGAAAATGACATTTCTGACATAAATCTAACCGGTGATCTGGTGGACGATTATATATCGCTTCTTGTCAGCAAGGAACGCTTTGAAAGAGGTCAGATCAAGAAAGAAGACGAGAAAAGACAAATCTTTAATGCTAATTTGTTTGAGGTAAATGCCTATTTTTTGAATAGGTATAATGCACTTTATGTAAGTAGTGGAATACTCGCTAATCCTTATTGCTCCAAAACGGCATCATTCGAGGAAATGCTAGGTTACTATGGTGTATTAATAGCACATGAATATGCTCATTCATATGATCCTTACGGTATTAACTATGATTGGCATGGATGGTGGGAGACTTGGATGACAGAGGAAGAGGAATCTGCATATACCGAGAATCAGCAGAAAATCGCAGACTTTTTCGATGGCCTTGAGGTTGAATATGGCCGCAAGATAGATGGCACTCTTATTAAGAATGAAACCTTTGCTGACCTTATGGCCATGAGGTGCTGCCTTAAAATCCTGGAACAAAAAGAAAATCCTGACTACGATTTATTCTTTAGGACTTATGCCAAAATAAATGCTCACTATATTACAGAGCAGGGCATTGATAGCGCCATGTCAGACGGTCATCTTATTGGCAAAGAAAGAGTGAATCACATCCTTGGGCAATTTGATAAGTTTTATGAAGTATATGATATTGACGAAAACAGTCCCTACTTTGTTCCAGAAGACAAGCGGTTATCGGTGTTCTGAAATATCAAACAAATGAGAATAATAAGAAAAAAATATCTATTGATTTGCTATAGAATGTGACAAAAGCCTTGTTTTGTGAGCACAGCACTGTTAAATTTGGAGAAAAGAAACGTTTAAGTATTGTTGATATTCTTGTTTGAGGATGGGTAATGGACAAATCTAAGAAAAGGGCATATGAAATCATAGAAACATATATTGAAAAGGCTAAAGATTTAGAATTCGTTGATTCCATCTATCTTGTAGGTTCTCTTTCGGATGACACATATACTGGGAATCCAGGAAGTGACATTGATCTAGTGCATATTGTAAGTGATGATGTGGATTATCAGCGGGAAAAGACTGCAATAGTTCGCATCATAGAAGAAACTGAACAACAAACAGACCATGATATAGCTATATCCAGAGTAGTATTTCAAAATCAGCATTTGAGGCATCCTTACAAATACGATTTTGAGTTGTTACATGAAAATATGGATCTCGTGAACAGACCGATTGAAGTGTTCAGAATATTGGATTCCGGGAAGATTCTTTTGGGGAATGATTCTAAAGAACAGTTGGAACGTCCGACTCGTGAGGATATTGTTGAATCCGAGCGCATGCAAAAGAGAATCCTCTTTGATTTAGAGAAAAATGATCCTGCATTTTATGAGCAATATGCAGAAATGCATAAACACCCTACGCTTCGTATGTTGACGCAAACCGTTTTGACCACGGCAATGTCAGATTACCTATACTATACTGATAAGTCATGCTCCAGTAAGTATTATATCTTAGAACGTATAGAGCAGGATATTCCTGATTTTAAATATCTGAATTTACTGAGACTTTGTCACAAGAACAGATTTGATTCAGCGCACTTAACAGAACTGGAAAAACAATGTATGTATGATGAGTATACGAAGGTTTTTCTGACAAAACCAGATACATGGCTATCTGATAATGAAGATATGAGGAATGAGTAAATGAACTGGTATCACGCAACACCAATAAAGAATCTAACCACCTTGGAACCACGCATATCAAATCACGGAGTTCCATTAGTTTAAATAATGCAGCAGGTTAGGAGTTATATATTTCATGAAAACTATCATTTTCACAATGGGAACAAGAGGAGATATCCAACCGTACATATATCTTGCAAGGGCTCTTAAGAAAAACGGACATGATGTTAAACTCGGTTCTCATCCCTGTTGGAGAAAACTTATTGAAGAATCGGGTATTTCTTTTCTTCCCGTCGGACCTGATATTGATATAGAGATGGAAGCAGCTGTTATCAGAGGTAAAAGTTCAAATGCTGCCCTTAGCATGCTTAAGACAATGAATTTCATATTTAAGATCATTCAGAATTCAACGAATGAAATATATGAGGCATGCAAAGGAAATGATCTTATCATAGTAAGTCACAGTCAGATGGGAGCAGTAGAAGCAGAGGCCTTGAATATTCCAACAGTAAACGTGACTTTGCAGATTGAAATGATCCCCGAAAAGAAAAAGCCGCAGACATTTATTAATAAGCTTATCGGGGGCTTGATCGGTAAACAGATAAACAAGCCATATAACAAGATCAGAAAGGTTTATGGTCTTAAAGCGATGAGAGTCGGTGATTCCCTGATGTCTCAAAAACTCGACCTGATCCCCATAAGTAAATTTGTTGTGACAAGAAGCCCGTATTGGGAAGACCAGCATATTTTGACAGGCTATTGGTTTGAAGAAGAGGAGGTATATTCGCCAAGTGAGGAATTAACAGCCTTTCTTAAAAGTGGTGAAAAGCCTGTTCTGCTCGCACTCGGCGCAATGTCATTCGAAGATAAAGCAGAAACGGATAAACTGGATATGTTTGTCAAAGCATTTCAAAAGGCGGGATGCAGGGCAATCATACAAGGGTTTCAAAAATCACTTGAAGAGTATAAACTTCCGGAAACAATGATGTCTGTTGGGAGTGTTCCTCACAGCTGGCTCTTCAAACAGTGCAGCTTCGTGATTCATCACTGTGGTTTTGGAACATCTGCTGCAACCATGATCTATGGAATACCGTCTATACCGGTTCCTCATGTGCTGGACCAGATGGGATTTGCAATGCAGCTTAGAAATTTAAATGTGGCCACGGAACCATTGAAAGCAAAGGAGCTGACTGAAGAAAATATCTATAATTCCATTGTTCAAATGCAAGATACGTATGATGAAAAAAGCAAAAATGCAATGGAAATATCTGATAAGATCAGGACTGAGGGTGGATTGTCTGAAACAGTACAATTAATTGAAAGTGTTATATGATTTATCTTTCAGGATAACTTACTAACGGAGGAGACCATGGAGTTTCGTATTACTAATGATGGCAATGAGGCGGATATAGCAGAAATCTATAAAATGCTCAAAGGTTACAATCTTAGCAATCGAGAGAAGTCAGAGAATGTTCCTTTAGGTATTTTTCTTGAGGATGAAAATGGAAATAAACAAGCCGGACTTACAGCTGATACTTTTGGTAAGTGGCTTTGTGTCCATTATCTCTTTGTTTCAGAAGAACTTCGAGGACATGGCGTCGGAAAAGAACTCATCGAAGCGGCTGAAAAAGAGGCAATCAAGCGAGGCTGTAAATATGTCTTTGTTGATACATTTTCTTTCCAAGCACCTGGGTTTTACACAAAGCTGGGCTATAAAGAAGTATTCTCGTTACAAGAATATCCTTACACCGGAGCCAGATATTACTACACGAAAGAACTATAAATTTCAGGCTTATTGACTAGTCTTTTGAGGGGATTGGCCCGCTGGAATAGGTAGATATACTGCCATTATCTTGGATTTGCCCATAGTGGCAGTGTTGTTTTGGGCCGAGATACTGCCACTATTTGAAAATGATGAATAGTAGCAGTTGATTATTGGTTTGTGAATCTGCCACTTTCGAGAATATAAGGAA